>CAZUDZ010000027.1:0-5567 GCA_964618765.1 uncultured Candidatus Saccharibacteria bacterium | reverse complement strand
TTGAGAATCATTTTCTCATCGTTATACATTGGAATTGTTATGTAGGTTTGTGATTGAGTCATATGGATATTCTACTATATTTTAACATGTCTTTCACTATCCTATATGAGATACTTTTAATTATGCTAATCTCTTGATAGCTGAAAATTAAGAAATAGGATATACTTTCTATATTTGTAATTTAGATTAGAATTTTTTAAAATGGCTAGGATAGTTTATGATTATTATAAAGGTAAGGATATATATAATGATGGAGATGTTGAGGATGAATTGTTAAAGTATTATAAAGACGGCAAGGAAATTGATTTTTTTGGAGATGGTATTTGGTATTTAACTACAGATATAAGATCAAATATTTTAGAGTGGTACCCATTTCAAAAAACAGATTCTATTTTAGAAGTTGGGAGTGGAAGTGGAACTATGACATCTATTTTATGTGATAGGGCAGGTAAGGTCACAAGCATTGAGGGTTCTAAAAGAAGAGCAGAAATTACATATGAGAGAAATAAGAAGTATAAGAATCTGGAGGTTATTGCTGGAAACTATGGAGATTTCTCATTAAAAGGAAAATATGACTATATTGTCTTAATTGGTGTTTTTGAGTATGCAAAGAGGTTTTTTCCTAATAAAGATGCCTTTGTTTTTTTTCTAGAAACTATGAAAAGAAACTTAAAAAAAGATGGTAAAGTATTGATAGCGATTGAAAATAGATATGGAATAAAATATTGGGCTGGTGCAAAAGAAGACCATCTTTTGAAACCATATGTAGGTTTAGAGGGTTATGAGTCGACGGATATTGGAACATTTGGAAAGGCAGAGTTTGTCAAATTGATTAATAGGGTTGGTTTCTCTAAATATAAATTTTACTATCCTTTTCCAGACTATAAACTCCCAGAGGTAATCTATTCCGATGATAGGCTTCCAGAATTAGGAGAGGTTATGAAGATCCCCATTTATCTGTATAATAGTAAATCACAGTTTGAGATATATAGTGTCCTGAGGGGATTAAGAAGTAATGATATTATAGATTTTTTTGCAAATTCTTATATAGTAGAGTTTGGATTCGAAGATTGTAAGATATCTGATATAGATCTTGTGAAATACCAGAATAGTAGAAAAAAAGGATTTAAGATTTCTACAGTTATCAAAAAAGATGTAGGTGTGATAAAGAAGGGATTAAGTGATGTGTCTAAAAAACATCTTGAAAGACATTATAATATACATAAAAGAGCAAGAAAGAATAATTTAGAAATTTGTGATGTGAAAAAGGATAAAGGTTCTTATATCTCAGATTATATCTATGGACAGAATTTTAGTACATATATAGGGGAATTACTTGAAGATCAGAAATTCGATAAAATTGTTGAAGAAATAGACAAACTCTATAATTTTATGAAGGGTTTCTGTATTAAGAAAAAGTTCACGGAACCAATTACAGGAGGATTAAATAAGTTGTATAAAAGTGAAACATTTATCCCAAAGATGAGCCTTATGGATTTTAACTCATCAAATATTATTATCTCAAAAAACGGTTATATTCTTGTAGACCAAGAATGGGTATCAGAACGAGAGATTCCACTTGATTATATGATATCTAACTCTCTTTACGACATCTTTACATGTAATCCAACATTATCCCTCTTCAAAGAGATCGATTTTTTTCTTGATAAATATGGTATTACAAGGGAGAAGACTCTGCTATTTGAAAAGATTTCTAAAGAATTTTTTCATGTAAGTAATCATGTAATTGATCTTAAGACCAAAAGGATTCTTGATGGTTGTCAGTATAAAAAATAAAAAAAGTACAACAGAGGAAGGAACACTTAACGAGTTTGTACATCTCTTGGATAGCTTGTCGAGCACTTATTACTCAAAGAGTCACGAGGATAAGATGTCCGAAATTATTAGATTAGCGACTAGTTATGTACCACTATTAAATCATTATGGGCAGGAGAAAAAATTCTTCTTTTCGAGTCAGACAGATGATATTCTTTACCTTCCTAATAAATATATGTCTAGAGATAAGGGAAGTATCCTTTTGTTAATACATGAGCTTAGTAGAACTGGAGCACCAGTTGTTTTAGCTGATACTGCGAGGGTTCTGTATGATGCAGGCTATTTTGTGACGGTATTGTCCCTTGTAGATGGTCCATTGAGGGATGAATTACTAGATTACGGTATCCCTGTTATTATTTCTGAAGATATGCATAGGACTCAATATCAAAAATTTAACAAAAATAGTGATAATATACTGCTAGATAGATTGATTGATTCTTTTGATAGAATTCTTATGTGTACTGCTACTCTTGTAAATTTTGTCAGAAGGTATGGCGGTGGCACAAAAGAAATAATTTGGTGGCTACATGAAGGACCAGAATCATGGAAAGCTATTGGTCACCTAATACCTTATAAAATAGGCTCAAATATAAAGGTATTATGTGGAGGGCAGTATGTTATTGACCAGATGAAGAAGTTTGGGCGAAGATATAAATGCTCTGTTTTAAACTATGGGGTCGAAGATAGGCAATTTAATTTTAAAGCAACGAAATTTTCTAAGAGAAAAAAGTTAAAATTCTTTCTTGTTGGGACAATTTGTGAAAGAAAAGGGCAACTAATACTGCTCGAAGCAATAAAATTACTTCCGACACAGTATAGAGATAAGGGAGAATTTATTTTTATCGGGAGTCCTCGTGATAATCGGGGTGAAGAGATTCTATTAGAGCTTCAGGAATTTGCCGATATTAATAGCAATATCCAATTAATAAGTGATATCTCTAGGGATGAGTTATACGAACTATATAAGAGTGGTGGGGTGCTTGTTGTTCCTTCGTTTGATGACCCAATGCCAGTAGTAGCAACGGAGAATTTTATGTTCGGAAATATTTGTATATGTTCGGATATGACTGGGACATCGTATCATATTGAAGATAGGAAAAACGGTTTTGTTTTTGAAACTGGAAATGCGAAAGACTTATCTAATAAAATTCTCTATATAATGGATAATCTCTTGGATATTGAGGAAATTAGACAAAAGAGTCGAGCAATATATGACGAAAACTTTTCAATGGGAAAATTTACAGACAACATTCTTAAAATTATTGGTACAAAAAAATGAGAAAAAAGATTTTACTTCTTGGTGGAAAGGGCTTTTTAGGAGAACATTTGTTAGATAGAATATCCGAGCTGAGCCAATATGATGTAGTAGTTGCTGACAGAAAAGTTTTAAAAAAAGAAAGAATTAATGGTATTCTTTTTCTACCTTTTGATTTTTCAGATAAAACTGATTTTTAAAAATATTTTCATGGTGTTGATACAGTAATTCACCTTGTTAGTACAGTTTTCCCTGATGAGGATACTGATAATATTGAGAATGCAATCGAAGAAAATGTCTTTCCTACATTGAATTTACTAAGGTCTATGTTAAAGGCAAATTGCAAGAAAATAGTTTTTATTTCATCGGGTGGGACAATTTATGGTAACCACAATAGCAGCTCAATTCGAGAGAAAGAGAGTGGGTTTCCTATATCAAATTATGGGATAATTAAAGATATTATTGAGAAGTATATTTTCTTATTCAATTATTTCTATGGTTTGGATTACAGAATTATTAGATTGGCAAATCCATATAGTAGTGAAAATATTACTGGTCGTAAACAGGGTATAATTCCTATCTTGATTGATAAAATTAAAACAGGAGAGAAAATACAAATTTGGGGTGATGGAACAAATAAAAGGGATTATATTCATATAGATGATGCTATCCAAGCAATTCTTGAGATTATGGAATATAGGGGAAAAGAGAAGATTGTTAATGTAGGAACAGGTGTAGGATATTCGATAAATGATATTATAGAGATATTATCCTCACATATGGGTGTGGACAATTTGCAAATAGAGTATACTGTAGCTAGAAAGTGTGATGTAAATAATAATATTTTAGATACAAAAATTCTGAATAATTCCGTGAAGTTCAAACCAAGTTACTCATTAGATGAGGGGATCAAAGAAATTTTGAATAATAAAGAGGAATAAAATTATGGATATTAATACTATAATAAATGATAATAATCGTTATATTGTTGATTATGTACTCCCAATAAAAAAGCGAGAATATATTCGCACTGATGAATATAGAAGGTTGGAAGAACATACTAGGTCATTGGAAGAGTATATTCGTGATTTGGAAGAACATACTAGGTCATTGGAAGAGTATATTCGTGATTTGGAAGAGAGAAATAGACAGTGGGAGAGGATAAGAGCATCTGTCCCATACAGAATTGCAAGAAAGATAAAGAAGTTAATAAAAAAGATTTTAGGGAAGGAGGCATAATGAGTGAATACAGTTTTTATACAAGAAATGGGTCAAGTGGATATGAAAATAGTAGAATATTAGAAAGGGACTCATTGTCAGTAAAGCATATTAAAAATGGTATTATTCTTCCAGCTAAGCAAGATCCAAATGGTGAAAAAATGTGGGCAATAGGGGGTGTAGTAGATAATAATGGCGATTTTGTTAAGGATACAGCTTTCCCTCATAGTTTCTTTGGAGGAGATTATTTATATGATACTAGTGTTAAAATAAATGAAACTGTTGTGTTTTTGGGTCCTCTTGTTTACCATTGGGGACATTTTATTTGCGATTTAATCTCTAGACTATGGTTTGTTCTAGATAACCCAGAGAAATATAAAATTGCATACTGTGGTTGGAATCATGGAAATGCATCTGTCGAGATAAGTGGAAATTTTTTAAGATTTTTTAACTTATTGGGAATAAAAAAATCTCAATTGATAGACATACAAGAACCAACACAATTTAAAGAAATTATTATTCCTGATGTTTCGATGTCAGTTAGAGACAGGTTCTTTACAAAAGAGTATAAAAAAATTTTTAATACCGTAACAAATAATGCCGTGAAGAATTGTCCTAAAGAAATTCCAGAAAAAGTTTACTTTACAAGGGAAAAATTTGTTGATGCTCAAGAAAAAGAATATGGAGAAAAATATATATCAGAGTTCTTCAAAAATAATGGATATGAAATACTCGCGCCAGAAACACTATCTTTAGATATGCAGATAATATATTTCCAAAAATGTAAAAAAATTGCCGCAGTATCTGGGACAATAACACATAATATGCTATTTGCTAGTAAATCTTTAGATCTTATCGTTATTAATAAATTGGACTTAGTTAACAATTATCAGACTTTAATAGATGCTACAAATAAGAACAAAGTCATTCTTGTTGATGCATATAAAATGTTTTTACCAGTACTTTTTGGAAAAGGGCCATTTCTTTTTGAACCTAATAGGTATTTGAGAAAATTTGCTATTGATAATGATTATGTCTTACCAAAAGGGCTTTTCTTGAAAGATAGAGTAAAAAGTTTTTTATGGTACATAAGGAAATACTATTCAATATATAAGGAGCCATTGTGCAGAGAAATGTTATATAACCAACAAAAGGCGATGAAGATTTAACAATTAACTTTATACAATATAAACATATGAAAATCCTAGTAACAGGTGGTGCCGGCTTCATAGGCTCATACTTCATAAAATACTGGATG
>CAZUDZ010000026.1:0-5710 GCA_964618765.1 uncultured Candidatus Saccharibacteria bacterium | reverse complement strand
AAACCAGAATCCCTCATTGTTCATGTAGGAGACAGAAAAGGTCATGATGTAAGATATGCAATAGACAATACCAAATCTAACAAAGAATTAGGATATACACCAGATAAAGATATAGAAGGATGGTTAAAAGAAACAGTGGATTGGTATGTAAATAATCAAGATTGGTGGAAACCATTAAAACCATTAGCAGACAAACAGGCGGAGGGATACTTAGCAAAGAGGATATAACTCCATCCCTAAGTTGATAAAAAAAATAAAAGTGTGTAAAATATCATATATGAAAAAGTCCTTTTCAAAAGTACTAATATCGTTCTTCCTCCTATCTACTTTCACTGGAATAGTATATGCTACAAAATATTTAGCACCTCTCTCATTCACACTCTCCAATCAACCACGATACAAATATTCCTTCGAAGAAGGTAGACCCATTCTAGAGAAAACAGGTCGTAAGTCTATTCAGAAAGAAAATCTAAGTATTAAGTGGGGTGCAGTATTCTCATACCCTTACCAGAGTACAGAATACAAAGAGATTCGCCTAAATGAGGACAATCTAGAATGGAAATGGAGAGAGGAGGGAAACAGATTAATAGGGGAGACATCAATAGAATCATGTCCGGTGACAGTAGAGTACTTCATACAGGAGAATATATTGATAAGTAAGGTGTCATTCACAAATACAACAGAAAATATCCTCAAAGATCTTAATTATGTCTTTGAGATAAATTTCCCACCAAACTTTGTAGTCTCTGAAGGAAAGATTCTCACGTCTAAAGGGAACAGGGCAGGGGAGATAGTCATCACAACAGGGGGATATGAAGGAAGGTTGGAGAGTAGATATGATGGTAAAGAAAAAAGCTCTGCTAACTATTTAGCATATATTGGTAATGTTGAACCTAATCAAACAAACAATGCAATGATTGAACTTAAATACCAATAATGAACAGAAGTAGATTTCTTAAAAGAATAATTCAGATAGCATCACCTTTGTTTATACTACTTTCCTTTAGTACATTCTCATTCGCTGGTTGTACAGGAACCCCAAAGACATGTGCAAACCTAGTCACAGAGGGCTGTGCAAGTTGTGGTTGCTCATATACGGCAGGGTATTGTAGCAACAATGGAGATTGTAATAGTAATACAACCTCAGAAACATGTACTAGTTGTTCCTGTGCTGGGTGCACATGGTCAGGTACCAGTTGTCCTTGGGTAGGAAGTTGGGATGGAAATGAGTGGGTACTAGAACATGAAGCATTCCCCTTCGCTGCTTTCGAAGGTGTAAGTACGACAACATACGACTCATTACCCAAACTCAAATGTATTGATGGAAGTATAAAGGTAAAGATATTTGAGGGACTTCCTGAGAAATCACATATAAAGGATTTCAAATTATATAAAACAGAAAAAGTAAATGGACTAGTAAAACCAGATCTCAATGGAGTACCAAGAGTAATTAATGAAAAAAGAACCCCTGATGGTTGTAACAGTTCATCAGAACAAGAGTGTCTAACTCTCATCTCTGGCTATGACGAGAAGTTCTGGGAACCTAAGTTTGACGAATCGAAAACAGAGGACTGGCTTGAAGTAGAATTCAAGGATGTGCAATCTGAACTATCAAAACTATACATTGTAGCAAGGAAGCAGACTCTGCTTACCACATATTATGAATATATGGCTCATATGATGGGAGAGAAGCAATTCGGTCTGTTTAGCAAAATATCAACATTGGGTATCTTTAATAAAAAGGTAGAACAGTGGTGGGACGAGAATTTAAAAATGAAGGTTGAATTATGGGATGGTCAGAATTGGGTATCTCAAGGTCTAATTTCTGCAGGATATCACATGCCTGGAAGTGGTGCGGATGATTTCTTAGTATCATTAAACAAACTAGAACCTAATTCAAATAATATAAAGGTAAGGTTCAAATTTCTCACAGGTGGTTTCGGTATAGATTATCTATCTCTAGACACAACTCAAGATCCAGAGATAAAAATATCCCAAATCAACCCAATAAGGAGTACCCTTAATGACGCTCCTATCACAAATATCTTTCCCTTATCTATGAGTCTAGAAGATTCTTTAGTAATGACATATGAATGTGATGTAAATGACTCCTTCTACTTCTCAATCGATGGATACTACCTACCTGACAACTATCAAAAAGAGAGGGAGAAGAGTCCTATATGTGCATGGAATGAATTGATTGATTTCTTTTTAAGTGGCAAAGAGAATGTTGTAGAGAATGCCTCAAAAAAAGGTTTGTATAAACATGCGCAGTGTATGAGCTCATTTACAGAGGAAGAGATTGCAGAGCAACAAAGAGAGTGTCCCTCATACTATCTACTTTGGGTAATATTCGCTTTAATACTCTTAATTATCCTGTTCCTCCTCTCAAAGAAATTAAAAAAACAATATTTCATTTCAATATTGATAATCACACTATCATCCTTAGGTCTAAGTCTAGGCGTAATCTCCTCATATGCCTCTCAGAGTTGTAATGGCACACTTAATTGTACAAACTGTACAGAAACAAGTTGCAAAGGATGTTCTCGATGCATATGGACAGCACCCATTTGTGGTGGCACTCCTTCAAGTTGTTCTACATTCACCAATCAGTCAGCATGCTCCGTTTGTGGTTGTACATGGCAATCAACAGGCCTGCTTGTGGATATCGTGAATGCTTCAAATGTCTCCGTCCCAGCACCAAGCTTCAGCATGGTAAACAAGCAACTATCATTCTTCCCAGAAATATCTACAGGCACACTAGGAACTTCCGCTCAGAAAATATTCGTTCAATCCGATGGTACGACCAGATGGCAGGTTAGCATTGCAGCAACTAATGGTCCCACAGCACTTTGGCAAAATGCAGGGAATAACAAGTTCTATGACTTCAATGATGCTACATCCTCTGCTGGAGATGGTGGTGACAGTGACACCTATGGTGGCCAATTATCAATATCTCCATCAGGCTCAACACTCACTGCAGGTTCAGGCTGTACAACTACAGGACTTACACGAGGGAGTGATTCAGCTTTTGTGGAAGGTAGTGTGAATTCCATCCTCCTTCTATCAGCGACATCACAATTAAACGGATGTAATTGGTCTCTTACAAATATTGGTATGTCACAGATTATTCCTAATGAGCAGGCAATAGATACCTATGGCTTAAGTTTAACATTTACAATTGTTGCAATTTAATTTTAGGGAGTGTATATTGATTTAATTCAAATTTGTTGACAAGGGGCTCGAAAAGATACTATTATTCAATTGTAATCTTAAATATTAAAGGAATGAAAAGAAATAAAACAATAATTGCTGTTAGTGCTCTCTTAATTACATTTGTTACTGGAGCAACCAGTATGTACTTTATGTACAAAGAGAAATATGGAATTGTCAGGTCAGCAACGACAGCCATAACTCAGATTATTAATCCAGGAATACTAAGCACAGATGTTGTTGATGCATCATACGAACCAGTAGCAAGTCCTACATTCGCGATGACTGATACTACAGTTAAATTCTCTTGCCAAACTACCACTGGTACCTTAGGTACTTCCACACAACAGATTTATGTGGAGAATCCTGACGCTGCTGATGGAGGTTGGACATTAACAATTGCCGCAACTTCTGGAGCAACAGCATATTGGAATAGCGCAGTAGATTACGACTTCAACGATCCAGATACTTTAGGTTGTGAGGATGGAGCAACAGATTCTGACTCATTGGGAGGACAGTTAAGCATTAATCCATCAGTAGGTACACTTGTAAAAGCTACCTGTAGAACTTGTGGAATAACTGGTATTACCAAGGGCTCACCCTCAGCATTTAATGAAGGGACATTAGATAGTATTACCTTGCTCTCAGCAGCGGCAGCTTCCGATGATATCGGAAACTGGGTGTTTACAGGAGTGGGTCTTTCTCAGACAATCCCACCAGAACAGCCAGCTGCAAATGATTACTCAATTAATTTAACAATTACTGTAACAGCAGTATAATCGGTATTTGGAAAAATGAAAAAAACAAAAACTGCCATATTCACCCTTCTTCTCTTTACTGTATTTGCATCTTCTATATATGCAATTGAGCAAAGAGGTATAGGAATCCTTCCCGCAAATCCAAGGGAAGACAATGAGAGAACTCAATCTATATTCATCTATGAAAGTGCTCCAGGGAGTGTAGTAGAAGATGGAGTTATGGTCATTAACAATACCAAAGAGACTAAAACAATCCTCATATATGCTACAGATACAACGCCTTCTTCAGATGGTGCTTTCGCATGTAAGCAACTTGTAGAGGAAGTTGTAAATGAGGGTACTTGGTATAAATTAGAGAAGAGTGAAGTAACACTTGAGCCAAATACAAATGAAATTGTTCCGTTTAAAGTGACAATCCCTGAGGGTGTATCAGTCGGAGAGCACAATGCTTGTATAGTAGCACAAGAGAAAAAAGAGTTAGCAAATAATCCAGGAGTAAATCTAAACTTTAGATCAGCAATAAGAGCAGCAGTAACAATCCTAGGTGATGTTATAAAGAAATTGGAAATTGATGATTTTCATTATTCAAAAAATGAGAATGACAAGAATCAGCTTATTCTTACCTTAGCTAACAGTGGAAATGTATCACTTGATAGTAAGATTAAGATTGATGTAAACAACTTCGTTACTTCAAAACTTTTCTATACTAACTCCTCTGACTTTACAATCATTAACAATAACAAACAGACACTAAACTTTGATATTGAGAATAATCCATGGGGTGGAGTATACAGAGCAAATGTCACTACTACATTTGAAGGATTAAATGGTATAGAGACATTAACTAAGGACATTGTATTCGCAATAATCCCATCTGCATATGCATTAGCTCTCTATATCGTAGTCCTAATAATCATTATTACAGCTATCCTTCTCACGCTTGGTTCCAAGAAGAAGTTTGTGGCTGCAGTTAAGGATTCAAATGAATATATTGTGAAAGAGGGAGATACTTTCAATTCGATAGCAAAAGACCATAATGTTGATTGGAAATTCTTAGCGAAGGTAAATAACAAAAAACCTCCATTTGATGTAGAAGTTGGAGAAAAAATCTTAATCCCTCTAATTAAACCTAAGAATAAAGAGGAGGAGAAGAAGGAGATTCAAGCTCCTGTACAACCAGTCGCTCCTGCAGTAGTGCCTCCAACAACAGCATCAATAGGCAATTCTTCAGAAATTGTACAACCGAATATGCAGAGGATAGGGAATATCCCTCCAGCAAATATGCCTAATCCTGAGATTCCGACCACTCTTGGTCAAAATCAGGATTCACCATCAAATCCAGGTATATAGGTAATAAGAATTCATCTAGCTTTAAAAAATACTCTTGATTGACCCTGTCCCGAAGAATGGATAGAATGTGGAGATAATTTATTTCACAAACCTATGAAAGCACTCATATTAGCGGGAGGGAGGGGTACAAGACTTAGACCTCTTACTCACACCAAAAACAAACACCTGTTACCCATTGGGAACAGGCCTATGATTGAAAGAATAATCCATGACGCAGTAGAATTAGGAATAAAGGAGATCATAATTAATGTAAATAAAGGTGATAAAGAGATACCTGAGATATTAGGAGATGGAAAGAGATTTGGAAGGGGAGTAAAACTATCATACATAGAACAACCTGAACCCAATGGAATGATGTATCCAATCAAACTAGCACAGAAGCTAATAGG
>CAZUDZ010000025.1:0-5830 GCA_964618765.1 uncultured Candidatus Saccharibacteria bacterium | reverse complement strand
GGACTCCATCGATATCTAAGTAGATTTTCATTTGTTAATCTCTAAAGATTAAGCCTTTTCTAGTTTAAAACTAACTTTATACTTATAAAATTCAATGTTTTGTGTAACAGCCAATGCTCTAGTTAATCTTATATCGTCTTCCAAAGCTATAATTACTCCTTTTACTGTTTGATTGTCCTCAGCTATCACCTCTTTAACATAACCCATATATCTTTGTATCTGCCCTACAACAACATCACTTATTCTTCCTTTCTTCAATTCAACTACAAGGAGCTCTCTCTTATCTTTACTTATAGCCAAAATATCAATTGGACCTGTATCGCTAGGATATTGCTGTCCAACTAATTGGCCATCCACTTCTACAATATTGTATTTTTCGGATAATGGAGTCTGTTTCCAGTTCTCAACAAGGAAATCTTCTAAATGTTTTTCTAAGGCAAAAGTAGAAGGATCTTCGACCGTTTCATCTGTAGAAATCAATGATAAAGGTGTATTCCCAGCAATTAGATTATCTATCTCTACAGAATGTTTTGAGATATTACTTACAGTTCCTATTGATCCTGCAGAATTTTGAAATTCAATACTAGTATCATCTCTATTTATCATCTTTGGATACCATGAAACTCTTCGTCTATGAGGGAGTATTTCTCCTTGATGATACTCATAATCCCCTTCAACTTCACCTACAAAATACGAACCCTTCCCATCCGGACTTATAACTATATCTCCATGGACTAATCCTTTACATACGGTCCACGTAAATCCACATGATAAGCCCGCACTATTTTTAGTGCTACGGCAAGGTAACTTAAAATCATACAAATCCTCGCTGTAATATTTTTTAAATTCATCTAAACTAACTTTTTCAAAACACCTCATATAAACCTCATTCTTCTAAATACTTTGATATAAATTCACGATTAAAGTCTCTCCAGTTCTCTGGTAGCTTTCCTTCTAAATTAATATTTTCAAAAAAACCAATTCCTACATATCCTTCGTTATGCATCTGTTCTGCATATATACTGTTTGCACCTAACATTATTCTGTAATAGTTTCGCATGTTTTTCTCAAATAAATTTAAAAATAACCTACTAACAGTTCTAATTTCTCTTTTCTAGATTCCCAATCTGGGCACTTTTGAGTTAAAAACTTATAAAAATCTTTGTTGTGTCTCTTGTACATCATATGGCACAACTCATGAATAATAACATAATCAATACAAGGTATCGAAGATTTTATTAAGTCAAGATTGAGATATATTTTTTTATTACTTAAAAAACTACCCCACCTTTTATTCATTTTTCTTATATCTAACTTGGGAACAAAATTATAATCAAATAATTCTAAAACAATCTTATACCTTTTTGAAAAAATATTGGTAGCTCTCTCATCATACCACTTACTTAATAAATGACGATTATGACTTGAATTTCTTAGTTCCTTTTTGGTATAAAGCTCCAAAATACCTTTTGAAAATTTAACTGATTCTTTACCCGCTCTTCTAACAACCAATTTGTACTGCCTACCTAAGTAAAAGAAACTCTCACCGCTAACATAGTCTTTCTCATATCTTTTCTGTGAGTACTTATCAAAGTAACTAGTTTGCTTCTTCATCCACGACCATTTTCTTTTTAAAAAATTTTCTACTTCTTCCCTCGTTGCCTCTTTTGGAGCCTTCACAATTATTGTCTTGTCAGGTTTAACAACCAAACTAATTGTTTTTCTGTTTTCTTTTGATAAGAAATATTTATATGAATATTTCCCATAAGTAAAAATCTTTGATTGCATAACTATATAATCTCATAATTATTTTGAGCCAAGGTCATAGTTTCGTCGATAAGATTCTTGATATCTTCACTCTTAAGACCAACCCCTTTTTGAATCTTTACAATATCATATAAGTAGTCGTCCAGTTTATTTTTGATAATTCTTTTTGCTTCTGTATTAATTTGCCAATCTACCACAGTTTCTTCTTTTAATATTTCATAAATATCTAGAACAATACCAATAATATATTCGTCTTCAAGATCGTACTTTTTTAAATCTTTCATCAAATTACGATAGAAAACATCCGCACCAGCTCTCTCTTTAATCTTTATAGGCAAATCTTCATCTTCTTTATTCAAAACCTGCTCGCTGATTAACTTAATCTGTTTTAATGCTTCAATATCTGCTAATTTCTTTTCTCTCATTGCCTGCAACAATGCCTCCACTTTATCTGAGAATTTAGAATAAAATTCTGGATCATTTTTCATTCTCTCAGATATCACCTTTTGAGTTTTTGATCCAATGGCTTCAGCTTTCGATTTTGGAGACCCTAAATCTTCAACTGCTTCTTTGAAAGCTTCTTTATCTGTAATTGATATCTGCCTAGTAAGAAGTTCTGCTTCCTCCGCTTTGATATTTTTATCAAGAATATTTATTAATGCTTGCTTGTACTTTCTGAAGTCCGGTGCATCTGAGAATCTAATACTTGCAGTCTTTCTCAGATTCGCATATTTTTTCAAATCCATCTTAAATGTATCTATATTGTCAAAATCATTAACAAACTCTCTTAGCACAATACACTCATTAAATACTCTTACGAATTCGTTTAGGTTTTCATAAAATTCTTTCCTTGTAGGCTCATCTTCTAAATGCTGGAGATATGCCTCATCATCATTTTGTATTCCATTAAAACTGTCGTGTAATTTAGAATATGCATCCTCAAGCTCTTTAATTTTTTCATCAACATCTATAAGTGTACCTTTTACATCCTCATCATCGTAATTACCAAACAACTGCATTGCTGTTTCAAGATTCTTTGCATTCTCAGAATAATCAATGATATAACCAGCGGTCTTTGGTAAAACATCATTTTCAAACAAGCGATTTACCCTTGCAATAGCCTGTAAAAGGTTATGGTCCTTTAATTCCTTTGCAAGATATAAGACTGTATTTCTAGGAGCATCAAAACCTGTTAACAACTTGTCAACTACTATCAATATTTCAATCCCATCTTCATTGTTTTTAAAGCTGTCTATAACCTGCTTCTCATATGATTGTAGACTCTGATATCTATCTTTAATACTTTTTAAGTATTCCTCTACTTCTTTTCTGTGACTATCTTCATAATTCTTAAGACCATCTTCATCAGAAATAACTAAAGCAGTACTAATATCAGTTTCATTTTCAAAATATCTTTGAAAAAGTGTTGCGGCATATTTTGAAGGAGCAACTATCTGAGCCTTTAGTCCACTCCCTGAAAAGTTTGAGGTAAAATGTTTCGCGATATCATAGCCTATCTCTACTATTCTTTCCGGAGCCTCTTGCATTGCTTTCGCTTCGATATATTTCTGCAAATCTCGCAACTCATCTTTTGATAGATTTGCAGTTAATCTCTTAACCTGCCTGTCTATTTCTTCTTTATCTTGTCTTAAATCCACATATCTCCCTTCATAAATAAGAGGTAGAACAATCTCATCCTTTAGTGCATCGTCAATTGTATATCTATCAATAAACCTCCCAAATTGATTTTCTGATTTCTTTTCTTTCAAAATTGGAGTCCCCGTAAATCCTATATAGCATGCATTAGGAATTGTTCTATTCATCTCAAGGTTTGCTTCGCCTCCTTGGGACCTATGTACCTCATCTATTAAAACAAAAATGTCTTTATCTGTGTCTACAAAATCCGCCTTTAATTCACTTGCTGTTCTGAATTTAAATACCAATGTAGTAACAACATCGGGACTTTTTGTCCTAATTAGTTTTAACAGATGTGCACCACTTCTTGCTTGAGTAATCTCTTTCTTAAGACCACCATTTTCAAAAGTCCCTTTAATTTGTCTATCTAAATCTCTCCTATCAGTTACAACTAGAATTCTTGGATTCTTGATATCAGGATCCTCTATTAATGCCTTAACAAACATAACCATTGTTAAGGATTTTCCAGAACCTTGTGTCTGCCAAAGGATACCACCTTCTCTTCTTTCCCCTGTTTTTGTCTTTTCTGTATTCCTAATTCTCTTTAAGGCTCTTTTTATTGCGAATACTTGCTGATATCTCATTATTTTCTTAACACCACCATCGTAGAGTACATAATTTTTAGAGATATCTAATAATCTCTCTTTTCTAAGTAATCCATATACTCCTCTGTCTTGTTCTGTAACTAACCTGTTTGTTTTCTGTCTATGATTTCTAGTCTTTCCATTTAAATCCTCTAAAATTTGTAGATATAGTGCATCACCAATCTTCTTTGATATTACACTGGATATTTCTTTGTCATATTTTTCATCAAAATTTTTCCTGTTTTTCCACTCTTCGTCGGCAACATCTCGCTCTCTCCATTTTGCATAAAATTTGTTAGGGGTCCCTGTTGTGCCATATTTTAATCCCTCTTTGTTAGCGGCTATTAATAATTGAGGATATATGAAGAGTTTTGGACATTTATCTGCACCTTGATTTCTATACTGTTGAGTTATTGCTAATTCTAATTCTTCTGAAGATTTTTTGTTTTCAATAATACTAAATGGGATACCATTAACAAAGATTACAATATCTGGTCTAATATTTGACTTTCCTGTAGCTTCAAATTCTACTGTAAACGAAAAATCGTTATTTCCAATGTTTTCAAAATCTATAAATTTGAAACTTTTAGATATATATTCACCCTGGTAGAAGACCTTAATAGTTTTACCACCTGTTTTAGGCATTATTGATTGATAAATAGATTTGGATGTATCAATTAATCCCTCTAATGGTATTTCTTCTAACTCAGTTATCGCATCTACGATATTCTTATCACTAAAGATTTCTTCTTCTTTATTATTAATCCTTTTAAGTGATTCAAAAGCCGTATCTTTTAAGATCATTTTGCCTGTATCTTCTCTTCTTTCTCTTAATACCTCTGCTATAGGGATATATCTGTATCCCATGTTAACTAACATCTCTACTAATGGGAGTTGTGATTGTTTTACTTCGTCAAAATCTATATCTAACATTATTCATTATTATTTCTAAATTTAGGTAATCTAATTTTTCCTGTTACGAGATTGTTTAATAGGTATTTTCTTTGATCTTCTATAATATTTTTTTGTTTTTTTAACATAGTTATTTCTTCATCTGCTTTTGAGAGTATAGAAGATATTGCTTTTTGTTCTTCTATATGGGGTATCTGTATTTTTAACTTCTTAACATCTTTACCATACAAATGAATAATCGTTATACCTTGTGCAAGTTTAGCCATCTCAATTTTTTTTGCATGCGATAAATATTGGGCCAAAAATTCTCCATCAATATTACTCTCTGGTCTAAAAATATTTATATCACCCCCAAGTAAAACATCACTTTTTTTAATACATGAAGCTGTTGCAACATCTAAAGCATTTGTGGTTGTTGATGCAGGAATTAATACATCCCCAGAAATCGACTTAATCCCTTCCTGAATATTTGTATGACTTACTACAGTGTCAATTATCTCACTATATTTTGTATATAACTCACCATATAAAATACATTCCTGATTACAATTCTCATCAAGAAGTCCTTTGGAAAGACCTCTACCTTTAAGAATTTTACAAACTTCTCCTAGTCGATATTCTTGCCACTCTGCTTTTAAACCTTCTAATCTAACTTTACCGGTTAATAACACTTGCTGTAAATATTTTTTTACATTCTTTTTAATGTGTACTTTTTGATCTAATTGCTCTAAATATTTACCCCATTTCTTAATAACTGATACTATTGCCTTTTGTTCTTCTATATTTGGTATCTGTATTTTTAACTTCTTAACATCTTTACCATACAAATGAATAATGGTGATACCTTGTGCAAGTTTTGCCATATCTATCTT
>CAZUDZ010000024.1:0-6238 GCA_964618765.1 uncultured Candidatus Saccharibacteria bacterium | reverse complement strand
CATTTTTGTTTCTACATCTTCTACTGGCCAAGGGGAAATCCGGCTATTATTCGTCTTTTCTCCAGGGATGTCTTTTACATTTTCTAAAGCTTCTTCGTATCGGGCTCTTGCTTCATTGTAACATTGGTCAATCTGTCTTTGAGTAACAACTTCTCTTAGAATGAATAACCCACTAATTATAGCTAATAGAATAAGTGAGATTATTATATATTTAAATTTCACTTGCTTAAATATATTTTTCTTCATCTCTATACAGTTAAATTAATATATTATTTATAATTATAAAAGAAAAATATGTGTAAAGTTTAATTGTTCATTTTTTCTTCCACCCAATGAACACTAAGGTATCTCACTTATTAAACACCCTCAAAAGAGATTTTTTGTGGCAGAAATATATATACCAAAAGGGTAGGGGGTTATTAGATGTTTATCTTAAAAATCTTTCTAACATCATTCCACCATCCACCCCACCAACCTATAGTGATTGTCCTTGGTTTTTGTTATAATTAGCCCTTGCTACTTTAACAATGGGAGATTATTCCAAAGGAGATTAAATGAAACCAACAATTGTTGTAAACTACACCTTAAACCCACAAAGTATCGATTTCCATCTTGGTTTTAATATTGCAACTCAGGAGGCAAAACTGTTTGCCGAAATTCAAGATGGAGAAATCAAAGAATCTCTTGAGGGTTCTTTTCAGAATCTAAATCTGAGAGGAGGTTTTCTCTTGGGAAGAGTTGGTAGTCTGGAAGGAGTTAAAAGAATCACAATTGAACAAGATAGTCTTAGCATAGAAATTGCTGATGGCTTTTCAATTCCTGAAATTGTAGACCTAATAGTCAGCACCCTTAAATTTGTTATACCCCCAGAAGTTCAAAATAGGGCGAGAGTCTTTGTTGATAGGGAATATCATATTCTGAACAAATATAATTAACCCAATGATTAAAAGCAAGAAGCCTGGAGTGGGTATTGAGTATGCAAATTTTTGCTACTTACCTAATTATCTCCAGGTTTTTTCTTTATATACACTCAGTACTTGTAATATCCTAATCTCTACCCTATACTAATTCTTAAATAATCCATAACCATATACATCCAAATATGAAAACATCTCTTTTTGGTAATTTCTTCAAGACTCACAAGAGATCCATAATCATATCTCTTGTACTTCTCTCCTTAATCTCCCTACTAATTGTTACTTTAATAGTAACTGGGGTATTTTCTAAATTTAAAGAAAATGTAAACAGTAATCCTAAAAAAGAACAAGAAAAGAATGAGTACTACTCTGAAAACATAGAGAATGATAATCCTGAGTGTTCTCTAACAAGAATTGAATACCCTGAGAGTGCTTTTAGTATAGGGGTACCAAACGGATGGATATATGAACTTGATAATGGAACAGTTTCCATTATGGAAGATGATACAAATACAACTGCAGTATTCTTGTATACTGCTAAATTACAAAAGGATCTCTCAAAAGAAGAATTCCTAAAAGCGTTTGCAGATATTTTTAAACAAACAATAGAGGCTACGAATGGGACATTTGAGGTACAAAATATAAAAGATTCTCAAGAACAAGCAACTGCTGAAATATCTTCCGAAATTGATGGATACGATATAAAAGGAAGAATGTATGTTTCTAAATCTGGAGAGTTTGTTACATTCAAATCATACTGGGCGCCAGTAGATTCTTACGATGAGAAACAGGATCTTTTAGAAGAGGTGTCTGGATGCTTTGCGAGAACAAAAGTACTTACAGATGATATACTACAGGCAGCTCAAGTTAAGGAGGGGAGAAGAGATACAATACCAGGGGGTTTTCAGGAGTACAGGGGGAAGTATTTCAAACTAAACAAAGCATCTACTTTCAATGTTACAGCGGAAACAGACAGTGGTATTGATTTAACAAGAGATGATGGTAATGCAGGGTTTAGCTATGCATATACCACAGGATTTACAGGCTCATACACTCCTAAATCTTGGGCACAAAGGGTACTACCTGAATTTGCAAAAATTCAGAATGTAACAATAACGGAGGGAGAAGTACTTCCTTCACAGATCTCAGGATATGCCGTACAGGAATTCGACTTTACTGGAAGCCTTTCAGGGACACCTGTTACTGGGAAAGCCACGGTAGGGGTATATCAAGCTCCATACTTTGGTATTGGAACTAAATACTCATCTGCTTTCTGGGCTATACAGATAGCGACGCCTGAGTATTGGCAAGAGGTTAAAGGAACTTTACAGGAAATGCAGGACAGCTTTTCAATTATTGATATTGGTTCTACAAGAAAAAATACTCTTCTTCCATCAAACAGACCGATGGAGAGTACACGATCCTCGGTAACATCTAAAAGCAGTAGCTACTCTTCAGCACTCAGTGATGAATCAAGCGAAAACTGGGCAGAGGGGATGAGAGGATATGAAACAGTGTCTTCACCAAGTACAGGACAAACATATGATGTGCCTCTGAATTCGTGGAATTCATCCGGACCAGAAGGAGCAGGGTACTACAGAGAATTACCAAATAATTCTTTAGAGAAGTTACAGTAATTTAAAAGTCTAACATCAAAAGAAGAGCGTGCTTACTGTTATAGGGACTTCGGTTGTCTACCTCTCTTTAGCACCTCCCCATTCAACTACAGTAAAGCCCGTTCTATCTACTTTCTCAATCTTCAATGGAGTTACTACTTTATATTGGTCAATAGATTCGTACAGCATAAAAACCCTAAATATATTATCTGGCTGTACACTAAAGTCTAGCGTAGCTATCTGGTTTACCTGTGAGTTAAATAGGAATGTAATGTATAGATATTGAGAGTCTTCCCTGTTAACAAGAGGGATCCAAAACTCCTTAAAATCATTAATCTCTTTCTCATTTAAACCCATCTCTTGTAATTTGTTGGTTGCAAAACTTGCAAATTCAGATCTCTCTATAACCCAACCATCATTTGGAGTGTAATAGCCGTAAGAGATAGAATCCCACCACAAGTAATCATACTTACTCCCTTTGTGAACAATACTACCACTAGCATCTACATTAATGTCCCATCCATTTTTACCATACTTAGGATATGTAAATGTCAGAAGTCCATTAGGAATAACTTTAACATTCAAGCTTGTTTTCTGCTCAGGATATAAATATATAGCAGGTTTTGCACAACCACCAGTAGCAACAAAATCTCTTCTAGCAAACATGATATATCTATTAAAAGGATCCTTCCAGTACAGTACTGGATAGGCATCTACAAATTTCTCATACGTAAAAGGAGTCGCATCATCCTCTGTAATTTCATTATACTTATTCATTTCGAGGTTTTCGGACAAGTAATCCTCGTTATAAAGTTTCTTTAAATAAGTATCATTTTTATCAATCTTTACATAAACAGGACTTCCATCTTTTGCTTTCCCAATGCTTGTTAATTCTGTATCCTTCACATCAGCAATCTCTAGACTGTTTCCAAAACAATCCCCTATAGATATGTAATCATAAGTATGTTTTGTTTTTACTCCAGTTTTATCTAAAGTTAATTCTACTTTGGGATCCGAATCAATGTATTCAACAATAGAAGGAACATATACTACTTCCTGCAAGAAGCCTTCTGGAGATTGGATAACTGAATAACCACCTATGTTTACTTTATAGTTATAAATCTTTACCTCTCCAAAGCTGTCTATCTCTTTTAATTTAGCTAAATCTTCTTTCATGGGTCTGGCTATAAAGGATCCATCTTGAAAGACATTTCCCTTGTCACTAATTTTCTTACTATCATACTGCGTCCCACTATAGAAGACACTTGATCGAAAAATGTTTTGATCTATAATTTCATCTGAAGAAATATCAATAACATTACGCTGTAAATCCTCCTCAAGCGGATCACCTGATTCTCTTTGATCTATTGAAAGAATAAATATTGGAGAGTTCTTGTCTAGATAGGCTATCCTTACGGCATAAACATAGCTAAAATCCTCTAAAGTAGATAGTAGATAAATATCATATCCACTCAAATCATGGGTTAATTCTTCATCGTCAATAAAAAATCCTTTCTTAATCCTACCTGTCTTGTATTCAACAACAAACGATTCATCTAGATCTATATACTCCTTCATGTATTCATTATAAATTGATGTAGCAATATCAAACTTATTATTCGTTTTTAAGGGAACACCTAAGAATTCAACTTCTAAGTCAACTACTTTAGCAGTAGACTCTTCTTCTGAATTCTCCTCTGTCTCTTCCTCTTCCTCTTGCTCTTGTGGATCTATCTGCGCAGTATTACTTTGCCGATTAGAAGAGTAACTGATATACCCGTATGTGGTTAAGGAGATGAGGATGAAAAGAATTAGTAGGAATAAGATTAGGGCTGGGAAAAATACAATTTTTGCCCATTTAGGTAAGCCCTTAAACCATGTAGAAAGCTTGTTCATAAGGAGTATGAAAAAATTAATTAATAATAAGATAGCATGAGCATTCATTTTGCACAATAAGAGAAAAGTCCTATTTTATTAATGATTTAATGAGAGGCTACATGACTAGGAATTAACACTACAAAGTAGTACATATAATACTTCAATACTCTCCCTGTTTTATATATAATTCTCATATAACCTTTTCTAAATTTATACACATGAGTTCAGAAAACCCTTTATCTGGAATTGAACTAAGAAGACCTTTTGAGGAGGTAGATACTAAAGAATTCAAACATCTACTTATCTTTAAGATGGAAGCTAATAAAATATTGTCTAAGCAACAAATTGAAAAAATTAGAAACCTTGAAAATTTTCATTGGAGATCACATTGTCCATTTATTATTGTTAAAGATTCTGAATATATGTATCTTTGTTTAAGTGGAATTGTTTCCCTTGGTTCTGAACGTGAACACATGTGGGAAGATATTGTAGGGCGTAATCATATAGGATATGAATTTAGTGGGGATCCAAGAGTAGCTGATGGTGGACATCTTTGTATCTCAGAAGAAGGAGAATCATATGTTAGTCATGAATTTCTCCCAGGAGCACCGGATATGATATCAAGAGAATCAGCCATAGTTAGGCACGATCTACAAGAGATGATTGGGATAGATTGTTATACTTAATATATGCAAAACATTTCAAACAAAAAATACTGGGACCAACATTGGCAAGATGTTAAGGTTCATCAAAAGCCTACTAATCATCCTCTGATGACCTGGCTAGAAAAAAGTATTCCAATTACAAAAGATCAAAGCTGCTTTGAAATTGGATGTTACCCAGGGAAATTTCTAAATGTGCTTGGAGAAAAGGGATATGAGCTAAATGGTATTGATATATCAGAAAGGGTTCCTGAGATGGCAGATTATTTTAAATCAGAAGGTTTTAGAGTAGGGAACTTCATACAAAAAGATTTTCTAAAGTATAAAAGCGATGACAAGTATGACATTGTTTGTTCATTCGGATTCATTGAACATTTCGATGACTGGGAGGCTGTAATTAACAAGCATCTTGATATGACCAGGAAGGGAGGAATATGTATAATTGAAGTTCCTAATCTTAACTCCTCAATATACAAATTTCTTTACAGAACCATTGAGCCAGAAGTTCTAGATAATCACAATCTGAAAGCAATGTCATTGGGAAACATCAAAAGGCATATGCTAAGCTGTAACAATAAGATAGTTACTGCTGATCATCTAGGACATTTCTATTTCCGATTTGTAACTAAAACAGGGAAGAAATACAAAAATTTCGAACGATTTATTAACTCATTTCGTTTTGTAATTGACTTACTTCCCAAATCATTGTCTGCAAGATATATCGGAGTGATTGTAGAAAAATAGAAGATAGAGGGAGTACAGCTAGTGAAGAATAGGTCGGTTGTATTACTTCTCTTTTCTTAAATTTAATCAACAAAAATTAAGGATATTGCTATCATCATATTAATATTAATTTGAGAATATGGTACTACTAAGGGAAGATCTTTTAAAATTGGTCGCGAAGACCTTCCCTTTGGCACTTTATGAAACGATTTGTAACTGAAGAATTAACTTTGGAGTTTGTAATCCTGGAATTAATCTTGAAGAACAAGTTACAAGGAAAAAATTTCCTTCCTGTACTTCAAAAATTTCATCCACAGAGATTAAACCTCCAATTTGATCTCTACTAAGAACAGTGTAATCTATTATCTTAAAACATACTGTATCTAAGCAGAAACCTGTTTCTCTTAGGTCTCCATCTCTTTCTATACGAAGAAAAAACTCT
>CAZUDZ010000023.1:0-6699 GCA_964618765.1 uncultured Candidatus Saccharibacteria bacterium | reverse complement strand
AAGATACTTTCTTGGGAACCAGAGAGAAAGATAGGTACAATCCTAGAAGATACGCATAGATGGTATGAGGGTTGCGGAAAATAATGTAAGTCAATATAATCGATAGAGATGCATAACTATTTTGAATTGTTAACACAATTTATAAGTACGGACTTTAAGCTTAGGTATAAGAATTCTTACTTAGGTATAATTTGGATTATATTAAAACCATTAGCTATTTTCGGGGTAATCTACATGATCTGGTCAAATATTTTTAGGATGGATGAATCTTATAAAATGGAGCTGCTCTTAGGAATAATCGTTATGAATCTCTTTAGTGAGGCTGTTTTAATGGGCTTAACATCATTAATGAATAAAGCAGGTATTATTTTAAAGATCAAGTTTCCAAGAGAAGTCGTAGTTTTTAGTTCTGTCTCTATTTCTTTCCTAGACTTCTTCTTTAATATGGTAGTTTTTGTTATATTT
Organism: uncultured Candidatus Saccharibacteria bacterium; assembly: GCA_964618765.1. Classification (GTDB taxonomy): domain Bacteria; phylum Patescibacteriota; class Dojkabacteria; order SC72; family SC72; genus UBA2177. The sequence continues at coordinate 6,234 of CAZUDZ010000023.1, read as the reverse complement.
AGTATTTTTACACCCATTACGACTACTTTTGTAGGTTTCCTTCTTTTCTTTTTGGCAATTCTTTCTATTTACCTTTTGACTCTAGGTTTAGGACAAATTCTGAGTGTCCTCTATATTAAATTAAGAGATCTCCATAACCTAACAGTTGTTGTTTTGCAACTTGTTATGTGGATGACTCCCATTTACTATACCCTAGAGATGTTACCTCTTAGATTACAAAAATATATTAAACTGAATCCTTTAACCTTCATTGTTACATATGCAAGAAAGGGATTAATATATGGAGATGTTATTAGAGCTCAAGATTTCTATCAAATGGGAATAGTTTTCCTTATCTGTCTAGCTATTTTCATATTAGGGAATTTGTTTTTTAAGAAGAGGGTTTCTAAAATAGCTGAATATTTCTAAAATATGGATAAAAAACCAGTAGTACAAATTAAAAATGTTAAGAAGACTTTCTTTCTTCCACATGAGAAGAAGGATACTTTCATAGAGTATGTGGCTAAACCGTGGAGGATATTTAAAAAAGAAGGAGAGCAATTTGAAGTATTGAAGGATATTGATTTAGATATTTATCCAGGAGAATTTGTTGGGATTATGGGAAGAAATGGTAGTGGTAAATCTACACTGTTAAAAATTATGGCTGGTATATACGAACCTACCAGTGGGGAAGTAAAGGTTGAAGGAAAAGTAGTGCCGTTTTTGGAATTAGGCGTGGGCTTCAACATTGAATTGACAGGAAGAGAAAATGTTTTTCTAAATGGAATCATATTGGGAATGAAGAAAAGTTTTTTGGAAGAGAAGTATGAAGAAATAGTTAAGTTTGCAGAATTAGAGAAATTTATGGATGTTCCTATGAAAAATTTTTCTTCTGGAATGCAGGTAAGACTTGCTTTCTCTATAGCGATCATGGCTGATGCAGATGTATATATCCTGGATGAAGTTCTTGCAGTAGGGGATTTACCCTTTCAAGAGAAGTGTTTTGATATTTTTAGAACATACAAAAAGAGGGGGAAAACAATTGTTCTAGTCACTCACTCTCCTGGAGCTATCAAAGGTTTTTGTGATAGGGCTCTATTTTTGAAAGAAGGGCGACTTATAAAGTATGATAATGTCCAGGGTGCAATTGATGCATATTTACAAAGTTAATGATTTGTATAATTCTATGTACTGTTTCGAAATTACTTCATAATCATATCTATCCTTTATGTTTTTGTGTATCTCCTCTCTGTTATCCCTGTAATCGGAATTAATTAGAGAATCCATCTTCCTCGCTAGCTCCTCGGTGTCATAAGGTTTTACAGTTTCCCCCAGTAACTCTTTATTAATAATCTCTGGAATACCTCCGACATTAAATCCAATACAAGGAGTACCACAAGAGAGAGATTCAAGTAGAATATTGGGTAAATTCTCCGAGATAGAGGTAATTACTGTTATATCAGCTGCAGAGTATAGGTAGGCTAAATCATTCCCATTTTCAATAAATCCTATATTTCTTATAGGTATATCTTTGTATGTGTCTGGAGTTTTAGTCTCAGAGCCGAAAACTAATAGCTCTACATTTTCAGTTTTTATTTTTCGTAAGGCATCAGCAAGTAAGTGGAACCCTTTATTTTTGTCTCTGAATGGATTAATAGACCCAAACAGTATGTATTTTTTATTAATATCAAGATCATATTTTTTTCTTGATATTTCCTTATTAAAATGTCTAAACACTTCTGTATTTAAAGGATTGGGAATAAGATGGATGTTTTCTTTCTTAAAAAGAGGGCTTTTTTCCGCTTTCGACATTATCCATTTGCTCGGACAAACTATATGTATATTTTTATTTTTCCAATACTTCTTTTTTTGTTTCAATATAAAAGAACTTAAGTCTAAGGTGTTTTTCGATTGAAGAGAAGGACAATTTCCACAGTCATTTTCGTATAGATCGCATTCTGTAGGAAGATGACATCCTCCAGTAAATGCCCAAGAATCATGCAATGTCCATACGACAGGAATATCAAAACTCCCAATCTCCCTTATGGATAACATACCCATATTTATGTAATTCAAATGGAGGATGTCAGGATTGAATTTCTTGATTTTCCTTTTTCCTCCGAATGAGAAGATAGAAGTACTAAAGGGTACTTTTCTATTTCTTGCAAAAAGGAGTCTTGGAATTGCATCGATCTTTGGTATTAGAGATTTGGTTTCTTGTTTATCTTTAAATAGATAATGATACGTTATATCCACACCTTGATTTTTAATAGTCTCATAAATCCTGTAGGCACTTCTTGCAGCTCCTCCTCTCTTTTCTAATGTATTACAAATTAGAACCTTCATAATAAATGATTCTAGCTTTTGTCCTTTCATTGGTCAAGAAGTTTTCTTTACACTAATCCTATTTTAAATGTGTTAAAATAGTCTCAATAATATTTTGTAATATGCCATGTCATCAAAAAAGATTATCCATTACTGCTGGTTTGGTGGAAAGCCTTTACCTAAATTAGCAAAGAAATGTATTAGAAGTTGGGAAAAGTACTTACCAGATTATGAAATAATGAGATGGGATGAGAGTAATTTTGATATTAATATCACCCAATTTTCAAAACAGGCATATGAAGCAAGGAAGTGGGCTTTTGTTTCTGATGTAGCGAGAGTTTACGCTCTTAAGGAGTATGGTGGAATATATTTTGATACTGATATGTTAGTTACAAAAAATATAGATTTGCTACTTAAGAATGAGTTTTTTGCAGGGTGGGAATCTCCGGAGTATGTTGCAGTTGGCGTTCTTGCCTGTAAAAACCCTAATAATGAAGTTATCGTAGATCTTGTACAAAAATATGAGAAATTATCTTTTGAAGGGTCAGATATATACTCTGTATCCATACCTATATTGCTTACTACCTTGCTCAAAAACAAATATGGTTTGAAGAGTATTCATTGGAAAAATCAAAAATTAAAAGGTGGTATCTATATTTACTCTAGAGATTATTTCTACCCCCTTAGTTACGATTATCAAGATAAGATGTTCACAAAAAATACATGTATGATTCATTATTATGACGGTAGCTGGATATCAAAACCACAACAATTTCTAAATAAGTTGTATCGTATTTTTGGGAGGGGATGTATGGATTTCGTTGTCAAAGTACTGAGTTTTACCAAAAAGAGCCTAAAGAAATTGTTAGAAATTTTGCTATATCCCTTTGTTAGAAGAAGAAGAGCTAAAAGGCATTTACAATATTTAAAAAAGAGAGAAGTAGAAATAGTTAATGAATTAAAACATATCCCTAAAGGGGAGTGCATAGTTATATATAATCCGAATTGGTTAGGTACTACCTATGCAACTAAGGAACTTTTCCAATACACAATAGCTATAGAGGAGGTGTATCTGTGGGATTATATAGAGAGAATTGCAGTGATGATATGTGATAGGAAACCTAAACTTGTTGTCTTTAGTGCTTTTGCGGAGGGTTGGGAAAATTTAGCCAGAAAGATAAAAGAGATAGACAAAAAAATAGTAATAAAAACACTCTGGCATGGAAGTAATAGTATGCATATAGAGGATTATGATTGGTCCAGATTTTGCGAGATAATTCGTCTTCATAAAGATGGAGTTGTCTCGAGTTTAGGTTTTGTTAAAAAGAGTATGGCAGATTTCTATAATGCTAAAGGTTACAGGGCAGAATTTGTCATGAATAACTTTACTTTGAAAAACAAGTACAAAAAGCCAAAAAGTACTAACTTTACCAAAATAGGTCTCTATGCTTCTGGGGATCGTTGGGTTAAAAATTTCTACAATCAACTCTCAGCAGCAAGTTTAGTAAAAGACAGCCTTGTAGAGTGTATCCCCATAAGTGAGAAGATTTATGAAATTGCCAATATGTTAAAACTAAATGTAGTTGGAAATAGGGAACCGATAGAAAGAGAAATTCTTTTCGGAAAGATGGCAGAGAATGATATTAATCTTTATGTTACTTTTGTTGAATGTGCTCCCATGTTACCATTAGAGAGCCTAGAATTAGGGGTTCCTTGTATAACCGGGAATAATCACCATTACTGGGAAGGACACGAACTTCGAAAGTACTTAGTTGTAGATCAGGCTGATAATTCTATGGCCATATATGAAAAAATAAAATACTGTCTTGATAATAAGGAAAAGATTATGGAGTTGTACAAAGAATGGAAGAGAGAATATGATAAAAAAGCTAAGGAAAATCTAGATAATTTCACTAAAGTCCCTGATGGAATACATAGAAAGATTAGAAATAAATAAGGATGGATATAGTTCGATAGAGGGTGCTATTCATATAAATAGATATCTTTCTGCGAAGAATCTGTGTAAAGGACTCAAGGTTTTAGATATCGCTTGTGGAGAGGGTTATGGTTCTCATCTATTAACAAAATGGGGAGCTAAAGAGGTTGTAGGAGTTGATGTTTCTGAGAGTGCTATTTCTGAAGCCAGAAAGAATTTTAAAGAGAAAAACATTAGCTTTCTTGTTTCTGATGCCAAGGATTTAAAAGGAATAGAGGATGAGACTTTTGATATGGTGGTATCTTTTGAAACTATAGAGCATATAGATCCTCCTGAAGAATTTCTTAAGGAAATAGTTAGAGTTTCAAAGAGTGGTGCAATTTATGTTATTTCTTGTCCAAATGATTATTTTTACTATCCTAACAAGAATCAGGGAAATCCATTTCATAAAAAAAAGTTCCACTTTAAAGAATTTACTGAATTAACAGAGAAAGTTTTAGGAAATAAGGTTGAATATTTAATAGGAACTTATGTTAATGGGTATATGAATCTTAATTTAAAAGATAAGTTTGTCGGTTTTAAAGGAACTGATCAAATGGATATGCTGAAGTACAAGACTCTGAGTACACTAATAGTTCCTCCTGATACAAATCTTTCCACAGAGGAGTGTTGTTATTACATTGGAGTATGGAATGCAAAAGCTAAAAATGCATCTACAAGCTATCCATATAGCCATAATGAGTTAATGGAGAGAATACCTAAGATAGAGCAACTACATAAGGATGAAATTTCTGATTTACTAACCTCTTTTGAACAGGAAAGGGAAGAAGCTCAGAACAAGATTTCTGATTTACTAACCTCTTTTGAACAGGAAAGGGAAGAAGCTCAGAACAAGATTTCTGATTTACTAACCTCTTTTGAACAGGAAAGGAAAGAGCTTCAAAAAGAGCTAATAATTGAAAGCAGTGAAAATAGTTTGATGAAGAAAAATATTAAAGAATTTGCTACCAACTATGGTGATTTAGAACAAGAATTAAGTTCTATTCTAAACTCAAGAACATACAAACTTGCAAATAAGATGAGTGGGGTAGCTCGTAAGATTTTAGGAAAAGAAAAATGAAAAGAAAAAAACCTGTAATATCCCTTGTGGTAGATTCCCATAACTGGGCTTTTAGTAATATTGCTAAACAGGTTATGAATCACCTCGGGAACAAATACGATTTCCAGTACATCGTAATGGATGATATCCAGAATATCGTGAAGGTTTTTTTCTTAGTTGAAAAAAGTGATCTCATCCATTTTTTTTGGAGAGGACACCTACTTTGGTTAAACGATCTTCCTGCACACAAATATTTAAAAAGTTTAGGCTGTTTGAGGCCAGAAAGATATGTGCATGGAGATTTTATAAAAAATCTAAATGTCTCTACCTCGGTTTATGATCATTTATATTTGGATGAAAACATTTCACAAACAAAAGAAATATTAAAATTTGTTAAACATTATACTGTTTCATCAAGAAGACTTTTTGATATATATAATTCAACTGATGATATCGGGAAAAAGCCTTCCACAGTGATAACAGACGGAGTCGATTTCAAAAAATTCTTTCCTAAAAATCTTGAGAGATTTAATAATCTAAAAAACCGTAAAATAGTTGTTGGTTGGGTTGGTAATAGTAATTGGTCTGGTGATATAGAAGATTTTAAAGGAGTTAATACTATTCTTAAACCAACACTAAAAGAGCTTAAGGAAGAGAGTTTTAAAATAGAAGGTTTTTTTGCAGATAAAGCTGTTAAGATGATCCCTCACGATCAGATGAATGATTACTATTCTAAAATAGATGTGTATGTTTGTCCTTCTAAGATAGAAGGTACACCCAATCCTGTATTAGAATCTATGGCATGTGGAGTACCAGTAATATCTACAGATGTAGGTGTAGTACCTGATGTTTTTGGAAAGAAACAGAAGGAGTTTATTTTAGAGGAGAGAAGCAT
>CAZUDZ010000022.1:5759-6752 GCA_964618765.1 uncultured Candidatus Saccharibacteria bacterium | reverse complement strand
TCTTCCATCTAGCATGGTTATGATGTCCCTATCTGTCCTTATACTCTGTTTGGTGGAGCCTAATACAAACCCATTAGGTTTTAATATATATGGCTTCTTAGACAGATCATGTCTCTCATACTTTAATTCTTTAGGATTCTTTGTATCAAATATCTGTTCTGGCTTGGGTATGAGTAATTCTTTGCCTAGATTTACTGTAATACCCTTTGTTTCAATGGTAAGGTCACCTTTTAGGATAATTTTTCCTTCATAGATATATTTACTTATTGTTTTATTTGAAAGAAACATTAAATCCCCTATTACTAAAATACCTATACTAATATATATTATTTCCTCTGTACCTGTCCACTAGGCTGAGTATGTATACTCTACTTCTTTCTTGAAAGCAGAGTGTAATTATGAGATATTAGAGTATAGCTAAATTAATTGATTAAATAGATATGGGATATATAGATGATATAGAGGAGAAGACTCTAAATAATAATAACTTCAGAGAGGTTCTTTACACTGGTAAGCATATGCAGTTAGTAGTTATGTCTCTAAAACTAGGAGAGGATATTGGTGAAGAAGTACATGATACTGTAGATCAGTTTTTCAGGATTGAACAGGGGGAGGCTAAAGTCCTCATAGATGGAGAAGAAAGTATACTAAAGGAGGATATGGTGGTTATAGTCCCTGCTGGTTCTTTGCATAATGTAGTAAATAACTCTGACATAGACCTAAAGCTTTACACAATATATGCTCCTCCTAACCATCCAGATGGGACAGTTCATAAGGACAAAGAGGAAGCAGACAAGTACGAAGAAGAGCATCACCATTAAACTGGGTTGTGTGCTTTAAAATATATTCCAGAGATACTGATTAGTCACTTCATGGTGATATATGATCTCGGACTTTTTGATAGTTTTACCTAATTCCTTGGGTGATCGATCTGCTACGCTCTCTTTTAATTGAACGTATCTTGATTTACTCTCCTCCCCCATTATATCTGTT
>CAZUDZ010000022.1:3614-5749 GCA_964618765.1 uncultured Candidatus Saccharibacteria bacterium | reverse complement strand
GTTACTAATTCGCTAGATTTAAACATTCTAAGAGCATCGTATATATTTCCAGGTAAGAACCGAGTTCTTGGTTTTCTCCCCTTCTCTACCTTCTCCTTGGGTCCCTCTAGCCCAACTTTTAGAAGTGTGTATATTAGTAGATATGGATTTGTATCCGGCCCTATGGATCTCACCTCAATTCTAGTAGAGTCTTCATTGCTCATTGGTAATCTAATCATTGATGTCCTATCACTGTGTGAGTACTTTATCTTATTCGGAGCTTCAAAGTTAGGATCCAGCCTTCTGTAGGAGTTAACACTAGAATTAAGTATTAAACAGATATCAGTAGCGTTATCTAGGATCCTTTGTGTGAAATCGATCTCTTTTGTAGATGTATTGTTTTTACTCTTGGGATCAAAGAAAAGATTTCTTCCTCTTCTGGATATTGATATGTTTGTATGCATCCCACTTCCATTTATATTCGTAAGTGGTTTTGGTAAGAAACAGGCAGTACAATTCATATTCTCTGCTACTTGTCGAGCGACTAGCTTGTAAAGCTGTATTTGATCTGTTGCATTTATGATATCACTGTATTTGTAATTTAATTCAAACTGAGATGGGGCTACCTCTGGATGATCTTTTTCATTTTCAAATCCTAATGCTCTCTGCATCTCTGCCGTTGAGTCGATGAAGAGTCTTAAAGCATCTTTAGGAAGGGAGTGGTAGTATCCTCCAGGGGAAACTAACTTAAAGCCTTCGCTTTCTCTGTATCTAGTTTCAGCATCAAGACCCTTAAAGAGAAATCCTTCTAATTCTGCCCCAATGTTGATATCATACTCCTGCTTTTTCAGATCGTTGATATACTCCTTTAATCTAGCTCTAAAATCAGATGGATGAGCTCCATGCTCTTTGGAGTGTATGTCCGCAAAGAGAGCTATTTTCCCAGGACCAAATATATCTGAAGGTAACCAGTAAAAAGAGGCCCAATCTAAATGTAGTCTTAAATCAGAATTATCTACATTACTAAATCCTCTAACAGAAGATCCATCGAAGGTTAGGTTGTCACTACAGTCAAGTAGAAAATTTTTATCATAGTCTATCATATGGAATCTTCCCTCTAAGTCAGAGAAGAATACAGTTACAGCCTTTATTCTCTCCTCTTTCTTTAAGTACTTTTTGTACTCTTGTTCTACTTCTTGGCAATCAATTTTTGCTCTGTCAGTCCTTGTCTCTTTTGCTTTAAGATTTTTTTCTTGTAGTTCTTTTAGTGAAAGAGAGAGAAAATGACTACTTTCTGTTTCCATAGTTGTTGTGATTTAGGTTAAATTGGAAGCCAAATATTCTTAAAAGATATATAGTTGTAACAAAGAAGTCAAGAATAATCCTTAATTGCTTACTTGTAGAGGAAGTCTACTTTAGATCTTTGAATAATTGTATAATTACTGATGGAAAAAGAGCAAAGTGAACTTCTCGATATATATGAAATACCCAGAGAGATATTCATCCTAGAGCCTCCCCTAACTCTCATAACTCACCCCATAGGTGAAGTTATTAATCAGTGTACTCAACCATATTACAATCATAGGAAGGGTTGTCCTAATTTTGGCAAAAAAGAAGGTTGTCCTCCTCGTAGTAAGCATATTACTGAAATCTATAATATTTCTTCTTTACATATGTTGGTCATGAGATTTTCTTTCGGTCAATATATTAAGAAGAAAAGAATCAACCATCCTGAGTGGAGTAACAGGGCTTTAGCTAATCAGAGACATTGGCAAGCACATTTAAGATCACAATTAGTAAATCAGTGGGAGATTCAGGAGAAATATTTGTATCCTAATTTTGAGTTAGAGATGGATCCTGAAGCTCACGGTGTTAATGTTGTAGCTACTCTTGGGAGCTATGGCATACAACTAGACTGGTGTGTAGAGGGTGAAAATCATGATTTAGTTTCTTTCCCAGAATATATGTATCATGTATTTCTGTTTGGTCAAAAGATTTAGGAAGTTGACCAGGTAGAATCCCTGTGATAATGTTTTAAAATACAGTAGTTAATTTAAGAAATATCTTTAATGAAGAAAGTAATATACATATTAGTAGCATTAATCATATTAGGGGGAGTTTCCTATTTCCTGTTTTCTAAATATAGTGGTAAGTCC
>CAZUDZ010000022.1:3260-3604 GCA_964618765.1 uncultured Candidatus Saccharibacteria bacterium | reverse complement strand
ATTTAGGAAGTTGACCAAGTAGAGTCTCTGTGTTAATGTTTTAGAATGTAGTAGTTAATTTAAGGTAATCTCGGATGAAGAAAATAATATACATATTAGTAGCGTTAATCATATTAGGAGGAGTCTCCTACTTCCTGTTTTCTAAATATGGTGGAAATTTAAATGAGAAAGAATATGAAGATAATCCAGAGAAGGGATGGTATGGATACTTCCCAGAGGAGGTTTTAGAGTATACGGATGGAAAGATTGAGGAAATCTCTAGAGTAGATACAGATATTTCTAGATATGAGGATGAGATTATGGTAATTATTGAAGATACTAATTTAGAGCAACTTAGTGAGTAT
>CAZUDZ010000022.1:0-3232 GCA_964618765.1 uncultured Candidatus Saccharibacteria bacterium | reverse complement strand
GGGTTGGCAGATACTGTATCAATCTTCTCAAGAGGAGGATTTTTACAATGTAGAGCTTTCTTTAGAAGCAAGAAGAGTTAGCATAGGTATTAATTCAGAAGGAGTATTAAGGCTTACTTCATATATTCGGGAGTAATTCTTCCCCTAATTAGGCTGTTTATCCCTGTTGTAGTATAATCTCTAAATACTTAATCTATATACTGTATGTTAGAGTTAAGGGAAATAACAAACTTTCCTGACACAAAAAGCATTTCCAATTTAGAAGCGTTTTCAGATGTTCAAATAGAATCGGTATATGAAGAGATCCAACCGTACCAGTCCTTTAAATATGATTATGATATAACGGAGCTTCTTAGGTTTAAAGAGAACCCCTCTGTAACAGTAATGGGTGAAATTTTAGAGGGAGTAATAGAGAAGATAACGGAGAAGGATATATCTGAAATGACAGAGGACGATTTAGATATTTTAAGTACTACATTAACAGAGAATACTTCTAAATGGGGTGATTCTTGGAAGTGTATTCTTAGAACAGCTTTAATAATTAAGATAATAGATAATATTGAGTATGTAGGAGGAAAGGTAAGAGTAGAGCTTTTAAGGCTAAATTTCCAAGAGGGTAATACTGACCCATTACTTTATATATGGTTATCAAGTTTAAGAAATAGGAAGAAGAGATTGGGTTAGCTTATTCTTTTTCATAGAGGATTGTAAGGATTTTGTTTCTACTTTTTAGGCCTTTTTTAATAAGGATATTTCTTTTAGGTATATCTAAGTGTTTGGAGAGTAAGGATATTACTGAGGTATTAGCTTTGTTTTCTTTAGCAGGGCTATTTGTATATACAGTATAGATGCCATCTTTATACTCTACACATTCTTTCCGAGATCCTATCTTAACTTTTACATTTATATTTACTTCTTTTGTCATTGTTTGTTTAAGTAGATAGGATCTCTGGGGAGTTGGTAATTTTTGAGTTTTATCTAACTCTTTCTTACTATCTTTTTATTAGATTTACAACAGTAAGTAGTACTGCGGACCCAAATGTTGCTACTAATATATTACCGAGTATGTTGCTAGCCTCTATGCCTATAGGAGAAAGAAGTAACTGACCAAGAAGACTTCCTACAATACCTACTATTATATTTCCTATCAATCCAAATCCTCTACCTTCTACAACAACTCCTCCTAGCCATCCAGCTAATGCTCCTACTAATATTGATACTATTATTCCCATATGTTTTTAAAATAAATTTAAGTAAGTAATATATTATAAAATTTTAGTTTTTTCATTTCAAGATTTAGTTGTAAAGAGAGGGTAAATAGAAATAGAGGGAGTGTTATCTCCCTCTATCGTACAGTACAAGCAGGTTGTTTTTTATCAGTTATACTCTGTCTGCTTTTTTCTAGTAGCTATTTGGTATATTGCAACTAGAAGTAGTGTCCCAATTATGAGTATTATGTACCAGTTCTTTTGCCAGAAGTTTCTTGTATCTATTGCGGATATGTTAAGTTCTACTTTGTCTGTGTCTTCAGGGATTTTTAATGTTATTTCTTTCTCTGTCTTAACATTATTAGGTAGATCTTCTTGATTTATTTCAATAGTATACTCTCCTGGGCATAGTTGTGCTTCCCAATATCCATTTTCGTCTGTTTTTACTTCTTTGGCTGTTTTCTCTTTGTCATTGAGGATGTAGTATGTTCTTATGGTTACTCCTGCTATACCTTTCTCATTTTCATCAAATATCTCGTTTCTATTTTTATCTAGGTATAGGTGAGAGGTTATTTTAATTGGGTTGTCACATGTTCTAGTTTCTTCTCCTAGTACTTTCTCTTCTTCTTGTTCCTCTTGATCTATCTCTTTCTGAGCGAGGGTATCACTACCTCCTGTTCCTAGTAGAGTAGTAGCGTATGTTATATTAGATTTAGTTTTAGGTGTTTGTGTAGTAAGAGATTTTTGATCTTGTGCTCCTGCTATGTCTCCTGTTTCTGTTGCAGGTATTGGTATGGAGAACTGAGCTTCACTTGTTTTAATGTTCCCTGCCCCATCTATTGCTTTTACATTGAGAGTGTACGTACCTGGGATATTTCCTACTAGATTGTTTAGATTCATTCCTGATACATATGTTTCCCATTCCCCATCTCCAATTTTTACTTCAACTTTTTGTATTCCTGAGAGTATGTCTTCCTTTGTTATATTTAGTAACCCAGCTATTATTTCTATTGTTACTGTAGGTGGTGTAATGTCGTATGTAACATTATTTAATTGAGGACTTAATTCTTGATTACCTACTGTATCTTTAGCTGATGCTTTTATATCATATGTTCCTTCATCATCGGGTGTCCATGTGTAGTTAAAGTTGTATGGAGAGTTATTTCCTGTATTATCTATCGTTACTATCTCTGTCCATGGATCTGTACTTCCTGAAACTCTGTAGGAGAGGGTAACATTATCAATCCCATGTATGTCTGTAGATGTACCTTCTATTAGTATTGGTTGGTTAGTGTATGTGTTATTTATTAGGTTTGTGAATATTGTTACTGGTGGTGTGTTATCAATTTCTATACATACAATTTCTACAGATACTCCACTTCCTGTGTTAGCCATAGGGTCTCTGTTAAGTGCTTGATCTCTTGCAGCAAATCGAAGCATGTATGATCCGTCAGCATGGTCATTTGTATTAAATGTATGACTTACATCATTACTGCTTCCATCAATGCCCCATATTCTGTTACTAAAGTTCCAAGTATCTTCTTTGTTACATAGACCATCTGGGTCAGGATTTAACGATAGGTTGTAGTTTCTCATATGCTCCTCTACTATGTTACCTAGTATAGTAACTTCTCCTGAGAGGACATCGCCATCTTCATGACTTCTTATATCTACTACTGGAGGTGCGTTATCTACTACAACATTAACCCATTCTATTGAATCTAAATTCTTGTTATCTGCTAGGTCTCTTGCTTCTAACTTGATTGTATATGTACCATCTGGAACATTCTTTGTATTCCAATCAAAGGAGGCATTAACAACCTGATCAGAACTATATACTGTTCCTGGTCCTGCAACTTTAGTTCCTGAGGAGTTTGTTATAACGAACCAATATCTCCATAGGTTTTGGTCGGTTACTGTTCCTGAAACTGTTACAGTACCATTTACTAGATCATTATCACTATGTGATGTTATATCTACTACTGGTGCTGTATTATCAATTACCATTTTCTGTACTAAAGGTC
>CAZUDZ010000021.1:0-7039 GCA_964618765.1 uncultured Candidatus Saccharibacteria bacterium | reverse complement strand
GTGCGGGGAAGAAAATTATCTTAGCAATAGAAAGGAAAGAGAAACTCCTAGGATAAAGAATTTTACCAATATAGCTGACGACCACATTAAACAACTTTTTTACTAACGATTCCTCTTTAGGTGTATCTCTCTGAAGAGAGGGGGCTTGCTCTTTGATTCTGTTAGTTGTTGCCTTCTCTAAAGTGAAGTGATCCACCTGATACTCAACGCCCCCCTTGGTTACTCCTGGTATCACTGAGAGGGCGTACATATTAAGTGGGATAATGGATGTAAAGATCATTAGTAAGAAGAAGATTATTGTAGGAAGGAGGGTTTGGAAAGAGGCTTTTAAATAATTAAGTAGAGTTTTACTGTTTACTCCTTTCCACTCAACAATTAAGATATATATAGCAAGAGCTGGTAGAAGCATAAAAAAGACATACTCTTTTCCGTCTAAAATTATTACTGATGCCAAACCTATCAACCAGTAGGATCTCCTTTTAACCAAAGCATACATTAGAAGCAAAACCCCTATTAACACTGGTATCTCCCTCATATATGTAGGAAGATTTAGTAGAAACTGGAAATTACAAAGTAACAGCAAAGTGCCTAATAATGGATATATACTCTTAACAAAATATACTTTTAAAATTTTGTAAAACAGAAAAAGAGCTACACAACCTAACAGTATATTCCATACTGTAGCTATAGCTAAGGAGGGACCTGTTAGCAAAAATATCAAAGCTACTGGGAGTTTAAAAAGAAATCCATGTGTACCCACAGCATAATCCCCTATCCACTCTCCCTGGCTGAGAGCTTCTGTCATTATTGATGTTTCGAAAAGATACAAATCATCATCTAAAGTAGCATTTCTAAAAGAGAGAGATGCTAATCCCAGTAAAAGACAAATCCCAATTAAGAGATATATTCCTTTACTACTTAAGAATTTTAGGGTTTTCTTCATTGAAGAACTTTAAAAATATAAATGACCATACCTTTGTATTCTACCTTTTCTTTAAACTCCAACCAAGTTTGTGATATTAAGGACTCTAACTGTTCTTGATCTGGATATGCTTCATACTCCATTTCAGTTGTCACAATAAATACCTCTTCTATACGATACTTCTTAATGTTTTTCCTAAAGGTCTTAAGATCCTTAATAGCAAAAGAGAAACCGTATTGTTCGCCATATGTTTTTAGAGAATCTCTGATGGGAACTATTTCATGTAATCTCCACTTCCACTCAGGCTTTATGTATACTTCCCCGTTATATACTGAAATTAGAGGAAGATTTCTTGGACTATTTATCCAATACCTCTTCTGATCAGGTACTAAGGTTGATATCTCATATGCATTCCTGTTAACCCCAAAATTTCTGTATCCATATATTTGTCCTTGTACTAAGGAGAAGAGGACTGCCGAAGCCATAGAGCCTACAGCAAGAATAGATACTAATATATACTTTACCCACTGTAAATGAGGCTTTAAAAAGATAGTTAGGAATAGTGTCAATATACTGTATTCCAACAATACTTTCGGCAACACATAATTAGTTTCAAAATACACTCCTGCGGAAACATACAGAATTGTTCCAATCATTATGAACTTCTTCTGTCTACTATTTAGCTTCTGCCTAAACAGCAAATACATATAGATAACTGCGATAGCAGGAATTACTGGCAATAGGTAACGACCATGAGAAGCTCTTAAGATATAGATGGTCAACCATGTTAATAGGAGCATTGAAAGTAAAGCTATATTTCTTAACTCTTCTGTCTCTCTCTTCTTTTTTGAAACAATAAATTTTTTCAATGTTAAAACCGCACTTACCACGACTGGGAATATAACTACCTTTGGAATGGAAAGAAAAGAGAATACTCGAGGATAAAGAATCTTACCTAAATAGGAAAGAACTATGTTTACTACTTTACATAGAAAGAGAGCAATTGGAGGCCATGTGTCATTAACAGCGATGAGAAATATATCTCTCCCTCCCTCTAGAGCATTCTGTGTGGAATTCTCTATATCAAAGTGAGAGAGTAAGTATCCAAATACATTGTCTTTTAACCCAATAGTGGAAGCTAGAAACATATTAACTGGGATAATATGGGTTGTAAACATTAAAATAATCCAAGTTAGCGAAGGTAGAAATATGAAGAGAGATTGCTTAACAACATCCCATATCTTTAAGAGGAGTTTCTCTTCTTTAGAATCTACAAACAGCCATATTACATAGAAAAGAGCAAAGATTACAAATACATACTCTTTTACATCTAGTAGTAGAAGGAAAAGAAAACTAAGAAGGAAATTACTCCCTCTTCCCTTACGAATAATATGGTTTAGAAGTATCAGGATGATTAAGATACTGGGAACCTCTCTTAAGTAAGTTAAGGGAGTGAGGAAGAAATGAAAGTTGCTCAGTAAAATCGCAGTTACTAAAATTCCATACTCCTTTCCTTTTAAAATGTAAGAGGAGAGTTTGTATGAAGAAATAGCTACCAAGATCGCCAAGATTATGTGGTATATAGTAACAACTGTTACACTAGGGCCTGTTAGTAAAAAGATTAAAGCAGGTGGTATTTTAAAAAGGAATCCATGTATACCTACACCATATGCCCCTATCCATTCTCCTGTTCTAAATAGTTCTGACATTAGATATGTCTCATGGAAATACAGAAATTCATCATTCACCATATCTCTAAAAAATGCAAGAAAGCAAAGAACAGCAATATACCCTATCAGTAATACGATGAAAATATGGTCCTTTTTTATATTACGAAATATATTCTTCACAGGAGCTATTTCTCAGAAAACTTATATCCTAAAATTACAAGTATTATATACATAACCGAGTAGCTAGCAGAGAAGAACCGTAAAGAGCTATACTCATCTCCAATCATATGGCCGATATAAAAGGAACCTACTGTACAAAGTAGTAACCCAATCTGCCAGATTAAGAGTATCTTCTGTTTACCACTAATATACAGGGTGGAGCTTAATGGAGAAGCTATGAACCTAAATAGAAACAGTGGCGTTAATATCCTAATGTAACGACCTACCTCTACCCACTGCTCACCAAGAAGAAATGGAACTATCGCAGGAGCAAATAGGAATAGCAGGAGAAAAGGTATGGTAGAAAATAGAGATAGATTCTTTAAAGTTGCTAAAAATATCTTCCTACACTCCCCTTTATCCCTAAAATCAGCACTTGCTCTCTCCCTGTACACATCTGTCATTGCAGAGGACACCATAGCAACCGGCAGAGACAAAATATGATGTGTTACAGAGTAAAAACCTGCAATACTACTTCCAAACAAACTGTTTAGAGATATATTAGGTAACTGATTAGCAAAAGAATTAATACCATCCGCTGGCATTGAGTAAAGAGGAAACTCTTTGTACTCCTTTGCTGTGTCAAGAAGGTCTCCTCTCTTAAGATTTTTTACTTCCTGTAAAAAATTACTTTCTTTCAGAAACTTTATAACCAGAAGAATTAGAGAAAGAAGTGCACCCACAATATATGCTAGAACTAGACCGAACCACCCCCAAGGAAGAAAAGCAAAGCCTAGTTTCAACAGTGTTATTACCGCTGTTTGTATAATAAAGTTCTTGGAAAGAAACTTGTATTCTCTCTTTCTTAATAGCCAGTAATAGACAGACTCAATTGACGCTACAATAAATACAGCAAGAGGAATTAAAAATAGTAAAGAGATCTTCCCATCTAAAGAGAGTATTTTTAAAATATCTGTTTTGAAGGACAGAAATATTAAGAGAGTTAACAGGGATGTTGCGATTACCCCGATCAGACAGATTAAGAGAAGTTCTGTTGCCTTATTTATTTTCTTGGGTATTGTTATTGCTAAATTATACCTACCATTGGAGATAAGAGAGATTACGGTCGAGAGAGAAAGAAAGGTTGCGAATATACCAAAATCAGAAGGAGTGTACATTCTTGTTAATATTGGAGTTATTAACAAAGGAATCGCTTGAGAGAGAACCCTTCCCATAGAAAGAGTAATAAAATCTTTCCTAAACGAACCCTCTGGTAGATATTTATGTTTTATTTTCAATATAATCTCATTTATCATTCTCAATAACCTCCTTCATAACTAGTACTGGCTTTTTAAATGTTTTCTCCCAACCTAAATTCTTTACTGCAAATTGATACATTTCTTCTAGATAGATATCAGGGTTTAAAGTTTTAAACCAATTATACACTGCCTTTACATCTATTGGGGTATCTTCATCTTCTACTAAGTGTATGTATTTAAAATCAGAACTAAATACAGGATCCCCTTCTACAGAAATGAAGGGGATACTTTTAATACATGCCTCTCTGGTTTTTAAAGACGTTCTCAGTATGGAATTTAATCTAAAGAAACCAACACTACTTACAGCGACATCTGAATTGTTATATATCTCATCAAGCTCATTTGCATATTTTTTACCATGAAAGATTATTCTCTGCTCTAATCCTAGCTCTTCTGTTATTTTCTTTAAATTAGCTAACTCTACACCATCTCCCACGATATTGAATAGAAAGTTAATCTGATTCTCTTTCTCATAATACTTCGCTATACCTCTAATTACTCTGTCATATCCATGCCAAGCATTCAGGTTTGCAACAGCTATAAATCTGAGAGTGTTTTCTTTAAAACCCATGTAATTGCGCACATGAGCATCCTTTGTACTTATACCATTCTCAAAATATACAGTTTCAATCCCATATATATTCTTTTGTTTAGGGCTTGGGGTGAAGAGTATATCTACATATTTTTTTAACTTCCTTCTGTAAATTCTATCTATGTATAAACCAACTCTCTTGTACCATTGTTTATTATCATACTCCATATCGTATGGATAAGAAGGGATCTCTACGAATATTTTCTTGTGCTCCTCTTTTAAAACTTTAAGAGTTTTAAGAAGGGAAATTTCGGATATTGAATACCTTATAAATACAGCATCTATATTATTTTCTACTGTATGGATTAATGCTTTCTTGTACAAGACTGTAACCAAATTAAAGAATCTAAAAAACCCTTTGTTATTATATTCTCCCAAAATAGTTACTTCCTCTTTGCCAACCTCTATCTGCTTAAGTGCAACAATATCTGTACCCCTTGGAGCAATTAGTATGACCTCCAAGCCATTCTCTCTCATAGCCTCTATCTGCCCATATATCTTCTTCCTAACACCAGAGTTCTCTCCAATATTTACTGTTGTAATGTAAGAAACTTTCATTTTAATACTTCCTCATATATTTGAATAATGTTTTTACATATATTCTCCCAAGAAAACTGTTTGGAATACTCCACTATCTTCTCACTATCCCACTCTATATCTAACGCTTTAAGTATATTTTCTGCCAATGCTTTCTCATCAGAGAGATTGCAAAGAAAGCCATAATCATCTGAGGAGATTATTTCTGGTACTCCACCTACCTTTGTCCCTATGAATGGTTTTCCACAGCCTAACGATTCAAACATTACTGTAGGATTACCTTCTGACAAGCTAGAAGAAACAAAGAAATTAGAAGCCCCGTAATATTCTACTAGCTCATTGTGGGGTATTCTTCCTAAGAATTTAATGTGGGAATCTAGATTTCTTTCCTTAACAAGCCCCTTTAGTTGTGCCTCTAAAGATCCTGCCCCTATATGTAAGCAAAGGAAGTTTGAGTTTTTCTCCTT
Source organism: uncultured Candidatus Saccharibacteria bacterium (assembly GCA_964618765.1). Classification (GTDB taxonomy): domain Bacteria; phylum Patescibacteriota; class Dojkabacteria; order SC72; family SC72; genus UBA2177. The sequence goes on along the minus strand of CAZUDZ010000021.1, from coordinate 1,373 downwards.
AACTATATCTAAAGCTTTCACTAGATATTCATACCCTTTAACTTTCTCTAAATTCCCTATCGTTACTATTATCTTCCTGTTTGTAGGTAGATTTAGTTTCTCTCGGCTTTCTTTCATGTTTTTAAAATAGAAGAGCTCTCTTGCATACCCATTTGGGAAAACTTGGACATCGGTAATACCCATACTTTTTAGTTTGTCACTGTTTTTCTCACTTACTGTTAAAACCCTATCTGCACTTTTAAGTACATCTGTGATCGCTTCTTTAAATTTCTCACTTCTGTGTGGTAGATCGTTAATGTCATACCCGTGTGCTGTTGTGACTAGTGGTTTGTTGTATTCTTCCTTTGTTTTTACTCCTGCAAAGCCTGCAGACCATGCAAAGTGAGCATGTATTAGATCGAATTTGATATTTTCTTTCTCGATCACTCTTCTTACAGATTGAGCATGTCTTCTACCTGCTTTGAGGTAGAGATTTTTAAAAGGGAGATAGAGGACGGGGGTAGTAAATACTTCTACATTTTTAGGTTTGTTTGTAAGATCTATGGAGTATTTAATTGAATACTTAGCTCTTCTTTTAAAGAAAGGAAGTGGTACTGTGTTGCCTAGTTCAGAGAGTGGTTGATGTCTTACTAAAACATATACTTTGTTAAACCTTTTAGAGAGTTCTTCTACAGGATCTTTCACAAAACTGTTGTATGTATGACTTATTACCAGTAGATTTTTCTTGCTAAGCATATCATCTACAATTATATTATGTACTAGCTAACTTCTTCTTCTAGATAGTCTACCCACCACTGGTTGAAATCTTTTTTCTCAGCAAGTAGTTTTTCTAATTTCTTTTTCCCTACCTCTACAATATTCTCTTGAGAAAGGATTTCATCTATTTTCTTTTTGGTTTTCTCTACCATATTCTCCCTGTCAGTGATGGTGTATAGTAGACCATATTTCTGTTCTAATTCATCTGAAGCGCCTGATGTCAATTCGCTTGTGAATATTGCATGTACACCCATTACGTTACACTCAAATGCCATTGTTAATCCATCTCCTACAAAGAGTTGAGCTTGAGACATAATGCTGTGAAGTTTAGTATGTGGTACTTTCTTAATATATTTATCAAACTCAGAGGGTAGATCTTCTTCTGAGGAGAGAATGACTTTACCATATTTTTCTAGCTGCTTAATAATTTGCATCTTCTGTTGGTTTGTAAATCCTTTGTAAGAGAGATCATGGCTTGCATTCCAAGCTACAAATCTAACATAGGAGAATTTCTCACCTGGTTTTAGATCTACTAGTTTGAGGTCTTCTGAGTTGGGTTTAAAATAGTTGGAGTGGAGATAGAAGAGTTCTTTAAATGTTTCTACTCTCATCTGTTT
>CAZUDZ010000020.1:0-7239 GCA_964618765.1 uncultured Candidatus Saccharibacteria bacterium | reverse complement strand
TGGAAGTTATACAAAGAGAAGGGTGAGGATCATATTCTCTCCCTTTTTTTTAGTATGTACGAACAAAGATATTGACATTTAATTTGATTAACAAGAAAAAATGGCAATGATGTCAGAATTTATTTCTGCGATTAACCAAATATCAGCAGAAAGAGGAATAGAGAAAGAAGAGATATTTACAGCCTTAGAGTCTGCAATTCTTGTCGCATACAAAAAGGAGAAGTTTTCAGATGCAGAGAGAGACGAAGAGGTTGGTAGTAATTTGAGTGTTGAATTAGACAGAGAGACAGGGGAGTTCAAATTAATAGCAACTAAGGAAATAGTTCAAAAAGTTAAAGATGATGATATGGAAATTGCAATGGAGGAAGCAGAGTTAATTTCCTCTACAGTTGAAGTGGGAGATTCTGTTCAGATAGAGATGCCTACAGAGGATTTTGGAAGGATAGCAGCTCAAACAGCAAAGCAAGTAATTCTTCAGAAAATAAGGGAGTCTGAGAAAGAAGCAGTCATAAGTGAATATAGTGATAAGGTTGGGGAGGTGTTTACAGCGCTAATGCAGAGGATGCAAAAGGGGCAGGTTGTTTTCGAGATAGGTAAGGCTACAGCATACATGTCTTTAGAGGAGCAAATTCCTAATGAATTCTACAGATTGGGAGAAAGATATAAGGTTTTACTAAAAGAAATAGTGGACTCTCAAATGATGGTCTCTAGGGCTGACCCTAAGTTTTTAATAGAGCTTTTTAAACTTGAGGTACCTGAGATAGAATCTGGAGTTTTGGAGGTTAAGGCAATTGCAAGAGAGGCTGGTTCTAGAAGTAAGATGGCTGTTAATTCTACACAGGAAGGTGTAGATCCCATTGGATCATGTGTAGGTCAAAGAGGTATTCGTATTGCGAATGTGATGAATGAACTAGGAGAGGAGAAGATTGATATAATAGAGTGGGATGAAGATCCAGAGGTGTTTGTTGCAAAAGCATTAAGTCCTGCCAAAGTCGAATCTGTAAAAATAGAGGACGAAGTTGCTACAGTAACAGTACAAGAAGACCAACTGTCTTTGGCAATAGGAAGGGATGGTCAAAATGTAAGATTAGCATGGAAGTTAACAGGATACAAAATAGATATAGTTGGCTTGGGGGGAGAGGTAGTTACAGAAGAGGGCACAGAGGGAGGTAAGGAGGAGGTAGAGAAAGAGGTAGAGGTAGAGAAGAAGGATCTTAAAGAGCAGGAAGATACAAAAGAGGAAGTTACTAATGAAGATAAAGATATTGAGGAAACAGAGAAGACAGAGAAGGATGAAGAATAATTTAGTAGATAGATTAATACAATGGCAAAGAGTGGTAAAGATACAAAAGGGAATATCAAAAGCAGTAAACTATCTGCTAGACCCCCTATTGTAACCATTCTGGGTCATGTAGACCATGGTAAGACTACCATTTTAGACAAGATTAGAGAGAGCAATGTTCAGGATTGTGAGGCAGGTGGTATTACACAAAAGGTCTCAGTATTCACAGTAGATGTTTCTAAAGGTAAGCGGATAACTTTCATAGATACCCCAGGGCACGAAGCTTTTGATCTGATGAGGACTCGTGGTGGGAGTATCGCAGATATCGTACTTCTAATCGTAGCCGCAGATGCTGGTGTAAAACCTCAAACAAAGGAATCTATAGACATAATTAAACAATCTGATGCAAAGCCAATAGTTGTAATCAACAAGATTGACCTTCCAGATATTCAAATAGAGAAAGTAAAGAGAGATATCGTAAATAGTGGTTTACAGATAGAGAGTCTTGGTGGTGATGTTCCTGTGGTGGAAGTCTCGGGGAAAACAGGAAAGGGTATTTCTGATTTGCTAGAATTAATTCTTCTTGTAGCAGAATTAGAAGAATTTAAAGAGGAGAGAGATTTACCAGAAGGAGTTTTGGGGAGAGCGTTTGTTTTAGAATCTGTAAAAGATAAGTTTAAAGGAAATATGTCTTCAATTGCTTTGGTTCAGGGATCAATTTGTCAGGGAAATTGGCTTGGATATTTGGATGATGGAGATGTTGTTTTGGAAAAAGTTAAGGGAATGATTACCGAGGAAGGTAATACTTTTTGTGTGTTAGATTGTGGTTGTGGTGGAAAGATTATTGGTATTTCAAAACTATTACAGCTTGGCACTCAAGTTTACGCATTGGAAAAGAAGGATGAAGCATTGATAAAATCTCTTTTGTCGGTAAAGGAGGAGATGGAAGAAGAGGTTACACTAGAGGAGTTTTTCACCTTGAAAAAGGATAACTTAGGAGATTCGCTTAATGTTGTAGTTAAAAGCTCTTCTGAAGGTTCTTTGGAAGCTGTCCTCCATTCTTTAGATAAAGTGAAGGAAGATGAATACAGAGTAAATATTGTAGATTCCGGTGTAGGAAATATTACTCTTAAGGATGTTGAGCTGGCAGAGCTATCAAAATCAATAATTTTAGGGTTTGAGGTTGGTATAGAGGCTGGGGTTGCAAGTTATGCTAAAAAGAAGAAAATATTAGTCAAGACCTACGACATCATCTACAAACTATTAGAAGAGATAGAAGAGGCTGTTTCCTTAATGTCCCTTCCTACTACCACTGAGGAAGAAATTGGGAGTGCTACCGTACGGAAATTATTTACACTTTCGGATGGGACTCAGATTTTTGGTTGTAGAGTAGAAAAAGGTATATTAAAGAAGGATCATAAGTGTGATGTTGTTAGGGAGGATGAAATTATAGTTGAGTCAAAGATTAAAACTTTAAGGATCAATAAGAATATAGTAACTGAAGTTCAGAAAGGTTACGATTGTGGAGTTCAGCTAATGGATCAAACTGCAGAGGTAAAAGAAGGTGATGAGATATACTGTTATAAGGTGATTAAATAAGTGGTTATGCTTGACAGAAAGCCTATAAAATTATACAATGACCTCTGTTTTTATAGAGAGTTTTCTCTTGATAATCTAAATATATAATGCTAATCTGTACTAATATCATGTCATTAAGCAAGGAACAGAAAAAAAAGGTAGTAGATCAATTCGCTCTTCATGAGGGCGATACAGGTTCTCCTGAGGTACAAATTTCTCTACTTTCCAAACAGATAGAAGAATTAAGTGAGCATCTTAAGAAACATAGAAAGGACAATCATTCTAGAAGGGGTCTCTTAAATATGGTAGGTAAAAGAAGAAGATTAATACAATATTTAAAGGACAATGAATCAGAGAGATATAAAGAGCTTTCAAAGAAATTGAAAATATAGTTTCTTTAATTCCTCTCTCTTTTTGTATAACTTCCTATTTTTGATAGATTTATCTATACTTGTTTTAGATAATCTATGTAGTAACTAAATTAATAAATATTTTATATGTTATTTAATGAAATTAAACATGAGTTTGAGATAGAGGGTCAGAAGTGTTCCTTTGAAACAGGGAAATTAGCTCTTAGATCTCAATCCTCTATTCTAGCAAGAATGGGAGATACAGTTATAACTGTGAATATAAATTCACAGAAAGCGTCCGGAGAGTTTGATTACTTTCCTCTTTCGGTGGAGTATATAGAGAAATTCTATGCTTCAGGAAAGATTAGTGGTTCAAGATTTGTAAAAAGAGAAAGATTTCCCACAGATGATGCAATTCTTAAGGCAAGAATGATAGACAGAGCAATAAGACCACTCTTCCCAGAAGATTACAAAGACGAGGTAAGTATCATAATTACCATTATGTCATATGACGAGGAGAATGATCCTTTGATTCTTGCACTTAACGCAGTATCTGTAGCTTTAGTGAATTCTAAATCTCCTTTTGAGGGACCCATAGGTGGTGTCAGGATTGGTTATAAAGATGAGAAATTTATCAACTCTCTAAAACCTATCGACAAAACTTCAGAAGAGGATCAGATGGATTATGTAGTAGCTGGAGATGGGAAGACATTTTCAATGATAGATGCGGGTTGCTATGAAGTAGAGGAAGACTTGGTCATCAAGGGGATGGAAAAGTCTCTTGAATACATAAAGCAGTGGATAGATGAACAGAACAAATTTCTTAAGAAATTAGAACCTAAAGAGAAGGCATATGAATCAATGAGTTTAGATCAGGAGATTGTAGATAAGGTAAAAAAGTTTTTGGGAGAAGAAAAGATAGAGGGAAACTTAAAGAAGCAAGACTCTGAGACTCACCAATTAACAAAAAAGGAACTGTACGAAGAGTTTGAAGGAAAGCACTCGAAATCTTCTTTGGATGAGGCATACGATTTACTACTTAAGAAGGCTTCACGAAGATTAGTAACAGAAGAGGATATTAGGGTTGATGGAAGGAAAATGGATGAAATTAGAGAGATGGCTGTAGAAACAGATCTACTTCCTCGCGTTCATGGCTCAGCACTCTTTACTAGGGGTATTACTCAAACCTTAACTGTAGTTACTCTAGGTAGTTTAAGAGATGTTAAGTTGGTTGATGATATGGAAGGGGAAAGAGAGCAAAGATATATGCATTTTTACAATGATCTTCCGTTTGTGTATGGAGAAGCATATAGGCCAAGATTAATTCCTAGTAGAAGGGCGATAGGGCACGGTATGTTGGCAGAGAAAGGACTCTTGCCAGTAGTCCCTTCTGAAGAAGAGTTCCCATATACTATGTTAGTAATGAGTGAAATCCAAGGAGAGAATGGTTCTAGCTCTATGGCATCTGCATGCGGTTCCAGTATGGCATTAATGGCTGCCGGTGTTCCAATTAGGAAAGCAGTCGCAGGAGTTGCATGTGGTTTAGTAGTAGATGAAAAGGGAGGTTTTAAGATTCTTACAGATATGATGGGGACAGAGGATTTCTATGGAGATATGGATTTTAAGATTATCGGGACAGAAGATGGAATAACTGCTGTACAAATGGACACCAAGAGTAAGGGTTTAAGCATGGATATTGTGAAGAAGACTTTTGAGCAATCCAAAGAAGCAAGATTGAAGATCCTAAAAAAGATGGAAGAGGCAATATCTAAGCCTAAAGAAATCATGTCTAAATATGCTCCTCGAGTTGTACAAGTTAAAGTTCCAAAGGACAAGATAGGAGAGATTATTGGTCCTGGAGGAAAAAACATCAGAGATATATCAGAAAGGACAGGTGCAGAAGTAGAGATAGAGGAGGATGGAACAGTGAATATATATAGTTCATCTCAAGAATCTATTGATATGGCGAAGAAACTAGTCTCAGGATATGATTTCCATCCCGAGATTGGAGAAATCTACGAAGGTAAGGTAGCTTCAATAATGAACTACGGAGCATTCGTAGACTTAGCACCAGGGGTGTCTGGTCTATTGCATGTCTCAGAGATAGCTGATGAGTTTATCAAAGATGTAGGAAAATATGTAAATGAGGGAGATATTATAAAGGTGAAGGTTGTAGGTATAGATAGTCAAGGAAAGATAAAATTAAGTAGGAAAGGTTTAGAATAAAAGTCTAGACCTTACTCTTTGAATATTTTGGCAAGATAGAAGCCCATCATTTTTGTACTAGGTAATATCCGTATACTTTTCTTAACAGAAGGGTGATATTTATTGCCACTCCACTTAGTAATTCCTTTTGAGTGTTGTACACTCTCATCTAACTTTATTGTCTCTAATCTAGCATTAGGATACTTTTCCAAGAGATAGGTTACAACGCCTTCATTTTCCTCAGGTTCTAATGTGCATGTTGAATAAAGCATACTACCTCCATGCTTAAGTGTTAGGAATGCACTCTCTATGAGCTCCTTTTGTATATGTGTATATCTATTTATTCTTTGTATATTCCAAAACCTTAAAGGTTTAGAACCCCTCATATATATCATTCCCTCACCGCTACATGGCGCATCAAGTAATACCCTGTCAAAAGTAACCGGATACTTCTTGCCAAAATCTACTCCATCACTAAGCAGTACTTTGCAGTTCTCAACTCCGAACTGTTCTACTACATTCTTTAAAGAAGAGACTCTAGAAATTTCAGAATCATTGGCAACGATCTGGCTCTTATTATTTGTTAATGCTGCTAAATGTGTTGTTTTACTTCCTGGAGCTGCACACATGTCTAGTATCTTCTCTCCTTCTTGTGGGTTCAATACTACAGAAGCAAGTATACTAGAGAGGTTTTGAATATAGAATTTTCCATCTACATATTCTCGATCTTGAGAAACCTCATTCTTATCTTTATTCATCACTAAGTACGTATTTTCTTCCCATCCTACTTTATTAAGGTTGTATCTCTTTCTATTTAAAGATGCTTTAGTTTTTTGGGGATCTCCTTTCAGGGGGTTTAATCTGATTGTTGTTATAGCTCTCTGTGAGAACAGGGGTATAATTTTAGATTTAGGAAGCAGTAATATACTTGCCAGCCTAGAGATAAAAATATTTTCTTTTGTATAGAAAACTTTTTCTTCTGATTTGCCTTTGTAAAATCGTTTACTCTTTCTTGTTTTTTTGTAATTGGATCTTTTCTGTTTCATTTTGTTTTTAAATTTCGTTCCTTAAGTACTTAATTATACTCCCTATAACTAGTCCTGTGGTTTCTGTTCTTAAGATATTTCCCTTAAGTTTAACAAATTGGAAATCTAATTGCTTGAAAATCTCTATGTCAGAGAAGCTCCAGCCTTTTTCTGGCCCTATGGCTATGTATATGGGTTGAGATATCTCATTATTTTCTAGAACTTCTTTTATATTTCTAGGAGCTATTTCAGTAGATTCTGTAGTAAGGCAAATTTTTATGCCTTTGAGATTGTATTTCTTAAGTTCATTTATTCTGATGGGTCTTTCGATTATGGTAGGGAATATGTTTCTGGATTGTTCAACGGCATCTTTAACTAACTTATTCCAGTATCCAGTATCTTTAATGGCTTTGGCTTTTGTTTTAAGTGAGTACTTGGATTGTATGGGTATGATTTTTTCAATTCCTATTTCTACACTTTTTTCTATGAAGTAGTTGAATTTCGTGTCATTACTAAGTGATTGTATTATTGTAATACTTGGGGTATATTCTGTTTCTCTTTCTCCTAAATCTTCTACTATTTGTACTTCTACTGTACTTTTAGTTAGGTCTGTTATTTGAGCAAGGAAGTGTTTTTCATATGTTTCTATCTCTACGATATCCTCTATATCGTATTTTCCTTCTTTTATGATGTGCTCACTGTCTGAATCAGAGAGGTTTGTTATATCTTCAAGAGAGAGTTTGTGTCTAACAAAGAATTTTTGCATTAGAGATTATATCATCCTCCTTGACATATTACT
>CAZUDZ010000019.1:0-7658 GCA_964618765.1 uncultured Candidatus Saccharibacteria bacterium | reverse complement strand
ATGTGCTAACTGTGGTTCAGGAGTAACAGCAGAGATAAGATACAGGGTATTAAAATCTACTAAGGTAAATACACATATCTATTATCATTGTTGTAAATCAAAGGATATGGATTGTAGAGAACCATATATAACAGAACAGGAATTAATTACTCAGCTTATATCATTCCTACCTCAGATGAAGTTGGATAAGAGGTATTTATTAAGAGAACTAAATGATGAGATAAAGAGGGTGAGTAATATGAAGAAACTAATAGAGGATGATGATTACAATGGTAAAGAACTAACACCACATAAGGGTAATGAGAAGATAAAGACTACAGATAAGATGATAAAGAATTATCTATTACATATACTTCAATTTGGTACACCACAAGAGAGAGTAAGAATATTAAGAGGTATTAGGAGTAGGTTTGAGTTAAGTAATAGGAGATTAGTAATAGTAAATTAAAATATCTAATTTAATAATGTATAATGGTTCTAATGAGATTAAGAACTAAAAACTTTATCATTGTATCTGTAGTCCTACTTGTTTCTGCTTTACTTATTTACTTAGTAGTTGATAGACCTGCATTTTTGTTTAAAGGTGGAGGAAAGTCCTACGAAGAAGATTTTGTTTCAAAATATGAAGAAAACATCCCCGATGACTGGCAAATTGTTGAGATTGCTGATCTAGGGTTGATATCAATCCCCAGTACCCTAGAAGTCAGAGAAGACGGCTCTACCATAGATGTATTTAATACGGTTGGGAAAAGTGTTATTTATGAGTTATCTGGAATTACAGAACCTAATACAGAGAGCAATCTTGTTATACAACAGAAGGGCTTAAATGAAGCTAATACAGATGCCTTCTCAAGTTATGCGAGAGTTATGATTAACATTTATAACTTAGAAGAAGGGTCCTTTCCTAGAAGATATGAAAGTTTGAACCTTTCCGAAGGAGATCTTCAAGATATAAAAGATCAATCACAGGAGACATTAAATCAGGCTTCGGCTGTATTTGATATTGAAATTAGAGATACTACAATAGAAGAAGTCCAGGTCAACAGGATGAATGCGATAAAGTTCTCACTCATTAGAGCGATAAGTGATAATCCTGAGGTTTATATGGAACAATACAAATTCTTTAACTACAATCAAATGATTGAAATTATTCTGAGTTATCGTATGAACGAGTCCAACAAATGGGAAGACGACTTCTCAGAAATTATTAATACATTTATTATTACTAATTAGAACTCTTTTCAGCTACATATGTCTTTGATAGCGTGTCGTGCCAACCTACAGGTCGAGTAGATAAGTAGGAGAAAGGCTCAAATGGGATGAATCTACATAAGGTTCTTATAAGTATTTGCCCCGCAGTTGGTTTTTCATCAAGAAGATTTAAAACTTTTGTTCTAGTAATCACTTTCCCGAGGGTCTTTCCTGTAAAGTGTTCAAATATAAAGAAATATAATATTACAAAAATAATATTAGCTACATACCAAGTGACCTCATCTCCATATGGAAATAATAGACCTACCATGAAAGGTATAACTAATCTTCCTACTACAACATAGTCTATTATAAAATCTACAAATCTTTTACCTTGACTTGCCTTTTGAAGTTCTATTTCCTCCGAGTTGTTAACTTTTTGTTTAATACTCTCTTTTTTCTCTTCTTTATTCTCATCTTTATTCTTTTTTGGTTTAGTACTTTTAACCATCTCGCCGCAATTTGAACAAAAGGCAGCATTCTCGATAAGTTCGCTTCCACATTTTGAACAATACATATTTTTGTTTATTAAATTATTTAATAATTATAACAGAATACCTATTAGAAGGAAGGTATAATTGGTCATCACTATATTGTATAATTTATTGATAAATTAATTTATTCCAAAAAGATGGGAGAGGTTCATGTAGAGAAGGATGGTATGGTTCATGTTATAGAAGTAGATGAAGATGGGAAGCCTATTCATGCAAAGAACAAAGAGGAGTTTGTTAAAAAGGAAAAAACAGTTTGGGTAGAATGGCAATTTTATGTGTTTCTGTTTACTTATATGTTATTGCATCTATTCTCAAGAGCTCTAATATTTCATACTTCAAGTGTGATGGGAATATTACACTTTGTTTTAGCAGAAGAAACTTATAGGAGTATTTGGTTGGAGAGTAAAGAGATAACACTCAAAAAGGTTGGAAAAACGATATTGTGGTTATTTGTTGGAAATATAATCTTATTAATTATAGCAGTCATATTTGCTCTCTTAGTGGGTTATTAGTAATTGATAATATTTAACTTTACGTATATTATATTACTATGAGTAGTAACCCATTCCTATCAAAAGAAGTAAAACTCAGAAGAGTTCTTAAAGGTTTGGGTGTAGCTCTAGTATGTTTAATAACTATCCCCACGATTTTTTACTTTGTCTTTAAATCTGAATCAATAGAAGATGTCGAAGATAATAAAGTCTTAGGTGAGGAAACAGTTACTCCTTATGACTGGACTCAATTGGCAGACCTTGTTCCAGAAAAATATGGAGTAATTAGGACTGACTACCAAGATACAAGCGAAGAGGAGGATGGTTGTATTCCAATCTATAACATATATCCTAAAGAATATTCTGAAATAGAAAAAGAATATTTAACAACTGCATCTATAACATATTGTGAAGATATTAATCGTGCAGCAATAAATAGCCAAATAGGGGAATTTAGATTCAATCCAGAAGTAAATCGTTGGTTTTATATTGATGGAGAAACTAGAGATATACAAGAAGAAATGATCTTTGGAGAAAACACAGTAACATTTGCAGAACCATGGGGTAGTCATTACTCTTGGGCTGCATATATTGTAAGTATAGAGAATAGTCCTGAGGTAATAATACTCCTTATTCCAGAATCAAATAGGATTAGATGTGAGACTTATGATGAAGATGGAGTTGAGAGTATGGATGAGGATTGTGTCACTTTTAGCGACTCGTTACCTCCTGTCTATGCTGACTGGGTGCCTGAGGAAGTATATAGGGAGTATTACGATGATCTATTAGAGATTTTAGAAAATATTTAATTTATATATATTTAATTCATGAAATGTAACTACTGTGGTAAAACAATAAAAAAAGATGCCAAGGTTTGTGAAAAGTGTGGGAAAGAAGTGGGGAAAGAACTTACTAACCTAGAGCAGATAGAAAAGAAAGTTAATAACATCGGAGTTTCAATAAATGCAATTGGTTGGCTTACAATTATCATTAACCCATTATTGTACGGGATTGAATACTTAGATGGAACCATTACTAGCTATATCCCAAATCTAACAGGTCTATTTTTATCTACAGTAGTAGGACTACTCTTTGTCATCTTAGGAAGTAGGATTAAGAATGTATATGATAAGAATATTAAGAAATATTTATCTATACTTTTGATTATTACAATTCTTTTTTCAATTTTAGCTTGGGCAACAGGAGGATTTGTTGGTATTTTTGTTCTAATATATCTAATTTCTTCTATCTCGAAGTATAAGAAATTGCTTAAAGAAGAGGAGTATAAAGAGAAGCTAGAAGAGAAAGAACATAAGATTAAGAAGACTGGTTGGATATTATTAATCATTTCAGCATTAGTTCTTGGTTGGTTAGCTCTTAGTTATGATATGAATAACCTGTATACAGATATAACGCCAGCAGATATCGAAGAAACTGTTGAGTTTATAAAAAATTCAAACAACCTCCCTCGAACAGTTGATGAAGTAACGGTGTGGACAGATGTAACTGCTGAAGAAGGTGCTATTCGTTATCATTATAAGATATCAAACTTAGGGGACAGAGAAATATCTGAAGCCTTACTTAGAGATTTTATAGAAGATGGAATTTGTGCAGATAGGGATATAAGTAGTGCTCTTAAAGGAGGCGTTAATATGGAGTATTCGTATACTGTTAAAGAGACAGGAGAGGAGTTTCTGGTTGTATTTACAGAAGAAGATTGTCTCTAGTTAATTTATACTATGGTATTTACTCGAGACTCTAGTGAAATTATCTATTCTTGATGGTTTCCTTTTCTTCTAGCCAATCTTTAATTTTTTGTATACAATTCTCAAGATCATCTCTTATCTCGTATACCCAAAATCTTTGAACATCCCAACCGAGCTCATATAAACGTTGATTACGAATTTGGTCTCTTTTACATAACTCTCCAGTCATGTCCTTATGATACCTTTCCCCATCGATCTCAATATTTAATTTTCTATCATCATCAAACAAGGCAAAATCTAGGGTATATTTCTCAACCTGATACTGTGGAATCGTTTTTATCCCAGAGATATATAGGGCATTGTAAAACATCCTCTCCCATTCAGATACTCTTTCTGGATTAGAAACAGTTGGATATTTAGAATTAAACTTAATAGGAACTTTTTCTTTCTCCTCATCTCTAGTCTTCTCTAGATTCTTAACATATCGAGCAAAATGCTCTAAATATTTTACTCCACATTTACTTATCATATTGATATCCCCTACAACAAGAAGAAAAGCTCTTGCTCTAGTTATAGCAACATTAAAGAGATTTCCAGTATTTTGCAAGAAAGATAGGGCTCCTTGCTGTATATTTTTTGAAACAACTGGAGAAAATATCATCACATCTCGTTCATCGCCTTGGAATTTATGTACAGTTTCAACTAAGAAATCGTGTTTTAGTAATTCAGATGATAGTTCTGGGTCTTGTGAAATTAGTCTGTCAATTAATCCTACCTGTGCCCTAAAAGGAGTAACTACTCCAAGAGTTCCGGTGTATGATTTTTCGAATATCAGCTTCCTGATTTCAGTAACAATGATTTCTGCCTCTTTCTTATTAAGTGCACTTCCTGAATTGGGTCGATGAACCTCTCCTGCGATATCTATCCACTTAACAGCATTTTCCTCATCTTCTATGAGGTTTAAATTTTCATATTTGCTGGCAATTCTTAAATAGCCTTCGTAGAACTCTTGATTGGAAAACTCAATAATATCTGCATGGGAACGATGATGATCCTTCAGATTGACTATGTTGTCTCCATTTACAACACTTGTTGCAAGATCAAATAGAGAATTGTAAGAATAGGCCCATGTTGCAAAGTCTGCAACAAGATTATATTTCTCTAAAAGCTGTTGATCAGAGCCTTTTCGTAAGCTTGTTATATGGGACAATTGCATAGGGTCTCCTATGATTACGGCCCTTTTTGCTCTGTACAATAGTGGTAATGCAGAAGCAATATCGCATTGACTTGCTTCATCAAACACAACAAGATCAAAATATCCAGCTTGGAAAGGAATCTTCCCCCTCGCTGAAAGTGAGGTGACTGCCCAAGCGGGTAGTAAGTGGGAAATTTTTTCACTTAGTTTCTGGTATTCAAAGAAACTCCTCTTTCCTAAGTTATTGTAAAGATCTCCTTGTGTGTCAAGTACGATTTTGAGAAGAGCGTTATACCTGTTTAAGAGGGTTCTATCTTGTTCTGATAATCTGTCGGGTTGTAATTTTAGCCAGCCTTTCCATAGTTTTAGAGCATTTTCTGACATATCTTGGATTAAAGAAATTTGTTCAGAGGTAAGATCTTCTAAGGATTTCAGCTTTTGTAGCTTTTTAATGGATTTTAGATATTTCTTAATCTCCTTTGTCCACTTTTTTCCTTTCTCCAAATCCACATAGAGATCTTCCCATTTAGAAATATTCTTGTCATCAATCTCTTTCGGCATTGGGGACGCTTCCAACTTTTTTGCAAAAGTGAGTATTTCAGGGATATAAGAATTGAAAGAGTCATATCGTTTCTTTTTACATCTGTTCCAAAAGAGTCTAATTAGGATATTTTGATTCTCCCTTATTGTATCTTCCAACCTAGACTCAAATTCATCTAGGAAATCAGAGTACTTAGTAAGGTCTATTTTCTTTAACCTATTAAACACTTCTTCTCCAGCTTCTTCCCGAACCTCTTCAATTTTCTTCGAAAGATTGTCTACTTTATTTCTTTGCTCAACCAGAGCCTCTTCCTCTGTCTGTATTCTTATTAAATTCTCCTCTAATTCTTTATAGCTTTCTTGATCTAGTTTGTATTCACTCTTGTCATGCTCTGTAACAGTCGTTGTTAACAAACCAATTAAATATTCGGCAAGATTCTTTTGATAATGCTTAGACCCAGTTCGTAGTAAAAATGGTCTTGTGCCTAAGTTATTAATTCTTGATTCAACAACATCAACAGCCTTATTGTTCTTGCTTGCAAACAGTATCTTCTTGTTACGCCATGCAGCATTTATAACAAGATCTGTTACTACTTGTGACTTACCTGTCCCGGGAGGGCCAGTAACAACTGTGAGATTCTCTGTAAGAGAAAGGTTTACTGCTTGTCTTTGTTCAGTATTTAGGGGTAGTACTTCCAAAAGAGGTTCTGTGTTATTGGGACTCTCATCCTTTTCCTTTGAGGAAAGATCAAGCCATTGTCCTAAGGCTGTATTTTGATATTCCTTCTCGCCTAATTCCGAGAGTGTTCTCAATTCCGATTCTAACCCCTGTGTGAAAGGAGAGCGTTCTCCTATTAACAAAATTGCTTTGTTATATATTCCTGTTTTGTCAACATCTTTTAATTTGTCTTCTGTTGAAAGAGCAGAGGGTTTTATATCTTCTTCCCATGGCCACTCTGGCCTTATATTCTGTAAACGTTGAACTAAATCGTCTAATTCTGGGATATTGTGCTCCGAGTTTAGTCCTAATTCGTCTTCTAGGTGAACAAGTTCATCTATCGCCTGTTCATTACTCAAACCAGTGATGTTTTTAAGGACGGTGAGATTTAAGATTGGTATATTGTCACTAATGGTATAGGTATTATCTTGTATGTCAATCGGATAAAAGAAGAGCGGGCTTACGATGAAGAATTCCTCTTTGTTTGGTTTTTGTATTTTGTTTAAGTAGGTAGGGTATCCAAAATACATTTGGAGTCGTCCTTTTCCTCTTTTAATTTTACTGATTAAACTTTGAGTTTCTGTATTATTAAAAATTGAATTACTATCAGAGCTGGGTAACTCTTCGAGTTCAATATAATCAGTTTTCCCGTATTTGTTTTGGGCAAAAGTCCCAACCTTGTATCCGTCGTCATCTTGACTTAAACACTCTAAGTAATAGTTTATTAAGTCAGATAATTTATTCTTTTCAACGATCCTTTTTTTGGGAGTTTCTTTAGGAGAATCCTTTTCTAGGTACCATAGGTAGTTTTGATCTTGAAAGCATTTAGATTTTAGTACTCCATAAAGCAGAGTGTCGACTTGGGGTTTATCTGTATCAAGAATTTCAGCGATTTCTCTAGATTTTATACCGGGTTTCTCAGATAGTAGTCGAAGAATTTCTTTACTTAGAAGTTTCTCTTGATTATCAATCTCTTTATCCATAGGTATGATTATATCAGAAGAATATTCACAATCCCATGAAAAATGCAGTTTTACTGTACCATATCAAGCTTCTACCTTCGAACCGAGGGCTCTAAAAAATCATGCTTTTTAACCCTTTTTCATCCACCAGGCTATAAATTTGAACACTCCTATTTTTATAGGTAAACATATCAAGTAACAAAAGGCTCTTTAAACATAGTGCACAGGTCTAATTGGAACAACTCAAATATGGCGGAATGGACGGGACTCGAACCCGCAACCTTCTGCGTGACAGGCAGAT
>CAZUDZ010000018.1:0-8217 GCA_964618765.1 uncultured Candidatus Saccharibacteria bacterium | reverse complement strand
TCCTTTTTGTTTTTTCTTGGTTTTTAAAACAACCATATATTACAGTTATATTATTCCCCTTGTTAATTTCATGTTTAATCTCAATATTTACTAAATTTAATCTTGCTAATGTGTTACAAAGAGTAGCCACTCTCATATTTGTATTACTCTCTTTGTTAGGGTCAATCTATTTATGGAATTATATTTTAAAAGAGGCAGGAGCCAATACTGAAAATGAATACACAAGTGAATCTTTCTTGAGCAGCTCTATAGTAAGAGGAATCACGAGCTTAAGATTTGAAAAAGAAATAGATGTAGATCGAGCAGAATATTTAATAGATCCGTACATCTCAAGCGAGGATAAGGAAAAGATAGAGAATATTATTTTAAATAAAAGATCTGATAATTTTATGGTTGTTAAAATAGTGTCTTCTCCTGTTACTGAAGAGGTGACAGACAAAATGACTTACTATTATAAAGAGGAAAACCCTTCTGTTAAAGAAGCCCTTTCTTTCTGGTTTAGGGTGCTTTTTGAGCACCCTAAGACAGTCATGAAGTCCTATTATTCAAACTATTTAGCAACGGTAAATATATTTAGAAGTTGGAGAGATAACAAAGGAGCCTATTATCCTATAAGAGAGATTACGAATTTTCATAATGAAAACTCGTCAATTGGATTGAGTTATTTGACTAGTGAAGATAATTTTCTCTGGATTAGGGAGTCATTATATGGATATGTAAAGCATTTATATGCTTCTAACAATAAAGACTTACTTAGTAACGAAGCTTTGCAGATATTTTCCAACTTCCATCTATTTTTCTTCAAAGTTGTATTTGGATTTTTACCTTTTCTGTTACTCTTTTCAATAATTAAATACTTCTGTTCTGTTAGAAAAATGGATAAAAAGAAAAGGGAGTATTTTAATTTAATAATTATATTCTTAGGATTTGCCTTCTTGCATACTCTGTTTCATGCTATAACGGGTGCAATAATTGACAGATATGTATATATAGTTTTACCAGAGATTGTTTTGGCAATTATTATTTTATGTATATTGAGATTGGATAGAAGGAGAGATGTTCGAGGGAAGGATGTCTAATACAATAAATTTATATTAAAATATTATTACGAAGTCCGTTTAAGATTATATAAAAGCAGGAAAATGATCAACAAATCTAACACCTACATCACAATCCCTCTCTACAACGATGCTGAAATGATCCTCAAAGTAATCAAATCCTTAAAAAAGAAAGGATATAATAATATCGTAGTAGTAGATGATGGAAGTAAAGATAATGGATATGAGGAAGTAAAGAATAATAGTAATGCAATAATTACAAAACATATAATAAACAGAGGACAAGGAGCAGCATTACAAACAGCTGCTGAAATAGCAATAGACAAAGGTGCTAAATATATAGTACATTTTGATTCTGATGGACAGCACGATGTTAGAGATATAGATCATATGTTAGAAACCTTAGTTAAAGGTAAGTATGATATCGTATTAGGTTCTAGATTCTTACAAAAGAATGAGATACCCCTTAAAAAGAGAATATTACTTAAAGGTGGAATCATATTTACATACCTTCTCTCTCATATATGGTTAACAGATGTACATAACGGTATTAGAGTAATGACACTAGAAACTGCAAAGAAACTAGAGATACAACATGATAGAATGGAACATGCTTCTGAGATATTAGACAAGATAAAGATATTAAACCTTAAATATACTGAAGTACCAGTAACAATACACTACACAGAATACTCTATGTCTAAAGGACAGAGTGTATTTAATAGTATAAATATTGCTTGGAAGTTAATTTTGTCTAAGATTAAATAAGGATGATAATACAGGGAATAGGAACGGTCATAATAGTTGTAATACTAGTTCAGTTAATTACTAAAGTTGTAAGAGACAAAGCCTCCTTCATAAAAATACTATTTTGGTTATTTTTTTGGGGTGGAACCCTAATTTTGATATGGTTACCAAAGAAGACACTAGATAGTTTTGGTGACATTTTTGGAGTAGGAAGAGGGATAGATGCTTTAGTTTATCTTTCTGTAATAGTTCTGTTTTACAGGAACTTGAGATTGAATTCGAAAATAGAAGAATTAAATAAGAAAATAACAAAAATTGTTAGAGAGGTATCTAAAATATCTACAAGAGGGAATTAGGGTGTCTAAGAGGTTCGATAATATGATATGTCATATTGTAATTCTCGTTATAGGGTAAACCTAATTGACATATTATATTCCTAGTGATACTATTTCAAACTAGATGATAAGTTATAATATATTTTAATTCTTTACTATGTTTAAAGACAAAACTTTATTGATTACAGGTGGAACAGGCTCTTTTGGTAACAAGGTGCTAAGAAGATTTTTAGATACAGATATTAAGGAGATAAGAATTTTTTCAAGGGATGAGAAAAAGCAGGATGATATGAGAAAGAAATTTTCTAATGATAAGATAAAATTTGTCATAGGGGATGTTCGAGACATATCTACTGTAGATGGTGCAATGATGGGGGTAGACTATGTCTTTCAGGCAGCTGCTTTGAAGCAAGTTCCTTCTTGTGAGTTTTTCCCATTAGAGGCAGTTAAAACAAATATTTTAGGAACAAATAATGTTTTGACATCTGCAATCCAACATGGAGTTAAGAAAGTAATATGTCTTAGTACAGATAAAGCCGCTTATCCTATTAATGCAATGGGGATGAGTAAAGCCTTGATGGAAAAAGTTGCTATTGCAAAAGCAAGAACCGTTGAAAAGGGTGGTACCATTATTTGTGTGACACGATATGGGAATGTTATGGGATCTCGTGGATCAGTGATTCCATTATTTTACAAACTGTTAGAAGAAGACAAACCCCTCACAATTACAAACCCCAAGATGACTCGTTTTATGATGACTTTAGAAGATGCTGTGAATTTAGTACTATTTGCTTTTGAGAATGGTCAACCAGGAGATTTATTTGTTCAAAAATCTCCTGCCTCTACAATAGAAACATTGGCAAAGGCGGTATGTAAGTACAAGAAAAAAGAGTACGATGTTAAAGTTATTGGATCTAGGCATGGGGAGAAATTGGCAGAGACATTGGTTACAAGAGAGGAAATGTTGAAAGCCGAAGATTTGGGAGATTATTTTAGGATTCATGCTGATGGAAGAAATATGAATTATGACAAATATTTAGAAAAAGGCGAAAAGAAGCTAGATTTGGTAGAGGAATATACCTCTGATAATACAGAGCGGTTAGATGTAGATGGTGTTGTAGATCTATTAGTTAAAATGGGGGAAATAGAAGAATGAAGATATTATTACTAGGTTCAGAAGGTATGTTAGGGCATGTGGTTAGAATATATTTCCAAGAAAGAGGGGATGAGGTGTTTTGTACTACAAGAAGGGATAAGAAATCAGAATTATATTTTGAGATAAAAGATAATGTCTCTGGAATAGAAAAGATTATAAAAGAAATTAAACCAGATGTCGTCATTAATTGTATAGGTATACTTACAAAAGCAGCAGAGGAGAATAAGGCTCTTGCAATATTAATAAACAGTTATCTACCTCATTATTTGGATAGTTTGTCAGAAGCTAATAAGTATAAACTAATCCATGTAAGTACAGATTGTGTCTTTGATGGACTAGAAGGAGGTTATGATGAAACCTCACTTCCGAACGCAAGAGATTTCTATGGGAGAACAAAAGCTTTGGGTGAAGTTATAAATGATAGAAATGTAACTCTACGTACTTCTATAGTAGGTCCAGATATAAACGAGAAAGGTGTAGGCTTATTTAAATGGTTTATGGATCAGGAGGAGAGTGTGGGCGGATATAGTAAAGTGGTATGGACCGGTATTACAACAATATGGTTCGTAAAATGTATGGAGCAAGCAATAGAAAACGATTTAACGGGATTACAGCATTGTGTTAACAATGATTTTATAAGTAAGTATGACTTATTAGGACTTTTTAAGAAACATTTTAATAAAGAGATAGAGATAAAAGTTAATGATGATGTTGAGAGTGCAAAAACTTTAATCAGAACAGATTTGAGTTTTGACTTCAAAATTCCAAGTTATGAAGAAATGATTAAGGAGATGAAGGAGTGGGTGTTAACTCATAAAGAATTATATCCAGATCTTGTGTCTTAGGGATTTCTAAATTCTTCTGATAAGAATATAGTCCCATAATCTTGTTGTTTTTTTTGTTGTCGAGAAAAGTTGAAAGGAAGAATGTAGAACCAACCTTTTATTCACCATTTAATATCTTTTTTAAAAGTGTTGTTTATAAACTTATATAAGATAATAAACACAATAAACAGATTTAACTTATAAAGACAATTGAGGATATAGAGTCCTATATACCTTAAATTTTTTGATTTAACTGCTTCTATTAAAGAGAAATTTCTCCAGTATTTGAAATTCTCATCTAGATATTGTTTTGTTTTTCTTATCTCTTTCCTCATGTTGATGTCGTCCCTATATGCTAGCTTCGTCAGTAGAGATATCCCTAGATGAATAAAAGCCATCTTATCTAAATATTCGATGAAATATTCAGGTACATTTTCGTTTTTATAGTTATTCTTTAGATTTAACATAACGCCTTTTAATTCTTGAAATGTGTTGTATTCAAGGGTGTTGGAAAGAGAAGTCCTTCTAACTCGGTAATAATAAATTATTTCTGGAACGTATGAGACACGGCTAATCGTAGGGAGGTATCTAAGCATTAAATGTAAGTCATCAACGACTGGTATTTTTGAGAATCGTACCTTGTTAAAAATTTCTCTCTTATGAATCTTGTTACATGGTCCAGGATTTATAAAGAGCAACTCATTTATATTCTCTTGATTCACATCCAGGCATTTGTATTTGTGATTTACCATATCTTCGCACAGGATTTTATTTGTTTCTTCATCAATTCTTTGCATGCCTCCCACAACTACATCTGAATCATATTTTTTTGCATTCTTATAAAGCTTTTTGAACATTTCCGAATCAAGAGTGTCGTCTGAATCTAGAAAACCTATATATTCTCCTGAAGCATTTTCTATCCCAGTATTTCTCGCGAAGCCGGTTCCTTGATTCTTTTGATTTATCAATTTTATCTTTTCTGGGTATCTCTCCACATACTTTTTTATTATTTTCTCTGAATTATCTGTACTTCCATCATTAACACAAATAATTTCAAAGCTTTTATGAGTTTGTTTTAATACAGACTCTATCCCATCAGCAATGAATTTTTCAGAGTTATAAACGGGGATTATTATACTTATATCTATAGGTTTTTTTGTCATATTTTTATTTATAGAATAAGTTCTTCTTAATAGTTATTTAGTTGAGAGTCTGTAGATGGGTGAAGTTCTGCTTTCTGCTCTCATCAATTCTGTCATTCTATCTTCTAGTTTTTTTGTTGTCAATCTCAAAGAAAACAAATTCTTTCGAGATCTAGTTATTTTGTATATAATATGAAACTTAGGCTGTTGTAATTTATTTGTATGGGAAGTATCGGAGGGATGACTAAAGAAGATAAATCTATTAAAACAGGAAATGTTTGTTTAGGGAGAAATAAAGTACTAAAATTGTTACTCTTTTTCTTCTTGTCCTCCTCGTTGGTGTTTTTCTACTTCTCTTTCTTAACAGCAGTTACTACAGACTCTACAATATATTTCCGTTATCTAGAAATACTAAAAGGAAACCTTCCTTTAGGAGAGTGGGATGTTGTTCGCGGTCCAACAATGCCAATAATCATTTATACCATTACTAAAATTTTTGGTGATAACACCTTAGGATTTACATTTGGTACATTCGTCTTTTTCTTAATAGCGATAACTACTGCATACAAAATAATATCTAATATTCTACTAACTCAATCAAACAAAACAATAAAAACTGTAACATGGATACTTTTCATTCTTCTCTTTGTCTTCAACCCATTAATAATAGGGTATTACCATCTAATGCTAACAGAATTTGTAGCCATGACATTCGCCCTTATTACGGTCTTCCTCTCCATCAAATGGATATCAATAGACCCTCTTAAAGAAAAAACAAAATTTGTAATCTACTTTATCGTATTCTTGCTCCTATCCATTTCGATGTGGTTTCTAAAACAACCATATGTAGTAGTAGCCCTCATTCCAATATTTTTAGCAACTATCTTGTCAATCCTTAAACTCAGAAACAGAGCCAACACTCTTTTGAAAATCCTAGTATTTATTTTTTGTGTAATAGGGGTCGTAGGAAGTATAAGAATATGGGATCAAACTCTTTTAAAAAAAGGGAACATAGCATCTGAGCAAGAAGCAGAAGGTTACCTTGCAGGAGGATTAATACATGCCGTATCCAACTTTCGAGAAATTGAGAGAGGAGAGAATGAAAGCTATCGTAAATATGAAGTATTAAGCGCTTTTAGAAATCGCCCTGTAGATACTCTCGTAATCCCAGATATTGCTGAAGATCCTGTTTCTATGAAAGACACCTTACTGTTCTTAAAAACGGTAACAGTTAAATATCCAGAGAAAGTAGCAATGTCGTATGTCGCTAATTATGCCTCTTTGATAAATCTGTTCCCTTACTACTATAAAAGCCTTAATCCTCAGAAAAGATTCTTCAGACCAGGAGAACTTAGGGCAGAAAATGAGAACTTAGGGTTAGCAATATATTTCAGAGACTCTACCTTCTTAGGAGGAGCAACTAAAAAACGAGACAATATGTCTCAGTATGAAATGGGTAACCCTACAAAAGCCCTCTCTCCTGTAGTTACAAAAACTTTAACTTCTCTCTTACCAATATATTTACTTACAGCCACACTTTTAATCGCTCCTGTGTCCTTTGTTGTACTTTCAATTATCTACCTTACAAACAAATCTGTTCGTAAGGGGAAAAAATCTCTTCTTTATGAATCTCTAATCCTTCTCTTTGGATTCAGCTCTCTTCATGTACTCTCTCATGCAATTTCAGGAGCTACTGTAGATCGGTATTCCATAGTCGCTTACCCCACAGCTATTGTCGGGACCATACTCCTAATCAATGTCATAGGACCTAAAAAGTAAATCCCTCCCATTCTGTAGTATAATCTCTACAATTACTTTTGGTCTTGTATTTGCAACTAGATCATAGGCAAAATGGAAATGACCAATCCAGGCAGAGGATTTAGGGGGAAGGTCCTTTGTGAATTCAAAAGTAGGCTTATATGCTTCCCATTTTCCTTTGGTTTGTTTAGTTTTCATTTAAGAATATTTTAATAAAATTTTTATAAGTATTTTATTTTATTAGTTTTAGAGAGATATAACAACTAGAGACTAAAACATAAAAAAGTAGTATTATGGAAATATTAGAATGAATTAAGGTATTTTACTTTACTCAAATACGCAATGGACCTTAAATATATTCCGCTGGAGCGACTTTCTCTACAAAGGCCAGTAGATAGGTTAGAATATATGTCTAATCTTTGTAGGGACAAAAAAGTTTTAGACCTTGGCTGTTATGATGAAACGGCTATCAAAATAAAGAGACACTCTAAATATTGGCTTCATAACTTGATATCAGAGAAGGCAGAGAGCGTTATAGGCATAGATTCTTCAAAACAAATTATAGGAGAAATAAAAACGGGAAAGCATTCTAAGATTATTAAATTAGATTTATTTGATATTGATGAAAAGTTTGTTAAGACTTATCCGGTTGAAGTAATAATTGCAGGGGAACTGATAGAACATATTGAAAATGTACAACTCTTTCTGGGGAAAATGAAAGAATTTTACCCAGGATCCAAATTAGTACTTTCTATCCCTAATGCAACTTTTTTAGCGAATGTGTTATTATCCCTTTTTAATAGAGAGTCAAATCATAAAGATCATATTCACATGTTTTCGTATAAAACATTAAATACAGTTTGCCTTAAAGCTGGTTTTAAAAAATTTTCAATTAAGCCCTGTAAGGCTCATTATACTGAGATGTATCTAAATGCAAAAGGTTTTAAAAAGGTTGTAGTAAAAACATTAGGGAAAATAGCAAACTTTTTTGAGTATTTTTTTCCCTTACTATCTGCTGGCTATGTTGTTGAGATTGAGCTGTAAGATGCTAGAGAGTATATATCTTCTTTATGAATGATTAACCCTCCCATTCTGTAGTATAATCTCTACAATTAACTTCTTACCACCTATTTACAATGCAGAAAGTATCAGTAATAGGACTAGGCTATGTAGGATTACCATTAGCCCTAGCTATAC
>CAZUDZ010000017.1:0-8493 GCA_964618765.1 uncultured Candidatus Saccharibacteria bacterium | reverse complement strand
TACCTGATGTTTTTGGAAAGAAACAGAAGGAGTTTATTTTAGAGGAGAGAAGCATAGAGTGTTTGAAAGAGAAGATAATATATTTGTTAGAAAACAGGAAACTTTTTAAAGAGTTATCAGAGGAAAATTTAAAGAGTATAAAGAAATGGAGTTGGAAAAAGAAGAGTAAAGATTTTGACAGATATTTTGAAATGTGTTTGGAATAAACAAGTGATGGTAGATATAGATATAAAAGAAAACAATACAATAAAGCATCTTCTTCACAAAGTTAAGGAGCAGATTGGTTTAGACACTATCTTCTTTCTTGTAAGCCTTGTTCTTCTTTCTATTTTTTATTTTGTAATCCCCTTGTTTTTCATGCCAGACTCCTCTGGTTATTATAATTACTTGTCAATATTCAATGGGGAGGTCCCAATTTCCGCCTGGAATACAGTTCGTGGCCCTACTTTCCCCACGTTGATTTATATCGCAACGAAAATAGGAGGTAAAAACTTTTTGTCGATTTTGACAATGTCCTATTTATTCTATACTAGTTTTTTGGTAGTGTTCTGGCTCGTTTTAAGGAAGATGCTTATTACTTTGAAAGCTAGCAGGTTTTTGAAAATTATAGTATTGTCAAGTTTTTATGTATTTATAATGTTTAATCCAATTTTATTTGGTTATTTCCACGCATTTCTAACTGAGTTTGTGGCTATTTTCTTCGGACTGATATCCTCTATCCTTACCTGGAAATGGCTCACGATTAGTTTTTATAAAAATAAAAAACTTTACATATTTTATAACATCATCTTTGGGTTCTTGTTTGTTTTTATGTGGTTTTTAAAACAACCTTATATATCTATAATCCTTTTTCCTCTCTGTTGTGCAGGAATTATTTCTATAGCTCAAGATTTTCAATTAAAAAATATTTTACAAAGGATGTTAACGCTTGTCTCTTGCCTAATAATTCTTCTCCTGGCAATTATTGTATGGGACCAATTTCTCGTTCGTAAGGGGGTTAATGTGGCTAGCTCTGATAGAAACCAATCCTTTGTAAGTGCTGGGCTAATATATGGAGTTTCAAATTTATCTTTTGAATATATGACTGAACCTTTCGATGTTGATCTTCTTGCACAAGATAAACTTCTGAGCGAGTTCGACAAGGGTATGATTAGGCAGATACTCTTAGATGAAGAGGAAACATGGAATTTCCGCATATTAAGAGTGGAGTCTCCCTCTGGAGAACGTATTGATAAGATGGTTCTATACTATGAAGGAGACACTTTCTCACTACAAGATTCTATCCGTTTTTTGGGCAAAGTCTTCTTGAGGCATCCTCTAGTGGTAATAGATTCTTATTTTGCAAATTATCTTGCGACTTCTAATGTCTGGACTACGATGATGGACTTAGATTATTACTTTTTTTACCCAGAGAGAACATTTAATCCCTCTGGTTACGAGAACAGGATAATTGCTTTAGCTTTCTTTGAGAGGGAGGATAACTTTATGTGGATTTATCAAGATGAATATAAATACTACGAAGAGTTGCAAAGCTTAAATAACCCAGATTTGCTCCCAGAAGAAGTGGAGTCTGTACTCTCTGTAATCCATCATAATGTTTTTAAAATGCTGTTTTGTATTCTCCCTCTGATCTCAATCCTGGCTGTATTAAGATACATTAAGACACTAAGATTAGAAGACAAGGAAATAAAGATTAGTTATATGTTTATTTTAATACTTCTTTTTTCTGCCCTTTTTCATGTCCTTTTGCATGTTGTAACTGGGGCGATAATCGACAGATATATCTTTGTTGTTTTTCCTGAAGTGATTTTAGCTATCTTATTGATTATTATTGTTGAAAGTAATAGGAGCATTAAATTTTCTTCATCATAACCATTACTCTAAATTCAAAGAAAAATGCCCTAAACTAACACCCGATAGAGAACCAAGCTCTTTTTATATAACAAAGATAAATTAAAGACCTTGAATCAAAATAAAAAGGTCAATGGTTTAAAAGCCTTTCTGTAAAAGACTAATCCTAAGTTAAAGAAAGACAGAAGACCTAAAGGGATGTTAGAGTCTTTTTAGTGGTATTGTAATCTTAGTACAATAATTATTAGAGATTCCATCTTTGTATATAAGCATAGAATTATATTCTGCATCATTTTAGGATGAGGAGTTTTTAATTTTATGCTATTATCTATTCAATTATAATTTCTAAACAAATTTGCTAATGCCAAAGAAAAAGATTGCACTTATTACAGGGGTTACAGGGCAAGATGGTTCATACTTGGCCGAATTTCTCCTAAACAAAGGTTATGAGGTACATGGTGTAGTTAGAAGGTCGAGTAGTTTTAATACCTGGAGGATAGAATATTTGCTTAAGGATATTGATAGAGTAAAGAACTTCTTTTTACACTATGGAGACCTTACTGATGGAACGAGTATTATTCGGCTCATGGGGGAGATTAATCCAGACGAAGTGTATAACCTAGCAGCACAGAGCCACGTAAAGGTCAGTTTTGAAGCTCCAGAATACACAGCAAATTCAGATGCACTAGGGGTTTTAAGGCTGTTAGAGTCAATAAAGCTTCTGGATATGACTGATAAGGTTAAAATATATCAAGCCTCAACTTCAGAGCTATTTGGTTTAGTTCAGGAAACTCCACAAACGGAAGAAACACCGTTCTATCCTAGGAGCCCATATGGAGTTGCAAAATTATATGCATATTGGATCATGAAAAACTATCGAGAAGCATATAATATTTTCGCATGTAATGGTATTTTGTTTAATCATGAATCTCCTAGAAGAGGACAAACATTTGTTACTAGGAAAATAACGATGGCACTATGTAAAATAAAACTTGGTAAACAGGACAAACTTTATCTTGGTAATATGGACTCAAAGAGAGACTGGGGATATGCTAAAGAGTATGTAGAGAGTATGTGGTTGATGCTCCAACAGGAGAAGCCAGATGATTATGTCATTGCAACAGGAGAGACGCATACGGTAAGGGAATTTGTAGAAGAATCTTGTAAAGTATTGGGTATGGATATCGAATGGAAAGGAAAAGGTTTAGATGAGAAGGGTATAGAAAAGAAAACGGGTAAAACAATAATAGAAATAGATTCAAGGTATTTTAGACCAACAGAGGTAGAACTCCTCTTGGGTGATGCTTCAAAAGCTAAGAAGGCTTTAGGTTGGGAACCAAAAACGAAATTTAAGGATTTAGTAAAAATTATGATAGAGTCGGATCTTGATGTCATAAAAAATAAGAAGGTAATATATTAAGGTTTTAAATTTATTAAATATTTAAAGTGGATAAAATCAGTTTAATTAAATCAACCTTTTATAACGAGCAAGATACTAAAAACAGACTATGTGATTTCATACAAGAGGCAAAAATCTTAAGTATGAAGGGGGAATGTGAGAAGTTTGAGCGAAGTTTTTCGAACAAACAGGAAAGAGAGTACGCAGTATATGTATGTAATGGTAGCTCTGCGAACCTGCTTTTAATACAGAGTCTTGTTAACATGAAGAAATTAAATATCGGAGACAAGATTTTCGTATCAAATCTTACTTGGCCAACAAATGTAATGCCTTTAATACAGTTAGGATTAGTGCCTGTATTCCTAGATATTGAATTAGAAAGTTTAAATGTTTCCAGCTCAATTTTAGAAAAAGCCTACAAAGAGCATCCTGACACAAAAGGTCTTTTTATTACAAATGCTTTAGGGTTTTGTTCCGACATCGATACTATTCAAGCATTCTGCGAGAAGAAAGACATGTTATTTATTGAAGATAATTGTGAGTCACTAGGTTCTGAATACAAAAATACGAAATTAGGGAATTTTGGTTATGCCTCTACATTTTCTTTCTTTGTTGGTCATCATTTATCTACAATTGAAGGCGGTATGATTTGTACTGATGACAAGGAGTTGTATGAGAATTTGAAAATGGCTAGAGCACATGGTTGGACTAGGAATAACTCTGAAGACTTTAAAGAAAAAATGAAAGCGAGTAATGATATTAGTGATTTTTATGATTTATATACATTTTATAATCTTGCATATAACTTCAGACCTACTGAGATTAACGGGTTTCTCGGTAATATACAAATAGAGTATTGGGATGAAATAGTTTCGAAGAGAAAGCATAACTTTATGAAATTTAACAAAGCAATGAAAAGTAATAGTGATATTCTCGAATTAGATTTAAAAGGTATGAACATAATCTCAAATTTCGGAGTTCCCCTAATATTTAAAAGCAAGAAACTTTTTGAGAAATATAAAGATGACTTTATAGATGCAGGTGTTGAGATACGACCAATAATAGCGGGGAATATTGCAAAACAACCGTTTCTACAGGAGAAAAAATACTTCCAAATGGAAATTGAAAATTCTGAGTATGTTGCATCTAATGGGTTTTATTTTGGAAATGATGCAGAATTAAATGCTGAAGAGATTTTAAGATTAACTGATTTGTTAGCAAAGAAATGATATGAAACTTGGTATTACTGGTGCAAGTGGAGTTCTTGGTACGATATTGGTTGAGAAAGTAAAGGTGAAGCAATATGAATATGATTGTTTCGATGGTGATATTACTAATCTAGAAAATATATATAAATGGATAGGTTCTAACAATTTCGATGTTGTTCTCCACTTGGCTGCAATTGTTCCAGCTTCCGAAGTAAAAGGTTGTTTGGCAAAAGCCTTCGAGGTGAATAGTGTTGGGACGAAGAATCTGGTGGATGTTTTGAATGAGAAATCTCCCAAAACATTGTTATTTTACGCAAGTACATCTCATGTATACAGATCAAGCAAAGAACCTATCTCGGAGAATAGTGAAGTAGAACCAATATCTGAATATGGTCTCACCAAATATGCGGGGGAGATATTAGCTAGAAGAAATTATGAGAGCTTATGTATTGGGAGAATTTTTAGTATGTATCATAATACACAAAAGGCACCCTTCCTGTACCCCAATATTTTAAACAGATTGAAGACAGAGGATCTAAGTAAAGAGTTTGAACTCTATGGAGGTGAAAGCTACAGAGACTTTCTAAATGCAGAAAAAATTGCGGATATTGTTTTAAAATTGGTGGATAAGAAGGCTATAGGCATATATAATATCGCTTCAGGTAAACCTGTGAAGGTTAAAGATTTTGTTAGGAGCATGACTTCCAAAAAACTAAAAATAAAAAGCCTTGGGGAACCTGACAGTTTAGTTGCCAATATTGACAAATTAAACACTTTCCTTAGTGAAAAATAAAAAACCCAATATAGAAAAGGTAGAAGTTACCATAGTGATACCAACATTTAACAGAAGTGGCTATGTGCAAGAAGCAATAGAATCCTCCTTAATACAAACATATCCTTGTAAGATTATTGTTTGTGATCATGGTAGTACGGATGATACTCCTAAGGTTATGGAAAAATATAAAGACAGGGTTCAATACATAAGGAGAGAAAAAGATTTCGGGCCTCATTTTTGTTGGCTTGATGGGGTTTTGCATGTAAAGACCAAATATGTAAAGATTCTATTTGATGATGACTGGATAGAACCAACTTTTGTTGAGAAAACGGTGTCTTTGTTCAAGGATGATGTTAGTTGTGTGATTACAAATGCAAAGATTAGTCATGAAAGTGCTGAAGGGAGGAAAACAACTAGAACAACATTTTTCAATAAGACAGGGGTTTTCAGAAATACTTTTATAAAAAACGAAATTTTATTATTAGGAGGTGTTATTTCTCCAACTTGTTGTTTGTTTAGAAAAGAAGAATTAATTGACGGTATCTATCAAGGTAGCTTGCCAAAAAGGAATGGGAACTATTACCATGGGGTTGGGCCTGACATGTTTATTATGTTATTGGGTTTTCTTAGGTATAAGAAAATTGGTTTTGTAAATGAAGATTTAGCTACTCTCAGGGCTCACGAGAAATCAATAACCACGGATGCGATAAAAACAGAAGTTACGAAAGTTAAAATTCAAAAAGGATATGAGGACCTGATAGAGTTTTACTCGTTCCTGAGATTCTACAAAATCTTTGAGATATTTTATTATATTAGCCCAGTTAGAATATTAAGAGGATTTCTGAAAAAGAATATTACTTTTATAAAGAAAATGGTGAAGAAGTTTGTAAAAGGGTTTTTTTAACTGTTTCTAATAGCATATAAATGACAAACAAATCAAAAGTATACATAACAATCCCTCTCTACAATGATGAGGATATGGTTCTTAAGGTAATTAAATCTCTCAATGATAAGGGATACAATAATATTGTAGTTGTGGATGATGGTAGTGAGGACTGTGGGTATGAAGTTGTTAAGAACAGCAAGAAGGCGATAGTAGCTAAGCATATTATAAACAGAGGACAAGGAGCAGCATTACAAACAGCTATGGAGATAGCGATAGAAAGAGGTGCTAAATATATAGTTCATTTTGACTCTGATGGACAACACGATGTTAAAGATATAGACCATATGCTAGAGACTTTGATTGATGGTAAATATGATCTTGTATTAGGTTCTAGATTCTTACAAAAGAATGACATACCTCTTAAAAAGAGAATACTACTTAAAGGAGGTATCATATTTACATACCTTCTCTCTCACATATGGTTAACAGATGTACATAATGGTATAAGAGTAATGACAGTAGATACAGCTAAGAAACTAAATATACAACATGATAGATTTGAACATGCCTCAGAGATATTAGATAAAATAAAGATATTAAATCTTAAATATACTGAAGTACCAGTAACAATACATTACACTGAGTACTCTATGTCTAAAGGACAAAGTATATTTAATAGTATAAATATAGCTTGGAAATTAATTTTATCTAAGATTAAAGATTAATGGTTATACAATATATAGCGAGTTTGATAATTGCATTTATCTTAATAAAACTCTTCTTGAAAGTTATAAAGGATAGAATAGCAGTACTTAATTCTGTTTTTTGGATTTTTTTCTGGGTTGGAACTTTAGTTCTCCTGTGGTTCCCAAAGTTTCTTGAACAAATTAGTAACTTGTTAGGTGTAGGAAGGGGTGTAGACATATTAATATATCTATCTATCATTTTCCTCTTTTATATAATCCTAAATCAGAATAGTAAAATAGAAAAACTGAATAAAGGGATAACTAAACTTATAAGAGAAGTTGCTAAAAATGAAGCGAAGTAATCCGTTAATTTCGGTCTTAATGACAGCATATAATGCAGAGGCATACATTAGATTAGCCATAGAAAGCATTCTACGTCAAACGTATAAAAATTTTGAATTCATAATTATAGAAGATTGTTCAAAGGATAGCACGTGGGAAATAATACAAGAGTGTAAAAGTAAGGATAAACGTATCATTGCAATAAAGAATGAAAAAAATCTGAATGCAGGAGGAAGCTCTAACAAAGGTCTTAAGCTATGTAGGGGGAAGTATGTTGTCCGAATGGATGCGGATGATTGGAGTTTTCCAGATAGAATTGACAAACAGGTTAAGTATATGGAAGAGAATCAAAAGATTGTCTGTTCGGGCGGGAGTATTGTTAATTGTGACGAGGAATTAATAATTAAGGGAATTAGGAGATATGCCAAAGAGGATAGAGATATAAGAGAAGAGATCCTAAGGTTAAATCCAGTCCCACACCCTGCTTCTATATGGAGAAAAGAAGCTATTGATAATACTCAAGGGTATCCAACAAAACTTGGAATGTCAGAGGATTATGCATTACTCTTAGAAATCTCTCAGTATGGGAAATTGGGAAATATTGATGATGAATTAATAAAGTACAGAATACACAAAAAATCCGCATCGAATTCCAAAATGGCTAGACAACAGGCTGTAACAGTTTATCTCTCATATAAAGCAGAGATGGAATACAAATATGTTCCATCTTTAAAAGATAAGTTGTGGCGAGTATTACAGATTATTACTATGTACATAATTCCTGCTCCGATAAAGAGATTTTTATTTAATCTCCTTATTATAAAAAAGTAGGGATAAGTAGTACTTCATTTTTAGAATTTCTCTATTTGAAGAAGCACTATCAAAACTGTAGAATAATTCTATAGAACACAATAAACCTAAAAAACAAAAGATCCTATTCTTCCTTCTCCTTCTTCTCCTCTCTATAATATTAGTATACTTCTACTTCTCTTTCTTAACTGTAGTTACTACAGATTCTACAATATACTACCGTTATCTAGAAATACTAAAAGGAAATATACCTCTAGGACAATGGAATGTTGTTCGTGGTCCAACAATGCCAATAATTATCTATTCTATTACTCAAATCTTTGGAGATAACACACTAGGATTTACATTGGGGACATTTTTATTCTTCATAACAGCAATAGCTACTGCATACACAATGATATCTAATATTTTACGAACCCAATCTAACAAGGAAGTTAGAGTTATTACATGGATACTATTTATTGTTCTCTTCGTCTTCAACCCATTAATAATAGGGTATTACCATGTAATGCTAACAGAATTCGTAGCAATGACAT
>CAZUDZ010000016.1:0-9106 GCA_964618765.1 uncultured Candidatus Saccharibacteria bacterium | reverse complement strand
AGTACAACCCCCTGGTCCGTAGCCACCACAAACTGGACGAGTATAGCACTGTGCAGATACCGGGGTAGGACTTTGTAATGTTTTAACTACAAAGAAAAAAGATATTAAAAAGAAAAAACTAAACAGTATTCT
Organism: uncultured Candidatus Saccharibacteria bacterium; assembly: GCA_964618765.1. GTDB lineage: Bacteria > Patescibacteriota > Dojkabacteria > SC72 > SC72 > UBA2177. The sequence goes on along the minus strand of CAZUDZ010000016.1, from coordinate 8,974 downwards.
TAAAATATTTACTTTTTTAATTCTAATATCAACCATTCTAGAATGTATTTATATATATTTAATTCTTCTTATCTTTCTGATCCGTTATCTCTTTCCTGTTTTTCTTACTAAAAGATACTCCTAATATCCAACCTAAGACTATGGCAAGAGGAATTAAAATTAGAAGTAAAAGATAGATAGGTAATGATTCGAAGAAGTTTGTTATGTTATTAATACTGCTATCAAGTAATGGTTCTACTAATTCTGTTCCATCCCCTACTACTAAAGTGAACAACGGAACACTTCCTTCTTCTGAATCGTTATTCTTAGCAGTTAAGATATATTGGTTCTCTTCTATATCAGTTATACTAAAAAGCACAAACCAGAACCCATCCTTATTTGCAATTGTGCTTTTTTCCATATCACCGAAATATATTGTAATGGAAGTGTTAGGAATGGCATAACCAGAGACTCTTACAGCATCATCTTTAACTACAAAAATTTCTTTTTGTTCATTTAATTCTACTCTCTGATTATTTACAAGAATATCAGTGAGAGAAATATCCTCTTTCTCTTCTACTAATTCAATTTCCTCTTCTGCTACCTCTTTATTTACCTGAGCATTAATCGGAGAAACCCAACCCCTAATACTCTCAAGTGTGCGAGTAGATGCACCATTGAAAAAGGAGATTAAGAAAGAAAGAAGTATAGATTGGAAAACCATAATTGTTTTAGGGTCAGTTTATACATTACAATATTGTATTAATTTATGTGTAATGTCAAGGGGATTTTCATCTTATAACGGAGAGAAAACAAAGCATTTGAAAAGACTCTCATGTGTTAATAACTTTCTGTTTCAAAACCAATAGCTGAACTATTACCATACAGAAAATATATTGTTTTTCCTTCTTCTTTTAAGGTGGGTATTTTAACCCAGATTATTGTTTCCTCACTGTTACAACCCTGTTCTTTGTCTTTCTTGTCCTCAAATTTATACTGGAGTGGAGTTTGGTTATCTTCATCTAAAAAACGAATATCATTACAGGTAGGTTGTAACTTTTTTGAAGCTATTAATTCTTCTGTATTAATTACCAATTTAATATCACGCTCAAACAGTAGATTAGGCTCGTCATTTTCGATATATATGCTTCTTCTGTACAGCCAATTACTACTTTGTCCTGCTACTTGCGGATTGTTATATATGTTTATCTTCCTGTCCAATATCATCTTGATACTAACACCTATGGTAACAAGGAGTAGTAAAACCGTCATCTTTTTTGCTAAGTCCATGTCAATATTGTAGCAGAAAAAGAAAGATCAATTTAGAAAATGTAGGATATACAAGAAGGGATTACTATTTTGGACTTCTAGTTATCTCATACAGTATGGTAGTAGCACAATTTGCTACATTTAAGGATTCTTTCATTCCTCGCATTGGGATCATAATCTTTTTGTCTGTATATTTTTGTAATATTATGTTTGAAATCCCTTTCTTTTCATGTCCAAAAAGTATTGCCAGTTCCTTTGGATACTTTACCTTTTGAAAATTCTCCGAGTCTTTCCCTATTTCTACGCCATATATTGGTATCTTCATACTTCTAATCTCTTCGATTGCCTCTTCTGTAGTATCGTAATGTTGAGATGGGATCATCTCCGTTGCTCCTAAAGCAGTCTTCTCAAGTTTAGGGTTATCTATATCTGCTGTAATTCCACAAAGATATATTTTCTCTACATAACCAGCTCCATCTGCTGATCTAAATATACTGCCCACATTAAAGACAGACCTGATATTGTCCAGTACTATGTGTATCTTCATTTAAATATATTCTCTAAAATTTTTTCATACCCATTATCTTCTCTAACAATATCCTTTGCAAGGGTACGAGCCTTACTGAGAAGTTTAATGTCTTGAATTGAAGCTACCTTGAAATTAGGAATGCCTGACTGTTTAACCCCATATACTTCTCCTGGACCTCTGCTTTGTAGGTCGTACTCCGCTACTTCAAAACCACTGTCATGTTTTGAAAAATATCTCAATCTTTCTTCTGCACTAGAACCCTTTTCCACAGTACTACTGGGAATTACAAAGCAGTACGACTCCTTGTCACTTCTACCTACTCTTCCTCTTAGTTGATGAAGTTGAGCTAATCCAAATCTTTCTGCATCCTCAATGACTATGATTGTAGCATCAGGGATATTTATACCAACCTCTATGACAGTAGTAGACACCAATATCTGGGTTTTCTTTTCTCTAAAATCCTTTATCAATTTTTCTTTCTCGTCCTCCTTGAGTCTTCCGTGTAAAAATTCTACCTTTAAGTCTTTGAAAATTCCTTTAAGATATTCAAACTCAACTAGTACAGCTTTAGCATTAAGTTTCTCAGATTCCTCTATGAGGGGATATATTATGAAAGCTTGATCTTGGAAATTTTCTTTCCCCTCATTTTTGTTTTTAGAAATTTTCTCTCTTATCCAATCAAAACAATCTTGTCTCTTTGAGTACGGTGTAAAGAAAGTTTTAATCTCTTTACGATTCTTCGGCTTTTCTCTTATCTCAGAGACATCAAGTCCACCAAAGAATATTTCTGTTAGACTTCTTGGGATAGGGGTTGCTGTCATTGTTAAGTAGTGAGGAGATATCCTGTCGTCCTGTTTAAAATGCATTCTCTGTTCTACTCCAAATCTGTGTTGCTCGTCTATGACTACCAAATTTAAATCTGATGGTAGTTCTTTCTCATACAGTATGGCATGAGTTCCTATTATTAGTTTGTTATCTGCTTTTTTAATTGTTTTCTTGGCAGATATACACAGCTCTATATCTATTTCTTGCTCTTTAAAAAGTTTGTTAAATGTCTGAAAATGTTGTTTTGCTAATATGGTTGTAGGAGCAATTAGGATACATGAATATCCATTCTTAATTGTATTGAGAATAGCTAGTGCAGATACTACGGTTTTACCACTGCCTACATCACCATTTAGTAATCTGTTCATTGGCTTTGTTTTTGTACTATCTTCTAGGATTTCCTCTACAGCTTTGTTTTGATCTTGTGTAAATTTAAAGGGTAGGGATTTTATGAAGTCATTGAGATGCTTACTTTTTATTTCCATTCCTACACTACTCTCTTTCTCGTTTTTAAATATCTGATATTCAATTTTAAAAGCAATCCGTAGCATCTCATCAAAAGCCAGTCTTTTTTTACTCTGCTTAATATCTCTCTTGCCTGTAGGAAAATGTATTTTTTTAACCGCTTTGTCCAAAGAGATTAAATCAAATTTATCAAGAATTTCAGAATCAAGAGGATCCCCTATTATCTTCTTTAAATCTTCTATTTCATCTAGTAATGTTTTAATTCTTGCCCTTATCATTCTAGATGTTAACCCGTGTGTCTCAGGATATATCCCTACTAACTTGCCAAGATGGGTTTGCTTTTCTGGTTTTTCTTTAAATTTCTCAAATTTGGGATTGTAAATATTTTTTCTTTTTCCTTTCTTAGTTATTTTTGCATCAAAGAGATAGATATCGCCTGTTTTTAAGCTTTTTTCGAGGTAGGATTGATTAAAGTAGGTAAGATTTAAGTAGCCTGTATCATCTTTTACTTTAACTGTAGTTATTTTTTTTCTAAAGTAGGTAGTTGTAACTTTCTCTATCTCGGCGAGGAAAGTTCCCTTCTCGTCCTGTTTAAACTCTTCTATTGTTATGATGGAAGATGTGTCTTGGTATCTAAAGGGTATATGGAAAAGCAGATCTTTGACCGAGTATATATTTAGGTGGGCAAATTTTTCTGCTTGTTTCTCCCCTATACCTTTGATATCTGTTACTGAAGAGTTTTTGGATATGTTCATATTTAAGGCTGTTTGTACTCAAGATATGTATTTTCTTTAAAGCTTTTTTAAAGAGAGAGAAGAGTTGCAAGGATTGGGATTATGATACTGCCAACGAGTATTATTGCTATGCCAATGTTGATAGCTGATCTTAGTTTCTTTTTTGTCTTCTTTTTCATATCCTATTTTATCCTTTTCTTTTGAATTTTGAAAGTTGGTTTCTGATTCTAAACTTGGAGGAATCGGAATTGACCATTTTAAGGGCCTCAATTTTTTGGCACTTTTTGTTTTTATCTGTTTTGATTTCAACAACATCTCCTGTTTTAAGAGCTGTAGAAAGTTTAGCTGCCTTGCCGTTTATCAATGTCCCTGTTGCACTATTTCCTATTTCAGAGTGTAATTTGAATGCAAAGTCTAGGGCACTGTCTCCTTTATTAAGGTCTATGATCATACCTTTTGGAGTGAATGCAAAAATCTCCTCTTTAAATATTTCACATTTAATTGGGAAACTAATTTTATTATGTCTTAATTTTTTGCTTTTTTGCATCTGCGTATTTATGTCTTCTACCCAATTGTATTTGTTTGTAGGTTTCGCATATCTAGATTTACTTGCCTTGTATGCAATATGGGAGGCTGGCCCGTAGGTATTGTGATAGTACATATCTTTGCTCAATATCTGTAACTCTATATCTAAATCTGAGATAGATGTGAATTTAATGGGAAACTGTATTGCTTTATATCCATTTGGCTTTGGATTGGAGATATAGTCATCAAAAAGGTCATAGTTTGGTTCTCCCTTATCCATTATTCTTTCTAAAACTAGGAAACACTCCTCTTCGCTATTTGTAAAAATTCTGAAGGCTATTAAGTCGTTAACGCTTTTAATATTGGGATCGATCCACTCTTTCTCATATTTCTTTAACTTGTTGTATATACTGTATTTGCCTTTTACTCTTCCCTCTATTCTTCTTTCAAAATTCAGACCTTTTAATATCTCTTCAAGTAGTTTCTCGTATTTTTCTAAGGTATCCTTGTTAACATTTGCTTCTTCCATTTTTTTAGAAATACTGTTGTACTCTATTGGTAGAAATTCTCGGAATGCATTCTCCTCTATTTCTTTTTTAATCTCATTTAGATCTAAATATTCAGCTAATACTGAGTAGATGTTGAGAGCTTTTTTAAGAGAAGACTTCTTCATTTCCTCAGGGATATTCTCTACACTTCTCATATCACACAGGGTGTCTAGTACTTTGATGACTACTGGTCTTAAGTCCTCTGAGCTACTTAAAATATATTTAATCAGTATTTCCTCTGGGGTTTCATTGTTTTGTGTGGCTTTTTTAATTTCATGTAGTCTTTTGAGGATATTAAGAACATCTTTACTAAAATGTTTTTCAATCTCTTTGCTTTCTTTAGCTTCTAAGGGAATCTCATGTAGTATGCTCGCAATAGTTGAGTTTACATCTAAGCCTACCTGCGTGGTGAGTAGAGCTATATTGGAAAGATGGTCGGTCATTAGTTCCCCAGCATATCTCTTTTCTTCCTTGTGATACTCTTTCGCATACTGTTGAGCTTTACTAACAGCATCAGCGAATTTTTCAGGTACTTCTTTAAGTAATCTTTCTGTTTTGCTTTGTTTTGTTGAGTCCATATTTAAAAAGGTCATGTATGTACAGAAGAAAGGATACTGTTTCTCTTTCTTCTGATTATGCCTTATGTGTAATCTTGCATACCTTTCGGCCAACCCTAAGATTTAAAGGTTGGGAGGAGTTTACAGGGTAGTCGTATTGAGTAATTTTCTGGTCATCGATTTTTACTGCACCTTGCTCTATTAATCTTTTTGCCTGAGATTTACTAGTTGCAAATCCAATTTCAACTAAAAGATCGTTTAGGAGTATTTTTTCTTGAGATATTTCCTTTGTAGCTATTTCTACTTCCTTGTTTTGATTCTGGAAGACAGACTCAAAGTATTCCTGTGCTTCTTTCGCTTCTTTCGTACTAGTAATTTCAGAAGTTATCTTAAAGGCTAATTCTTTTTTAAGGATTATGGGATTTTCTCCTGATTGTAATCTTTTTTTGTATTCCTCTACTTGCTCCATTGTCGCAAATGTTAATGTCTCAAATGCATCTATTATCATTTCGTCTGTAAAGGCCATTACTTTCCCAAAAATATCTTGAGCTTTGTCATTCATCTTTATCATATTCCCCTCCGTCTTACCCATCTTAACACCATCTGTAGTGGTTAAAAGTTTACCAGCTAAGACAATTTTCTCCTTCCCTAATTCAGACATTATTAGGTCTCTTCCTGCTAGCATGTTAAAGAGTTGATCATTTCCTCCTACTTCAACATCTATGTTCATAACGACGCAATCATAGCCTTGCATAACAGGGTAAAGGAATTCATTGAGATAGATGGGCTTATTTCTCTCTAATCTTTTTTGGAACATATCTCTTTTGATCATTTGTTGAACTGTGAATTTAGAGGCAAGTTTTATGATATCTCCAAAATTGAGCTTTTCTAGCCACTCGCTATTGTAGAGAACTTCAACAGGATTTTCCTTGTTGTTTATATCTAAAATCTTAGAGGCTTGTTGAATGTATAGCTGCATGTTCTTTTCAACCTCCTCTTTTGTTAGCATTTGTCTAGTGGAAGTTTTGTCAGAAGGATCCCCTATTCTTGCAGTGAAGTCTCCTATGAGGAATATGACATGGTGTCCTAATTTACGGAAATCTTCCAATTTTCTCATTCCTACACTGTGCCCTATATGAAGAGTATCTGCTGTAGGATCAAATCCTTGGTATATTTTTATTCTTTCTCCTGTTTCTAGGAGTTTTCTTAATGCATCTTCTGAGGGAAGTATTTGTTCCACTCCTTTTTGAAGGATTCTCTCTATTATTTCTTTGTCTGTTTTAATTTGCATCAAGGATATTATATATATATTACCCTAAACTTTCCACCCAGTACAATATTTTTGTAATATCATTAATTATTTTTTAATATATTTCCTGTTTTTCAATTTGTCTGGCATACACTGCTGTTTTGATTTCTTCTCTTCTAAGTCATGGTCATATTCATATCCTTTGGAGTATTCCAGATCCTTCATTAATTTAGTGGGTGCATTTCTAATATGCAGTGGTACTGGTAGATTGCCATACTTCTCGATATCTTCTTTTACCATGTTTTCTACCACGTATGCGTCGTTATCCTTGGGAGCATTTGAAAGATAAAGGGCTAGTTGTATCAGAAAGACTTCGCATTCAGGCATACCTATTTTTTGGCATGCTTCATATACACTGTTTGCCAAGATTAGGGCGTTGGGATCAGAATTCCCTATATCTTCACTGGCAAATCTTAGTAGTCTCCTAGCAATGTAGAGTGGATCCTCTCCTGCACTTAACATCCTACCTACCCAGTATGCAGCAGCATCAGGATTAGATGATCTCATGGACTTGTGTATGGCAGAGATTATGTTGTAATGTTCATCTCCATTTTTGTCATAGTAGATTGGTTTCTGTATGGTGTCTTCTAGTATTTTTTCTGTAACTTCAGCTTTCTTTCTCCCCTTTATCTGTGATTTCGCAATGGTTGTTGCCATTTCTAGTATATTTAATCCTGATCGAATATCTCCATTGGAAAGTTTACTCATGGTTTCTAATTCTTTCTTGTCAATTGTTACATCAGGAAATTCTTTCCTTGCTATTTCTCCAAGTAAATTGAATATGTCTTCTTCTGTTTGTTGTTTAAAGACAAAGACTTTTGTTCTAGAGAGTAACGGAGTGTTAACTGTAAAAGAGGGGTTTTCTGTAGTTGCCCCTATTAATGTAATTGTGCCTTTTTCTACATAGGGAAGGAGAGCATCTTGTTGTGCTTTGTTCCATCTGTGTATTTCATCTAAGAAGAGTATTGTTTTTTTACCATACTGTTGGTTGGCTATGGCTATTTTTATGATCTTTCTTAAGTCATCTTTGCCACTCGTTACTGCTTGAAGTTTGTGAAAGTCATAGTAGAGGTTAAGAGAGATGATGTATGCTAAGGTTGTCTTGCCTGTTCCCGGAGGACCCCAAAAGATCATTGAGGGGACTTTGTTGGTATCGAGAAATTTTTTAATTGGTCCATTTTCTCCTACTAGGTGTTTTTGACCAACGAAATCTTTTAAATCTCTAGGTCTGTATTTTGAAGCTAGGGGCTCGTGTAGTGACATAGGGATATTATATATGGTTTTGGTAACAAAGGATATTTGAGATTTTAACCTTGATTAGATATATGTAGTTAATGTATGGGATATTGAAAACGGCGTTGTCCTATAGTATAATATAGTATCTATGTAAATCATAAGATTTATTAGATAGTTCTTTAAAAAGGATCAATTAAACAAATCCCAATTAGATAGAAAGGAGTTCCATGAGCAACATTTTTGTTTTAGATCAGGTGTCTGCAGAATTCCAAGAGAGCCTCGATAAATTTTTAGACAGGAAATACAAAGAAAGGGATGTGAATGTTTACTTAGCGAGTGAGTATGAAGGAGAGGTCGGACTGCAGGATCTTGAGAGAATGGATGAGATATGGCTGTGCCTCGATGAAGATACTTCCCAGGTGGGAAGAATTCTAACATTAAGTCGCTTCTTAAGGAAGGAAATCTACCATTTCGCGAGTAAGACTTCTCTATCTAATACTGTAGGGAAAGGGGACAGGGAGCAATTTGCCTATTTTCGTACGAAGCTTGAAAAAAGGATGGTACAATATCTAATCATCCTTTTTATTGAAAGTTTATTGCTCTTGACACTCTCTGTTTGCATGTTTGAAGTTTCTAAATCTCCTCTTGACTGGTTTCTTTTACCACTTGCCTTCGCAGGAGCTTTTGGAGTCTTATACCCAATAGTGTGTTCGGCTCTTTATTTAGATTGATCCTAAAAGGGGGAATACACAATTAAACACATCTGTGTTTTTCTGTCTCTATTCCCCCTCTTTACCCCTGTAAATGTATAACTCTTTCCCATTATTAAGTACAACTCTTCTTTCGTCCCCTATCCCCTCTATCCTATACCTGTATGAATATACCTCTCCTCCTTTCTTAACAAACTTCTCTAATTTCTCCTTTAAAATTCCCATACTCTTCTCATCTAAATAGCAATATACCTTTGTATACTTTTCTAAATTAACTCTGAAAATATC
>CAZUDZ010000015.1:0-11642 GCA_964618765.1 uncultured Candidatus Saccharibacteria bacterium | reverse complement strand
TCCTTTTTGTTTTTTCTTGGTTTTTAAAACAACCATATATTACAGTTATATTATTTCCTTTGTTAATTGCATCTTTAATATCTATATTTACTAAATTCAATCTAGCCAATGTCATACAAAGATTAGTTACTCTTATATTTGTATCTCTTTCTTTCTTAGGATCAATGTATTTATGGAATTATCTTTTAAAAGAAGCAGGTGCAAATATTGTACATGAGTATACAAGTGAATCTTTCTTGACTAATTCTGTTCTAGGAGGAATTACTAACTTAAGATTTGATAGTGAAGAGGATATAGATAGGACAGAATATTTGACAGACCCTTATGTGTCAGATGAGGATAAAAGTAAGATAGAACAAATTATTTTAGATGAAGATTTAGGTAATTTTAAAGTTGTTAGAATAATAGAACCCTCTTCTGACACTGAAGAAGTGATAGATAGAATTGTTTTTTATTATGAAGAAATAAATCTTTCAGTCAAGGAAACTATTTTGTTTTGGTTTAAGATATTTTCTAAACATGCAGGAATAGTTATAGAGTCTTATTATTCAAACTATTTAGCGACAGTAAATATTTTTATAAGTTGGAGAGATAGTAAAGGGGCTTATTATCCTATAAGAGAGATTACAAATTTTCATAATGAAAACTGGTCAATAGGATTAAGTTATTTGATTAATGAACAAAATTTTCTCTGGATTAGGGGTTCAACACATGAGTATGTAAAAGATCTATACACCTCTAATAATAAAGATTTACTCAGTAATGAAGTTTTACAAACATTTTCCAATTTTCATTTGATTTTCTTTAAACTTGTATTTGGACTTTTACCTTTTCTGTTGCTTTTCTCTATAATTAAATACTTATGTTACCTAAGAAAAATGGATAAGGAAAAAAGAGAGTATCTTAATATTGCAATTGTTTTTCTGGGATTTAGTTTTTTGCATACTCTCTTCCATGCTGTCACGGGTGCGATAATTGACAGATATGTATATATAGTATTGCCAGAGGTTGTTTTAGCTATTATTATCTTATGTATATTGAAAATGGATAGAAGGAGTGGTGTAAAGAAGAAGGATTAATTACTTATTTGATATTTCTTGACAAATTCTTATATAGCTATCTACAGTTTTCTCATATGTAAACATTTTTATTCTATTCTTTCCTTTTTTAACTAACTCTTTCCTCAAGAGACTATCTTCAATTACCTTCTTTACAACTTTTCTTATAGAATCTTCATTTTCAGGATCGAAAGTAACTACAGCATTTCCCCCAATCTCAGGTAAAGAACTTGTATTGCTTAAAACAACAGGGCATTCACATGAGAATGCCTCCAAAATAGGGGAGCCAAAACCTTCATATAAAGAAGGATATACTAAACAGATAGCATTATTATATATATATGCTAGTTCATTATCATCTTTAAATCTAATATGTTTAACACGATCCATAACTCCTTCTTTCTTAATCATATTAATCTCCCTCTCAGAAAAAGAACTACTTCCTGCACATACCACACTCAAATCAAAATCTTTTTTTAATAAAGGAAATACGGCTTGGAAAAATGTATTGAAATTTTTGTACTTCTCCCTATTTCCTACAAATAGAATATATTTATTTGGTAAATCTAATTGAACTTCAGTTTTGTGTAATTTCAATGTTGTACCCCAGTAAACGACCTCTATTTTGGATTCATCAATTCCATCATAGAATTTAATAATATCTCTCTTAGTGTTTTCGGATATCGCAATAATCTTATCCGCCTTATAGGCAAGTTTTCTTTTCCAAGCTATAGTCTTATCTTTAGTAGAAGAAGTATCAGGAAAGATCTCATGAGTCATATCGTGAAGGACAAGAACAAAAGGTTTTTTTCCTAAGAAAGGCAAGAAATACGGATCATAGTAAGATGGAAGAAAGACATCATAATCACCTTCTACCATTTTAAGAAAGGTATATAGATGGTTAATGAGATAGTATGTCAGTCTTTTAATGAATGATTTATTTTTACGAAAAATACCCTTAGTTTTCAAAATGCCTTCAAAATGGATATTCTCTGAGAACACTATGGGTAAATCACAATCAACAAAATCGAGTTCGCGAAATCTTCTGTACATTTCAGCAAAAACTCTTGATATCCCACCATAATCTTGCATGGTAAATATCTGATGATCCATAAAAATTTTTAATTTCTTTTTCATAAAATATTTTAGATAAGATTAAAGTAAATTAAACATAGGATAGTTATCTATATCAAAAGATTTGCTATCTACGAGAAATGTCTGTACTCCAATTCTATTTCCAGCTTCAATATCTGAACCTTTATTACCAAATAAATAAGATTTAGATATATCCACATTGAAATCCTTTATGGCTTTTTCTAAAAGACCTGTGTTAGGTTTTCTACAATTACACTCGACTTTATATTTACCTATACCTTCTGTTGGATGATGAGGACAGAAGTAGAACCCATCAATATGTGCTGAGACCTTTTTTAAACATCGGTTAATGTGTTTATGGAGTATGTCTACATCTACTTCTTCGTAGAAACCCCTAGCTATACCTGCCTGATTCGTTATCACTAAAACAAGATATCCAAGATCATTCCACTTTTTTATAGCTTTTGGCATACCAGCTATGAATTCAAATTCTTCTTTTTTGTAGAGATAGTTTTTCTCGATATTAATTGTTCCATCTCTGTCTAAGAAAATTGCTTTATTCAAAATAATTATAATGACAAATTAATGAAAATCTTCTTGAGCTTTATAATAATCTTCTGGGAGTCCAATATCAATAAAATAGCCATTAGAAATATTAGCATAGGCATTTAAATTAAAAGTTTCATTCTCCATAAAATCTTTTTCGAATGAAAAGACCTCTTGATCAATACTTATTAAAGCTTCTTTTTTTACAATGTATATCCCTCCATTTATATATCCAGTTTTAGTAGGTTGCTTCTCTACAAATGAAAGAATTTTGCCATTGCGATCTAAATTTAGAGTTCCATACCTTTTAAAGTTGGACATCAATTTTGAAGCGATAGTAATGTCTGCATTCTTATCTAAATGATATTTCTTCATCAAATCCAAATTCACATCAAAATAAGTATCACCGTTTAGAACAAAGACTTTTTCATCATTACAGATCTTTAAGGCCTTTTTCATATCTCCACCAGTGCCTAAAGGAGTATCTCCTACAGAATAAGTTATTTTAATATCTTGGTATTCATTCTTGAAATAATCCATAATAAACTCTTTCTTATAACTAACCGTTACAACCACTCTAGTAATACCTTGTTTAGATAAATATTCAAATATATATTCTAAAAATGGTTTACCATTAATATCAGCCATTGGTTTCGGAACATCAGTAATAATATGAGATAGTCTTCTCCCAAAACCTCCTGCAAGAACAATAGCCTCCATATTTTATGATTGTAAACTTAATAAATGGTCCAACCTTGTGAGCCTTTCTCGACAATACTTGGATCAAATACTGTCCCCCCATTTTTTCTTAATGCTTTTATCAAGTCAGATTTTTTAACAGGATCTACAATAATCATCATAAAGCCACCACCTCCAGCTCCAGAAACCTTGGCAGCTTTGCCTCCATTCTTCATGACATAATTATATGTTTTATCTATATGATCATTACTTATTACAGATGCCATTTTCTTTTTTGCTATCCAACCAGAGTTTAAACACTCAGCGAAGGCCTCAAAGTCTCCCTTAAGTATAGCATTTTTCATGACTAAAGCTATTTTCTTAAGCTCCATCATTGCTTGAATACTTTTTTCATTTTTGTTCTTTGTATTTTTAATTTGTTCATCAATAATTTTCGAACTATCCCTTGAAACACCTAAAGAATATATTAACAAAGAATTTTCCAACTCATTCTTGAGCCAACCCTTAATCCTTAAAGGATTAACAACTACATTTTCACCATCATAAAATTCCATGAAATTCAAACCTCCAAATGTTGCAGCATACTGGTCTTGCATACCTCCAGAAAGTCCTAAATCAATTCTCTCTATTTGATAGGCAAGATTAGCCATATCATATTCACCTAAAGGTAATTTAAGCCATTCTGTATAAGCCTGAACTAAAGCGACTACCATTGTTGAAGAGGAGCCTAAACCAGAACCCGCAGGTACATCTGCACATGTAGTCATCTTGAAGGAGAGGGGTTTGCTATTGTTAAAGTCTTTAACTATTCTATTGTAAACGCCTTTGTGTAGAATAAGATAATCATCAATTGGGATATTCGAAGTACTGTCACATTCAAAATGTTCATCTCTATCAGAAGCACAGAAAGAAATTTTATTGTCTTCGCTAGGGATGATTGTACAATAGGCATAAAGGTTTATTGTCGCATTCAGTACATACCCACCGTAAGTATCGCAAAAAGGCGAGACATCTGTTCCTCCACCTGCCAATCCCAATCTTAAAGGTGCTTTAGATCGTATTATCATAGATAAAGAATTTAAATTATGTTTTCAATACTTTCTTTTAAACCTCCCTCTTGCTATTCCTTTACTATGTTATAGAATTTTTAGCTATGAAGCTTTTGGCCAAAGTAGGGCTCTCTCACTCTTGTCAAATTCTTTTAACATTTTTTCCTGCATAATAAGAATATCATAATAGTAAAAGTCACTGTTTAATTGATAATTTAACAGATTCTTGAATGTTTTCTCATCTTTTAAATTATACTTCCCGAATAAATATCCGAAATTATCATACACCAATACAGACTCATAACCAGATGATAGTAAAAATCCAAATAAATCTAAAACATCTTTTAGATAATTCTTATTACCACCACTATAACACTCGAAGAATATCGTAGGTAGATCTTTTTTTATAATTTTATTAGCGCCTTTTAAAACTTCAAAATCGTGTCCATCAGTATCAACCTTAATCAAATCAACTTTATTAAACTGATTTCTTTGTACAATATTATCTAAAGTATCCACAGTTGCTAATGCAAATTCTTGACCTTCTATTACTCTAGCTGTTCCATTTTCCCTTAGCATTTTAAAATTCTTTTGTCCCGAAGAAGACGAACAAATTACATTTTCAATAATAACATTATTAAAATCGCGTAGATTTTTCTGCAAATACTTTTCAAATTTTGAATTGGGCTCAACCCCAATTATCTTGTCCCCATCTTGTGGATTAATGTGTAAAATAGAATCTCCAATATTTGCACCAACATCAACGTAATTTAAATTCTTCTTCTTTTCTCTTAAGAATTCAGAAATTCTTCCTAAGGATGTATCATAATACTTAAACCTACGAACACATATAGGTAAATTATGCGAAAAAGGCATGTACATTTTTTTACCGTGAATAGATGCTACTATTGTAATGTCACCAAATGTATTTGAAATCATATCTCTAATTTTATCAAATAATTTCACCATCAATTTTGGTAATTTATGTATAGATTCCTTGATCGAATAAAACAAGTTTGTCATTTTTAATATTTAAACAATTTAAAACCCTCTTAAAGATCTGTTATTTACAGGCATCTTTTTCCTTAGCATTCGAAATAATACAATAGCGACATTGATATGTCTATAGATTTTATAGCTTTGATAAGTATAAAGTTAGTATCTGAGAAGAATATAAAGAGTCATTTATACTTACAATTTTTTCTAAAAAATGGGAAGTAAGAAGAGTAAATTTAAATTCCAAATAATTCTTCTTCTAACCCGGCACATAGAAAATGATAAACAGGTAGATGTAGTTCCTGTATCTTATAAGTTTCTGTTTCTGGGACTCTTATACAAATATCGCATAAATCTTTTAATTTACCTCCCTCTTCTCCTGTTAACCCAAGATTCTTGAGGCCAATAGTTTTTGCTGTAATAGAGGCATAATATATGTTCTTCGAATTTCCTGAGGTAGAAATAGATAATAAGACATCATTTTTTGCTCCCAAGGCATAAACTAATTGCGCAAAGACTAATTCAGGATTCACATCATTCATATATGCTGTAAGCGCCGAATTAAATGAATTAAGTGGAATTGCTTTAATAGCTTTTTGTAGATTATCTTGAAGCTTTTCTCCCTCTTCACCAAATTCTAAAAAGGCATTTTTCCCATCATTATCTAAACTTCTCTTTAACATAAAACTCTTTAGTAGCTCACCAGAAATATGCTCAGAATCAGCAGCACTTCCCCCGTTTCCACATATCAGAATTTTATTAGCACTTTTATAATTATCTTTTAATAATTCCAATGCCATTATTATATTCTTTTCACATGTTTTTAGAGATGGATATCTTACATATAGATCTGTAAGTAAGTTCTCTGTTCTATTTCTCATTAAATTGGAATTACATAATTTATTTAATTATTTAGGACACTCTATTCAAATATTTATAGATAAATATCCTTTTTATATTACTAAGCCACTGCTTTCTAAGTATTGATTTACTACTTGTGTATCTCTCCGCTATCAACTTAGATTCAGCCAATGTCTTTTCTATACTAGAACCTGTTTTAGTGTCTGAAGTAAATCTAAATTCTGCTAAATATTCAGGTATTAAATGAAGCGAATATTTTTTAGCAAATCTTGCCCAAAGATCTTGGTCCATTGAGTAATGTAAAGATTCATCTATATATCCAACCTCTTCTAGCAGTTCTTTTCTCCAAAAAGTTGCAGGTTGAGAAATACAATCCTCTATTAATAGTTGATTAAAATTAAATCTTCTTAGTTTAGAGTTCTTGTATTTTGTAATGTATCTTCGAATCTCTTCACTATTCTTATCTATAATTCTACAATATCCTGTTAACCACATACAATCAGGATTATCTTTAAAATGTTTTGTTACTTTATCCAAAGTATTATCTAGATATAAATCATCTGCGTTAAGGAATGCCATAATGTCTCCAGTAGCCATTCTTAACCCTTTATTAATTCCATCTGATTGTCCTTTATCTTTCTCATAAAGATATCTATACTCTATCTTGTTGCCCCACTTACCTTCTTTTATCTCTTCTTCATATTTCTTTATTATATTTAAACTATTATCAGTAGATTTCCCATCTGTGATAATATATTCCAAATCAAAATCTCCTTTTTGGCTTAATATGCTTTGAATAGTTTGTTCTAAGTATTTATCGGTATTATAGTTTGGTGTTATTATTGATATTTTCATTTTCTAATCTGTTCTGTCAAATATTTTAGTTTTTTATCTTATTCATAGCTCTCACTTTCAACTCATATGTAAAAATTTGAGGGCTAGCTTTATGATAAAAGCTGAGAGTTACAATATTCCAGAACATTCTGTTTAATTTATACAAAGTTAAAAAGAAATTAAATCCAGCTTGCAGTATAAGGTTAAATCCAGAAATACCTTTTGGATCAAGAAAGACTATACTCTCAAATCCTGCAGCTTTTAGTACATAGTAGATACTTCCGGATGTAAACAAAGTGTTATGTGTAAAATCTTCGTAAGCCCAATATGCGTGAGTATTTGACTGAGCATTCGGAACCATAGCTATAAGTCGACCGTTATCACTTAACAAATATTTCCTAATTAAAGATAATACTTCAATGACTTCATCCTTTGGTAAATGTTCTAAGACATGACTCATGAGGATAACTTGAAATTTTTCTCCTTTGTAATCCTCACAGTAATTCTGGATATTATCAATAAGCTCGACATCTAATTTATTCTTTCTACAAGTATCAACAGCATCTTTAGAAATATCTACACCGCGAACATTTGTAAAATTATTCTCTCTTAACGCAAGTAACATTTGACCAAAACCGCAACCTATATCTAATATTTTTAAGCCATGATTATAATCAAGTTCTTTCAAGAGATACCTAGGTAACTTATATTTTTTGTAAGTAACCTCAGAAACATTTCTATATTTAAAATAGTTGTCTTTGTTTTTCTTCTTTAAATCCTCCATTAAGATTTTTATGAATTCAGTTAGTTCATATTTTACACAACTTTGATTGTAAATAGCAATTCTGATTTATGTGTTAAAATTGTGTATAATCAAAATGATAAGATCACTCCTGAATGAGATGCTTTGTAAGATATGTACAAGTAACACCAACAATTTATTTACTACTAAAGTACTCAATAAATATAATATTCAATATTATCAATGTCCACAATGTGGGTTTATACAAACAGAAAAGGAGTACTGGCTAAAAGAAGCCTATGAATCATCTATGAATCTAAGTGATACGGGAGTTATTACAAGGAATATACTTCTTGCTATTAAAACTTCATTGATTCTAAATTTTTTATTTGATAATAAATCTAAATATCTTGATTATGCAGGAGGTTGGGGAATACTTACTAGATTAATGAGAGACATTGGTTTTAATTTTTATTGGTATGATCCTTACACGAAAAATGAAATTGCTAGGGGCTTCGAAGGAAAGTTAAAAGACTGGTATGAAGCCATAACGACATTTGAAGGATTTGAACACTTTCAGAGTCCATATGAAGATATTGATAAAATGTTTGCAATTACCGATACGATAATATTTTCAACGACATTAGTACCACAACCAGCTCCAAAACCTAAAGATTGGTGGAACTATGCCCCAGAACATGGACAACACATTGCATTGTATTCAAAAGATGCTCTCAAAGTTATAGCAGAAAAGTACTCTTCTAATTACTACACTGATGGTAAATACTTTCACATATTTTCTAAAAAGAAACTAAACAATGTAGTAGTTAAATTGTTACTATCTCCTGTTGGATATTTATTATTTCCAATAGTATTACTAACAAATAAATCAAAGACCTTTTCTGATAACAGGTATATTGCAGACAAGAAATAGAAACCTCTTTTACTTATTAATTTAATCCCTGAATTAAGAGGAAATATATTTAGTTAAAATCCGAATATGTCTGTACTCTTGAAATCGTATTAAGTATAATCTAGAAACATTTAAGAGGAGAAACCCAAAGTTTATATAACTTATAACCTCTAAACAAATTTATTAATGAAAAAGAAACCAATTGCTTTAATTACAGGAATTACAGGACAAGATGGTTCATACTTAGCCGAATTCCTTTTAGACAAAGGTTACGAAGTTCATGGAGTAGTTAGGAGATCTAGTAGCTTTAATACTTGGAGAATAGATCATTTATATAAAGATCCCCATGTAGCAAAAAACTTCTTCTTACACTATGGTGACCTAACGGATGGAACAAGTGTTATTAGACTTATAAACGAAATAAAACCGGACGAGATATATAATCTAGCTGCACAGAGTCATGTAAAGGTAAGTTTTGAGGCACCAGAGTATACAGCCAATTCAGATGGATTAGGGGTTTTGAGACTCTTAGAATCTATAAAACTTTTGGATATGGTTGATAAAGTTAAAATATATCAAGCTTCAACTTCAGAATTATATGGATTAGTTCAAGAAACACCACAAACTGAAAAAACACCTTTCTATCCTAGAAGCCCATATGCTGTCGCAAAATTGTATGCATATTGGATTATTAAGAACTACAGAGAGGCATATAACATCTTTGGGTGCAATGGTATTTTGTTTAATCATGAATCACCAAGGAGAGGACAAACATTTGTTACTAGAAAAATAACGATGGCACTATGTAAAATAAAACTTGGTAAACAGGAGAAGTTATATCTTGGTAATATGGATTCAAAAAGAGACTGGGGATATGCAAAGGAGTACGTAGAAAGTATGTGGTTAATGCTTCAACAGGAGAAACCAGACGATTATGTAATAGCAACTGGAGAGACACATACGGTAAGAGAATTTGTAGAGGAATCTTGCAAAGTTCTTGGTATGGAGATTGAGTGGAAGGGTAAAGGCTTAGAAGAGAAGGGGATAGACAAAAAAACAGGAAAGACAATAATAGAAATAGACCCTATGTATTTTAGGCCAACAGAAGTAGAATTACTTTTGGGAGATGCTTCAAAGGCTAAGAAAGTTCTAGGTTGGGAGCCAAAAACCAAATTTAAAGACTTAGTAAAAATTATGATAGAGTCAGACCTTGATATTATAGAGAATAACAAAGTAATATATTGAACGTTATAAGTCTTAAATATAGTTTAACAATATGAAACTAGATAAATCACAAGTTTACATAACAATCCCTCTCTACAACGAGGAGAAAATGATCCTTAAGGTAATAAGATCCTTAAATAACAGAGGATATAATAATATCGTAATAGTAGATGATGGTAGTAAAGATAATGGATATAAAGAAATAAAAAACAATACCGAGGCAATCATTACTAAACACATAATCAATAGAGGACAAGGAGCAGCATTACAAACAGCAGTAGAAATAGCAATAGATAGAGGTGCTAAATATATAGTACATTTCGATTCTGATGGACAACACGATGTAAAAGATATAGACCATATGTTAGAGACTTTGATTGATGGTAAATATGATCTTGTATTAGGTTCTAGGTTCTTACAAAAGAATAACATCCCCTTTAAAAAGAGAATATTACTTAAGGGTGGAATAATATTTACATATCTTCTCTCTCACATATGGTTAACAGATGTACATAACGGTATCAGGGTAATGACTGTAGAAACAGCTAAGAGATTAAATATACAACATGATAGATTTGAACATGCCTCAGAGATATTGGATAAGATAAAGATATTCGATCTTAAATATACTGAGGTTCCGGTAACAATACATTATACTGAGTACTCTATGTCTAAAGGACAAAGTATATTTAATAGTATAAATATAGCTTGGAAATTAATTTTATCTAAGATTAAATAGATATGATAATACAAATAATAGGAACAATAATCATAATTGTAATATTAACTCAACTAGTTATTAGGATTGTAAAAGATAAAGCCTCTTTTATAAAAATACTGTTTTGGCTGTTTTTTTGGGGCGGGACTTTAATATTGATATGGTTACCAAAGAAGACACTAGATAGTTTCGGTGATATTTTTGGTGTCGGAAGAGGTATAGATGTTCTGGTCTACCTTTCTGTAATAGTCCTTTTCTACAGAAATTTGAGTTTAAATTCTAAAATAGAAGAACTGAATAAAAAGACAACAAAAATTGTCCGTGAAATTTCCAAAATATCTACAAGAGAAAATTAGGGTGTCTAAGAGGTTTGATAATTTGATAATATGAAACTTAGGCTGTTGTAATTTATTTGTATGTAAGAATAGCAGAGCGGTGAATAAAGAAGGCAAATTTATTAAAATGAAAAATGTTTATTTAAAAAGAGACAAAATATTAAAATTGTTACTCTTTTTCTTCTTGTCCTCTTCTTTGGTGTTTTTTTACTTCTCTTTCTTAACCGTAGTTACAACAGATTCCACAATATACTATCGTTATCTAGAGATATTAAAAGGAAACATACCGTTAGGACAATGGAATGTTGTTCGTGGACCAACGATGCCAATAATTATATACACTATTACTAAAATTTTTGGAGATAACATCTTAGGATTTACATTAGGTACATTTGTATTCTTCATAACAGCAATAGCTACAGCATACTCAATAATATCCAATATTTTACTAACTCAATCTAACAAAACAATTAAAGTTATAACATGGATACTATTCATTCTTCTCTTTGTCTTCAATCCATTAATAATAGGGTATTACCATGTAATGCTAACAGAATTCGTAGCAATGACAT
>CAZUDZ010000014.1:0-12704 GCA_964618765.1 uncultured Candidatus Saccharibacteria bacterium | reverse complement strand
TAATAGGGAGTACATATGAGTTTAGTAATAAGGTTACTAGTAAAGAGTTTGAACTATTTCCATATGGTAGTACATTTACAGATGATACTGTTTTAACAATAGCGGTATATGATAGTTTAAAAAACAGTATTCCTTTAGAAAAATCTTTTATGAAATGGATAGAGAAGTATCCTAATAGAGGATATGGAGGTATGTTTTTTAAATGGATACTTAGTAAAAAGAAAGAACCATATGATAGTAAAGGTAATGGTTCTGCTATGAGAGTATCTTCTGTAGGATGGTTATTTGATACAGAAGAAGATGTACTTAGAGAAGCTAAGAGGGTATCAGAGATTACACATAACCATATAGAGGGTATAGAGACAGCACAAGCTGTAGCTATGTGTATATATTTAAGTAGAATTAAAAAGAGTAAGGAAGAGATAAAGGGATATATTGAGAGTAGGTTTAAGTATGATTTAAGTAAGACAGTAGATGAAACTAGAGAAGAGTATGTAAGGAGTGAGTTAGCTATAGATACTGTTCCTCAGAGTATTATTTGTTTTTTAGATAGTGATAGTTTTGAAGATAGTATTAGGAATACAATATCTTTAAATGGAGATAGTGATACATTAGCTGCTATTACGGGTAGTATGTCTGAGGCTTACTATGGTTTAGATATTGAGTTATGGGAGAGGGCTAAGGGGTATTTGCCTGAGGATATGTTAGATCTAATTTCTTTGGAATATTGATTATGTTGGCTCTTGTTTTTTTCTTCCTCTCTATGTTGTTTCTTTCCCTAATTCTTGTATTAATAACAACAAAGGGAGGAAAGGGTCAAGCTGGGGAGTGGGTTGTTTCTCATTATTTAGGGAAATTAGATAAGAGTAAGTATTTTACTATCAATGATATTACTTTGAAATTAAATGGTATAACAACACAGATAGATCATATTGTTGTATCTTGTTATGGTATTTTTGTAATTGAGACTAAAAATTGGAAAGGTAGTATATATGGTGGTCATAGGGGTGATTATTTATATCAATATCTTGGTGGAGTTAAATATACACATCAGAATCCAATTAAACAGAATATTGGTCATATTAGATTTTTAAGAGAGGTATTAAGTAGTTATCATAATCTTACATTTATTTCTATTGTAGCTTTTGGTGGTTATTCTAAAAGAAAGATTAATGGTGATACATCTATTAAAATATCAGAGATAGTAGATACGATAGAGGAGTATAAAGAGGAGGTAATTAGTGAATTAGATAGGGATAGAGTATATACGAAACTTGAGAAATTAAAGATTGAGGGAGAGAATTACAAAGAAGAACATATTGAGAATATTAGGAGGGTATATGGGAAGTAAGATGACAGGACAAGAGTATATAGATAGGTTTGGTATTTTACTTGAGGATGTATTAATTTCAAGAAGGAGAGCATTAAAGAGAGGGGAGGTAGAGATTACTAAGGAATATATTTGTCCTAGGTGTAAGAATACAGATTTAGAACAGTTTTATGGTTCTAATAGTAATGAGTGTTGGAGAGATTTATGTGGTGTTGGAGGAGAGTGTATATTTTGTAATAAATGTATGGATATTGTTGAGTTTATACAGATGGAGGTGAGTTAGGGGTAATTCTTTTGTTAATATGTTAAAATTCGATAAAAGATTTAATTAATTAGTCATTAAATGGAAAGAGAGATTATAGATGAAGTTTTAGAATTCCGGAATGAGCGAGATTGGGAGAAATTCCATACTCCAGACAATCTCGCGAAATCTTTATCAATAGAATCTGCTGAGTTATTAGAGTGTTTCCAATGGAGCCCAGAATATGATAAACAAGAAGCATCAGAAGAACTTGCTGATATTTTGATTTATGCAATTTTAATGGCAGAATCTATGAAAGTAGATATTAATCAGATTATAAAGGAGAAGTTAGTAAAGAATGGGAAAAAATATCCAGTAGAGAAATCTAAAGGTAATAGCACAAAGTACAATAAATTCTAAGCTATACAAACTGAGTGTACGATATTAAAAGATATAATTACACGAAAAGTTCCCTTGAAGATGTAAAAAATTATAGATTTGGTAATAATTGGCCTGTTGTATACATATTGGAAAATGGAAAAGAGGCATATATTGGAGAGGCAGGAAGTGCATATAGACGAGCACAACAACATTTACAAAACCCCGAGAGGTTGAAACTCAACAATTTCTATATTATTGCCGACGATGAATACAACAAATCAGCTACTCTGGATATTGAATCCTCTTTAATTAAGTATATGTCTGGAGATGGGAAATATCTTCTTCAAAATGCTAATGGGGGGATTCAGGAGTCTGATTATTATGATAGAGAAAGATATCAAGCAAAGTTTGAAGTTGTTTGGAATGAATTAAGAAAAAGAAAAATTGTTAATAAAGATTTAAAACAAATTGAGAATACTGATTTATTTAAATATTCTCCTTATAAATCCTTAAGTCCTGATCAGTTGTATGTTGTTGAGAGTATGCTAAATTCAATTAAGAGTAATGAATATAGTAGTTATATCGTATCTGGCGAGCCAGGGACAGGGAAAACTATTGTTGCAAGTTATCTAATGAAACTCCTTGCTACTAAAAAATGGTCAAAGGATTTAAAAATTGGATTAGTAATTCCAATGACCTCACTTAGAAAAACATTGAAGAGGGTATTTAAATCAGTTAAAGGTTTAGATTCTAGAATGGTTATTGGACCATATGATGTAGTGAAAGATAAATATGATTTATTAATAGTGGATGAAGCACATAGGTTACAAAGAAGGGTTAATTTAGCTAACTTCCCAGCATTTGATGAGGTAAATAGGAAACTAGGATTGAAGGATGGAACTCAATTAGATTGGATTATGAAATCTTCTAAATATCAGATTCTTTTCTATGATGCATTTCAAAGTGTTAAACCTGGGGACATTAGGCCAGAAGAGTTTGAAAAATATGATTTTGGAAGATACGAATTAGTCTCACAGATGAGGGTCAAAGGGGGGCAAGATTATATCAAGTATGTTAGAGACATATTTAATCTTAAACAAAGGGAAAAGATTCGTTTTTATAATTATGAATTGAAACTGTTTGATAATATAGGAGAAATGAAATCTGCTATAGAAAAAAAGAACAAAGAGGAAGGTTTGTCTAGGCTTCTTGCAGGTTATGCTTGGGAATGGAAGACAAGTAAAGATGAATATATTGATTATGATATTGAAATAGAGGGTGTTAAATTAAGGTGGAATAGTGTGACAGAGGATTGGGTAAATTCTCCAAATGCAACAAATGAAGTTGGTTGTATTCATACTATTCAAGGTTATGATTTGAACTATGCAGGCGTAATTATTGGTCCCGAGATATCATATGATGTGAGTAAGAGGGAGATAGTAATTGATAGGGATAAATATCTAGACTTTAATGGTAGAAGGGCTATTTCAGACCCTAGGGAATTAGAGATATATATTAAGAATATTTACAAGACTCTTTTAACTCGAGGAATATATGGGACTTATGTTTATGTCGTTGATGAGAATTTAAGAAAATATTTAAGTAAATTTATATAATTTCAATTTTAAAATAAAATGAATAGAGAGTCGCGTATCAAAAAAATAGAGGAAGTTCTGCAAAGTACTCCCTTTGGGAAGCAGGAGATTCCTTGGCAGGGGCAACTGGAACAGATGAATGTTTACAAAGTCCCTTTGGAGTATTTAATTTATAATAAATATAATGGAAGAATTCTTAGTAGAACAAAATCTTTAGAAACACAAAAATATCAAATAGAAGTTGAATCAGACGAGGGGAAGCGTATTATTGAGAAACTTCTTTGGAATACTGATGTTAGACGTAATGCAACAACTCTAAAGAATATAGAATTGTATGGTCAGCAAAAAGTTGGAATTATAACAAAAGATGGAGTAGTGATTGATGGGAATCGAAGAGTAATGCTTTTAAATAAAATAGAAAGATTTGATTATTTTAAGACAGTTATATTACCGGTTACACTTGAAGAAAGTCCTCTTGAAATAGAGAAATTAGAAACTATTTATCAAATGGGAGAGGATGAGAAGCTAAGCTATAACCCAATAGAAAAATATTTAAAAACGAAGGGTTTGTTAGCCAAAGGGATTTCCATAGAAAAAATAGCAGAGTGGATGGGAGAAACACAAGAAACAGTCAAATCTTACACAGAGGTGATGAAGATAATGGATGATTATTTAGAATTCTTTGGATATGATGGTATATATACTCAGTTAGACAAGAGAGAAGGACAAATAATAGATTTAACCAATTGGATGAAGCGATATGCTGGTAAAGAAAGTGAAAATGGTTTTGATGGATATAAAGACAGTGATGTTGATGATTTAAAATCAATAGGATTTGATTACATTAGAGCGAGGTTTGAAGGGAAGAATTTTAGAATCATTGCGAATGGGAGAAAAGAGAATCATTTTTTTGGGAATCAAGATATTTGGAGGAAATTTACAAAAGCTCATTTTGAAAAGATTCCTCTTATTCAATCAAGGGAAGCAAAGATAGAGTATGATTCTGAAAATCTGCAAGAGCATCTTAACGATAGAGATAACAAGTATTTAAAAGAAGCAATTGATTATCTTCAAGAAAATATTGATGACTGTACACAGCAACTTGGTTATACCAAGGCTGCAAATGAGCCAGGAAAGCTAGTTGATAGTGCTATTGATGCTATAGAATCGATAAATATCAAGCATGAGGCATTTAAAAAAGAAGAAGTACTTGATAGAGTTGAGGAATTAAATAAAAAGACTTCCGAATTACTTAAAAAGGATTCACTTACAAGATTTTTTTCTCGTATCATCGAATTATTGGAGTCGGTTGACATAGATTCTGAGGAGAAGCAAGAAATACTTTTAGCAAAGGTTACACAGATAAACAAACTCTCGTATGAACTTAAGAAAAAGTTAGGAGGATAAAAATATGATTGTAGTGAATTCAGATAACAACAAAAGAATTCTTCTTTTGGAGGGAGATTTTGATGAGATAACAAAGAATAAAAGACTTCTTCTTTCTCTAAAAAGATTAGATTACAAAGTGATTGAGGGAAAGATTGTAGTACCATATGAAGAGCAGACAAAGATTAAAAGATTGAAAGAGATTCAAGAAATATTAGAGAAATTTGGTTTTGGACATGAGCTAAGCGCAGAAGCCGAAGAGAATCTTGAGAGTTATACTCGGGAATTAAGGGATTTCTTTGAATTTGCAGAATATGCAAGAAAAATTAGAAACAATGAGTTTTCTGAGAATTTAGGATTAATTGAAGAGTTTGAAGTTTTTCAGAAGATTGTAAAGAGCAGTCTTGTGAGAAGATTATACCCCTTACAACTGCTATCAGCGTTTCAT
This sequence comes from uncultured Candidatus Saccharibacteria bacterium, assembly GCA_964618765.1. Taxonomy (GTDB): domain Bacteria; phylum Patescibacteriota; class Dojkabacteria; order SC72; family SC72; genus UBA2177. The sequence goes on along the minus strand of CAZUDZ010000014.1, from coordinate 7,323 downwards.
CTAGCTTTTGCACAGAATGCATGTAATTTTGCTGTTCCTGGGGCAGGAAAAACCTCTATTGTATATGGGGCATATTCTTATTTGAAAAATCTCCCTCCTTCAAATCCAAAACACGTTGATAGAATTTTAGTAATAGGGCCTATTTCTTCTTTTGCTCCATGGGAAAATGAATACGAAGAATGTTATGGGAAAAAACCATCATCATTTAGGCTGTCTGGTGGTGGAGAAGATTCAAAAAACAAGAAATTGGAACATTTATATTCTGGAAACCCCGCAGAAATAACGCTTATTTGGCATGGAGCTGTTGAGGGGCTTCAAAGTGATATAATCAATTTTTTAAAAAAACATAAAACTATGGTAATAGTTGATGAAGCTCATAGAATAAAAAATGCTTCAGGGCATTGGGGGAGAAGTTCCGTTGAAATTGCCAAAGAAGCTAGAGCTCGCGTTATCCTAACAGGGACGCCAGTACCAAATGGATATGAAGATTTATATAATTTGTATCAATTTATATATCCTTATAAATTTAAAGATATTCTAAAAGTCCATTATAGTAACCTTGTTGATATGACAAAAAACAGTAATCTGGAAGGTGAAAGAGTTAAGACTTTTACCGAAAATATCTCTCCTTTCTTTATTCGTATTAAAAAGAAAGATTTAAATCTCCCCCCTATTAAAAATCATCAGATAATTGTTCCAATGGATGAATTACAATCTGAAATATATGATTTTATCGAAGAAAAATATGTATCTTCTTTTTTAAGAAATCAATCCGCAACAATTAAAGATGTTTTAAATAAAGCTAGATTAATTAGACTTAGACAAGCAGCTTCAAACCCCTCTCTCTTACTTAAGTCTATTCAGGATAGCTTGGAAAAAGATGATTATGACGCCCTGAAAAATTTCAGCAAAGAAATACCAGAAGAATTTCAAGATAATTCGGATATTTTGTTTAAGATAACTAATTATGACAAGAATTTTACACCTCAAAAATATATAAAAACAGGGGAGTTAGTTTCAGAAATGATTTCTAAATCAGAGAAAGTAATAATTTGGACAATTTTTATCCAAAGTGCAAAGAGATTGAAAAAATATTTATTCAGTAAGGGAATAAAATCAGAGTTGCTAATAGGAGAAGTTGAGCAAGCCACAAGAGAGATAATAATCCGGAAGTTTAATAATCCTGAGAACCAGGATTTTCAAGTTGTAATTGCAAACCCTTTTTCAGTTTCTGAATCAATTTCTCTTCATAGAGGTTGTCATAATGCAATATATATTGAACGTGATTATAATTGTGCAAACTTCTTACAATCAAGGGATCGTATACATCGTGTAGGATTAGAAGATGAAATTACGAATTATTACTATGTAATGTCCGACAATACTGTTGATGAAATTATTGATGATAAACTTGATAAAAAAATAAAAAGAATGGAAAAGATTATAGATTCAGAAATACCTCTTTTTGCACGGATTAATGATTCTGATGAAACAGATATTATTAAAGCTATTCTGAAAGATTATGATAGAAAGACTTACTAAATATGAGAATTTAGGAACGCCTCAATATTATTGGGAGCTTTTTCATCTATTACTAAAAGACAGTCAGAAATGGACATACGAATCAATTAGGGATCATTTCTATAACCGTGTTATTGATGGGAGAGCAATTTTCGATGGTTGTATTCCTTTATTGATAGAGATTGATGCAATTAGAACTGACAAAAAATCTCGAATTACAATCAACTCTTATGAAGAGGTTTCTTTAACAAATAAAGAAATATTTAAGAATTGGTTATTAAAAAGAATTCTTCAGGAAGCATCTAGAGATGAAATATTCGGAGAAATTTTTAAAGCAGAAAATATCTCTTATGACACTGTGCATCATCTTATATTAATTAGTAACTCGGCTTTTCTTTTTAAATATTCAAATTTTAAACAATTACTTCTAAATTTTCAGTTTCTTTCTGTTCATCCTGATTCTAGAATAAAAGAACTAGTCTTGAACTCTCAATATCAAGAAATTTTTGAGAGAGAAATCCTCTCGAAGATTAAAAGTCGTGGTATTAGTAAGGAGCAGCTTGAGAAATCCATTGAACAAAGGGAAATCTATGGAGAAGAGGCAGAAATGTTCGTTCTTGAATATGAAAAAAACAGACTAGATAAGAAAAAAAATATAATAAGAATCTCAGATTATAGTGTAAATGCAGGATATGATATTTTATCTTATAACAATATAGAATCTAGAATTTCGGATAGATTTATAGAAGTCAAATCTTATTCAGGAGATTTGCATTTTTTTTGGTCAAGAAATGAGATAAAGATTTCTTCTGTAAAGGGGAAATCTTACTTTCTTTATCTTGTTGATAGAGCAAAAATGAATGAGAAAGGTTATACTCCATTAATAATCCCTAATCCATACGAAGAAGTTATTAAAAATAATCAATGGATGAAAGTTGTTGAGAGCTATGCAATATCTCGCAAGTGAAGATTCTTGTTAAAGAGTAGAACCCTTTTTCTCTTCCATTATCTTCTCAAGAAGAGCTTTTCCAAATTTCTTAATAACACCTACTACCAAAGCATTTCCCATCAAAAAAGCTCTTTTTGTATCAGGAGTAGTTTTATTATTTAACATTTTTTCTGTAAAGTTCTTTGGAAACATATCTAGTTGTTCAAGTTCTGTTGGGATTAATCTTCGAAGTCTTCCTGAGGGTGTTTGAACAACATGTTTAAATCTTGATGGACCGCTCCCTCCTTCTCCAGTTACAATTGTTCTAGATGGTTTGTCCAAAGGGTCTGGAAAAGGCATAGAACCTTCTGAGTATTTATATTCATGCTTTCCATCTTTTGAAGTTCGTTTTTCACTCTTCTTGCCTTTATGTGTTTTCCATTTCTCAATTACTTCCTTTTTCAAAAAGAATTCTGGTGGGATTTCTTTTTCATTTGTTTCGTTTACAATATCTCCCAAAGTAGTAATCTTCCCTTTATATTTAGGTAAAACTTTTACAGTAACAACTCTTCTATCTATCATTACACCCGCAACTTCAAATGGACTCTTCTTCGGATTATTTGAAGAAAAAAAGGAAGAAATCTTTGGAATATTTCCCTCGATATCAAACTCCGGTTTAGCAGAGTATTCTTTTTGTATGGGAAATTCTAATATGCCTGTACTTTTAGTTAGTAGCCATTCTGTAAGGTTCTTTGACTTTTTAATAGATTTATAAATAGGGGTATTATTCCTATATCCTAAAATGAACACCCTTTTTCTTCTCTGTGGCATACCGTAATCTGCTGCATTAATTACTCTCCATTCAACTGCATATCCTAAGTCAGATAGCGAAGCTAACATAATTGCAAAATCACGCCCCCTTTGATTCGCAGGAGATTTTAATAATCTATCTACATTCTCTAACAAAAGATATCTTGGTGCACAATTCTTCTTGTTTCCTTTTTTTTCTTCTTCAATTTTCTTCTTCAAAATTTGGTATATTGACCACCATAAAACGCCCTTTTTACCTTTTAAACCCTTTGCTTGGCTTAATGTTCTTGCTACAGAGTAATCTTGACATGGGAAACCTCCCACTAATAAATCATGATTAGGTATTTCATCAAAGTTCTTATCAATTACTTTTTGGATATCTTCATTTGAGTGGTTCTTATCTCCAAACTTTTTAATATATATATCAGAAGCATGTTGTATTTTAGTAGCTGGTTCCCATTGACTACTCCATACAACTTCATAAAGACTATTTTTTTTCTTTGGATAGCCCTCTAAGCCGATTCTAAAGCCACCTACACCTGCAAATAGTTCTACTACTTTAATTTTTTTCATAGGGAGATTGTATCATAAAAAACTAGAGAGATCAAATTCTCAAAAGGCCTGAAGAATCAATATATAAATGAAATCTATACAATTATGAAACAAAGGATGATAAATCCTGAGGACGGTTTTTTTTAAGATATCTCCTAATAATTTCATTCATGTAAGAATTCTTTATGCGAAATGCCCGAACCTCAGCAGGTTCAGTACTATTCGGCTGCCTAGTTTTCGATTTAGTGCATTCTGGGTCTTTAAAACACCCATTATGTTTAGGACAAAGGGTTAGACTGTCATGATCTCCCTGGTGAATATGATGGGCGATTCCTTGGCGGATTTTTGATAGTATTTTTTGATAGTCTGGTTCAAAATCTCTAATTACCTCCTCATCTATTTCCCAAATAAACACATATTTGACTAAATAATTAGATCTTTTCTCTTTAGGGTTATGGATATAGAAAACAAATAAAATATATTTATTTTTCTTATATACCGATGAGTCAATGAATGATTTATGTTCAATTTCTTTTATGTAATTTATTATGTTTAAAGAGAGAGGTTCTTTAACACTTAATTTCCCATCTTTTCCTCTTTTTAATGGGCATGTTTTAATTTCTACTCCTAAATGTCTGACATCTGGACTTGCATTGCTATTTTTATTTATTCCAAAATAACCATGCTCAATTAAATACCCTACATATCCTTTTGTTTCTCTACGTTCAGCTAAATCACTGTCACCAATAGCCTCATCAATCTCTATCAATTTTTTACCTTCTAAATCTTGCTGAGCAACATACTCAAGGTTCTTGATGGAATGAATACCATCTATATTTATTTTCGACATATCAGCGCAGTATATAACAGAAAATTGATCAAATCAATCAAAAAGTATCCCCTTTGCATCCTTTACCCTTCTAATATATATTATAGGTATGGATAAATACATATATCTTAAAGATTGTTTAAAACAATTAAACAAATATAAATACTCTCTCCCCATTATCTTAGGTAAAGATATTAATAATGATATACATATTAAAGATCTAAAAGATTTAAAAAATATTCTAATAGTAGGATATACAGGTATGGGTAAATCTGTATTTATAAACTCCTTACTGTTTACACTCATATATACAAATTCTCCTGATAAATTTAAGTTCATATTTATGGATTTAATGGGTGGAGGAGATTATTATCAACTCTCTAATCTCCCCCATCTGTTCAATAATAGAGTGATATGCATCCCTGATGAAGCAATAGAAGAATTGAAAAAATGTAATAAAGAGTTAGAAAGAAGGGAGAAATCTAATGTTATACAACCTTCCTTGTTAATAGTAATAGATGAATTTGCTGATATAAGTCTTAATTACTCTGAATTTTCAGAACTAATACAACCACTATTAGAAAGAGGAAACAAGGTAGGAATATATCTAGTTCTTTCTACTGTGAATCGTTTTAAAGAGACATTCTCGGATGAATTTAAAGAAGGATTTAATACTAGGATAGTATTTGCTACAGACAAAGAACACTCAAAGTTAATAATTGAAAGTGAAGCAGGTGCACTCTTAGAAGAAAGGGGAGAAATTATTTATAAAGATATGGATAGCGGAAATATCGAAAAGATTCAGACACCATATATTTGGGAAGAAGAAATTATGCTTTTGCAAAAGATATCAAAGAACCCAGAAGAGAAAATAGAGATTAGTGATATGCAAGGTGCTGATACAAAAACATATTCAGAAGAAATAGACTATTTTGCATTGTATGAAGATGCCAAAAAAATAGTTATAGAGAGTAAAAAGGCTTCTCCTTCTTTTCTACAAAGAAAACTTAAAATTGGATACAATCATGCTGCAAGGTTAATCGAGAAGCTAGAGAAAGATGGTATTGTAAGCTCTCCATCGAGTGTGAATCAAAGAAGTGTGCTTATAGATAAATATGAGAAACCTATTATTAAATAATTAATAATCTTATGAAAATCTACCTAGATATCGATGGAGTCCTCTTAGATACAAAAGAGTATAAACAGATGCCGTTTTTAAAAGAATTTCTTACTACTGTATTTGATATTTCAAAAGGTGAAGTATATTGGTTAAGTACACACACTATGCATGGGGAAAGTGATGTAGCTATGTATCACTTAGAAGAAGAATTAGATAAAGATATATTTGAAATGGTAAAGGGTATTAAAAATACTAAATGGTATTCTCTTAAAACAGATGGTATAGATTTAAAAAGTGATTTTCTATGGTTTGATGATGTAGTATTTCAAGCAGAGTACAAATTTTTAGAAAGTATTGGAAAAGAACATTTTTTAATAAAGGTAAATAACAACCTAGAAGAATTGGTAGAATTGTTGAGAGAGAAAGAAAAAACGGTCTAAATACGAAGACGAATATCTAAGATATTAAAATTAAAATATGGCTATGAAAAAAGATATTCCACTCTCAAATTATGAGTGGGTTATAGAAAAAATGGTTGAAAAATTTCCTGAATCCGATAGAAAATTCATTATGACCGATGTACCTTTAGGACAGGAAGTTTTTAAGAAGAAGGAAAGTCAAGTCCCGTTTGAGGTTGAGAGACGTACTACTTATAAGAATGTTGAAAAGATGTTTTTTGAAGAAATAAATTTTATGGTAGATTTACTGATAAAATCAGGTTGCGATATCCCAAAATCATCTTGGCAGAATACCGAAGGCTCAAGTGTATCTGAGAAGTATTTTGATGCTCTTAATGCAACTAATATTGCAATGCAGCTTTGGTATTGGTATGCGATTCCATATAGAATTGTGGAAGGCGACTTATTTCATATAGTTCCTCCAATTGATATGCTAGGAAACATTGACCCACAAGGGAGACCAAATATTCATAAAGTTGCTTGGAATGATTTTATTTTGAAATTAATGTATTTGAATATGGATAATCAAAAAGATTTTGTCTCTATTGAGTCTAAATATAAATCTCTTAGCAAGGCTTTCATTATTGGTATTGTACTTCTTCTATTTGTCCTTATCCTATTATTTATATAGTACTTTGCTAAGAGATTAAGGACTTAGGAGACAAATCGTATAGAGATTGGTTGATTCTCACTTTGGCTGTACCACATCAACGTTCTACCTTCGAACCAAGAGCTCTTAAAAACATCTCTTTTTTGACTCTTTTCATACACCAGGCCTTACTTTTTAGAACTTTACTTTTTAAGGTCAAAATAACTCAATCCCCATAAGGGTTTTGAAAGATAGTGGACGGGTCTTGTTGGAACATGTTGAAAATGGCGGAGGATATGGAATGATATCCGAAAATATTGTATATCCTCTCCAGTTATTCCAACATCCCTAATATCTCTCCTCCAATCTCTTCGCTAAACCCAGAATATGCTTTCCCTTCTACAAAGATAAAAGGGTAATAACCATAACTCTCTGAAATACCCTCACTCTTTGAAATATCACCCTTGTAAGCATTTAATTGCGTACCAAAATCAGTATCTGTAGTTAAATGTTCTT
>CAZUDZ010000013.1:0-14003 GCA_964618765.1 uncultured Candidatus Saccharibacteria bacterium | reverse complement strand
GAATTCTCCTGACTGAAGGGAACTCCATCTAAAACAAGCGCTGAGAGGTGCACAGTCATCCCTGCTCTTGCGAAAGTAGATCTTCCATCTAGCATGGTTATGATGTCCCTATCTGTCCTTATACTCTGTTTGGTAGAGCCTAGTACAAATCCATTAGGTTTCAATATGTATGGCTTTTTAGATAGATTATGCTTTTCATATTTTAATTCTTTTGGGTTTTTTGTATCAAAAGTCTGTCCTTCTTTAGGTATGAGTAATTCTTTCCCAAGATTAATTGTAATACCCTTGGTTTCGATAGTAAGGTTGCCTTTTACGATAATTTTCCCTTCGTAAATATATTTGCTTATTGTCTTGTTAGAAAGAAACATAAGAATAGGTTGTTATTTAAATCCCTATACTAATATATATTACTTTCGCTCTCGCTGTCTACTGTACATAATACAACTCTCTATTATTTTCTTGAAAGCAGAGTGTAATTATGAGATATTAGAGTATACCTAAATTAACAAATTAAATAGAAATGGGATATATAGATGATATAGAGGAGAAGACTCTAAATAATGATAACTTCAGAGAAGTTCTCTATACTGGTAAGCATATGCAGTTAGTAGTTATGTCTCTTAAGCCAGGAGAGGATATTGGGGAAGAGGTACATGATAGTGTAGATCAGTTTTTCAGAGTTGAACAGGGTGAGGCTAAGGTACTCATAGATGGGAAAGAGGATATCTTAAAGGAAGATATGGTAGTCATAGTGCCTGCAGGCTCTCTACATAATGTAATTAACAATTCTGATATAGATTTGAAGCTTTATACAATATATGCACCTCCTAATCACCCAGATGGGACAGTTCACAAGGACAAAGAGGAAGCAGATAAGTACGAGGAAGAGCATCATCATTAAACTAGGGATTTAGATTTTAAAACATAGCAGTTAATTTAAAAGACATTTTTAATGAAAAAAATATTATACATATTGATAGCACTGATCATATTAGGGGGAGTTTCCTATTTCCTGTTTTCTAAATATAGTGGTAAGTCCAATGATATTACACACCAAGATGATCCAGAAAAGGGATGGTATGGATATTTTCCAGAGCAGGTTTTAGAGTATACGGATGGAGAGGTTAAGGAAATTACAAGAGTAGAGCCTGATATGTCTAGGTTTGAAGATGAGGTGTTCGTAATGGTAGAAGATACCAGTTTAGAGCAGCTTAGTGAGTATGTAGAGAAATTAGAATCTAAGGGTTGGGAGATAGGGTATCAATCTCCTCAGGAAGAGGATTTTTACAATATACAACTCTCTTTAGAGACAAGGAGTATTACTGCAGGTCTAAATTCAGAGGGTGTTTTAAGGTTTACTTCATGTATAGAGGAGTAATCTATTTTCTTAATTAGGGAATTCATTCTTGTTATAGTATAATCTCTAAATACTTAATAGATATATTCTATGGTAGAGTTAGAGAAAATAACTATTTCCTCTGCTACAAAGGATATTCCTAAATTAGAAGCTTTCTCAGATCAGGAAATAGAATCAGTATACAAGGACATTCAACCGTATCAATCTCTTAAACATGAATATGATGTAACTGAACTTCTTAAGTTTAAGGACTCCCCTACCGTAATGGCAATGGGTGAGATCTTGGAGGGAGTAATTGGGAAAATAACTGAGAAAGGTATGTTTGAGATGACCGAGGATGATATAGATACAATATCTTTCACATTAACAGAGAATATTTCCGCATGGGATGACTCTTGGAAGAGTATTTTTAGGACTGTTTTGATGATTAAGATAATAGATAATATTGATTATGTTAGCGAGAAGGTTACAGCAAGGCTTTTAAGATCAAATTTCCAGGAGAGTCATACAGATCCATTACTGTATATATGGTTGTCTAGTTTAAAAAACAGGGCTAAGGAATTAGAATAATTTATTTCTCTTCGTAAAGAATTGTAAGAACTTTGTTTCTACTTTTTAGGCCTTTTTTAATAGATATGTTTCTTTTAGGAATGTTTAGGTGTTTGGAGAGTAATGATATTACAGATATGTTTGCTTTGTTTTCTTTAGCAGGAGTGTTTGTATATACAGTGTAGATATCATCTTCATATTTAACAGATTCTTTCTTACTGCTTATTTTAACTTTTACATTTATTGTTTTTTCTTTTGTCATAGTATGAGTATATAATTTTGATATATGTAGTTTAACAAAAGTATTCCTCGGGGTATAGCTCAGATGGCTAGAGCGCTACATTCGGGATGTAGAGGTCGCCCGTTCAAGTCGGGTTACCCCGATTAGGTATGGTTAAAGAATTTAGATATATGAGGTATGATTAATTTATTCAGTATTATCTCTTACGCTAGTAACTATCATTCTCTTATAATCCATACCTGCTGGCCAGCATGTCATTATAGTTAAGGTATCTTCATCTAAATATGTACCTAGATACTCCATCTGTGTAGGATTAACTTTTTTACTTTCTAGTACTTTGTAAGTATATATATTACCCTCGTAACTAACATATATTGGATCATCTTTCTCTAACTCTCCTAATAGGTAGAAATATACATTGTATTTATGTCTTTCATAGAAATTTACAGCAGAGTGTGCAAAAAGAAATACATTCCCATTTCTATCTGGTGTAGATGAGTCCTTAGCATGTGCTACTCCTGTGTATAGGGCATTAATATATTCATCTTCATTATATTGATTTACATTTTTAACAACTTTAGCATTAGCACCTATTTTAGGTATATACAATCCGAAATCTTTATCTACAAATACAATCGTTGTGTCTTTTTCAATCTCCTTTGTTATCTCTTTATCTTCCTCTACTATCTTTACTTCTATTTTCTTAATAGGTTGAGGGTTTAATCTATACTTAACGTATGTTGAGATAATTGGAAAGAATGTAAAAAATATTACTGTTAGACTACTTAGAAGTAGTAGGATACCTAAATATTTTAGATATCCTACTTTTTTCTCCTTCTTATTTTCTTTTTCGTGCATATGCATATCCTAGCATAATGAGGAGAATACTTCCTGAAGCAATTATTACAAACCAATATTTCTCCCAAAAGGTTTTTTCTTCTTCATTCTTTTGGTCTTTCGTAATCTCGTCTTTCTCTGCACTCTCTTCTTTTATATCTGTTTCCTCTCCTGCAACTTCACCATTTTCTGCATCTACAGTTTCTCCAGTCTCAGTCTTAGAGATAACTTCTGTGGTGGAGGCTCCTGCGGTAGTGGCTCCCGTGGCGGCGGTTCCTACAGTGGTGGCTCCAGCGATGGTTACTTCTTTTTCCAATACCGTTACAATATTATCTGTAACAAATGAAGAGCTGTTGTTTAGATTATCTAAGGCTCTTACAGCATAGTAGTACTCTTTATCACAATCTGGCAAAGAGTTGTCTGTATATGTTGTTTGTTCATAGGGTAATACAGCTATTGTTTCTATTAGTGTACTAGCATTAGCTGTAAATGGTTGTTTGTCAGATCTAAAGATCTGTACTTTAGATGTTCTACCATCGTTTGCAGTAATAAACTTTAGAGAGTACGAGCATATACTTTTATCTTTATTGTACTCTGTCACTACTCCTGGTTTATTTAGGTCTACTTCTATAGTAACTTTGTTTGATTGTTTTGTAGTTCCATTAGTAGATGCTATTACATAGAATTTGTATGTACCACTATCTGTTATTATTGTTTCATCTACAATACAGCTACCACTTTTAGTTGTATGTACAGGACCAAATAGCCCAGATGTTTCTTCATAGCATTGTATTTCCAAATCTGTACTTACTGGTATAGCTAGTGCTACATATCCTATCTTAAAGTTTGTTTTATCTGTTGGAGACTCTGGTTGTTCTATTTGTACATTGATTAGTGGATTAGCTGCATGTATTGCTTGAGGTTTTGCTAGTGTAGATATACCCAAGAGTAATGCACCAGCTAATACTAAGTTTGCAATTTTCTTTTTAGGACTAACAAGGAGTAGGAGGAATCCAGTTATCATAGTTATTAATGCTCCTAATGTTAGATATGTACTTGCTCCTGTTTTTGGTAGTTCTGTAGCTGCTCCCAGTACTTCTTTTTCTAGCTCTATAGCTGTTCCTAGAACTTCTCCTTCTTTTAATTCAGGTTCTTCTACTACAATTACTTCAGTTCCTACAAATGGAGTTCCTGGATTGATTGTAGAGGATCCTAAGACATCTTCTACTCCTAGTAGTGAGTCTCCGTATGTGTATGCTATGTCTTTGTATGTACCTGGGTCTTGTGTTTCTGATATTGTTACTTGGTAGGTAAGAGTAATTATATCTCCTTCTTTCATATCTCCGACTTCCCATATAGCAGGCATGTTATCTTTATATTCAGGAGTATTTAATACTCCTGTAGCTGATCCTAGTACATATTCAAATCCATCAGGTATTAAATCTACTACTTTTACATTATTTAGAAGGTATGTCCCTCCATCTTCTGAATCGTTTGGTGCTGATACTATAATAGTGTAGGTTACAATATCTCCTGGGTGCATATCTGTACCACCTGTATCGTTTGATTTAAAGATATTTAGTTGAGGTCTGATTGTATCGTTGTAACAGATATAGGTAAGTTCTTCTCCACTGTTTAGTTTTATTTCAGGAGCTAATGGATTATATTCAGTTCTTTCTCTATTACTATAAAACTCCTCAGGAGTAATTCCCATTGGGAAACATCCTGCAAATGAATATCCATCTTGTACTGGCATTTCAGCAAGAGTGTGTGTTTCAGGTCCTAAGTTATCAAATGTTGCTATTATTTCTTCTTCATTGTCTCTAATATCTTTTATATCTTCTGACCCCTCTAAGTAAACTTGGAAGATATCGTCTGAATATATTTCATCTCCTAAACTTCCCATGTGATCTTTTCCTAATACAACTTTTCTCACAATTAAGGTTGAGAGTTCATAGTTACCGAAGTTGTATGTAGGTGCAGGCTCGGGTGTAGCATTAATCATTTCAGGATATCCGTTAGGATTAGCATCTGGTAAGTTAATAATATGACAATTCTGGTCCTCATTTATGGGGAAAGTTTGTAGCCATCTATCCTCTTGTACTTCACATACTTTGTATCTTCCTGGTAGTAAATCTTCGAACCAGTACCATCCATAGTCTTCATCTGTGTCTGCTGTATCTACCGTCAATAAAGGTTCAATATTAAACCCTTCTCCATTCCATTTGTATAGATTGATTGTCCAATCTTCTATTAGGGGTTCTAAATCACATGTAGAAGCTTTAGTTGCTCTACTAGGCTCTAGAATTCTGTCACCTGGAATCATACAATCTCTTTCTCCATTACCATTAATATCATCCCATTTGAAACCATGAATATCATAAAGTGTTATTGGAATATTATGATCATCTATTGCTTCTACAGACTCCTTTGAATCGACAGTTACTGTATTTTTTATTTCTCTATCTTCCCCACTATTTTCTATATCACTTTGGTTTATTGTTCGATTACATTTATAGATCCATACTTCAGTTGGTTGTAACTTTTCATCTGCATTAGTATCTCCAGATTCATATAAAGGATTTGCATCACATAATTCATCTACAACAGTAATCTCTGATAATGTAAGATTACCTTCATTAGATACTGTAAAAGTATAAGGGACTACTTGTCCTGCTGTAGTTATAGATTCTGTAGTAGAGGATTTAACCACATTTATTGCAGGGGTTTGAGTTATTGGAATATCCTTTGTATCTGTGTCTGATGGTGATTCAACAGAATCAACTGTGACATTATTCGAAAGATTGCCACCAGTATCCATTTCTGCTTGAGTTACAGTATGACTACAATTATAGATCCATGTCTCATTAGTTTGTAGTTTATTATCTCCATCATCTCCAGAATTATAGATTGGAGCAGTATCACACTTATCATCTTCAACGGTAACACCAGTTAATGTTTGGTTTCCTTCATTAGTTACAGTGAAAACATATGGAACAATTTGTCCTGCATAAGTAATTTCGGTTGTAGTAGAAGATTTAACAACTTGAATTACAGGAACGTATTTTGTATTAGTTATTGTACAAGTTTTTGTATCTTCAACACCTACTATTACATTCTGACAAGTGTTGCCTGTCTCGCTCCAACCTTCTGGTGTTGTCTCTGAGACTGAATATGTCCCAGCAGAAAGAGAGTATGTTTTACCGGCTGAATCAGAAATCTTTCCACTTGTATCTCCAAAAATTACTCCGTTTATAGTAGAAATATCTATATCAAATTCTGTCGTATCTTGTGAAGGAATAGTTATTTTTTGTACGGTTAAAGTGCTTTTGTTAATGCCGTAATACCAACTAGTGTCAGATGCGGTAACATTAGGACCTGTTGGTGGAGTTCCTGTTACTGTAGCAGTATTAGTAAATTGTCCCGATTGAACTATGCCAGAGGCTGTACAGGTCATACTTGCACCAGCGGCTAATGTTAAACCTGTATTTTGATATCCTTCTGTTACAGAATCACAGTCAATATTTGCTGTAGGATTATCAGTTACAGAAATATTTGTTAATTCTACATTACCAGTATTCTGTACTACATATTGCCAAGTTACTGGATCTCCAACATAGAGATTGTCTCCTGGAGCAGCCTCAATATTTTGTTCATTTGTTTTCTTAGTAATACGAATATCTGGTCTTTCCACCAGAATAGATGAAAGAGAACCTACTAAGAATGCTGTATTATTTTCATGTTCCTCAGTAATAAACGATGAAACAGGAACACCACTGGGATATGAATCAACAAAACCTTCTATCTTTAGTGTATAGAGTTTATCTCCTATCGCGAAGCTCGCTTCCTCATCAATACTTGGGAAGGTAATTCTATCATCACATGGGGTATTCGATTTTTGCCAAGCAGGGCATTCTTCCACAGGTAAGGGGCGGCCCCAGGCATCAGTATTATTCGTCTCGTCAATATCAAAATAAAAACTAAACTCAGGATTTGGTGTAACATTAGGTTTTTCAAATTCAAGTGTAATTTTTAGAGTAGCTCCATTTGCAGCATTAGTAATTGGGTAATTCAAATGAGTTAATGCACCGAGATAAAAATTTTCTCCTGCATCAAAACTCTGAAGACCACTACTATCAAATCTTAAACCACTTTTCCCAAAAGTACCCGAGCCCCATTTGACTTCATTTGTATTAACTCCAGTTATATTAGAACCACCAGTTACAGAAGTCCAAATCCCTGTTACAGAGGAAAGCGCAATGGGATCATTAGCATTATATTCTAAAGCTACATTAGGTGGAGTAAATCCATCATCAACAATTATTCCATCAGTTAAAGTGAATGTATTGCTGGCCCCTGAGTCACATGTGTCATTAGTATAAGCAACAAAGCTTACGTCATAAGTATTTTCTGTGCTTGGTGCAGTTATATCAAAAGAGTAATCAGCACTTGTATTAGAGACGCTAATATCTTCATTATCTATACAGTTAACCGATTCTCCTTGTATCTGCCATGAGGTAGATTTCCAAATGTCACCACTATTTCCTCCTACTACTAAATCTACCCTAATACTCTGTCCTGAATTTACAGTAACTTGTGTCTGTCCACCCAAACTTCCAGAGACTCTTATCTTTCCACCAGTACTAGGTATAAACAAAGTAAAGTGATTTAACCTCTCTATCTTAATACTACCATTTTCATTAACTATTTCTTCCTCTACTTCCTTAATACTTTCTAGCAATAAATTTCTATTCTCTGCATATAGTACTCTTACACCATCCTCATAATCAGGTAATGTAAGATCATACTCAAAAGTACCATCCTCCATATCAGTAGTAATATCATATGCTAATCTAGAAACTGCATTAGTAACTATAACTTCATTATCGTTTAATACAATCTCCTCTATTGTTAAGTGTCCAGGATTATCAGGTAATTTAGTAAATGTAACAGTAACATTCTCATTCTGAGGAGAAACATACTTCCAATTTAAAGCTATGGGTAGCGTAGTTGTAGAAGTAGAGCCATTAAAAGCCCATACTTTTTTAATAGGGTTTTCCTTTTCAGGTTTTTGTATCTCCTGAACAGGAATATCTTCTTCTATTTCTGCTATCGCCTCATCTACAATCTCTTCTTCTTCACTCTTTTCTTCTCCCCTCTCTTCCTCATATATACTAGTAGAAATACCTTCCTTCAGTATGTCCGGCTCATCTAAAGGTATATCTACTACTACGTCCAAAGGGGTATCTACAACGACCTCTACCTCATTGTTGCCCTCTACTAGATCAGTAATCTCTTGAGCTATAGCTAACGCAGGAAAAAACACATTAGATATTAATACTGAAAACAGTACTAACATTTGTGGGGCGTATTTAAAGGAATCTCTAAAAAACTTTTTAGCTTTCTTCATATGGGGAAATATTTTAAAATTAAAATATCTTATAGCCTATTTTACCTTCTGTGGATATAGTAGTCAATAGCGTAATTGATGAGACGGATTAGGGAATTTTATATATTTTTTTAATATTAAAATAATCTGAAATCTAACTTCAAAATGGTTTACAATATTTCTTCTTTTTAAACCAGAGCCACAGAGAGGCCTATAGCTGGAACTATAGTGCTTAATATTGTATAATCACACAGAATTACTAACCTTGTATTTTAAGGTTAAAAGTAAAGTAATTGTTCTTTAACAATGTAAAGTTCTTAAAATTGTTTACTAAATAAAAACTCTAAACGACGAAAGGAGAAGAGATGTACAAGAAAATGGCATCATTAATTGTACTGTTGTTTGTATTAGGATGTAACTATCCTAATACTGTAGAACTAAATCAAAAGTTACAATCAGAGGTACAACCTACTCTAACAGAAAAAGCAATCATACCTACAGCTATTCCTACGCTTACTCAACCAAAAGGCTATGTCACTCTCTGGTTTGATGATGGATTATCATCAACATATGAAGTTGCATATCCTGAATTGGAAAGAAGAGGTTGGAAAGGTGTTTTTGCAGTTGTCTCTAACAGAGAGGTTGCTCAAGCAAACTTTATCCCTGATGGAGACCCTGTTATGGAGTGGAATGAAGTAGATGAATTGATTCAAGCAGGATGGGAGATATCCAGTCACTCTCGGAGACATTCTCGGTTAAATGAGATAGAGGATGAATACTTGTTAAAAGCAGAGATTATTGGATCGAAAGTAGATTTGATAGGTAGAGGATACTCTATCCCGTCGTTTACATTTCCATATGGAGAGAACGGTTTACAGAGTGGTCAGAATATGATTAGTCAAAATTATTCATATTGGAGATCATCAACAAAAGAAGTAAACCCTGTTCCATCATGGAGACACATCACTTCATATGCTCTAACTACGAGATTAGGGAAGGAAGATATTGAACTACTTGTAGAGAAGACAGAGAAATCTAGTGGATGGTTGGTACTAGTGTTCCATGCTATCGTTGAACAACCAGTAAATGAGAGCCAGCACACAAGAGAACAGTTTGATATGGTTCTTGATGTTGTGAAAGAAAGTTCTCTTGAAGTAGTATTACCAAATGAAATGTTTGACAATTTTGGTTATGCTGAAGGAGAAGTGCCACAGCTCGTAGATTTAGAACCCACAGTGTATGATTATCTGTCAGAATCTGAGTTTGAGAATGGAGTAGATATAAATATCCCTAATTTGGATATAAATACTTCATTAGAATTGGTTTGTGAGGATGAAAATCAAATTTTCGATTTTTCTGTTCTTCATGAGTCCCCTATTTCGATATGTATTTCTTCAAGTCCATATCTCTCAAATATTGGAGCCCCAGGTGCATCTATTATTTTAGGGCATCGTCAATGGGGTATTGTTCCAAAGGTATTTGCAAAGTTAGACAAAATGGATTTAGAAGATACAGTGATTGTTAGTACGAAAGATGATGAATTTAAATTCCAAGTAAAAGAAGTAAGAGAAATTCAGCCAGATGATTTGTGGAATGTAATAGCAGATTACCATGAACAAGGAATACAAAATGAGGAGTCTAATTTGATTCTCATAACCTGTACTCCTTACGGTACCGCTTGGAGGCGCCTACTAGTGATTTTAGAAAGGAGTCAGTAATGAATAGGCCATACATAATTGCAGTTATCCCAGCACACAATGAAGAAAAGATAATTGGCCAGACTATACAGGATCTTTTAGTACAGTCTTTGCCAATTGAAATTGTTGTCGTAGCAGATAATTGCATAGATGGAACTGTAAAGATAGTTACCCAAATGGCTGAGAAGTATGAAAATGTTAAACTTCTTGAAACTTTGGGAAACAAGGGTAAGAAAGGAGGTGCAGTAAACCAGGCACTTGAAAAGATACGATTAGGAAGAGCACCAGATGCTGTTTTATTAATGGATGCAGATACACGCATACATCACAAAGCAGTAGAGGAAGGTTGGAAGACTTTAGAATCTAATCAGAATCTGGCATCAGTATGTTCTAAAGCTGGGGTTTTGGCATTCGAAGGAGGAAATTTTTACAATAGAATTCTGTACCAACTCCAACGGTTAGAGTATGCAACCTTTGATTCACAAAGAGTGGAAACACTTGATATTATAAAGGTTGTTCATGGCATGGCTGCCATCCATAGATGGTCTGCCATAATGGCAGTGGGAGGGTTTGATGAAGATAACCTTGTAGAGGACTATGATTTAACCATCAAATACAAGGAAGCTGCATATGATGTTACTGTCAACCTTAATATGGAGGCCTGGACAGAAGTTCCAGTATCTCTAAAAGATTGGTGGCGACAAAGACTTCGTTGGAATAGAGGAGGTTTAGAAACCCTGAAAAATCACGGGTGGAACAAAGTGACTCGTGTGTATATTTTGCAACACTATTGGGTAAATTTTCTATTGATATTTCAATGGATATTTACAGTTGCCTTTTTGATGATGGTAATCAATAACAAATTGGCAATGCACGGTTTTGTTGCAATAGTAATATTCTTAAGTTTGTTTTCTAGCATCTATCGACTGAAATACTTAGGAAAAGTTACTTTGAGGGATTGGTTATATAGAGTTTCTGTGTTTCCTGAAAGCACATATGGTGTTCTCAAGACACTCAACCTCTATTGTTCCTACTTTATGTTTTTCACAAAACAACAACAATCATGGTAAAAAAGGAGATGAAAATGGAATACGGACCAGCATTACCAGCAACAGGGGGAGGTTTTGGCCTAGGATTAGTTTGGGGGATAACCAATCAATCTTGGTTGGTTATAGCATATGCTGTAATAGGATTAGCGATTACCGCATACTGCTTCTTCAAATTAAGAAAAGGAGAAAGGAAACTAAATACAAAATAAAAATTTAAAAAGAACTTTACAATTGAATAATTTGTCTCTCCCTTCAAAATGAAGGCACTATAAAAACTGTCAACTATAGTGGACAGGAGAGACAAAGAAATAAAGTTAAAAGAAGGAAGTGTATGTGTTTTTACACATCACAATATAATAAACCTTCTTTTAACTTGTAAGTCATTTGCATAGCAAATCTGATGAGTTCTCCAAAAGAATGGTAGAACGAAACTTATCATTTCCTTTTAAACTCCCCTAGCCTGTTCTGGTTGTTAGGTTTGACCACCTATATACTCTCCTTCCCACTCATGCTATAATCACTCTGCGTTTAATGTAGATCATACGAAATTAAGCACCTAACGGTTTAAATATTACTTTCGCGTTTCTATGTAAACCGAAAATAATATAAATAAGTACAACCGTGAGTAATTATCACAGAAATAATAGGGGCTATCGCCCTAATAGAAATAGAAGTCGTAGACCAAATTTCAGAAGAGGAGCATCAATCAGTATAGATAAACTGATAGCTAAAGCTGTAGATACAAAACCAGTTAATATGTTTGTAGATGACTACAACTATTCACAGTTTGATATCACAGATGCTTTAAAAAAGAATTCATATAATAAGGGATACAGTAAGCCTACAAAGATACAGTATCAAGCTATACCCGAAATCATTAATGGAAGAGATATCCTAGGCTTAGCAAGTACAGGATCTGGTAAAACAGCTGCCTTCCTAATCCCTATGATAAACAAGATAAGTAGGGATCATGATAACAAGTGTTTGATTGTAGTACCTACTAGAGAGTTAGCACTTCAGATACAGGATGAATTTAGATCTCTTTCTGTTGGTTCTGGTCTTAGGAGTGTATTAATAATTGGTGGAAGAAGTATGTTTGCACAAATTAATCAACTTAGAAAAGATCCTGAGTTTGTAATAGCAACACCTGGTAGGCTTAAAGACCTATCTGATAGAGGTGAGATTAATTTGGATATTGTAAACAATATAGTGTTAGATGAGGTAGATAGGATGCTTGATATGGGTTTCATAAATGATATTAAGTACATCATTGAAAGATTAGATAAAGTAAGACAATCTCTCTTCTTCTCTGCTACCATGAATAATAAGTCAGAGCAGATTGCAAATACCCTTCTAAAGAATCCTTTAAAGATTGAGGTAGAGAAACAGGCTCCTGGTAAAAATGTAGATCAGGATGTAGTTAGGCTTGAAAAAGGAGAAACAAAGTATGATGTACTTTTAGGTTTACTTAAGAAAGAAGAATTACGAAAGGTTTTGGTATTTACTTCTACAAAAAGAGAAGCTGATAGATTATCTAAGAGACTTAATGATCAACAAATGTATGTAGAGTCTTTACATGGGGATAAGAGACAGAATCAGAGGACTAGGATAATAGAGAGTTTTAAAGGAGGTAAGATAGATGTATTAATAGCTACAGATGTTGCATCGAGGGGTCTTGATGTAAACAATATCTCTCATGTTATTAATTATGATATGCCACAATCGTATGATGATTATATTCATAGGATTGGTAGAACAGGAAGGGCTGGTAAGAAGGGTTTTGCACTTACGTTTGTTTAAAGGTCTAATGGAATGAGTTATGAATATGCTCACTCTTCTAAATTAAAGAGTAAAACCCCTCGATGACTGTAATATTATGATATTTGTTTTTTTGCAATTACACCAATATATCTAGCAGATAATGATTTAGGGAATAAATTCATAAAACCTTTTAAAGAGTTTAGAAATTTCTCAATAGATTGATATTTCTTACCCGTTTTTGTAACAAATCTAAAATAAAAATCTCCTACATATTGAGCACAATCTACTTTGTGATCACAACTAGAAATATATGTAGTTATATTTTTTAAAGACATTGCTTTTAGATTGTGATTCTTTAGTACATTTGGTTCGAGGATTTTGTACAGAAGATAATAAATTGGTGAACTTAGATTGGGTACTTCTATAATACATAAACCTTTGTCTTTTGTTATTTCAAAGTGTTTATTGACTACTTCTTGCCAATCATCAAAGTGTTCTATGAAACCGAATGAACATACAAGATCAAATCTCTCGTCAGTTTTGTGCTTTAAAAAATCTTGGTTAATAAACTCTCCAACTTTATATCCTTGAGATTGAAAGAAATTTTTCATTTCAACAATGTCAGTAGATAGGTCAACTCCATTTAACTCATATCCTTTTTTTCCTAGGTCAGGTAAGAATTTTCCAGGATAGCATCCAATCTCAAAACATCTCCCATTATTAATTTTAGGTACTTGTTTATCTAGCCAGTCATTTAATGGATGTCTATTTGTTTTTTGATTTACTTTTACATTTTGCCAATGTTGATCCCAATATTGATTGTTAGCTATAGATTTCATTTTTGTGTAGTTTAATGTATTTAAAATATTATATGGCTAATTCATTATTATATACTTTTTGGGTTTAACAGAAAAGTTTGTTTCTGCTATTTATTAACACAACCATTGGTGATGGAGATGTATGTGTTAAGGAAATTTGTAGTAGAAAAGCGAAAAAAGAAGCATTACTAATTAAATAGTTGAAATTGGTTAGATTTCTGCTTCTAATTTCTACTAATCATCACCATAACAATTAGGTATTGCCATTATTACATTGAAATGGTTGGATGTCAAGTATGGGGTGG
>CAZUDZ010000012.1:0-15509 GCA_964618765.1 uncultured Candidatus Saccharibacteria bacterium | reverse complement strand
TTCTGTATATATTTAGTCTCAAAAAGTATCTCCTCTTCCTGCCCCTTTACTAACCTATTCACTAATCTTTCGAAAGGTTTAAGCAGTATTAAGAAGAAGAGAGTAGTAAACAAATTAAAAAAGAGATGACTTAAAGCCGTTTGCTTAGCAGGATCATTCACCACCCATTGCATGAAAGAGGTAAAAGATGGAAGGAAAATCATAAAGAGGAGGGAACCAAGAAAATTAAACAGGAAATTTGCCACACCTGCCCTTTTCGCATACAGATTAAGCTTAGAGGAAGCTATTAAAACTGTAATACTAGAACCTAAATTAGCACCCAATATCATTGGTATCGCTACTTCCAGCGGGATGATTCCTCCCATGGCGAGGATTACTATCATCCCAGACATAATTGAGCTAGAGTGTATAACCATAGTTAAAATTGCACTTACTGCGTAAGCTAGTACAGGATTGGAGAGCTCTGAAAAAAATGTCATGACAGAAGGAGTACTCTTAAGAGGCTCTATACTAACAGAAAGAAGATTTAATGTAAAAAGGATTAACCCCAAAAGAAAAACAGGCTTACCAATCAACTTAAACTTTTTGCCTAAGAGAGTAAGCAGAAAGCCTGCGATTAACAGTATTGAGGCAATAGCTGCAGAGTTTACTAAGGCTAATTGAGCAGTAATGGTTGCACCCACATTGCTTCCGAATATGATACCTAAGCTACTACTAAAAGAAATTATTCCTGTATTCACAAGTACAACCGTTATTATCGTAACTGCAGAGCTAGATTGAGTAAGCATCGTTGCTAAAGCTCCAACTACAGTTCCCACATATCTATTCTTAGCTAGCTTGGATATTATCTTGCTAAATCTCTCTGAGGCTAACTCTTGAAGTTCATCAGAAAGATTCTCTATGGCATAGAGAAACAGAATTAATGCAGAGAGCATCCCTAGTACCATTTGTAAATATGTAGAATCTAGTAAGTTCATACTTTGTTCAATTTACCATATTGAAATATATATTCCAACAATGTATCGTTAATAATATATGCCCAAGAAATTCAACAAAGTAGTTCTCTTCCTCTCCCTCTCTGATTCCTTTCTGTGGGGACCATTCTTCATCATTGCTAATTTAGCCTCTCTTTACCTTTCTAAAAGATTAGGAGCAGACACTATTAGTTTTGTAGGTATCGGGACTGGAATATATTTCTTAACAAGAGCAGCCTTTCAAATACCCATTGGGATGTTAACTGACAGAATCGAAAACGACAAAGATGAGGTCATAATCCTTTTTTTAGGAATAGTACTAATGGCACTTCCCTTCTTCTTTTACCCAATGATCACACAGCCTTTTCAATATTTTGTTCTTCAATTCATATTTGGTCTAGGAGTTTCATTTAACTTTCCTAACTGGAGAAAACTGTTCGCATTGAACCTAGACAAAGGAAAAGAGGGCTTTCAGTACGGTTTCTACGAAACTCTACTAAGTACCTCTGCTGCGATATTGAGTATGGTAATAGGGGTTGTAGCTAATCTAGGAGACATATATTTTGACTGGGCCTTAAGAGGAGTCTCCCTAGTTATGATGTCTTCTGGTATTTGGGCTCTTTGCGTATTAACAGTTAAGGAGAGAAAAAGTCATAATGGGGAAATAGTTATACCTGTTGAAAAGATCGCAAAGTGATACAAAATTAACATACACAGTATTTAAATTTTAAATATTTCAAAATGGTAAAGAACAACAAGAGGGTAGTACTAGTTTTGTTGTTACTAGCATTAGTAGCAATCGCAGGAGGAATATATTACCTCTACAAAGAAAGAGAAACGGAAACACCCAATGAGATTACTCAAGAGAGCCCTGACACAGCAGAGACAGAAACAGAGCAGGAAGAAGAGCAGGAGCAGGGAGAAGAGAATGATCTACCATATACACTAAAGCTTGATTATGAATACAAAGGAGACAATGTTTGGGAATACAAAATTACAGGAACTCTCTCAAACCCTTGTTACAAAATGGAAGCAGAGACGAATATTAGTAAGAGCGACCCAAAACAAGCTATAGTGAAGGCAATGATCACACCTCCCTCAATAGATGAGGTTTGTGCACAGGTAGTAGAAGAAGTAAACGAGAAAGGGGAGTTTAGTGCCGGCGAGAATACAGTTGTATTTTTTGATACTGAGATGGTATATCCTTCTCCTGAGCAATTGTAGTAAGAAAGTTACAAAGGAAGCAGAAAGGGTTCTCTTTTTAATCCTTAAACATGTCAATACTCCTTGACATTCTCTGACAAAATAGTAGCATATATCAAAAATATATACTCACTATGACAAAAGAAACAGAAAAAACATATTACTTCGATAATGCTGCCACAACAAGAATTAGTAAGGAGGTATTAGATAGTATGATGCCATATCTTACTAAAGAGTATGGTAATCCTTCTAGCATATACTCCTTAGGGAGAGAAAGCAGAGATGCTGTAGAAAATGCAAGAGCACAGGTTGCAAAGTCACTCAATTGTGAAAGTAAGAATATATTCTTTACTGGCTCAGGTTCTGAATCAGATAATTGGGCTATCAAAGGGGTCGCATTTGCTAACAAAGATAAAGGTAGGCATATAGTAACATCAAGCATTGAACATCATGCAGTACTGCATTCCTGCCAATATCTAGGGAGACAAGGATTTGAAGTGACATATCTACCAGTAAAAGGGAATGGGATTGTAGATGTAGATGAGCTCAAAGAAGCAATTCGAAAAAACACCATCTTAATATCCGTTATGTATGCAAATAATGAGGTAGGGGCAATACAACCGATAAAAGAGATAGGAGAGCTTGCCAGAAAGAAAGAGATATATTTCCATACAGATGCTGTACAGGCTGTGGGGAACTTGGGAATTGATCTTGAGGAATTAAATGTAGATTTACTTTCTCTCTCAGGTCATAAATTTAATGGACCAAAAGGAGTAGGTGCCCTTTACATAAAAGATGGGGTTAAGATGGACAACCTAATACATGGAGGAGGGCAGGAGAGAGGAAAGAGAGCCAGCACAGAGAGTGTTGCAAATATTGTAGGTCTAGGTACCGCTATTGAGTTAGCAACAGAAGATATCGAAAGTAAGAATAAGTATTTAACTAGTCTTAGAGAGAGGTGTATTAATGGGATAATGGAAAAGATTCCGGATACAATTTTAAATGGAGATGCTCAAAGAAGACTTCCTGGGAATGTAAATGTGTGTTTTAAATACATAGAAGGAGAATCTATTCTACTTATGCTTGATCAACTGAGGATATATGCCTCTAGTGGCTCGGCGTGTACCTCAGGCTCACTAGAACCCTCCCATGTTCTGTTAGCACTAGGATTAGCCCATGAGATAGCACATGGATCCTTAAGGCTTACTTTTTCTATGGATAATACTAAGGAAGAGATTGACCACCTTTTAGAGGCTCTCCCTGGAATTGTAAAGAAGTTAAGAAGAATGTCCCCGTTATATAATAAAAGATAATATATTTTAAATTAGAAAAAGTAGATATGGAAAAGTATAGTGAGAAATTAATGGATCATTTTATGAACCCTAGAAATGTTGGGGAGATAGAGGATGCAGATGGGATAGGGGAGGTAGGAAATCCTAGATGTGGAGATATTATGAAGATGTATATTAAAGTTAAAGATAACATAATCGAAGATGTTAAATTTTTAACATTTGGTTGTGGTGCAGCAGTAGCTACTAGTAGCATTATCTCAGAGATGATAAAGGGGAAAAGTTTAGAGGAAGCTTTAAAGATAACAAATAAAGAAGTAGCACAAGCTCTAGATGGATTACCACCAATAAAGATGCACTGTTCTAATTTAGCAGAGGCCGCAGTTAAGAGTGCTATAGAGGATTACAGAAAGAAAAAAACCAAGGATTTTTAAGTAGATTACTCTACAACCTTGGTTTTATCTTGTACTTTATTCTATTGGTTTACTTCTCTTTTTTTCGTATTCCTCCTCCCAGAAAGCTACTCTTTCAGAAATATCTGAATTTGCATCTACAAAAAGAGAAACGCCTGCGAATTCAAGTCTCTTCTTGCAATTATTCTTTCTAGCAGAAGAAATTGCATCCTTAATGGTAAGGACGATACCAAGAGAAGAGATATCGGGAAATGAGGTTACCATCTAGTCCCTCTCCTAAAATGCATATAGGTGCGAATTCCAAACAGCCAGCTTCGCAACAACATCTCATACATTGCATCTGTAATATGTGAACCCAATGGGGGATCTACATATGCTAGATTCTTAAGGAGTCTATAATAACCCTTCTTCCCTTGAAGACCTTTGTAAGTGGTCTCCTCAGAAAACTTAGGCATCTGGTACAATCTCCAGATACGTGCGATGGTGAACATGACCGATGAACTCGATTGCTGGTGCATATGCTTATTCCTTTCTCTTAGTAGTGGTTTTTAAAGTGCAAGATATTTAGATAAATAGAGGATTACTCACTCTTTATCTATCCCAATTATACCAAAAAAGAACCCCCATTACTATAGGTTCCTTCCCTGTGTATCTTGATTCCTTTCTGATAAAATAAGCTCATGAAAAAGAAAATACTAGTCGCAATGAGTGGTGGAGTTGACAGCTCTGTAGTTGCATACCTTCTTAAAAAAGAAGGCTTTGAAGTAATCGGTGCTACTTTTCAAATTCTAGATACCCTTCACTCATCTCCAATCATTGAAGACGCTCGTAAAGTAGCCTCACAACTAGACATCCCTCATCACATCTTTGACCTTAAACAAACCTTTAACAAAAAGGTAGTAGAGTACTTCATCTCAGAATATCTACAGGGAAAGACTCCCAACCCTTGCATCATATGTAACAAACATATTAAATTTGGTCAGCTTCTTGAAAAAGCAAACTCCATGGGAATACAGTACATAGCTACTGGACACTATGCAAGAATAATGAGACCAAGTAAGAGAACAAACGGTAGGTATCTACTTAAAAAAGCTAAAGACAGTTCAAAAGATCAAAGCTATGTTCTTTACAACCTCACTCAGGATCAATTAAGTAAAAGCATATTTCCATTAGGTAATCTTACTAAAAAAGATGTAAGGGAAATTGCTAAAGAAATTGATTTGGATGTTGCAAACAAACCAGAGAGTCAGGAAATTTGTTTTGTAGATGATAATGATTACGCTAATTTCATACAACAAGAGACTAAGAAGGAATTTAAGGAAGGGAATATCGTAGATTTACAAGGAAACATCATCGGGCAACACAGTGGTATACATAAATACACTATTGGTCAACGAAAAGGTGTCCTTACAGTATCTAACAAACCTCTATTCGTAGTGAGAATAGATATACAGAAAAATGAAGTTGTAGTAGGAGAGGAGGAAGATATATATAGTAGGAAGCTAGTCGCCGAAGATGTTAACTGGATTGCAATAGAGGATTTAGAAAAGGATATGAAAGTTAAGGCCAAGATTAGGTACAGAGCTAAAGAGGAGTCTTGTACAATTTCTAAGATTAAGGATGAGAAAGTGTTAGTCCAATTTAACAAGAAGCAAAGAGCTGTTAGTCCTGGACAATCGGTCGTCTTTTACAAAAAAGATATTGTCATTGGAGGAGGAATAATCTCCCCTAGTCTAGAAGAGTAGGTTAAACTCCTAAGAATGCTACATTCTTAATTCCCACAACCCATGTATATTACAGTACGCCCTAACAATGTAGTGAGGAGAATCTTCTAAAACAAATACAACCTCTGGCTTCTCTGTTGGGCTCAAATATATTTTCTCCGCCTTATCCCCAACAATATACTCTATCCATTCAATATAGTGAGCTTCTTCCATAGGGTGAAGCGTATCTCCAATTGTTACTCTTAATTTACCATCTTCAAAAGAAAGCACGGGAAGATGCTTCTCAAATCCCTGATCTTCTATATGTTCTTCTTGCAAAACCATTGGCTTATTACAACAAACTAAGGTACCAATCCCAGAATGAACTACCTGGACAATGTTTTCACATACTTCACACTTATATACCTGATGTAATTGAGTCATTAGAAATAATTCTAAAATTATATACTCCTCTAGTATACCAATATATTGTTAGGATTTAATAATGATTAAATAAATATATCCCTCATAATATATATTAATCATATCCTTTGTGGTAAAATAGCTTTTCGCTTATGACAAATTCCCAGATGGAGAGTAACAATATAAGAAATTTAGCAATAATCGCGCATGTAGACCATGGTAAAACTACCCTGGTAGATGCCTTCATGAAGCAAACCCATATGTTCAGGGAAAATGAAGAAGAGATGTTTCAGAAGAGAATTCTAGATGTTGGAGAGTTAGAGAAAGAGAAAGGAATTACCATCAATGCTAAAAATATCTCCATCAAATACAAGGATACCAAAATAAATATCATAGATACACCCGGACATGCTGATTTCGGTGGAGAGGTTGAAAGAACCCTAAATCTAGCAGATAGCTGTCTGCTTTTAGTAGATGCAAAGGAAGGTTGTATGCCTCAAACTAAATTCGTATTAAAAAAAGCTCTGCACTTAGGACTTAAACCCGTTGTACTTGTTAACAAGATAGATAGAAAGTTAGCCAACATGGAAAAGACTGTGTCTAAAATACAAGATCTTTTTCTCAATCTTGCTACCAAAGAAGAGCAACTGGACTTCCCTATCTTCTATGGAGTCTCTACAGAAGGGAAGATCTGGCAAGAGATCCCAGAAGGGGATCTTAGAGATCCGAAGAATATCCCCGGGGATCTAACTCCCATACTGGAATATATCGTAGAGGAATTACCAGCTCCTAGTGGAGATATATCAAAATCCTTTCAGATGCAGATAACATCCATAGAGTACGATGAACATTTAGGAAGATACCTAATTGGTAAGATTGCAAACGGTACAGTAAAGATAGATAACCCGATAATAATTGTGTCAAACAAAGATGATTTTGAAAAAAAACAGGGTAGGGTAAAAGAGCTATTTGTTAAAGAAGGTTTGAAGTGGAAGAGTGTAAATGAGAGTAGTTGTGGGGAAATAGTTGCAATTACAGGGATAGATTCTACGGATATCGGAGCTACAATTTGTGAGATAGGGAAGCCGAATGCTTTGCCAGAGATTGAGATAACACCTCCATCTGTAAAGGTTAAATTTTCAGCCAATACTTCTCCCCTTACAGGAAAAGAGGGTAAGTTTGTTACTGCAAAACAGCTACAGCAAAGATTAGAACAGGAAAAGAATTTAAATATTGGCTTAACAATAACCAGTGAGGGATCTCAAGGGTACCAAGTAGCAGGGAGAGGAGAATTACAGTTAGCGATTTTAGTAGAACAGCTACGAAGAGAGGGATATGAATTTCAATTAAGTAAGCCTGAGGTAATACTCAAAGAGATAGATGGAGTAATGTATGAACCTCTTGAAGAACTAAATATTGATGCTCCAGAGGAATATATGAGCGAAATAACCAAGGAGATTAGTGAGAGGAAAGGAAAATTAATAGATATCGAAACAGAGGAGGGGCAAAATAGGTTTCAGTTTAATATTCTTACTAAGAATCTCATAGGTTTACATCGGATATTAATGAATGTAACAAAAGGTACTGCTGTCACAAGTAGCTATATTGTGGATTATGTTCCTTACAAAAAGGAAGAAGACCTACACAGAAAGGGAGTTATCGTGTCTTCTGAGACAGGAACTGCCTTACCATACTCTCTAATGAGTATACAGGAAAGAGGAAAACTGTTCATAAAGGGTTCTACCCAAGTATATGAAGGGATGATTTTAGGTATACACAATCATGAGAATGATTTGGAAGTAAATCCCTGTAAAACACGAAAGAAGACGAATGTAAGAATGTCTCATGCAGAGGTTACAGAAATAGATCTTAAAACACCATTGATAATGACTACAGAGATAGCTCTCTCCTTCATTAATAATGATGAGTTAATTGAGGTAACTCCTGAAAATATACGATTAAGAAAGAAATTACTTACAAGTACACAAAGAGTATGGGCAAAAAGAAAGAGTTTAACAGAGTATGCTAAAACTCATCTAGAAGATTCTCACTCTTAAATTATTTATCTTGTTATAAACAACAGAAGGGGAGCATTGCTCCCCTTTTTTAACAAGTTCGTTTGATTAAAAATCAAATATATTTATTATCTGTCTCCAAATGATCTTCTTTCTCCAGATTGCTCTCGAGCTTCCGATACATTAATAGGTCTTCCGTCAACTTCCTTGCCATTAAGTTCCTCAAGCGCAGCTTGAGCTTCTTCTTCTGTAGACATAGTAACGAAACCAAATCCTTTAGATCTGTTTTTCATTCTGTCCATGATGACTACTGCCTCTTCGACAGTACCAACGGCTCCGAACATCTCCTTAAGCTGCTCGTCTCTGACGTCCCAGCTAAGATTTCCTACAAATAATTTTTTACCCATTATTTATAAAAATAAAAATTAAATTTGCTACACCATTTTTATTTGGGAGATTACACTCTAAGCAGTCTACTCGCGAAGAAAGCTTCCATAGCTATTTGTATTATAGCACATACTATTAATTATATGCAAAATAAATAGAACCTATCTAATTGCTCTGCCTACAATAACGCCTGTAACAGCAGCTCCCGTTATTGAGCCTGACACTCCAGCAGCATCTCCTGCCACATACAAACCCTTAATAGTAGTTTGTAGTTTTTTATTAGTTTTTACTTTTGAGGATCTGAATTTAACCTCTGGAGCATAAAGGAGTGTAGAACCGGAATTAATCCCAGGCATCACTCTATCTAAAATCTCTAAACCCTCTATTATATTTGTAACTATTCTGTAAGGTAATGCCATTGATATGTCTCCAGCTGTATAGTTTTTCAAAGAGGGCTGTACAAAAGATTTCTCTAACCTAGAGGGAGTACTCCTTCTACCAAATCGCAAATCTTCTAAACTCTGTAATATCGGTTTCCCCCCACCAATTGTTGAGGCTACCTCCGCTATAGATTTAGCATATGCTATGGTATTTTCTACTGGCTTTGTTAGATTAACTTCACATACGAATGCGAAATTGCTGTTGGGAGAGAGATGGTCTGAATTAGAGTGACCATTTACACATACATAGCCATCATATTTCTCTGTTGAAACCATTCCATGAGGACAGCTACAAAACGTTCTCACAATGTCATGATATGTACCTGTTCTTACCTTGTACACAATCTCATAAAGAGTTTCGGCTTGGCGTCGCATTATGGAAGCAGGAAATTCAACTCTTACACCAACCTCTACCTTATCATATATATACTTAATACCATACTTGTCACATATAGATTGCAACCAGCTAGCGTTATATCTTCCCGGAGCTAGGATAACATTCTCTCCTTTAATTTGACCCTTTTTTGTCTTAACTCCTAAAACTTTTCCATCCTTTATCTCAATATCCGTTACCTCTGTTTGATCGTACAGATCAACTCCTTTTTCTAATAGATAATCTTGGAATTTAAGTATTACCTTCTTTAACTTATCTGACCCAACATGTCTCATTCTCCTTACAATTAATTCCACATCATTTCTGTGAGACTCCACTATCAAATCCTCTAAATCCTTACTCTCTTTTGGATAATATTCAGAATCTACACCAAAGGATGTTAAAACATCATCAACATGATCTAGTATCTCCTGATACTTTGTCTTTGATTCTAAATGAAATGCTTTTTCGTGAGAAAGAGTAGCTGCTAATGTAAGTTTGCCATCTGAAAAAGTTCCTGCACCTCCGATTCCACACATAACCTCATCAGGTTTTCTTTTGGGTAACTTTTTACCCATATCTACAAGAGCTATTTTTAACTTCTTTCTCTTCTGAAGTAGGGTATATGAAGCAAACAGTCCAGCAGGTCCAGCACCAACAATAATTACATCGTATTTCATTGATTGGGTAGGTGAGATTAACAACACATTGTATCTACAAAGGCAGAAGTTTACAAGGTTAACTTTCTTTCTTACACAGGGAAAAAGAAGTTCTACTCTTTCCTACATTGTGATACAATTTATTAATAACTTTAAGTTCCACAAGAGAAATGGGAATCTTAATAATAATTGGAGTACTTGTTGCTATTGTGGTAATTCTTCTTCTTACAGCCTTAATTATTCCAGCTCCCAATCAGAAAGATCAAGAGGAGGGCGAAGAGGTAGAAGAGTAATTAATCATGCCTTAAGGCTTCAATCGGGTCTACCTTAGATGCTTTCCATGCAGGATACAATCCTGCTAAAACACCAATGAATATACTTCCTAAGGATATATAGATTGCATTTAGAATTTGGAAATTAAAGAAGTTTCCCAACGAAGTAAATCCTTGGTCCAAAAGTACATCAACAACAAAGGGATCAGCTATTTCCATAATGGAGTAAGTTATTGCAAGACCCAAAATGCCCCCTATAAAGCCAATTACTGCAGATTGTATCAAGAATATTAGTAAGACTTGGAAATTAGATGCTCCCATAGCCTTAATTATTCCTATTTCCTTTGTCTGTTCATATATGCTCATTATCATAGAATTAATAATCCCTATGGATGCAACTACAGCTGACACTGCTCCAAAGATTACTAAAGCAATTGTAAGGCCTGAGGTAAGAGTGTCCAAAAACCCAAGTAATGTTTCAGTCGAGATTACTGATAACTGCATCTTTTCAGTTAGATATCCTTCAATCTCAGATGTCTTCTCTTGATCTGTTCTAACCAAAAATTGATCATAACCTACCTTCTGTAAATACTCTTCTTTGCTCTCAAACCCACCTATATCTGCTAAGATACCTAAAGCATCAGAATTATTCACAATAAAGGCTTCACTCCCCGATTCCGTCACACCTGACACTGTAAACTCATACTTCTTTTTCATAGCACTTTGGGTTGCAATCCCCAAGAAAGCAGGGGTAGGAGAGCTTTCAAAAAGGATCTTCTTCCCGACAATATCCTGTTTGGTCGTTTCAAAAAAAGTAGTAACAAAATCACTAACAAAAATTTCCCCATTCTTTAGTTCAGGATCTGACCCGTAAAAACCGTTATATGTATAATGATCACCTGAAAGATCAGAACCTTTTATAAAATTAGAAGGGTAGGGGACTTCATCTCCCTCTAAATAGGCCTTCATATTGCTAATAGTGAAAGATGGATCAACCGAGACTACTCCCTCTATCTCTTTTGTTTCTTGTAGAATTTCATCCGTAAGAATAACTTCTTCCTGCTTCTCATCACTTTTACTTGGTGCCATTCTCATTGCCCCAAACATAAACATCTCTTTCCCAGAAACATATAAATCCTCTGGAGCAAATCTTGTACTAAACTCTCCGACAATAGCTCCCTTTAAATCCGTCATTCCGAAAAGGATGAAAGTCATCAACATAACAGCAATCATAATTCCTAAACTGGTTAGGAAAGTTCTAAGTTTTCTTCTGGAAACTAGCCTTAGTGCGTATTTAAACATTTTTCCCATCCACTAAAGTTATCCTCCTGTTGGTCTCCTGAGCTATTTTCATGTCATGTGTAACTATTATTGTGGTAATATCTTCGCTCTCACTTAATGATCTCAACAATTCAATAATTGACTCCCCAGTCTTACTATCTAAATTTCCTGTGGGTTCATCTGCTAATATAATTTTAGGGTGATCTATGACAGCCCTAGCTATTGCTACTCTTTGAGCCTGTCCACCTGAGAGTTCATTTGGGTAATGAGTGACTCTGTCTTCCATCCCAATAGATTTAACAATAGAATCAAAACGATCTTTTAACTGCCTTTTATTCATATTCCTCTTAAATCTAGTTGGTAGTAAAATGTTCTCCTCTACAGTTAATGTAGGGATTAGGTAGAATTGTTGGAATATTGTTCCAACAATAAATCTTCTGTAATAGTTGGGGTCGTAATCCTTAATATTTTTACCCTCTACAATAACTTCCCCAGAATACTTCCAATCTAGCCCACCCAAGATATTTAGAAAAGTTGATTTCCCAGATCCAGAACTTCCTACCAACGATAGTAATTCTCCTTTTTTCATTGAAAAAGACAAACCATCCAAAGCATTTACTGTAACATTCTTACTTGGTTTGTACACCTTCTTTAAATTTTTAACTTCAACATATTCTGACATCGTTCCCATAATACTACATATTTCATTAAAGAGACAATTTAAGAGCGTGTGCAAAAGGGTAATTCTTTTGTAAGAATTTTTGTGTATATTTAATAAATGAAAAGTAACAGACCTTCAATATTAATAATTGAAGATGATGCTAATTTAGTTTTGGTATTAACAAAATTCATCAGGTCAGTAGGATTTGATTCATACGCTACATACTCAGGAAAAGAAGGTCTTAAAAGGTCTCTTTCTAATACACATGACCTTTTCCTCATAGATTTAGGATTGAAAGATATTGAAGGCTTTGATCTAATTGAAAGGATAAGAAAGGTTAACAGCAAACCGATCATAGTAATAACGGGAAGTACACAAGAAGAGAATGAGGTAGAGAGTTTTAAACTGAAAGTAAATATATTTCATAGAAAACCAGTGAAGTTTAACTTACTAGAAGTCCAGATGAGATCCTTGATTTATCCTAAAAGGAGTGGAGATATGATAAAAGCGAAAAACATACAGCTTGATATAAGTAAAAGAGTATTTAAATTGAATAATCAAGTGGTCCCGCTAACTAAAACTGAATTTAATTTTCTCTTAATGCTTCTCAGTTCCAATGGAGAGGTCTTTTCTCGTAGACAGATCATTTGCAATGTAATGAATTACCTATCTACATCTTCAGATAGCTGCGTAGACACTATGGTTAGCAGAGTTAGAAAAAAGCTACTAGACAAAGAGTACGAAAGGTCAATCATAACAACTGTAAACGGCAGTGGATACAAACTTAATACACAGTATCTCAGAGATATTAAGAGAGGGTTTTCATAGGGGGAATTTTAAAACAACTTCTGTAAAAGAACCCTTCTTACTACTAATGAACACATCCCCTACGAAATGACTGCCCATAATTTCAAAAACAAAAGGCAGACCTAATCCAAGAGAATTCCTTTCTTTCGTAGTAAACCCATTCTGTTTGACTTTATCCAAAACCCTCCTATTCATTCCCATCCCATTATCTCTTATTGTTAAATAATAGCTTCCTTCCTTTACCTCAGAGCTTAATAGTATTGTTTTTTCCTTCTTCTTCCCTTTTTCGAGCTCCTCTATTGAATTAATTAATATATTTAAAAATACCCTTGTAAAAAAAGTCTCATTACCATATATCTTCTTACACCCTTTCAAATCACTTTCAATTGTAATTTTTGAATCCTCCAATCTTTTATTTAAAAGAAACAAATTCTTCTTAACTATGCAATTAGGGAAAAACTTTCTGTCCTTTTGCCCTCCATTTAGCAACATAAAAGAGTTGTCTAAGATGTTTTCCAAATAGTTTAGAGAGTGAAGAGCGGTTTTCTTAATATTATCTACCTCTCTAGGAGAAAGTTCTCCATCCTCCAACAGCCTCATACTTCCAGACAGGACTGTAAGTGGAGTTGATATGTCATGAATTAGATCTTTAGAGATTTTTGCTAACAATCTGTCTTTTGAGACGATCCTGCTCTGACTCTCATACCTATATCTTCTTTCGCCTGACCTGAATCTTTCATAGAGAAGAAATAGTAGAAAGAAAAACAACCAAAGAGTTTTTGATTGAATATATAGGCTGGAGAAATCACTCTGTACAAATAGTCCTTCTGAATTAATAAATAAAATACCTGTTACTGTAATAACTAAGAAGACAGTAAAACACCAAAAACTACTCTCTTGGTCATAGTTAAATGACAGAAAAACAAAAGAGATAGTAGAGGCTATAAAAGAAATTCCGTAAAACTGTTGCCCGAAGAGAAGATATAACAGAGAGATCAAGAAGAAAACTACTGCGAGAATTGTTACACTTAAATTCGCATATCTCTTTTTTAAAAAGTATTTAATTGTAAAAAACAGAGTAGTTGCTATTAAACTAAATAGTAGGAGAAAAAAAGTAAATCTGGTTTTAAAACATATATATCTGCAAAGATAAAAACAGCTCAAAGAGAGTGCTGTAAAACATAAAATATTCGCAATGTTTTTTAAGAATGAACTCTGATCCTTTCTTTGGTATCTCTCTAAATTCTCTTGAAGCAACATTGACACTATTTAATATGTAATCTTCTTGTTAAAGAATAATAACTCCCATTCATTACAGAATCCTTACCACAATTAAATATGATATACTTTTTACCATGTCTGAACAACTTAAAATATATACAATTGAGAGTAAAAAGGAAGAAGAGATACTGAGGAAAAAAAGTTCTCCTGTAAAAGAGGAGCAACTGAAAGATCCTTCATTTAAGAAATTTCTTAAGGATCTCCTCTATACTGCAGAACATAGTGAGGAGCAAGACAATGTCCCTGCAGGAGGTATAGCTGCACCACAGGTAGGAAAGAGTATACGAGTTTTTCTTGCTCTCAATTATGATACAAACAAATGGCAAACCTTTATCAATCCAGAAATAGAACCTGTAGGATATACAAAGATATCTACTTTAGAAGGTTGTCTTAGCATTCCCAACAGAGAAGAAGAAGTCATGAGATACAGAAGAGTGAGAATAAAATATCAGGATGAAGATGGTAATTGGCAAAAGAAGAAATTTAAGGATTTTAATGCAGTAACAGTACAGCATGAGTTAGACCATTTGGATGGAATTCTATTCATTGATAGAATGGGGTAGAATTCTTAAAATAGTATTACATTAATTTAACTGTCTAAGTCTTACAATGAAGAAAAGCACAAAACTCTTACTAACAACTACTCTCATACTACTAACTTCTGCGATCATACTCTTCTCAGTTGATTCTTTGAAAGTTGTCGCTCAGGAAAACAGTGCTGAGCAACTAGATCAAATAGAGGAGGAGAGGGAAAATAATTTTCTTGATCAACTCCTTTTAGAAGTTCCAACAATAACTGATAATCCAAGTCATACGATAACCTTTGTAGATCCATCGGAACAGAAACAGGGTGTAGAGTTAGATATTGATGAAACAGGATTTGAGGAAATAAAGAGTCCATATGCTCTTCCAGCACTAGGAATTGGAAAACATGCACTGAAATTTAGGTTTGTAGATAAATATGGTTCTACACAGACTTTAGATAGAGATATAATAGTGATTCCTCGTCCACCCATTATCAATTCTCCTGTATTTCAAGAGGAATTTTTGGAGATAACAGGCACAGGACTTTCTAATTCTGAGATAGTATTAATCCTATCTTCAGATAGGGCTATCCAAACAGAAGAAGCAACTATTGATGGAGATGGACATTGGCAAATTCAAATTAGTAATGAGAATCTTACAGAAGGAGTTTACACATTTACTGCATTTACCAGAAGATATGGATACGCTAGTAATCTTGCTGAGCCAGTAACTTTCAAGATAGGGCAGAGTAATAATTTGTCTGTAGAAAATAGTAAGGATATCTATTTTAACTTTAAAGATAT
>CAZUDZ010000011.1:0-17617 GCA_964618765.1 uncultured Candidatus Saccharibacteria bacterium | reverse complement strand
ACAGTGAACACGAAGTAGTAGATAGAATTAAGGACATATCGGGCAAGGAGGTAGAATTTGTTAAAGGGGATCTTAGGAATATGGGGGATGTAGTTAAGGTAATGGAGGGGATAGATGCGGTTATTCATTTTGCAGCATACAAGAGTGTAGTAGATTCTCTAAAGGATCCTTTGGGATATTTTGAAAACAATGTGATAGGTACATATAATCTTGTAAAAGTTATGCAGGAGAAGAAAGTTAAGAGGATAGTGTTTTCCTCATCTGCAGCAATATATGGGAATCCCCAAAATACTCCTGTGACAGAAGAAGACAAAATAGATCCTCTTACTCCATATGGTCGAAACAAGTATAGTATGGAATTACTTCTTTCAGATAGTAGTAGTATTGGTATTAGTCATGTTGCCTTAAGATATTTTAATGCTGCAGGAGCACATAGTAGTGGGAAGCTAGGAGAGGATCCGGATTCATTGGGGAATCTAATCCCTAGGGTATTTAAAGCTAGTAAAGGAGAGTATGACTTGCTAGTTCGAGGAGACAAGTATGAAACGAGGGACGGGAGTGCAGTTAGAGATTATGTTCATGTGTGTGATTTAGCGAAGGGGCATGTTAAGGCGTTGGAGTGGATGATTAAGAATGAGGATATTAGTGAGATATTTAATCTTTGTTCTGGAGATGGTACTACTGTTCTGGAGATCATAGAGGGAGTGGAGAAGGCTACAGGAAGAGAAGTGCCTTACGGGATAGTGGATGCAGATCCTAATGAGGCTGTTGTTATTACAGGTAGTTTTGAGAAGGCTAAGAAGATACTTTCTTGGGAGCCTGAGAGAGATATAGATACAATTCTAGAGGATACACATAGGTGGTATGAGAGTTGCGTAAAATAATGTAAGTCAATATAATCGATAGAGATGCATAATTATTTTGAGTTGTTAGCACAATTTATAAGTACAGATTTCAAGCTTAGGTATAAGAATTCTTACTTAGGTATAGTTTGGATTATATTAAAACCATTGGCGATGTTTGGGGTTATCTATCTTATATGGTCAAATATATTCGTTATGGATAGCTCCTATAAAATGGGTTTGCTTCTAGGAATTATCATAATGAATATGTTTAGTGAGTCAATATTAATGGGGTTAACCTCCCTTATGAGTAAAGCTGGTATCATTCTTAAGATTAATTTTCCTAGAGAGATAGTTGTGTATAGTGCAGTTACAATATCTTTTCTAGATTTTATCTTTAATATGGTAGTTTTTGTGATATTTAGTATTTTTACTCCAGTTGATACTACAATAGTAGGTCTATTTCTATTCCTTCTTTGTGTTCTAAGTATATTTATATTAACTTTAGGCATAAGCCAATTTTTAAGTGTGATGTATATTAAACTAAGAGATATTCATAATTTAATGATTGTAATATTACAATTGGTGTTTTGGATGACTCCTGTTTACTACGAACTTAGTATGCTCCCAGAGAGTTTGCAAAAATATATTAAACTTAACCCTCTGACTTTAATTGTAACTTATGCTAGGAAAGGGCTAATAGAAGGCCCCTCTGTTCGTTTAGAGGATTTCTACCAAATAGGGGTTGTCCTACTAGTATCTCTGTCTGTATTTTTTCTAGGTCATATTTTCTTTAAGAGAAGAATACTTAAACTTGCTGAATATTTTTAGAGTGATGAATGGAAAGCCTATTATAAAAATTGAAAATGTAAGTAAATCTTTTTTCTTGCCACACGAAAAGCATGATACTTTAGTTGAGTATATCTCACATCCAGGGAGAATTTTTAAGAAACCAGGTGAGCAGTATATGGTCTTAAAGGATATAGATTTAAATGTTTATCCAGGAGAGTTTGTCGGTATTATGGGAAGGAATGGTAGTGGTAAATCTACACTGTTAAAAATAATGGCAGGTATTTATCAACCTACTTCTGGAAAGGTTGTGATCAATGGTA
Source organism: uncultured Candidatus Saccharibacteria bacterium (assembly GCA_964618765.1). Classification (GTDB taxonomy): domain Bacteria; phylum Patescibacteriota; class Dojkabacteria; order SC72; family SC72; genus UBA2177. Next base: position 15,663 of record CAZUDZ010000011.1, on the reverse strand, counting down.
GTGTAATTCCTTTTTTGGAATTAGGAGTCGGTTTCAATTTTGAATTAACAGGTAGAGAGAATGTGTATCTGAATGGAATAATATTAGGTATGAAGAAGAATTTACTTAAGGAAAAGTATAAGGAGATTGTAGAGTTTGCAGAGTTAGAGAAGTTTATGGATGTACCTATGAAGAACTTCTCTTCTGGAATGCAGGTTAGGTTAGCATTTTCTATTGCTATTATGGCAAATGCCGATATATATATTCTAGATGAGGTATTAGCAGTGGGTGATGTAGCATTTCAGAAGAAGTGTTTTGATGTATTTAGAGAGTATAAGAAGGATGGGAAGACGATAGTGTTGGTGACACATGCTCCAGGATTAGTTAAGGACTTTTGTGATAGGGCACTATTTCTTAAGGATGGTATTCTTCATGAATATGATAATGTAGATAAGGTAATAGAAGCATATATTAATGGATAGAGTTGGTTTAAGAAGTAAGCATCTTAAAACTCTTTTATCTTACGAGCTGAAAAACTTAGGAAAGAATATTCCCTTAATAAAAAATACTGTTAAAAAACTTAAAAGTAATGAGATCCCAGAGGATCTTAAGGTTAAAAGTATAGAGCATAACAACCTAAGAAACATTGTTGTTTTACCAAACATACCTTGGAATTACAGATGGCAAAGACCCCAACAAATCTCCTCAAGACTAGCTAACCTAGGTTATTGTATTTTCTATATATCCCCAATCACACAAGAGGAATCTTTCTTAACTAAAATATCAGAAAACATCTTCGAAGTTCATCTCGCAACTAGAACAAGAGGTAATGCTTTAAGAGATTTCCATTTGGATAAAGAGAATAGCCAGGATTTCATAGAGTCATTGAAGAAGATTTTAAAGGAGTTTAATGTCTCTGAATATTTACTCTTTACTTTACATCCAGTTTGGAAAGATGTAGCACCAGCTCTTGATCCAATGAAGAGAGTTTATGACCTTATGGATCTATATTCAGGTTTTCCTGAAGCAAGAGAAGATCTAATAGTGGGAGAGGAGAAGCTAATAAAAGATTCTGATATAGTTCTATCAACTGCAGAGAGCCTATTTAAATATGCCAAAGAGATCAATGGTAATGTTCATCTTGTAAGAAATGGTGTTGACTCTGAAAAGTTTTCTAAATTAGAAAAGAATGGGGTATTGGAGGGTATAAGGGATAAGCCAATTATCGGATACTTTGGGGCAATAACTGATTGGGTTGATTTTGGTTTGCTTGAGTATGTAATTAAGGATAACTTAGATAAGAACTTTGTTTTTTTAGGGTCTGTTAATAGTAAAGGGGTTAGAAATTTGTATAAATTTAAGAATGTTTTCTTTTTAGGAGAGGTGGAGCATGATGATCTTACAGGTTATTTAGCATATTTTGATGTTTGTTTAATACCTTTTGTACTTAATGATTTAATTAAGAGTACAAATCCTGTAAAATTCTATGAATATATTGCATCAGGCAAGCCTGTGGTTACTGTAAATCTACCAGAGTTAGAACAGTATTCAGATATATGTTATCTTTCAGAGGATAAGAAAGATTTTAGTAGGAATATATTTAAGGCATTACATGAATATAATGAAGAGATTGTTGGAAAGAGAATAGAGACAGCGAAAGAAAATAGTTGGGACAAAAGAGTAGAGGACTTGATTCAATGTGTTGATAGTTTATAATAGTATGACCCAAGAAGAACAAGGATATTGTTAATAGAAAGAATATTTAGATACTTAATATATACATGAATTTAGAAAAAGCTCTTTGGTTAAAGTATCGGGCTAATAAGACAAGAATATTGAGGGATGGTAGGAATAGAATTATTACGAACAACTCAGATTCAGTTAGCTTTATTGTTGTGCTAAGTAATTTCAAAACTAATAAAGATTTTCTAAAGATTAATTTCTCGGGGGAGATAATATCAGGGATGAATGCAGTTTTGTCGGTGTATTCATTTAGGAAGGAAAATTTTATGGATATCTCATTGAATTCAGAAACTTTTTTGCGTGCTAAGCCAGGTTCTAGGTATATCTTTGTCTTGAAGATAGATCCTAATACGAGTGTCAATATAACAAGTCTGAATATAGACAACCTCGATTCAGAAGAGTCCTTCTATAATAATGTTAAATTCGAAGATTTTTTAGTAATATCTCCCTCATATCCTTCCCCTGAGAATAAGTATCTCTCAGGATTTGTTCACTCAAGATTAAAGGCGTATAAAAAGGAAGGAATAAAATTTACTTTGGTTTGTGCTCATGAATATCGGGGTTTGTGCAAATATTCATATGAAGGGATTGAGGTTTTAAAAATTCCTATACCAGATCTGAGGAGGATACTCCTGAGAAATCGTTTTAAGAAAATAGCAATCCATTTTTTTGATGAGAAATATGCATCAGTATTAGATGGTTCATATATTAAAGAGGCTCAAATTTATCTGTGGGTTCATGGTCCTGAGACACTTTACTGGGATTGGCAGTATTTCACAACACCATACTTTTCAAGAACTAGTGAGCTTTCGGATGAACAAGTTAGGCGTTTTCGCAAGAATGATACTATGATAGAAAAGTACAACAATTTAGATAATGTTACATGGGTATTTGTTTCGGAGTGGATAAAAACAAGGAGTGAAGAATTAATAAACATTAAATTTAAAAAATTCGAAGTAATACCCAATTTCATAGATGAGAAGGTCTTTATTTATGAGGAGAAGGATTCTGAATTAAGAAAAGAAATTTTCTTTCTTAGAAGATACGATAATATAAATAAGTACGCTGTTGATATCAATGTTCGTACAATTCTTGAATTAAGTAAGAGAGATTTCTTTAAGGAGTTAAAGTTTAATGTTTATGGTAAGGGGGAGATATACGATGAACTTCTTAATCCCATAAAAAACTTTAAGAATGTTAACTTGAATAAAAGGTTCTTAAATCACGAAGAGATATCTGAGATACACAAAAAAAATGGTGTGGGCTTTTTCCCAACCAGGTACGATGCACAAGGGGTTTCTATGTGTGAGGCAGCAATGTCTGGATTAGCGATTATCTCGTCAGATATTGGTGCGATAAGAGAGTTTATTCCTAACATACAGGGTAATCTTGTAGAGGTAGAAGACTATAAAGGTTATGCAGATACGATAGAAAAATTGTATAAAAACCCGGAACTGTTTAAACAATTGAGTGAGCAGTGTCACAAAAGACTTTCTGAGAAATGCTCCTTTGCAGAGACAGTAAATAAGGAGATAAAGATGTTTAATAGTGAAATAAAATATCATGACCAAGTTAATATAGCTGGTAAATTCTCCACTCCTAGGAAAAAGATTTTATCCATAATAGTCCCGTCTTATAACGTTTCTGATTTCCTAGAGCTTTGCATAGAAACTATTTTGAATCATAGAAATGCTGGAAAGATGGAGGTAATAATAGTAAATGATGGGTCAACAGATAATACCTTGCAAGTAGCAAAGAAAATTCAGAGACTTTGGAATGAAAGAATAGATGATAGTATCATAAGGATTATTGATAAAGAGAATGGAGGACACGGATCTACAATCAATGTTGGAATAAGCGAGGTAAGGGGAGAATTTGTGCGGTTGATTGATGCCGATGATTGGGTTGATTCGGCTAAGATGGCAGACTTGATAGATATTTTAGAGGTTAATGATTCAGATTTAATCTTAACTGACTACTCTGAGGATAGGGTTGAAGAGAATAGGTTAGTTGAAAGGTGTGTATATGGATCTTTAACTCCAGGTATTAAGTATAACTTCGAGGATTTATGCGTAAATCTTTATGGCTTTGGAGAATGGGGTCCAGTTTTGGCTACTTCAACATTCAGAACAAATGTTTTAAGAAAGACAAAGTTTTTCCTTACTGAGGAAAGCCCTTATGTCGACATGGAGTTCAATATGTATTCTATTTTGAATGTAGAAAGTATTGTATATTACGATTTGGATATTTATAGATATTTTATAGGAAGAAGTGGACAATCTATTAGTGAGGAGTCTTTTAAGAGGAACTATCTCAAGCATAGAAACATTTTCTTTACAATGATTAGGTTTCTAGAGTCTGGAGTTGAGATATCTCCTAAAAAGAGAGAGTATGTAATCGACAAGTTGGTAGTACCGATGATTAACTCTCATTATGTTATTCTTATACAGTTTTACAGGGATGTATTAAAGTTTATAAAGTATGATAAAGAATTAAGGATGTATCCAGAATACTATAATCATCCATTAGTTGCTACTAATAATATGAAGTTTATAAGGCGGACATTTGGACTAACAATTCCTATTAGAGGTCTTGTTCTGAGGCTTAGAAGGATACCAATACTATCTAGACCCCTTGATCTCTTGAAAAGTTTAATTTCAAAAAACTAATAAAAATGTATGATGTTGTCATAATTGGTTCTGGGTACGCAGGGAGTATAATGGCTCGGCAGTTCGTGGATATTGGTAAGAAAGTCCTAATCTTAGAACAAAGAAATCATATAGCAGGAAACATGTATGACGAGAAAGATGAGAACGGTATCTTGGTACATAAATATGGGCCTCATATTTCTTATATGGCAGAACAGAGAACTTTTAAATTCTTACAGCAGTATACAGAGTTTGTTTCGTATCAACACACTGTTAATGTTGAAATTGATGGCTTAGAGGCACCCTTACCATTTAATCTAAATTCAATAGACAAACTTTTTCCAATTGAGGAGGCAATAGAACTGAAAGAATTGTTGGTAGAAGAGTATGGAATGGGTGTAAAGATTCCAATTCTGGAGATGAAGGAGTCTAAGAATAAACAGGTGCGGAGTCTCTCAGAGTATATATATGAGAAGGTTTTTCTGCACTATACGATAAAAATGTGGGGGATAACTCCCAAGGAAATTGACCCCTCTGTTACCGCAAGAGTACCTATACACATATCTTATGATAATAGGCATTTTACACATAAGTACCAAGTTATGCCTAAGAATGGATATACAAAGCTTTTCGAGAATATGCTCTCGAGTAAAGACATACAGATTGAGTTAAATACTGATGGTTTTGAGAGAATTAAGCTGAAAGAAGGCCAGATATTTTTTGATAACTTCCCCTTTGAAGGTTTGGTTATTTGTAGTGCACCCGTAGACAAGTTGTTTAATTATAAATATGGTAAATTGCCCTACAGGTCATTGTTTTTTGAACATAAGACTCATAAGGTAGATAGGTTACAAAACACGACTGTTCTAAATTGGCCAGACACTAGACCAGCTACTCGAAGAACAGAGAACAAGCTACTGGTATGCCAGCCAAATGTACCTGGCGTTTCAAGCACAATAACAGAATATCCGGGGGAATTTAATGAAGAGGATAAAAAATTTAACTGCCCATACTATCCTATCCCAAATAGTAAGAACGAGAGACTTTTAGACAAGTACAAGAAAGAAGCCTCAAGGTATAAAAGACTTGTTCTGATAGGAAGATTAGCAGAATATAAATATTACAATATGGAAGCAGTTATATTGGCTACGATAGAAAAATTTGAAGAAATTAAAAACAAAGCCTAGTTAATTTAAGTATAATAGAGATATAATGAAAACTTTACTCTTCATCTTCGGTACACGTCCTGAGGCAATTAAAATGTCTCCATTAATAAAAGAATTTAAGAAATATCCTAAAGACTTTAAAGTAGTTGTAGCAGTAACAGGCCAACACAGAGAAATGCTTGACCAAGTACTAGGATTCTTTAAAATCAAACCAGACTACGACCTTAAATTAATGAAACCTAACCAAACACTCTTTGATGTAACAGCAGATGCGCTAAGAGGTATGGGAAAGATACTAGATGAAGTAAAACCAGATCTAATAATTGTACAAGGAGATACGACCTCAGTATTCGCAGGAGCTCTGGCTGGTTACTACAAGAAAATAGAAGTTGCCCATCTAGAAGCAGGACTTAGAAGTGGAGATAAGTACTCTCCATTTCCGGAAGAGATAAATAGGATCTTAACAGGACACATAGCTGACTACCACTGGGCACCTACAGAAGGCTCAAAACAGAATCTCCTAAAGGAAGGAATTAAAGAAGAAAAGATATTCGTAGTTAAGAATACTGTAATAGATGCTCTACTCTTGGCATTAGATTTAATCAAAGAAGAAGGAGAGGATAAATATGAGGAATTCTTTAAAGATATAGATTTAGATAAAAGGATAGTATTGGTAACAGCTCACAGAAGAGAAAGCTTTGGTAAACCATTTGAAGATGTATGTAATTCAGTTAAAGAACTAGCTGAGGAATACCCAGATGTGGAGTTTGTTTATCCTGTACACCTAAACCCTAATGTTAGAGAAGTTGTATATAGAATATTAGATGGAATAGATAATATACGTCTAATAGAACCATTAGAGTATCCATATCTAGTATGGTTAATGAATAGATCATACTTTGTAATGACAGATTCAGGTGGGATACAAGAAGAAGCTCCTTCTCTAGGAAAGCCAGTATTAGTACTAAGAGATGTAACTGAGAGAGAAGAAGGTGTAGAGGCTGGTACAGCTAAGCTAGTAGGAACAGATAAAGCATTGATTATGAAAGAAGCTAGTAAACTTCTAGATGATAATAAAGAATATGAAAAGATGTCTAAAGCAATTAACCCATATGGAGATGGTAAAACATCTGAGAGAGTAGTAGAATTATTGAGAAGTTCCAAGATTTAAGGTGCTCTTTTGTCAGGTTTAAATATACAAGAAATAACAATGCTAAATAAAACATCTCGTTTTTTTATATCGCTTCAAGATTTTATTATTAAGCGGAAGGAGTATTTTCTGTTCTCTATGGTTTTCCTTTTGGGTGCCCTATTTATATTCATGATACCTCCATTTCAAAAGCCAGATGAGACAGCTCATTTTTTAAGAGTGGTTTCGGTTTCCGAAGGACAGTTTTACTGCCATGAAAATTCTTCCGATGTAAAAATTTTTTCTTTGCCCACCAAATATCTTGACTTCATGACTGATACGGGAGCTTACAGAATGGCGGGTGGTGTGGTTGGGGAGAAGTTTGGGGTGGAGGACTTGAAAAATGCAGAAAAGAGAGAAAGCTCTGAGGAGAGGGTTGAATGGCAGGGCTTGTGTGGACTTCCATTTATCACTTATCTTTTACCTGCGATAGCAGTGTATGTTGGAGAAGTAGTGGGTTCAATATCATTGTCTTTCTACTTTGGTCGGCTAATTTCATTTGCAATCTTTTTTATTGCTTTAGTTTGGTCATATAAGAAAATAGAATATTCAAAACTGAGGTGGGTTATCATTATGTATGCTTTTATACCGATGGTTCTGCACCAAAGTACAGCTATTGGTTATGATTATCTGCAGTTAGCACTTGTACCTATACTTTTTGCATTAAATGTAAATTTTGTCGAAAGTAATCTTACTAAAAAGTATGACATCTACCTTTACTGTTTATCTATGAGTCTTCTTCTTGTCGCAAAACCAGGTTACTATTTCTTTTTTCTCCTCTATTTCCTAATCCCCTGGGAGAAGGTCTTCTCAAAGAGGAAATATTATGTTTTTTATACCGCTTTTTTCTTTCTTTTTTCCTTAAGTTTGACTTTGTTGGTTAGCGAGACAGATAATTGGAGCGGGTTGTTCAGTACTAAAACCTGCATTAATCCTGTTGAACAGTTTAAGTTATCGCTAGACCCTGTATATTTATTCAGAGTAATGAAGTCAACCTTGAGGATCTATTTAGATACATATATTCAGGGTTTTATTGGTTTCTTTGGTTGGCTAGATTATCACTTTCCAACTGTAGTCTACATGTTGTTTATATCTGTTTGGCTATATGTATCTCGTAGTTTTAGTGATTCTAAATTTTTTAATAAACTATGCTCAAAGGTAGTCCTGATAGGTCTGATGCTCTTCTTATCAACTAGTTTTATATTTGCAAGTTTCTATTTAACTGTGAATTGTGTTGGCTATCCAACAATCGATGGCATACAAGGAAGGTACTTTTTAGTGTTTTTCCCATATATGATTCTTCTGTTATCAGGTATTATTAAGGGAGTTCGTAGAAGTAAGTTCCTCAAGATATTGATTTCGGCAGTAGTATTCTTCTTGTTGCTACTAGAAATCTGCTCCTTGACATATAAAAGGTACTACGGATATTCTTTCAACAATTTAGAAAAAATTGTCTTAGTTTCATTTCCTTCCCGCTCAATGATGATACGGATTTTGCAATAGAGAATATTCCTGAAGGAATCTGTTAGAGTAGTTTTGACATTACTCTAGTAAATATATTCGAACAAGGTAAGGATTTTTACTATATCTTCTGATACTGTATAATCATTTCTATGAGAGTTTTAGCTATCTACATCATCCTCCCTGCTTATTGTGAGGGGGAGGCAATTAGAAAGGTAATAAAAGATATTCAAAAGGAAGGACATAACAATATAATAGTTGTAGATGATGGTAGCACTGATAATACATTTACTCAATCAAAATCTACAGGAGCAATCACAATATCTCACCCAATAAACAGAGGGAAAGGTGCTGCTACTCAAACGGGTATAGATGCTGCTAAATTACTAAATGCAGATATCATTGTAACGATGGATTCTGATGGACAACATAATCCTAAAGACATAAAGAAATTAATAAAACCAATAATAGATAACAAAGCAGATGTCGCAATAGGGAGTAGGATGATTAATAATAAGAACATGCCTAAGTCAAGGATTTTAATGAATAAGCTTGCTAATTTGATAACATATATATTCTTCGGGATGATGGTAACGGATAGTCAATCAGGTTTTAGGGCATATAATAAAAAAGCCTATTCTAATGTCTATACATACTTAGACAGATATGAATTTGAGTCTGAAATGCTAGGACAGATTAAAAATGCTAAACTAAAAGTTAAGGAAATCCCTATTAAAGTAATATACACAGAACACTCTAAAAACAAATATAAAATGATGCCTGAGTTCCCTGCACAAGGATTAACTAATGGTATTAAGATGGTAGTAAGATTAATAGAGAATTCTTTATTTAAATAGATATAAAATAGTATGGTAATACAAATAGTTGTAACGGTAGGGGTGTTGTTATTCATTCTCCCAAGTATATATTCTTCTTATAAAAAGAAATCTTTAACTACATTGGGAGGGGTAATGTGGATATTCTTCTGGTTGGTGGGATTGGTAGTGATATGGTTCCCAGAACTGATAGGTTTAATTGGAGATCTAATGGGAGTAGAGAGAAGTATAGATGCATTAGTATATATAGCTATCATATATCTTCTCTATGTATCCTTAAGACACAAGATTAATATTAACGAGATGGAGAAGGAAATTACATTGTTGAATAGGAAGTTGGCTTTAAAGGGTATTCTAAAACCAAGAAAGACAGCACAGAGTAACTAGCACTCAACGCAGACTATTTAATTTTCTGTATGGGAAACAGGGATATATAGTGGAGAAGGTTAAATTTAAACAACTAAATAAAAACTACTAAGATGAAAATTACAGTAATTACAGTTTGCTACAATTCAGGGGCTACAATCTCCGAAACATTTGACTCTGTCCTAGCTCAAGACTATGATAATTTCGAATATTTAGTCATAGATGGTGGTTCTAAAGATAATACTTTACAGATTATTAGAAAATACGAAAAGCTGTTTAAGGGTAAAATGATTTACATCTCTGAAAAAGATAACGGCCTATATGATGCTATGAACAAAGGTCTTGCATTGGCAAAAGGAGATGTTGTTGGGTTTCTAAACGCAGATGATAAATTTGCTAACAAAAACATTCTTACAAAGATAGAGGATACACTTAAAGAAAAGAAAAGTGATGGAGTATATGGAGATTTATTGTTTCTAGATCACAAGACAATGAGTAAACCTGTGAGGAGAGTGATTGCTGGTGACTTCACACAGAAGATAGGTTGGCAACCACCATTTCCAACAGTTTATATAAAGAAAGATATATATGAAAATATAGGAACTTATAACCTAAAGTATAAGATTGCTTCTGATTATGATCTTACAATTAGATTAATAAAGAATAATTATAAGCTTTCATATATTAATGAGGTTCTCGTTCATATGAGAGTTGGAGGTATGAGTACCAGAGGTTTAAAAGGTTATATTAGAAATTTTAAGGATTCACTTCAGGTTCTAAGAGATAATGATGTAAAATGTCCTTTATTGTTTAATATTTTAAGAACAGTGAGAATATTTTGGCAGATGATACTAGCTAAATTAAGTTAGAATGCAGGAGGAATGTCTTTGATTATAGTGGTTTTATCCCGTACCTCCCAAAAGATCCTCAGGTAATTATTTACAGTCTTCTCGTATGTAAACATCCTTGCTCTTTCTTTACCTTTCTTAATCAACTCCTTCCTTAAAGCAGCATCTTTGATTACTCTTCTAATAGCCTCTTTTATTGAATCTTTATCCTTTGGATCAAAAGTTATGACTGCATTCCCTCCAACCTCTGGTAAAGAGCTTGCATTACTTATGGCAACAGGACATTCGCATGAGAACGCCTCTAGGATAGGACATCCGAACCCTTCATATAAGGAAGGGTATGTGAAGCATATAGCATTGTTGTATATATATGCTAACTCGTTATCATCTTTAAACCTAACATGCCTAACACGTTTTGTAAGTCCTTCTTTCTCAATCATTATAATCTCCTCGGCAGTAAAAGGGCTACTTCCTGCACATACAATATTAAGTTCATGATCTTCTTGAAGCAAAGAAGATACAGCTTGAAAAAACCTGTTGAAGTTCTTGTATTTCCCTCTACTTCCGACAAAAAGAATATATTTATTTGGTAGATCTAATTGAATTCTAGTCTTGTTTAGCTCCAATGTAGTACCCCAGTAGACCACCTCTATCTTGGATTTGTCAATTCCATCGTAGAATCTAATTATGTCCTTCTTAGTGTTTTCTGATATTGCAATAATCTTATCTGCCTTATAAGCTAGCTTTTTTTTCCAGCGGATAGTCTTATCTTTAGAAGATACTGTATCTGGAAAAATCTCATGGGTCATATCATGAATAACAAGAACAAAAGGCTTTTTCTTTAAGAAAGGTAAGAAATAGGGGTCGTAGTAAGATGGAAGGAAAACATCATAATTACCCTCTACCATTTTGACAAAGGTGTATAGATGATTAATAAGATAATACGCCAATTTTTTAACAAAGAACTTGTTTTTAAGGAAAATGCTTCTTGTTCTCAAGATATCTTCGAGGTAAACATTTTCTGAAAACACCAATGGCAAATTACAATCAATAGAACCAAGTTCTCGAAATCTCCTATACATTTCAGCAAAAACTCTCGATATCCCCCCATAATCTTGCATAGTAAATATCTGATGGTCTACAAAAATTTTTAATTTTTTTTCCATAAAAACAATATTTAAGTTATAAGAACATTTTACACGAGATTAAGATAAATTAAATACTAAGCCCTTGTTTTGCCAAATCTTCAGCTAAGAAGTTTCCGACCAAAGTGGAGTCCTTTTATCTTCCCGAATTCTTTTATCATTTCTTCTTGCAGAATAAGTCAAAGAAGGAGTAATTATAAATAGCGATTTGGATTTTGTAATTGAGATCTTGTATAATCAAAAGCATAAAATTACCCCCAAATCAGATGCTTTGTAAAATATGCGGGAGTGAAAGTAAGAAACTGTTCACAACTAAAGTCCTCAATAAATATAATGTTCAATATTACAAATGTCCACAATGTGAATTCATACAAACGGAAGAGGAGTATTGGTTAGGAGAAGCCTATAAATCATCTATGAACCTAAGTGATACTGGAGTTGTTACTCGCAATATACTTCTTGCAATTAAAACTTCATTGGTCTTAAATTTCTTGTTTGACAAAAAATCAGATTACCTTGACTATGCAGGAGGTTGGGGAATACTCACCCGATTGATGAGGGATATCGGGTTTAATTTTTATTGGTACGATCCTTATACAGAAAATCAAATAGCTAGGGGTTTTGAAGGGAACTTAGATAAGAAATATGCTGCTATAACAGTATTTGAAGGGTTTGAACATTTTCAGGCCCCATATGAGGATATTGAGAAAATGTTTTCGATTACTGATACCATAATACTCTCAACGAGTTTGACACCAAAACCAACTCCGAAACCAAAAGATTGGTGGTATTATTCTCCAGAACATGGACAACATATAGCATTGTACTCAGAAAGCACTTTTAAGGTTATAGCTAGGAAGTACCTATCTAATTACTATACGGATGGCAAGTACTTCCACATACTTTCTAAAAAGAAATTAAATAGTACAGTAGTTAAGTTTTTACTGTCTCCTATTGGGTATCTACTGTTCCCAATAGTATTACTAACAAACAAATCAAAAACATCTTCTGATAATAGACAAATTGCGCACAAGAAATAGGAACCTTTCCGATGTGTTAATATTGGTATCAATAAGGAAGGGAGGGGGTAAGTAAGAAAAATTAATGATCCTCTGATTTCATGTGCTTTACTTTGGTTACAAAACCATTCTATGAGAAACAACCCAACCAAGAAACAGAAATTCTTAAAACTCTCCTTCCTTTTTTTTCTTAGTATTATCCTCGTATACTTCTACTTCTCCTTCCTAACTGTAGTTACTACTGATTCTACAATATATTACAAATACCTAGATATTATAAAAGGAAATATACCATTAAAAGAATGGAATGTTGTCCGTGGACCCACCATGCCATTAATAATATATACCATTACAAAGCTCTTCGGAGATAACACACTAGGCTTCCTACTAGGTACCTTTATATTCTTCCTCACAACAATAGCTACTGCATACAAAATAATATCTAATGTTTTGCTAACTCAATCATCTAAAACAATAAAAACTCTAACATGGATACTATTTACCCTCCTCTTTATCTTCAACCCATTAATAATAGGATATTACCACGTAATGCTTACAGAATTTGTAGCTATGACATTTACCCTACTAACAATCTACCTTTCAATTAAATGGATCTCCTTAGACCTTCTCAAAGAAAAAACAAAATCTATAATCTATGTCCTAATCTTTATTACCATCTCCATCTCTATGTGGTTTCTAAAACAACCGTATGTAATAGTTGCTCTAATACCAATATCTTTAGCAACAATCCTGTCCATACCTAAACTTAAAAACAAAACCAATACACTCGTAAAGATTCTTACTCTCATCTTCTGTATTAGCTCAGTCTTTTTAAGCATCACCGCTTGGGACAAAGTTCTTGTAAAAAATGAAGTACAACCATCCCTTACTAAATCAAAAGGCTACCTAACAGGCGGTTTGATTGATGCTTTATCCAACTTTAGAGAGGTTGAAGAAGAAGAGATACAATCTCTTCTCTATGAAGGTAAATTCATAGACGATCAAGAAATTAAATTAATGGAGGAAATTGATAGTGGTAAAAGCAAATATACCCACTATCGTGTATTTAAAGTATTAAGTATTCTCAGAAGTAAAGATAAAGATGTTTTAATAGTACCAGTATCTACAGAACATTCTGATTATACAAATGTCTTTTCAATCATAGGTACAACTTTCAAAAAATATCCAGCCAATTTCATAATGTCATATGTATCAAACTATGGATCTATGGTAAATCTAACACCCTATTTTTACAAAAGTCTCAATCCTCGAAAAAGATTTTTTCAACCTGGTGAACTCAGAGGAGAAAATGAGAGCATAGGGTTTGCCATATACTACAGGGATTCTACATTCCTAGGAGGAGCCTACGAAAAAAGAGAACTGATGAGGCAGTATGAAATGGGCAACCCATCAAAAGCACTGCCTCCCTTTATCACAGAAATCTTAACTTCCCTCTTACCAATATATTTACTCACAACTACATTATTGATATCCCCCATATGCTTCATAGTTTTATTAATCATTTATTTAACAAATAGATCTGTCCGGAATGAAACGATATCCATTCTCTACGAATCCCTTATCCTTCTTTTTGGGTACAGCTCCCTTCATGTCCTTTCCCATGCAATTACCGGAGCAACCGTAGATAGATATTCCATAGTAGCTTACCCTTCAGCCATTATTGGTTGTATATTGTTGATGAACTTCATAAAGCATAAAAGCAAAAAAGTTCTTAATAAAACAAACAAATTAAATAAAGTTCCTTAAAGTTTGGTAAAATATACAGAGGTATAGGTAAATAATATCAAAATAATACCCATATGAAGTTAATTGTAATATCAATCTGCCTGAACGAAGAAAAAACCATAGGAGAACTCCTAGATAGAATACCCAAACAAATAAAGGGTATAGATGAAATAGTAAAACTAGTCATCGATGATGGAAGTACAGATGATACAGCAAAGATAGCAAAAGAACACGGAGCAATTGTTCACTCTAACATAGAACAGAAAAGATTAGCTCACTCATTCCAATTAGCCATAAACAAAGCATTAAAAATGGGTGCAGATATTGCAGTTAACATAGACGGAGACCTACAATTCTTACCAGAAGAAATACCCAACCTAGTAAAACCAATTGTAGACGACAAAGCTGACTTTGTAGCAGGCAATAGATTCCAAGAACAAAGACCTGAAAACATGTCCACAGGTAAGTACTATGGCAACAAACTAGGTGCATATATTGTAAGCAGACTATCAAACAAAAGCTTCCAAGATGTAACATGTGGATTCAGAGGATACAGTAGAGAAGCAATGTTAAATATGAACATCAACAGTAAATATACATATACTCAAGAAAGCTTCCAGTTAATGGCAAACAAAAAACTAAATATTGTACAAGTACCCATTACCATTAAATACTTCAAAGACAGAAAATCTAGAGTAGTTATGAGTATAACTAACTTTGTCACTGTATCTGCCTTTAACATACTAAGAGCATTTAGAGACTTTGCACCAATTAAATTCTTTGGCATACTCGGCCTCCTCCCATTTATTACAGGTATTCTCTGCACCATATTCCTTGGCGTCCATTGGTGGATGACTGGAAGTTTCAGTCCCTACAAATTTGTAGGTTTTACAGGCATATACCTCATCTCACTTGGTATGCTAGTAGGCTTGTTCGCAGTACTCTCAGATATGTTAGGCAGAATGCTCAACAACCAGGAGAAGATCCTGTATTTTGAAAAAAAGAACTACTACTCTAAATTTAAAAGAAAGCAGTAATGAATGTCCTAATATCAATATCTCACCCTGCATGGGCACATCAATTCCATAACATTATTAATATCCTCCAAAAAAGAGGACACAAGGTTAAAGTCTTAGTAGTAAAAAAAGACAAAAATTGGGAAATATTAGATCAGTACGGTATAGAGTACAAAATAGTAGGGGAAAGTACAGGAAGAAACAAGATAGAGAAGACATTCATACTCCTCTCCTCTACATTTAAACACATAGTAGAAGCAATCAAATTTAAAACAGATGTACTCATAGGAAGACCATCTCCAATGATGGCCATAACTGCATTTTTAATACGTAAGAAAAACATTGTTTACTCAGATACAGAAAGATCTGTAGAATCCCTGTTCTTTACTAAACTCTTCTCATACAAAATACTCACCCCAATGATGTATAGGAAAGACTTCGGTGAAAAACAGATGAGAGTAGAAACATTTAAAGAACTCTTCTATCTCCACTCCAACTATT
>CAZUDZ010000010.1:0-20533 GCA_964618765.1 uncultured Candidatus Saccharibacteria bacterium | reverse complement strand
GTAATAATTTGTCTGTAGAAAATAGTAAGGATATCTATTTTAACTTTAAAGATATCTCTTTTGATAATTTCGGGAAGACTCTTTCAGATAACATAGACCTCGGACTATTAATAGGAGGTTCGTTTATCTTGGGCTTCTTAATATCCCTTCTCATTTTTACCTTTGTAAGAAATAGTTTAGAAAACAAGACTGTTAAGACCTTTGAGAAGAAAATGGATGGTAATGGTGATAACAAGAACAAAGAAATGACTTTAAAAGAACGACTCTCAGGACAGGATTCTGAGGCCAAAAACAGAGAAGATACACCAAAAAAGGAGGTCAAAGAGGAGAAAAAAGAGGAGGACAAAACAGAGAAGATTCTAACAAAGATCGATTTTCTTAAGGACTACAAACAGTTTGATCCTGATAATGAAGATGGGAAAGAGAAAGAGAATATAAAGGTTAAAGTTACCTCTAAAAGTTAACTTCGTGATAAAATAATCTTGGTACTATAGATAATTTGCCAAGATGGTGAAATCGGCAGACACGCTATGTTCAGAACGTAGTCCTAGCAATAGGGTGGGGGTTCAACTCCCCCTCTTGGCATATCACAAAAAAGCTTCCATATAACTAATATTCATATAACAATCTAGAATACTAGATTGCTTGTTTCGTATAAAACAAAAAAAGCCTGAAGGAAAATGAAAACGAGAAGTAGTATAAATAACTACAAACTCAAATTCCGACAGGCTTTATTGCACTTAAGCTTCTTTAATAGAAAAAAAGGTATGTAGACTTGCTCCAAATAACCACCCATCTAAAAACAGCATGATTCCTGGTTGATCATAAAGGAGGTCTATTGCCGTTTTAAGAATAACTAAGGTAGTTATTACTACAAACTCTGGGAGTGCAAACTCCTCTTTACCTTTTATATAGAGAAGGAGAACGACAGGGATTACCAAAAGATTAAGAAGAGAGATACATAAAGATATGTCTACCATTTTTTCTCCTTTCTGAGAAAATAAATGAGAATATGTTATTAAAGTGCAATACACAATTATATCAAAGCAGAGAAGAAGACACTATGGGATATGGGGTTGATTAGAAATACGAATACTTACTCTATGCTCCAATCCTGGATATTGTTAAATCTTTGATAAGAGAAGCTAATATCACTTAAATCTATCCCCTTAATTGAATCTTTAACATAGTAGAAAAAGGTAGGGTTATACAGAAAGACAACAGGGGGATCTGCCATCAAATACCTTTGGAAAAGACTATATTTCTCTTTCCTAACATCCTTATCTAAAGACTTCCTAGCATCCTCAAGAAGAATATCTACTCTCTCATAACTATAGCCAGAAATATTTAAATCAGGATAATTAGACTTCAAAGAGTGCCACAAATTATACTGATCAGGATCCATAGTTGTCTCTATTTCATAAAGAAGCATATTAAAATCTCTAGTTGCAATTATCTCCTGAGTTATTTGATTGTAAGAAAGTTTCTCACTCTTAAGAACTATACCCTCCTCTTTAAGCATCTCCTTTAGGACAGAGACCACTCTCTCATTAGTTACACTGTCAAAATAACTTAAGGTAAAAGAAAGTATCTTGTCCTGAGATTCAAAATATCCACTCTCCTCATTCTTCACATAACCAAAAGACTCAAAATACTCCCTTGCCTTCTCAGGATTATAATCGTAAGACTCAGCATCCTCACTAAATGCCCAAGAGCCCCTAGAGAAAGGACCACTTTTAACAGATGCACCCAAATTTGTCTCCTCTATTAACCTTTCCCTGTCAACTATATAGTTTAATCCAATACGAACATCTTTCTCCTCAAAAGCCTCTTTCCTGATATTAAAAAAGATTAACTTGGTTCTGTAATTCTCTACCTTTTTAAATTCCTGTAAATTACTATACTCCTTCGTAAAACCTAGTAACTCTAAATCCCATCCGCCAATAGCATCTAGATTCCCTATTCTAAACGACATCTCTAACCCTTCTTGGTCTGCATACACTTTAAACACAATATTCTTAACATCTGAATCATAATCATCATACTCATTTTGTGTCAAATAGACTGAATTCTGTTCAGTTCTAGTAACCCTGTAGCGTCCACTTCCAACAGGATATCTTGCAAACATATTAAAGGGTAGCTCTTCGACTTTCTCATTCCCTAATACATGCTTAGGAACAATAAAGAGAGAAATAGCTTCAAAAAAGGTAGGGTTTGGTTGTTCTAATGTAAATACTAATTTATTTCCTCCAACCTTCTCGATTTCAACTCCAACCAGAGAAACACCAACCGAATCAAATCCATGCTCCTGTGCCAAAGCTTTTGCTGTATTAAAAGTAAACAAAACATCATCTAAAGTTAGCTTTGTCCCATCTTGCCAATATATGTCATCCCTTATCTCAAACTCATATGACAAATTATCATCTGAACTCTTCCACTCTTTCGCAACTCCTGGCTTAGGGGTATCACTACTATCAATATATATGAATCTGTCAAAAACTAACTCCTGAACAGCCTTGTCTACATAATTAACAGATACAAATAACGGATTAAATGTTGAGATTGCTCCCACAGAACCCTCAGTGAAAGTATCTTTCTTGCCACTATCCGCAAGAATCCTAGCTACAACTTCAGATTGTAAAAACAAAGCTAAGATAACTCCAACAAAAACAAAAAGAGTAATATAGCTAAAGGGAATCCATCTACGGAAAAGCTTTGAGAGAAAAGCAGGATAGTTCCACCAATACTCTCGGAAATCTCTGCTTTTCTTAACCTCTCCTTTTTGCTTCTTATTCCCACCCAAATCAGAAAGAGCCTCTTTCATTGAGACCTTACTACTTTCTTTCTTCATGCTTTTTTCTCTCACCTTTTTAACTTGCATACTTAAGAATAGCTAGAGAAAGGAAAATCACAATGATGATAAGGAAGATTGTAAAATAGTAGAGAAACTTCTCTAATCCTCTCTTAGTTCTAAAAACCTCTCCACCTCCACCAAACATTTTACCTAGACCCTCTGCTCGGTTCTGAAGGAGAATGCTCACAACAAGGATAGAACAAACAACTACTTGTGATATCAAAAGAGTTTTTGTTAAGTTATCCATACCGTATTATACACTAAATCGTACAAATTTTAATAATGAAATAAGGATCAGTAAACATACTTCACATAATTTAATCATCTAATTCCCTGTATACAGAACAGAGTAGGGAAGTTACAACAGAGAACAGTACTATTGAAATAATGGGAATAAGCTCAACAGTAGACAGATGAACACTCCCTAAATCCAATCCTTCAAATAAATATGGTTCTACATAGAAACCTACCATAAATAGTTTAAGTAGATACAAGATACCAGTGAGAAGTAGGGTAGACATAAGAAAGAAGGTTGGAAATTTACACTTCACAGTCAAGAAAGTGAGTAACGGACAAGAGATCATAACAGTTAAACTCAAGATCAGAATTGTCAAAGCAAGGTATGTTGAGTTTTCGGGCAGCATTACTGCCTGTTTAAATACACTGAAAACAAAAAACAGTATCAATGCATATACCAATATTGATTTTAATGTCTTTTTCATTTCAATAATATACCATATACTTTTTACTTTTTCTTCAAATACATATACTATGAGACCTGTGTTGCTAACTTCTTTGTGCTATACTTTTGTCATATATACCTGCCCATATGAAAGATATTGCTAAGACAAAAATAATCGCAACAATAGGCCCATCATCTTGGGATGAAAATATTCTAAAGGATATGTTTAAAAATGGTATGCAGATAGCACGCATTAATGCTTCTTTTGCAGATAAAGAGGAAATTGAGAGAGTATCCAAAAGTATACGAGAGATATCTCCAAGAATCGCCATCATGTTAGATACTCAGGGAGCTAAAATAAGAGTTGTAGGAGTAGAAAAAGAGATTGAGATAAAAGACTTTGTTTCTCTTTCTTCTTCAAACCAAGATATCCCAAATAGTATAAAAGTATCTTACCCTGATCTTCATCAGGATGTAACTCGAAACAGTAAGATTTTGCTAGATGATGGGACAATAAGGTTAAGTGTTAGAGAAATAAGGGGTTACGAGATCATATGTGATGTCATTCAGCCTGGTATTCTAAAGCCAAATAAGACTGTCAATATTCCTGATATAAATCTCAATTTCCCGATATTCACAGAACATGATGAGAGAAACATACAGAACGCTATAGATAATAATCTTGATTTTGTCTGCATATCGTTTGTTAGAAATGCACAAGATATTCTCTATGCAAAAGAATTGATCAAAGATTCAGGTATTAAAATAATTGCAAAGATAGAAAACCAACAAGGGTTAGACAATTTCGATGAAATACTTCAACAAGCAGATGGTATTATGATTGCTAGAGGTGATTTGGGTGTAGAGACTCCTCTTGAGAGTATTCCAATATTACAAAAACAGATGATATTTAAGTGTAGAGCTGTAGGTAAGCCTGTTATAGTAGCAACCCAAATGCTTGAATCTATGCGAAGTAATAAACAACCCACAAGAGCAGAAGTATCCGATGTAGCTAATTCTGTGATGGACGGTACAGATGCGGTAATGCTTTCTGCTGAGACTTCAACCGGAGAGAATCCAGTTGCATCTGTTCAGACTATGAATCAGATAGCTTTAAATACAGAGAAAGTTATGCAACTTACCACCATTTATGGTAAAACCTCATCTCCTTCAGAGGTAGACGAGATATGTAAGAGTGTGTGTCTACTCTCAGAGAGTATTCCTCTAAAAGGGATAGTTGTACTGTCTAACCAACAAAACACAATAGGAAGTATCAGTAGACACAGACCTAATGTACCAGTATGGTCGATAAATTCTTCCTTAAAAAGAATTAGACAGGATCTAATCTTTAGAGGAGTAAAGACATATCATATAAATAACCTTCCCGATGATAGAGATGATGGAGTTAATCTTGCCATACAAACCATATATACACATGGGGAGTTGGATTTAACAGACAAAGTTGCTATTATTAGTGGTAGTTCAATAAAACATAAGGATAGTGACATAATTTTGGAGATAGTCACTATTAAAGATATATTGGACCAGTAACGGTGACGTAGCCAAGTTGGTTAAGGCCGTGGTCTGCAAAACCACTATCACGGGTTCGACTCCCGTCGTCACCTTTTGATTATACTAATTGAAAATTATTACCATTTAGACTAAAATAGCTAATCATTAGCCGGGATGGCGGAAGAGGCAGACGCGCGGGACTTAAAATCCCGTTCTAGCAATAGAGTGAGGGTTCGATTCCCTCTCCCGGCATTCTCTATCTGCTAACTTAACATGACCTTTGTTATCATTCTATCCTTTTACAGAGCATACTTTTTCCAATTTCCACAATTAACTCTAGAGAACACACAACAGCAACCACCCTATAGTATTTCACACTGTTTTTTGATATAATTATTACTGCACATTAACAACTGCTTTTTCCAATAGAAGAGAAGAAAGGATAGGAATATTATGTGGAAAATTATGTGGAAAATAGTTATCTTACTTCTTGCCATAGTGACCACTCTAGCGAATATCTATCTGCTTTACCTCCCGGTAACAGATGGAGCACTTACTCCGAAGGTAACAGAGAGGGTCAGGGGACGGGATTTCGAGGTGTCAATCCCAGACCCAAAGACAGAAAGTAAATTCTGTTTTCTTCCCACCACTTCACAGACACGAACTTTGGAAATTCTTGCACTAAATGATTTTGAAATTGTGCAAGACAATCGTGTACATCGTCCAACTAGAGCCGAAGATGGTATCTATCGTATTCTCCTAAACAAGAATACAGAGGGATGTTGGACGATTAGAAGAAACAAAGAAATAGAAGCAATAAGATTTTCTGATTATGCTGGAGAGGTTGTATTTGAAGATACAAACGTAGAGGCTGTCTACAGACTTCCTTCTTGGAAGAGATCCTTTTGGATCTTTCTGCTCTGGAGCTCTACTAATGTAATTCTTCTCCATATTGCAGCTATTGCAGATACAGTCGAAAATTATTCAAAACAAGGATAAGCAGTTCTATGTGCAGAGCTTGGGGAAGATTAATTATGTGCTATTTAGCCATATACAATCTTACAAACCCCCAAGCTCAATCTCTTTCCCATGATATATAGATTTTAGTCCTCCTAGTATACTACGAGATTCAACGCTTCTTACTTAGAATCAAAGAAGAGGAATATCAAAAAACAGAAATACAGTAAAACTACCCTAATCCACATCCTCAAATTTGTCGGGATCTTCATTCCCACACTTAGGACACACCTTTAATCTAGTAGCTCCTTCATAGACATAACCACATACCAAACATTTCCATCTTAACCATCTACTATCCAAATCCTCTGGAGGAAGATCTCTTACATCATAGCCTAACTTTTCCGTATTAAGAAATACTTCCTTTTCTTTCAAGGTATCCTCCATCATTTATCTTCTTTAAAATTAAATTAAATGTCTCAAACTCATCCATATTAGATGAATCTACTACTATGTCATTGTATAGTTCAGGTTTACTGTAATCTAAACCATACAACTTAAAATATCTCTTCCTGTCCATTCTCCACCTTTTCTTTAAATTCTTTCTTTCGACAAAATACTGAAGAAATTTTTTAAAACCATTTTTCATATCTCTTTTCCCAAGATGTCGAACAGAGCGAGTATGTAAAGATGCAGTTACCCAGATCTTTACAGTACAAGGAATATCTTTAATATGGGAGATCCCAGCGAAAGCCTTTGAGTCCATTAAAATATTTTCTCTTTTAGACTCACAAACCAATCTCTTGTCAACCTCTTCATCTAGTTCAAGTAATAAATCCTTATTATTCTGTTTGTAAAAATCTTCAAAATAATCATAGCCTCTTTTTTTCACAGCATCTCTAAAAAAGCTACCTGCATATATCAGTTCTAAATCAAAATGCTCAGCTAACATTTGGGAGATAACAGAACAACCCGAACCCCCAGGACCACCCACAACAAAAAGATAACCACCTGAACTATCCCTTACCTTTCTATCCATATGCTAGTATAGTATATTAATAGTCGTATTATGTCGAGAGTTAACAAAAGTAGAGACAAAAACAGGAAACAATTCACAAGATACAAACCTGACAAGGTGATACTTTATTTTACAATTATTATGGCTATCTTTGGAGCTATAATGATATTTGATGCAAGTGTATACAAAGCAACTACTGCATTTAATGACCAATTCTATTTTCTTAAACAACAAATAATATGGTTAACCATAGGGAGTGTTCTTGCAGTAATAATATATCTTTGGGACTACAGGAAATTTCTTAAACTCTCCTTCCCAGCCCTCATTTTTACAATCATTCTTCTTGTTGCAACACTAATTTTTGCCAAAGAGATAAATGGAGCTAAAAGATGGCTAACTGTAGGACCAATAGATATACAACCAGCGGAATTCGCAAAGATTGCTCTCATAATGTATCTCTCTTCATGGCTTGCAAAAAAAGAGTATGCTTACAAAGACGTTCAAAGTGCCATAAAAGAAGGCTTCCTAAAAGAGTTGTTTCAATTCCTCTCAATACTGGGAGTAATAGCTATACTAATTATTCTAGAACCAGATCTCGGAACTACCATAATAATTGGTGTTACCTCTTTTGCAATGTTTCTAATGGCAGGAGAGAGCAAGGCGCATACATTAGGTTCTCTCTCTGTAATTATCTTAGCTATTCCGATAACAATTCTTGCTGCGATATTAGAACCTTACCGTCTTAAAAGAATACAAACCTTCTTTACTCTTCTACTAACTGGTGAAGTTGCAGATCCAAGAGGAAGTGGATATCAAATGCAACAAATTCTGATAGGGATAGGCTCAGGAGGTTTTCTCGGCAAAGGTTTTGGACAATCAAGACAGAGATTTGGGTACCTTGTTGAAAACACAGCTTTCACTGATTCTCTTTTTGCTGTAATCCTAGAGGAACTAGGATTACTAGGTGGAACTGTAATAATACTTTCCTGGATGCTCTTTCTTTGGAGAGGACTTAAAATTGCTAAAAATGCTCCTGACAAACAGGGAACTCTCCTTGCCTCTGGGATTACTATCTGGCTTGTATTACAAGCCCTTATGAATATGGCAGCTAATATTGGGTTAATTCCCTTAACAGGAATTCCGAATCCATTCCTTTCGTATGGAGGATCTACTACTATCGTATCTCTATTCGGAATTGCTATACTACTTAATATAAGTAAATACTCAAACAGAAATAATGGACGATAAGGAGAAGATTAAAAATAAATTACCCGTAAAGATAGTAGTTACAGGGGGAGGATCTGGAGGTCATGTATCAGCCGCATCTACTATGATAAGTGCACTTAAAGAGAAATATACACTCACAAACCAAACCTTTATATACATAGGAGGAGATTTAGGTATGATGGATGAGAAACCAGGTAATTCCATTGAAAAAAAAGTATTCTCCAATGAGACATTCAACCAAGCATACATAAGGGCAGGAAAATTGCAGAGAAAATTTTCTCTTAAAGCAGTATATTTACTATTTAGAGTCCTTCTAGGTTTCTGGGATTCTTACAAAATATTAAGAACATTTAAACCAGACGTAGTAATATCTACAGGTGGGTTTATTTCTGTTCCCGTGTGTCTTGTAGCAAAACTCCTTAAAGCTAAAATATATCTCCATGAGCAAACTGCTGCTGCAGGTCTTTCTAACAGAATAATTGGCAGATGTGCAGACAAGATCTTTCTCACATTTCCATCCTCTAAAGAATACTTCCCAAAAGGCAAAACTGTGCATACAGGAAACCTTCTTAGGCCTGAGATACTTAACAAAAGTGAGACAGGTAATATTGTAGATTCAGTCAAGAATATGTTAGTAAACCAAGAAGAATTTCCGATCATATATATCTCTGGAGGGGGATTAGGTTCCCACATTCTTAATATAACGGTTAAAGATGCTCTCCTTATACTCTTACAAGATTTTCAAATAATATTACAAACAGGAGATAATCAAACCTTTAAGGATTACCAAGTTTTAAACAAAGAGAAAGAGAAACTTAGTAAAAACTTAGCTAAAAGATTCCTACCAGTTAAATATGTGAGAGAGAAAGAAATAGGTTTCCTTCTTAACAATATAGATCTTTTTGTAGGGAGAGCTGGAGCAAATAGTGTGTATGAGATGGGAGTCCTAAAAATCCCCTCAATCTTCATTCCTATTCCATGGGTTACACATAACGAGCAAGAAAAAAATGCTTTGGTTTTGAAAGAGCTTGGATTGGCAGAAATTGTTCCTCAAGGTGAGCTTACTCCAGAGAATCTTGCTCTTAAGATAAAGAGGTTCTACGAAAAACCTAAAAACTTTGATACTCAGGAAATTGACAAAGTTTTCTTAAAAGATGCTCACAAAATTATACTGCAAAATATTGGTCTTTAAAATTCTGTATAAAAACTGTATCTAAAATATTAATAAAAGAAATATGTCAGATCTTCTTGTACGAGGGGGTAACAAATTAAGTGGTCAGTTAACTCCAGCTGGAAATAAAAATTCAGCTCTACCTGCACTCTGTGCAACACTGTTAACAAATGAAACTGTTACCATTAGGAACTTCCCTGATCTAGTCGATGTAAATAAACTGGTAGAATTACTAATCTCAATGGGCTCCAAGATTGATTGGGACAAAGAAAGCTCTGTCATAACAGTAGATAACTCAGGATTCCATCATGATTTTGGGGAAAATGGTTTTCCCCTGGGTATGAGGGGAGCAGTACTTTTACTTGGCCCTCTTGTCACAAGAATGGGAGATATAGAGGTTAAGGAAGAAATAGGGGGTTGTTCTTTGGGTATAAGAGAGTTGGATCCACATCTGGAAGTATTGGAAGAGCTCGGTGCCCAAATAGATACAAATGGAAGTCTTAAAATAAAAGCTCCAAACGGATTGAAAGGGAAATTTCTTTGGCAAGACTACATGAGTGTTACCACTACTGAAAACTTCATAATGGCTGCGACTCTCGCCAGAGGAGAATCCGTTATGGTAAATGCAGCATCTGAACCTCATGTACAAGATTTATGTCAATTACTTTTAAGTATGGGGGCAAAGATTCAAGGAGTAGGGACTTCTAAAATTTCAATTACTGGTGTAAAGCAGTTACATGGAAGTGATTTCACTATCAGTTCAGATCACCATGAGATTACTACCTTGCTTGCACTAGGAGCAATGACAGGAGGACAGATTAGTGTAAAGAAAGCAGAGCCTGAGCATTTCCTATTAATACAAAAAACTTTTAAAAAGTTTAATGTTGATATCAAATATGATGAGAAGACAGCCATAGTTAGCCAACAAGAAGAGCTTAAAATAGCCCAACCTTATACTAAGAATATGTTACCCAAATTAGAAGCCGCTCCTTGGCCATATTTCCCTTCTGATTTAATGCCATTAATGATCGCTCTTGCCATAAAATCGGAAGGTTCTATGATGTTTTGGAACAAACTGTATGAAGGTGGGTTTTTCTGGATACCGGAAATGATTAAATTTGGAGCCCATATTGTAATGTGCGATCCTCACAGAATAATTACATATGGTAACAAACCTCTCAAACCAGCTTCTGTTGATTCTCCTAATATTATAAGGGCAACAGTAGCACTCCTGATGATTGGCACTTACAATAGAAGGAGAAAGTACAATTAGAAATGCTGATAGTATAAAGAGAGCACATCCAAATTTCATAGAAAATCTAAATACATTAGGAGCAGATTTAGAATGGGTAAATTAGATTAATATATATCTAAATTATTCCTAATTTTTTAAGAAAATCTGGGATTAAATACAACCTTATACTGTTACTTGCCTTCAACAGTATCACAACCTTCCTGCCAACCAAAGATTCTAACCTTACATTTAACTTAGCAGCAACCTCATCTGCAGATTCCATCTGCTCTCCAAGACCAAACAGAGTAAACATATCTCCCACATAGTAAACTTCATCAAAATTATACTTAGCTACTTTTTCTCCCAAATCCTTATGCTTCCTCTCAGACACCTTTCCTAGTTCCTTCATATCACCAAGAACAGCTATTCTGTAGTAAGCAGGAGCCTTATACAGATGGTCGAAAGTTTCCAGAGACATTTCCATGGAAGTAGGATTAGCATTATACGCATCATTTACTATCGTTATATTATTCTTGTATTCTAACTTCTCAAACCTCCCATCACTATTCTCAAACAGTTCAACACCTTTAATACAGTTATCTATTCCCACTCCTAATCTATTGGCTGTAATTATTGCCGCCATGGCATTGTAAGCATATCCCTCTCCAAATACCTTAAGATGAACATCCATCGTGTTGTCATAATATTTAAAAGAGAAATGTGTTCCAAGATTATCTACTTGAGGAGTAATTATTTGGGAATCAGCTCTCTTCTCTTTCCCAAATGTTATGATCTCTGCATCCTCCCTGTAGGAATTCTTAATCCTAGAAAGCTTCTCATCATCGATATTTAAAACAAGTGGTTTACCTGTCTTCTCCATATAGTCTGCAAGGTCCTTTTTCTCCTCATATATCTCCTCTATACTTCCTACATTCTCTCCATGTACATCTCCAACATTTAACAGAACTCCTAAATCAGGATCAACAGAGTTAACATGCCAAGCTATTTCACCTTTCCTGTCCATCCCACACTCCAAAACTACAGCATCTTGATCTGTATATTGGCTTAATATTACAGCATTACCCCAAACAGTATTAGACTTTTCCCCATACAGAACCTTCATATGATTCTTTAAGATAGTAACAAGCATATTCTTAGTAACTGTTTTCCCAGTACTTCCTGTTATTGCAACTACAGGAGCAGTAATGGGGGAGATAGCATAATTTAATATCTTCATTAATCCCTCCTCAATACTATCCACTAGAATAATGGGCTCATTAATATTCATATCATCCTCATCATACTTTCCCTTCTCACACAGGGATACAGAAGCACCTCCCTCAAAAGCCTGAAGGATGTAATCATGCCCATCAAATTTCTCTCCAACTATTGGAACAAAGATCTCATTCTTCTTTATACTCCTAGAATCATGACTAAAACCTACAAAAAATACATCCTCTCTGTAATTTCTAATATCAAACTCTGGGAATCTTTCTACTATATCTTTCAAAAATACTTTCATTAAGACAGAAATATTAATTTATTTATCTAAAACTTACTATCCTAATATATTAGTTATTAAGAATATTTGCAATAATAATTCGCTATCGGTTGGAGCACATTTTTTAGGTATTTCATTCAATTTGTTATTTTAAAAGAGCTTTATACTATCCTAGAGAGTTATATTCCAGCCTGTAGTTGTATTTACTTGACCCACTAGATATGAAATGTTAAATTAGTGGCACGAAGTGGTAAAAGGTGGTGAAAGGTGATATAGTAAAAATATGTTAATAGGAGAATACAGAAGCAAATTAGGAGAAAAGAAAAGAGTATCACTTCCAAAAAAATTTAGGGACCAGTTAGGTGAAAACCTAATTCTGACAAGAGGATATGAACAGGCCCTAATAGTAGTAAATGAAGAATTATGGAAGAAAGTAGCGACAGAGGTAATAGATGGCTCTTTTATAAATAAAGATGTTAGAGATACAAGTAGATTCCTAGTAGGAGGAGCAAAAGAGATTTCTTTAGATATGCAAGGTAGATTTGTCATACCAGAAAGCTTACTAGACCACGCACAGATTAAAAATGAAGTTGTCTTCATAGGCTTAATTAACTGGGTAGAGATCTGGGACAAAGAGAAATGGAGAGAGAGGACTGAATATCTTAAAGAACATGGAGAAGAGATAGCACAAGAGATTAGTAAAATGAGTGGCAAGAAAGATGCATAAGATTCACATTCCAGTTCTCCTAAAAGAAAGCATAGAATCATTAAATATTGATCCAGATAGTTTTTACATTGATTGCACACTAGGCGATGGAGGTCATAGTATTGAAATTCTTAACAAACTTTCTCCAAAGGGATTACTACTCAGTCTAGATCATGATCAAAATGCCATAGATTTTGTAAAAAGGTATTACGAGGAAGAATCTAGAAAAGAAAACTGGGCTATTAGGAAGGGGAATTTTAAAAATATCCAAGAGTTAACCAAAGATATTACAAGAAGACCAATGGGTATACTCATGGATCTAGGTTTATCTTCCAGACAGCTAGAGGAGTCCCATAATAGGGGTTTTAGTTACAATGAACCTACAGAATCATTAGATATGAGGATGGATCAAGAACTAGGAGTAAGTGCATTTGATTTATTAAACGCACTACCAGAGAAAGAACTTACTCGATTATTTAGAACATACGGAGAGGAGAAATATTCTAACCGTATTGCAAAAGTAATAAAGGAAAATATCTCTAATATCAAAACTGTGGGAGATCTCACACGACTTATTTACAAAGTCGTACCGGTAAACTCAATTAAGAACCCTTCTCGCAGAGTCTTTCAGGCTCTGCGAATCGTGGTAAACGATGAGTTAAACAACCTAAGGACTGGTTTAGAAAGGTCGTTTGAGATCTTACAAGAAGGAGGAAGAATATCTGTAATATCCTTCCACTCCCTAGAAGATCGAATAGTTAAAAACTATTTTTTAGAAAAACAGGGAAGCGGAGAAGGGGAGGTGCTTTTTAAAAGTCAAATTGCCCCAACCGATGACGAAAAAAAGCACAACCCTAGATCCGCTTCCGCCAAGTTAAGAACAGTAATTAAGAATAAATAACATAATTGCCCATACAAATGAACCGAAGAGAGGAAAACAGAAAAAGAAGTAACATATCCTTAACTGTCTTTCTTTCAGCCTTACTTCTCTTCACACTCTCCCAACTTGTCATTAGCTCCATCTTAAGCCCTTTAGGAATTGAGCTTCAAAGTTTAAACAGCGAAAAGAATTACCTCATAGAAGAGAACCGATCGATGGGAGAACAGATCGCTAAAACTAATTCCATAATGGTAATAAAACAGCTTGCAAAGGAGAAATTAAATATTACTTCATCTTCAGGCAAAAGTATCATATATATAGAGGACAGTAGTATTATTGCCGAGAGACCATAACAATGTCTAAGCTAAACCACCTTTATTCTACACAAAGCAAGAAAGGTAAATCTTCTAGAATAAAAAGTAAAACAAAAACTTCCAACCTATCAATAATAGGCTACTCAATATCTTTCCTAGCTTTCATTGTCATACTTCAGATTTTTAGATGGCAAATTCTTTTTGCAGATAAATTTCAAAATATGGCACAAAGTCAGTATCAAACAAATAGAACACAAGTAGCCCCTAGGGGAGTAATTACTGCTTCTGATAATACTGTACTTGCAGTAGATGAACCTGTATGGAATATCTATGCAACTTTAAGCAATGATGAAGATGAAAGAAAGTTATTCTTTGACAACAAAGATAGGTTTGTAAGTGAAGTCTCTTCCATCCTTGGGATTGAGAAAGCACAAATAGAGTCTCAAATATCCGATGATTTCGTGTATACCTCCCTTCTAAAAGAGGTCTCAACAGAAAAGAAGAAAGCTTTAGAACAAGCTGAAATATTTGGTCCTAAAACAGCAGGGTTTGGTCTCTATTTTGAGAACGAAGAAAAAAGAACCTATCCCAACAACCAGCTAGCTGCCCATGTACTTGGGTTTATAGGGAGAAATGAGTATGGTGACCTAGTAGGACAGTACGGAATACAGGGATACTACTACGGAGATATTACAGGTAGGCAGGGTTATTCATACGAGGAGAAAGACTCTGCAGGAAATGTCATATTAACAGCAGAATATGAACCAATACTACCAAGAGATGGGAAAGATTTCCAGTTAACTATTGTTCCTAGTATACAAAACAAAGTAGAAATTGAACTAGAGAAGGGCGTAAGAGAAACCAGAGCTAAAAGTGGTTCTGTAATAATAATGGATCCCAAGACAGGTGCAATAATTGCGATGGCTAATTACCCAACCTACGATCCCAATGAGTACTGGAGAACCTCGGAGCCGTGGATTTTAAGAAACAGAGCAATTTCGGATGTATATGAGTATGGCTCCGTACAAAAACCAATAACACTAGGAATCGCTCTTGAAACAGGTGTGATAGACAAAGACCATATTTGTAATGATACGAAGGGTTACTTGGATTTGTATGAAGTAACTGGATATGCGGATTTAAAAGGTCAAAGAATAAGCACTTGGAACAGACTACCAGCTGGAAAGGTAGATATTGCTGGGATATTTAGAACTTCAAACAACCCATGTACTGCATTAATTGCTCTAGATACAGATTTTAACGAGTTCTACTCTTCCCTTAAAGAGTTTGGTATTGGTGGATTTATGGGGATAGGATTACAAGAGGAAGGGACAAGCCATCTTCGACCAAAAGAAACATGGACTAAGCTAGATGTCATTACAACATCCTATGGACAGGGAGGTATCTCTGCGACACCACTACAACTAATTTCTGCCCTCAGCACATTTGCAAACGATGGTGTGAGAATGAGACCATACATAATATCTAAGATTAGTGATGAGAAAGAATCCATAAAGATTGAACCACAGGTTCTCTCTAATCCAGTATCTAAAGAAACTGCCCAAATTGTAAAAGATGCCATGATTAAAGCTGTAAAAGAAAATTCACTAACCTCTTTAGGAGCCCCTCTTAAAAAGTATGATTTAGCAGCAAAGACAGGTACAGCTCAAATTGCTAGAGAGGGAGGAACAGAGTACGACGAAAGATTAACTAACGATACAGTAGTTGGCTTTGCTCCTGCAGATGATCCTAAAATGATTATGCTAGTTAAGTTAGAGGAACCCAAAACTCAGGCCTTCGCAAGTTTAACAACAGTCCCTGTTTGGAGAGACATATTTCTTTCCATTGCAGATGATATGGAAATAAAGAAGCAAAATTGAGATAATACTTACAGAGTATAAATAGCCTTCTTAAATTTAATAAAGTTAAAACAAATGATAGAAGTACTTCAATCTAGTCTACAGTCTCTTTTTATTGCCACTATTGTTTCAATAATATTTGCCCCCATAATGATTTCTTTCCTGTATAAGTTTAATCAGGTCAGTGGTATTAAGAAATCTAAAATAGGAGCAGGAGATGGAGATAATACTTTGTTTATGAGGATTATGAACAGCACTCTTACGAATGGAACCCCTAACATGGGAGGAATTCTCATATGGGTTGTTGTTCCCGTATTAGTGGCTCTCCTTGTACCAATAACTCCTGTGGTTAAAGTTTTTCTCATTGGTTTTTCCCTATTTGGTTTCTGGGGGTTCATAGATGTAGCAATATTTACCAATAGTTTTAAGCATAATGAAAAGATGAAAGCTTTCCAAGAAACATTTGAATGGCGACTAGGGAAGTTAACATTTGCAATAATAATGAATATGGGAGTGATGTATCTGCTGTATAAAACAGGAGCATTCACAGCTCTTAATATCTTAGACCTTCTCGTTATAAACATAACCCCAATAACCGTGGCTATTGTCGGGATTTTTGGACAGTTCGCAATATACTCTGCAGAACTAACCGACGGAGCAGATGGGTTAATGATAGGGATATTTACATGTATTAATATTGCCCTAATGATTCTACTTACGATACAGGGTCAATTTGAGTTTGTACCAATATTGGCAATAATACTTGGAGTACAGGTAGTAGATCTGTATTTCAATATCCCTCCTGCAAGATTTTGGAATGGTGGTCCAGGAGCTATGCCTTTAGGTTTTGCAATGTTCTTTGTAGCTATAATAACTAATAATCTGTTACCATATCTCCTCATGACCTCAATCCCTTGGATAATATTAGCATCTAGTGCGATACAGATCATAAGCATGAAGTTCTTCAAGAAGAGAGTATTTAAAATAGCCCCGATACACCATCATTTCCAAGCTAATGGATGGCCTCAGTACAAAGTTACCATGAGATTTTGGCTTTTTACAATATTCACATGCATAATCGGAGTGTATGCAGGACTCTTTTAAACCTTTAGAGATCGACACACTCTAAATCAGGACCTACACAAGTACAAAGTTTCTCCTCCTGAGAATCTTTAAATACATCCTCTTGTCCATATAACTTACCATTTACGAAACAAACATTAAGATTAAACATCCGTCCTCTGTCATCTTGGTAATAGATGGAGTAATCTTCCTTCTGTGATAAATCTAAGTTCTCAACAACAAAAATATTCCCAATAGAACACACCCTGTTATACAAATTCTCATCTGTGTTAGTTATCGTAGTTAATGTTAAACCTTCATCTTCCTTCTTGTAGATTGCTGTTTGAACAGGAGGTTCACCTAATTCCCCACACAGAGCTTCTCTTTCAAGGATAATTTCAACTTTCCCATCTTGGTAAGTAACCCCTGAAAGAGCAACTTTAAATGGATCTGGCATTTCTTTCTCTAAAAAATTTCTAAAAGAGGATGAAAATCCCAAACCTTCTGAAGAGAAATCCTCATACGACATCAAACTCTCATCGCATACAACCTTACCTCCCTTAGAGCAGTAACAATCTTTTCCTTCTGTGTAATTGGGTAACAGTTGATTTTGTAGATATTCATGACCATCATAATAACAACTCTTGCCCTCTAAATTCCCCCGTCCTGTCATAATTAGAATCAATCCAGACGCAAGTACCAAGCACCCCGTTATAATCAGCAACCAGTTCCTTTGTTTAATTTTTGCCATAACAAGATATATTTTACCACAATTTACACAAACACAACCCATTACCCATATGTTAGAATCTACCTATGCATGATGCACATATCCATTTAGCTATGGAGCCCTTAAAATCGAACCTACCAAAGATCATACACAACTTTCTTTCTGCAGGAGGTAAATATATATTAACACAAACAACAGAAAGTACTGATTTCACAGATACAACTGAAATCGTTAACCAATACAAAAAAACCATCCATCTAGCACTAGGTTTACATCCAACTATATATGAAGAAAACAGTATACAAAGAGGAGCTTTTAAGAATCTCTCTAAAATTGCAGAGAGAGAATTAAAATCTTTTGAGAAAATACTTTTAGCAAATTTAGACTCCCCAAATCTTAAAGCTATTGGAGAGACAGGAC
The DNA here is from genome assembly GCA_964618765.1 of uncultured Candidatus Saccharibacteria bacterium. Classification (GTDB taxonomy): domain Bacteria; phylum Patescibacteriota; class Dojkabacteria; order SC72; family SC72; genus UBA2177. The sequence continues at coordinate 2,406 of CAZUDZ010000010.1, read as the reverse complement.
TAGATTACTACCAAATGAGCCTAAACAAAGAAATTAAGGAAGTACAAAGAGAAGAGTTAGTTGAAATACAGAAAGATTCTTTTAGGAGACATTTACAACTAGCTTTGGAAAACAATTTGCCTCTAAGTGTACATGCTAGAGATGTTAACGGTAAGAATGATTGCGCTAAAGACACTCTTAAATTAATCGCTCAAGAGGGTAGGGGCTTACTAAGAGGGTGTTTTCACAGCTATACAGGTGATATTGATTTTGTAGATGACATACTGGATTTGGGTTTTTACATTGGTTTTAATGCAATAATTACATACAAAAGTGGTCAAGATATTAGAGAGGTATTAAAGAAGACACCTGTGGATAGAATACTGTTTGAAACAGATGGACCATTTCTACCCCCTCAATCTGTCAGAAAGAACAAAAAGATTAAAGAGAAATTTGCACAACCTGCGGATGTAAAGGAGATCATAGAAACTGCAGCAGAGATAAAGGGGATCCCTACACAAACTCTAGAAGAGCAAACTGACAAGAATTATGAGGAACTTTTTCTTAATAGATAGGTAACTAATCACCAATAGCTTCCACTATGCAAACAAATTCTCCATGAGGATTTTGTGCAAAATCTCTTGCATTTAATTCCTTTTTAACCTCAGATATCGTTCCGTAAAAATACTCCTCCCTTAACTTGGAGATATCCTTTGCTAAGAATATATTTACATCTCCTAAGATATCAAAAAGAGTAGCAAGGAATTTCAACAATCTTTTTGGAGATTCGTAGAAGATTAGGGTGTTGTGTAAATCCTTGTACAGAGTAATGATCTTTTCTCTTCTAGTTTCACTCTTTGGGAGAAAGCCGAAAAACAGGAACCTGTCTGTAGCTAAACCACTAACTGAAAGAGCAGCGATTAATGCAGATGGGCCAGGGACAGATATTACTTCATACTCATTCTCCCTTAAATATCTAACCAACTTAAAGCCAGGGTCAGAGATAAGGGGAGTACCTGAATCAGAAATTAGTGCTAAATCCAACCCTAAGTTTAATTTCTCTAATATTTTCTTTAGAACTCTATCATGGTTTTCATCTCTATACGATACTAGTTGAGTGGCAATATCATATCTATCAAAAAGTTTCCTACTTTCCCTGGTATCCTCAGCAAGAACAAAAGAGACTTCCTTTAATATATCTACTGCTCTAAATGTAATGTCCAAGAGATTGCCAATAGGGGTAGCCACAACGTACAATTTCCCCTTTTTAATGCTTGTTTCCATTTAATTAAATGCTGATTTTAATTTAACTTACTAAGAAGTTTAGATTTTAAAAAATTAAGATCTAAACCCTCATCTATATGCTCAGAATCAATTGCCTCTTCTAAAGTTTGCTTACCAATCCTGATTCGTTTTAAATTAATTGCTGTAGAGTATGACCTTAGTTTTCTACCTAGATCATGTATTAAAGTCCTAATATATGTACCACTAGAGCATACAACACTAAAAGATATGACGGGCCAATCATAATCAACAACATCAAACTTTTTAACATCTATTTTCTTTGATTCTAATTCAACCCACTGTTTCTTCCTTGCGTATTCATATGCTTTTTTACCTTTAATCTTTTTCGCAGAAAACTGAGGTGGTGTTTGTAATACTGTTCCTAAGAAATTCTTTTCTACAGTCTTTTGTATTTGCTCTTTTGAAATCTTTTTAAGATCTTTCGAAATGTTTGTTTTCTCTCCAGTAACATCCTGTGTATCAGTAGCATATCCAAACTCAGCTTGAACTAAATACTCTTTTTCCATTCCTAAAATATTTTGCATCTGTTTCGTACTTTTCCCTAGAAGCATAATGAGTAACCCTGTTGCGAATGGATCTAAAGTTCCTCCATGCCCTATTTTCTGTCCCTTTGGTAATATTCTCTTTAACTTCCTTACAACATCATATGATGTAAGATCTTTTTCTTTGTCTATTAACAAAATTCCATCTATCATTTATGATGTAACTACATAATATTATGACCCGATTATACCACTATGCTTAATGGAATAACTTTAGGAATTGTAATGATAGTAGCTTTGTTAACAGGAGGTTTTGTTTTAACTTTAATGATTAATGCATTCCTAATCCCCCTCTTTAAGACACCAAAGGATGTTCTTGCGGAAATTGTAGATATGATGAATCCTCAAAAAGAGGACCATATTGTAGACCTAGGTAGTGGGGACGGACGACTTCTTTTTAAAGCACACTCCCTTAGTGGTTGTAAGGGTACAGGGTATGATATTTCTCCCGTCATGTTAATTATCGCAAGAACTAGAAAGGCTTTACAGTTTCCTTTAAGTAAGGATTTTGAATTTGAAGCAGAAGATATTTTCAGAGTTAATTTAGAAAAGTATACAAAGGTATATTGCTATTTAGATG
>CAZUDZ010000009.1:0-25645 GCA_964618765.1 uncultured Candidatus Saccharibacteria bacterium | reverse complement strand
TTTGGACAAACAGATGGATTAGTAAATATGGTAAATGACATGAAAGAAAGAAATGTTCATGGAATCCTCATGATTAATGGAGACTTCATAGAAAAAAACCATGTAGTCATTAAAGAGATACTTAAGACAGGGGTGATTGAAATAGCTCCGTCATATGATCCAGAACCCTTCTGGGATATGCCGTATGAGAAACAGTATGAAATTATTTCAGATATGGTAACTAAAGCCGAGAAATATCTAGATATTACACCAAGAGTCATAAGCTCTAGATATATGGCCTCAGATGAGACAACGATAAAGGTAGCACAAGAACTAGGTATAGAATATATTACTGCTAGAGGAACAACTGAATTAGCAACTACCATATACAAACCAGAAGAGTATGATGTGAAAATAATCTCTGTTTCAAACATAGATGTACCCGAATTTAAATATGGAAGTTTCTGTGATTACAGCTTCTACGAAAGAAATGGATCTCCTGAAGATATGGAGAAACAGTATCTAAGAGCAATGGAGAACGATAAATTCATGGGAGTATCACATACATATATCGGAGGATACAAAGCTAGGTGGAATGAGATGTGGCACAGATTCTGGGACAACTACGATGTTGAGTGGGTAGATTTAGACACCCTGGGAACAGTAGACAAGAACATGCCTATGTGGCAGATCCCCATAAATAAAAATGCTCCATATACTCCTGAAAAGATTAGACCAAAGATAGCATATGAGGAGGAACAAAATATTACTAACCCATGCAAGGTTGAAGGCCTAAACGAAGGAAATACAGAAGAAATTATATTAGAAGAAGACTCAGAGTTAGTACTGTTCCATAATGGACAGGGATCCATGTGTTTAGATTTCTTGAAATTCCTAAAAGAACACAATATCGGGTATGAAGAGCACCTAGTTACAGACACTGATTTTGGATCTCAGCTGAATGCCCATAAAGTGACCCTTCCTAATAGTAAAGGAGTTTCAGAAACATATGGATACTACCCTATCATATTCATAAAAGGGAAAGCATTCTCAGGCTTTAATGAAGATATAGGAGAAGAGATAATTGATCTTCTAGAAAAGAAGTAGTCTAGATTAAAATCAAATAGCAATATAGAACTATGCTAGTAGCTAGCTCTGACTGAGCATACTCTCTCCTCAGTGGCAATATAATACAGCGACTCTCTTTATTTAAACTAGTAAATATAATATAATTTTTGCTATTAAGATGGCGAAAAACAACAATAAAAATCTAGAAGTATTAAGTGATACACATAAACCTCTTTCTAAAAGGGTACTCACTACAAAGTGCCTAACTCTAGTTAACAAAGAGGTGAAATTAAACGGGTGGGTTGCAAAAATACGAAATCACGGATCCCTTGTTTTCATAGATTTAAGAGATTGGTCAGGAACTATACAATTAGTTCTAGACAGCAAAGATACAAATATCCCTGAGAAAATAGGGCTTGAATATGTAATAGAGGCAGTTGGTACTGTTAAGGAGAGAGAGCTAGGAGATATAAATGAGAAGATGGAAACTGGGGATATCGAGGTCGCTGTTTCAGATCTTAAAATCCTTAATGAATCCTTAACACCTCCATTTCCCCTAGACAAACAAGAAAGTGAAATATCAGAGGATGTCAGATACAAGTACAGATATATAGATACCCGCAGAAAAAGTGTTAGAGATATCATAGAAAAAAGACATCGCCTAACAATGGCTACAAGAGAGTGGTTTGACAGGAACAACTTCGTAGAAGTACAAACTCCACTATTAACTGTAAGCTCTCCAGAGGGAGCAAGAGACTTTTTAGTCCCTAGTAGAATACACACAGGCAAATTCTATGCCCTACCTCAAGCTCCACAGCAGTACAAACAGCTACTGATGGTTGGAGGAATGGATCGATACTTCCAAATTGCTCCCTGTTTTAGAGATGAAGACCCTAGGGCAGATAGACACTCAGGAGAGTTTTACCAAATAGATGCTGAGTGTTCATTTGTAACAAGAGATGAGCTCTTTGATCTCTCAGAACCCTACTTCAAAGAAATAGTTGAGAATTTAACAGAGAAAAAAATTCAGACATATCCTTTTCCAAGAATCCAATACAACGAAATAATAGAAAAGTACGGGATAGACAAACCTGATTTGAGATATGAGATGTTTCTTTTTGATCTAACCGATGAGTTTAGAGCATCCGATATGGACCTGTTTAAGAATGCTAAAGCTGTCAAAGCAATACTAGTAGACAAAGAATTTTCTAAAAAAGAAGTAGAGCAATTAACTAAAGAAATGATACAAGAGGGAGCAAAAGGGATGGCTACTCTTTCAGTCAGTGGCAAAACCCTGTCTGGGAATATATCCAAATATTTTACTCCTGATTTACAGAAAGAAATTCTCAAGAAAGCAGAAGATAGTGGTTACTCTCTAAGAGAAAATCAAACTATTTTTGCCTTCTCAGATGAATATACCAAAGCCCTAAAATGGGCAGGTATACTAAGGGGAAAGATGGGAGACATTATGAATCTTAAAGATCCAAACATACTAGCTTTTGCATGGATTGTTGACTTCCCAATGTTTGAATGGGATGAGAAAGAAGAAAAATGGGAGTTTGGTCACAACCCTTTCTCCATGCCCAAAGGTGGTCTTAACTCTCTTAAGAAAGAAGATCCTGAAAATATCCTAGCTGAGCAATTTGACATAATTTGCAATGGCTATGAACTAGGAAGTGGCTCCATTAGAAACCATGATCCTAAGACTTTCATAGAAGCATTTAAGATTGTAGGATACTCAGAGGAGCAAACAAGAGAAAAATTTGGACATATGATCTCAGCTTTTGAATATGGAGCTCCCCCACACGGAGGATTTGCTTTTGGATTTGACAGATTAATGATGCTCCTATTTAATATAGAAAATATTCGAGAGGTCTATGCCTTCCCAAAGAAAAATGCTAAAGAAATAATGACTGGAGCTCCTAGAGAAGTATCAAAAGAAGATCTTGAAATGCTAGGGGTGGAATTAAAGCGAGGGAAACAAATTATCTTGTAGACTCTCCTTTTGATTAGGATAATTTCAAAGAAAAACTAAGTAAAGATGGAAAACTTTAACCAAAAAGAAAAAAGGAAAACTTGGGAAGTTAAGAGTGCAGACAAGATACTGCAAAAATTCCCCGATGAAGAAATATATACCTTTGCTGCCGGCATCAGTCCATCTGGTACTGTTCATTTTGGTAACTTTAGAGATGTAATGACATCTATTCCTGTCATAGAAGAATTAGAGAAGAGAGGAAAGAGGACAAGATTTCTTTTCTCATGGGATGACTACGATCGTTTTAGAAAAGTTCCCAAAGGACTCCCTGCTTCCTTTGAAAAGTATATTGGTATGCCCCTAAGCTCTATTCCTGACCCAACTGGGAAGGCAGAATCTTATGCTAAACATTTCCAAAAGGAATTTGAAGAAGCAATGAAAGTTTTAAATGTTAATATGGAATACCATTATCAAACAGAGGAATACCAATCTGGGAGATACAATGATTTGATCCTATTAGCCATAGAAAAAAGAGAAGAGATAGCAGAAATTTTACTCTCCTTTATGAGCGAGAAAGGAAAGAAAGAGAAGGGTATTGACTCAAAAAAATATATAGAGGAATACTATCCAATTACTGTGTACTCTACCTTTTCTGGCAAAGATAGTACAACTGTTCTTAAATGCGAAGGTTACAACATTACATATTTCTGTCATGAGAGTAAGAAAGAAGAAACAATTGACTTTAGAGAAACAAAGAATGTTAAATTACAATGGAAAGTCGATTGGCCAATGAGATGGAAAGCAGAAGGGGTTGTCTTTGAACCTGGTGGACATGATCATGCCTCTCCTGGTGGTAGCTATGATGTATCAAGTAAAATAGCACGAAAGGTTTTTGACATACAGCCTCCTGTCTTCATTGGATATGAATTCGTAGGATTAAGAGGGATAGAGAGTAAAATGTCTGGATCCTCAGGCTTTGCAATCTCTCCAGGCGAATTACTCAATATATATGAACCTGATTTACTTAAGTGGCTATATCTGAGAAAGAATCCTCATCAAAGTTTTCAATTAGCTTTTGATACTGAGATATACAGGCAATATGACGAGTATGATAGAAACTACCCCAAATCTCCTCCTGCTATACCATTCAGACAAGCAGTAGCTTTTGGTGATATCCTGAGATGGAGCGGAGAAGAAGTATCTTCATTTCTAGATAGGATGGAACTAGAATATGACAAAGATTCCATAAATGACAGACTTAAGAAAGCAAAGTACTGGTTAAAGAAATACAACCCTGAAGAAATGATAAAGGTGCGAGAGAGTATCAACACAACCTATCTTACTGATATGTCCCAGGAGAGTAAAGATATGGTTGAATCTTTAAGAAAGTATCTCCTAGAGCATAAGGATCTTAATCTGGAGGATTTAACTTCCGTACTGTACGATATACCAAAGAAAGGAGAAAAGGAGATAAACAAAGATATTAAAAAAAGACAGAAGCTTTTCTTCAAAGATCTGTACAACCTCCTTATCTCTACAAACAAGGGTCCTAGATTGGCAACTTTTCTTTGTGCACTAGATAGAGAGAAAACCCTTAAGTTGCTAGATATTAAGAAAGAGAAATAAAGTAGTTTCTTACATTTTCCCTAATAAGTATAAATGAGTAAACAGCTTGTAAATATAAAGATAAAAAGATTTGATAAAGAACTTCCCCTTCCTGAATACAAAAGCAAAGGAGCAGTTGCCTTAGATCTTTATGCGAGAGAAGACACCACTATCAAACCAAGAGAAGTTAAATTAATACCCCTTAATATCGCCATAGAAATACCTAAAGGATATTTTGTCCTACTTGCAAACAGAAGCTCTACATACAAAATGGGAATTACTTGTGTTAATGGAATAGGGATCGGCGATTATGACTTCTGTGGAGATAATGATGAATATATGCTCCCTGCCCTGAATTATACTGAGGAAGAAGTAACAATAGAGAAAGGTACACGGTGTTGTCAGATGTTAATACTACCAGTAGAGAAAGTCTCAATAGAAGAATTAGACAAATTAGACAGTGATGACAGAGGAGGATTTGGATCCACAGGAAGAAAGTAGATTGTCTAAAAAATTACTGGCTGTTACTTACTCTTAGCCAAACTTCTAAAAACATAACTGACTATTCCCTCTAACTCTGCTCTACTTACTCTCTTTTGGGGATTAGCAGAGAAGCCTAAATTCTTGAAATGATCTTCTACTCTACTTCCATCAGGCAGTACTCTCCTATAATTATACTCATCTACTCTAGCATCTTCTAATTGCGCATTTCTTTCTTGCAATATCTTCTTAAAAGTATCACCACCATACTCTCCCAACTCTCTTTTAATAGATTCGGAGACTAATATATGACCTGTTACAATGAACATAGTTACAAACAGAGCTCTTTCTTTAATCTCTCCATTATCACCTAGAAAACTTTCAGGAATATCTATGCCAACTCCTTCTAGAAACTCTCTCTTCCCATTATCATATTTAAAAGAATAAGATGTCTCACCCTCTCCTGTATACTTAGGTAACACCTCAGGAAGGGACAGGTTTTCAAAATTTCCTACTTGTAAATAATCACCTGTCTTGCGTCCAACTTCTGTGTATCTCATATAATCAAATTGCTCTGTTCCCATATTGATATCTTTAACAATTTATACCCTAATTATACCAAATCTTCTTACAATACTCATCATCTCCATTCTAAGCACTAATAACTCCTCTCTACTTACTCTCTTTTGTAAAGCTAAAGTGCGATGTGATTCGATGATATAATTAAATATGCAAACAAATTTCAAATCATTAAAAGAGCTACATCAGTATTACGCAGTACATAATATCTGTGAACTTAAAAATATATCAACTCAACCTGTATATGAAATAATACCACCCTCCTCTGGAATCCTCTTCATAGGAGAAGCCCCTGGACGAAATGAGGATCTACAAGGAAAACCTTTCGTAGGAGCAGCTGGTAAATTTTTAGATGAACTTCTAAAACATATAGAGCTAACCAGAGATCAGATATATGTGACCAACATAGTCAAATACAGACCCCCTAGCAACAGAGAGCCCAATGAGAAGGAGAAAAAAGCATGTAGGGTATGGCTAAACAGCGAGTTACTTTTCATTCAACCTAAAGTCATAGTGACACTAGGTAGACATGCCCTAAACAGATTTATTTCCGATGCAAATATATCTTCCTCTCATGGGCAATCTTTTACTCATCCTACTGGAATCCCCATATTCGCAATGTACCATCCTGCAGCAGCACTGTACAATCCTAATTTGAAAGAAGTTATGAAGAAAGATTTTAAGGGGCTAAAGAATTTTGTAGAGAAAATAAAAACCGAGAAGAAAATAAGTAAGAGGAAAAACAAAGAGATAGAGAAGATACTAAATCTTTAATATCTAAATAATCCCAAATAGAATGAAAAACAGAGAAGAGAGTTTTAAAAAAGAGAAAGGAACATTATACGAGATATTAATAGCGATATCCCAAACAAAAGATTGGAGTCCTTCTTCTTTACAAAAAATATTAAGGAAATATCCCAAAAACCACAATCAGACATATGCTAAAGATGAATTAGTTTCTGCATACAGAGAATTTAAAAGAGAGGTAGGAATAAATGAGACCATTGAAGAAAGAATCAGAATGAAACCTACAAGGACAAACTCAGGGGTTGCTGTTGTAACTGTTTTAACAAAACCATACCCCTGCCCTGGGAACTGTATTTACTGTCCTAATGATCCCAGCATGCCTAAAAGCTACATCGCTTCTGAGCCAGGAGCACAGAGGGCCCTAGCTAATAAATTCGACCCATATGCTCAGGTGTACAATAGATTGGTTGCACTAAAAAATATTGGACACAATATTGAGAAAGTAGAGCTAATCATCCTAGGGGGGACATGGTCATTTTATACTGACCAATACCAATTATCTTTCATTTACAAATGTTTCCAAGCTCTAAATGATATCAACAAAAACTCTACCACCTACATCCCTCCCAAAGAAGGAGCGTTGGAAGAAGTAACTTGGGAAGATTTAGAAAAACAACAGAAAAGGAATGAATCGGCCTACTGTAGAAATGTAGGACTTGTTTTAGAGACTCGCCCTGACTTCATAACAGAGCAAGAGCTTCTTAAAATGCGAAGCGTAGGTACTACTAAAGTTCAGATAGGGGTTCAAACTTTGTCTAACAGAATTCTCAAGAAAAATGAGGTCGGGAGGGATAACAAGGATGTACAAAAAGCATTCAGCTTACTTAGGCGTATGGGCTTTAAGATCCATGCCCACTGGATGCCTAACCTTTACGGTTCTTCTGTAAAGAAGGATATTGCTGATTACAAAAAACTTTGGAGTAAAAAGTACTGTCCTGATGAGTTGAAAATATATCCTACTTCCATAATAGAGAATACTAAATTAAATAATCTTTACAAACAGGGTCTATACAAACCATATACAGAGAAGGAGTTGATTAAACTTCTAAAAAAAGTACTCCCCATTACACCTAGATACTGTAGATTAACTAGAATTATCAGAGATATTCCTTCAAATGAAATTGTAGCAGGAAACAGAACAACAAATTTAAGGCAGATAGTGCAGCAAGAGATGGAAAAGGAGGGTAAAAAGATTCAAGACATTAGGAGTAGAGAGATACGAGGCGAGAGAGTAAAGTTAGCTCAGCTACAGTTTGAAGAAATAGAGTATGAGACAACGGTAAGTAAAGAGCTATTCCTTTCTTTTAATACGAAAGATAAGGATAAAATATGTGGGTTTTTAAGGTTATCTCTTCCTAAGGAGAAGTACAAAAATACTCATTTCATAGAAGAGTTAAAGGGATGTTCAATAATTAGAGAGGTTCATGTCTATGGAAAAGTTTTAGGGATAGAGGGAGAAAGTTCAGGAGAATCTCAACACTTAGGTTTGGGAAAGAGACTAATAGAGAGAGCCGAAGAGATATCCAAAGATAATGGTTTTAAAAAAATCTCTGTTATATCTGCTATAGGGACTAGGGAATATTATAAAAAAAGAGGCTTTAAAAATATTAGCCTCTATATGCATAAGAATTTGTAAGGAACTTTGCACAAGGATTTTATAAGTAGAGATATTAAGATAATTTAATGAGTAGATACTCAAGTTAAAAAACCTTATCTTATATCCTACTAACCTTGTGCATTATTCACACTTTCTTAGATATACTCTTCACAGAGAAATACGACGAGAATAACTCCCACGAAGGCTGCTATGCCAACTAGTATTTTTAATCCTCTATCTTGATCGTATCTAATCCCAATCTCCTGGTCCTCCATGACTATATCGATCTTGACTTCTATCTTTCCTTTGCCTTCAATGACCTTCAAGATTCCCTTCGAGTTTGGAAAATCCGCGAGGAGAAAATAATCATCACGATAGTACCCAAGAGGTTTCTCTGCAGGAACGGGGGTGAACTGTACACCACTCTCCAAGGATTTAATTCGAAAATATGAGGAACCAACTGCCTGCAGGAATACCGGAACCTCAGGATCTTCCTCTAACAGGCGAAGTTCTATCTCCCCACCTCTACGAACTATGAATCTATCTCCAGCTTGGTAGTTCTTTGGTATTGAGAAGGCTATAACGAACATCGCAGCCGTCGCCGAAACAACCATATAAACAAGCATCTTGATAACTTCCTTCATTTTAAAACTCCTCCTTATATCTAGTGAAAGTGTAAATTTTTAATGAACATGCTAATTATACCAAAAAAAAACATAAAATACATACTATGGGACACATGGCAGTATCGAGATAATAACTGTGAGCTTCTTGGAATAAAAGAGAATGGTGAGTGTACAGGGATTCGAACCCTGAACCTAGCGGTTAAGAGCCGCTTGCTCTGCCAGTTGAGCTATACACCCTCAAAGAGTATATAGAGATAATATCAGTAGAGAGCGTTTTTTTCAATATATTCATTACAACTCATCCAGTGGTTCCAACAATTCATCACCAACCTCGTCCTCTAGCTTTCTAACTGTAATATCTGGAGCTAAGACCTTCCCTCCCTCCTCCTCAATTAGTAATTCCGAATCCTTTTCAATATCCTCTATTTTCATATCTGAATTTAAAACAGACAATTCATACTCTCCTTGCCCAACTACAAACCTGTACCTACCCAAGCTATCTGTAACTCTTTTGGATATGAGTTTCCCTAACCTTTTCTCAGTTAACCCAACAATCACACCCTCAACAACCTTTCTATCTCCACTTCTCACAATCCCATACTTATTCTTACTACCAAAGAAAGCAGAAAGAAAGGACAGTAATGCTGGTATATACAAGATGAGAACCAAATAGTTCCACCAAATGGGAGTAACATACAGAGCATAAATACTTAAAATTAAGCCGAAGAGAAAGAGGAAGATATGTAAAATGCTCCATACAAATTTAGTTCTAGAAAGGAACATAGCGATATTTCTTTTTGATGCACTCAACTCTTCTGGATCCAGTGGTATAGAGAAGTTAGGAATCCTCTCTTCCCTAGTTAAGAATGGGTCGCCATGATATACATTCTCCAAAGGGAAATCACTCTTACCAAAAATAACTTTAGAAGGAAATTTAAAACCTTTAGCAGTAACAGTAATATAATACTCTCCATCCTTTGTTTCAATTGTTCTAAAATAACCATGATCATCTGTCACAGTAGTCCATATTAACTCATGTACTTCGTTAAATACCTTTACAACTGCCCTCTCGACAGGCTCCTTTGTTAAAGAATTATATACATACCCTGACACATTCCCCTTCTTCCTCAGCCCTAAAAGAGTGTAAATAGCAAAGAATAACTGTAAAAAGAGGTAGGGTAAATAACCAAGATTTGAGAGTAAAAGTCCTACTCCGACAGTAAGATTTAAAGCTGCAGTGATAATAGTTATATCTTGCAGATCGATTCTCTCTAATTTTAAGAGTGTGTCATCAAAAAACCTTTCTATTCTCTCTTTTATGCTTGTTATCACTGGATCTCTAGGTATTATTGGTTGGGGGATATCCTCCTCAGGAGTCTCTACAGGAACACTTATTTTGGCCTCACAGTTCCTACTAATATTAGTTACACTGTCTGATGCCTCAGCACAAAACCTATACTGAGCAAACAGGTTCCCACTGCTTGTCTTTTCTAAGTATTTAAACTGTATCTGTATATCCCAAAAGTCTCCATTCTCAATAGCCTTGTACAGACAATCATGCCTACCTCCATCATTACTTATGCACCAGAATTTTTTTTGATCTATAGCAACGTTATCTGTTATTCGATATTTTATACGAATTACATAATTTCTATCCCAACTTACATTACTGTTCTCTCCTACATCTGAAATACTTACCAACTCAACTCCTGGTGGCATAGAATCTTGGACTGAGAAAACTACATTAGACCAACCACTTTCACTTCCGAAGCTGTTCCTTGCCTTAACTCTGTAGAAATACATCACCCCATTTTGTAGATTGGTAAATTCGTAAGAGAGGTTAGATATCCAAGTACTCTCCTCCTTTATGCTCGAGAAATTAGAGTCTGTACTTACTTGTACAAGATACCTGTATGATCCCTTACCCTTCATATTCCATATAACGATATTCTCATGACCTTTGGTATACTCTGGCTCTAGTAACATAGTTGGGGGCGGAACTGGAATTACATAGAGAGTGTTACAGTCCTCTATAGTTATATCGTAACCCTCTGTAGTATCCTTAGCACAAATAATATATGACCCCGGTTGTGTAGAGCTCACACTTGCTGTTGTTTTTCCTGATACATCCGTTACACCAGGCTGAGTAATGGTAATACCACTAGAATCCCCCTGAACATATATTTGCACTATCCGTCCTGCTCTAGGAGTCCCATTAGGATTAATAACTGTGATACTTACAGTAGTAGGTTGTTTGACCTCAACAGTAGGAGGCAGTAAAGAAAGTTGAGAGAAAAGATCTACATTTATATTTGCACTTACAACTACATCCTTGCTCTCCTGCTCTATCATTATCTGCGCAAAAGACTCCCGGTGTGGAGAGAAGGTCAACATGAGTGCAAAAATAGACAGAAAAAAGAGGATAAATTTTAAGGCAGATTTAATCTTCATTATATTTCTTCTACCACTTTCCTAATATATTTATCTAAAATTTCAGTTAGAACTAAAGAACCGTAAGGATCTTTCCCTAACGGTTTACTATTCCCTTTACTGTAACAATTTTTACAAACTAGTGCAAAACTTTTTCTATTAATATATTCCAAATCTTCCTTACTCCCACAATACATACAAGATGAGAAGTCAGTTAAAAATCCCATCTCTTTCAAAAATTTAACTCTAAGCTTATTCATAGATCTAGTATCTAAGTTGTTAATGATTACTCTCTGAAGAGCATCAAAAAGTTTGGGATACGGATCATACTCTTGTAAAAACTTGTTAAGCATAAAGAGAGTTCTTCTTGTATTCTCTACTTCTAACTTGTCTATATCTAATGGAGTAATTAATTCTGACTCTGTAAGCAGAGGCATTCCTCTACCTTCGTAGAAAGAAACTTTACTTGTACAAAGTGTCTGCATATTCCCTCTGTTTTTACTATTTATTTTCCTTATACTTCTCGCAAAAAGAGTAAACTTCCCTAATTCTCTGCCAAATACAGTAAGTATTTTATCTGCTTCTGAATAATTCACTGACTTTATTACAGTAACGATATCTTTACTCATAGGCACCTTTCCTAGTTAAAACAATATATGGTGTTTTAAGTAATATTTTAAAATCTCCAAAGAAATTTTGTTTATTACAATACATCGCATCCATTCTCAATCTCTCACCAAAGGGGATCTCATTTCTTCCTGAGACTTGCCATATACCTGTTATACCTGGGTGAACATTTAAAATCTCTTCTAAATATTTCTTGTCTTGAGGATTATTTGCCAAGTATGTATCCACTTCATATCTGTACATAGGCCTGGGTCCAACCAAAGACATCTGCCCTTTTAAGACATTAATTACTTGGGGAAGTTCATCTAGATCTGTCTTGCGTAAAATTTTTCCAATTTTAGTAATCCTACTATCTTCCTCTATCTTCAGCTTATTCCCATTTTGCTCCCACTTCTTTCTTAATTCAGCATACTTAGGATTATTTAGTATCTCATTATGGGCATTAGGAATCATAGTTCTAAACTTATACATCCTAAATTCCTTCCCTTTCAATTCCAATCTCAAAGGATCCTTTACCCAAATTTCACCTCTGTCTGTAACCCATATAACTACTGTAATTCCTATTAAAAGGGGAGAACTCAGTAGTAGGATTAAGAGAGAGAACAGAATATCAAACAACCTTTTAATTATCTTGTAGAGCATCTTTGACATAGTTTTGTATTTTATACTCAAATATCTCAGCTGCAAAATTATCAGCCTGCTTCCTACAGTTATCTGGATTGTACTCTTGAGAATTAAATTCTTTTAAAATTTTCGCTAATTTCTTTACAGTATATTCTTTAAAGAATATACCTGTCTTAGGATTCTCTTCAGACACTGTCTCAAGTACACCTCCTTGGCTATATGCAATAACTGGAGTTCCCGCAGCGTTTGCTTCTACAGGGACGATCCCAAAATCTTCATCTTTTACAGGAAATATGAGAGCTTTAGTTCTGGTAAGAAGATTAATTTTTTGCTCCTCTGTAACATATCCCAAAAACTTAACCATTCCTTTTGCATTTAAATTTTTAACAAGTTCTCTCATTGCCTCGAAATGATCTCCCTTACCTGCTATTTTAAGAGGAACCTTAGCCTTAACAGATGATCTAATTGCTAAATCAACTCCCTTGTATGTCTCTACTCTACCTAAATACAAGAACCAATTCTCTTTTCTATTTACCTTTTTTGCATTCTTTATCTTACTTACTTCTACAGGAGGATATATGACATCAGCATCACAATCATAATATTTTTTAACTCTCTCCTTTACAACATTAGATATGGCAACTATCTTAAAACATCTTCTTGCTGCTTCTCTATCCCACTGCTTCCAGATTTTCTCTAGAAAAGTCTTAGAGAAGAAATCATATATATCAAAAAGAACCCTGCTAATACCTTCAAGCTGTTCTTTTCCTTTTAAAGTTCTACTCCCCTTCTGCCATAGAAACTTAGGAGGAGACATACAGATAGTGATATGTTTGATATCTTTAGGTTTTACAAATTTAGAAAAAGCTATTGAAAGAGAGAGTACAATTTCATAATTCTTAAATTTAAAAAGCCGGTATGCTAATGGTTGGAAAAGCAAGTAAAGATGTCTTAATTTATCCCTACCTGGAAGATACTGCATAAAAGAGTGATGTACCTTTACATTTGGAAAGAATTCTTTTACAAATTCCTCGTCATAGTACGCTGTAAAAAGCTCACAGTCAGGAAATGCATTTAAGATATGTTTAAGATGGGACTCCGCACCTCCATGTTTAAATAGTGGTTCACTTACAACTGCTATCTTAATACTTTCTTTCGAGCCTTCTTTTTTCTTCTTCCTCATATACTTGATTTAGGTAGGAGTACAAATTAGTTAAAAAGTTTTCTTCGGAAAATTTCCTTGCATGTTTTTTAATCTCTTCCTCATTATATCTTCTTTTGTTGAAATTAATAAGCAAAGTATTAAGCTCCTGTTGATTTTTAAAAAATTCTCCAGTCACACCCTGCTTTACAGTCTCTAGTAAGCCCCCATCTTCGTAGGCTAACACAGGAGTTCCTGAGGCCATTGCCTCTACTGGGACCAATCCAAAGTCTTCTAATCCACAAAAAACTAAAACATCAGCCATTTCGTACATGGCTTTAACTTCTATATCTTCTTTTACAAAACCTAGAAATTGTATCCTCTTACTACCTTCTATTTGTTTCCCTAAATATTTTCTGTCTGGACCCTCTCCTACGATTACAAGATCTCTATCTGCATTAATGCATGCCTCTATAGCCCAATCTATTTTTTTGTGGTCATACAGTCTAGAGACAACTAAAACAAAATTATCTGGGAGATGATATTTCTCTTTGACTTCTTTTGTTTGTTGTATGGAAAGATCCTTGAAGTATTTCTCCTCTACACCTGGGTATATTACAGATGCATCTTTGCCATATGTTTTGTGTATCTTCCTTGCAATATATTCAGAATTTGCACTCCAGTAGTCTACTCTTCTAGATGTTGTCCAATCCCACATTCGCATGAAGGTGTTAAGTACTACGGAAATGGGTTTATACAAAGACTTAAATTTTGAACCTCTCACATTCAATTCTTGATCCCACAAGCTTCTTGGAGGGGTCATAACCATTGCTAGATGTGGTTGGTCAAGAAGAGTAATTACACCCTTACCTGGTCCTGCAGATATACTTAGTACCAAGTCATAGCCTCTTAGGTCAAAACTTTCATACGCAAATGGAGTAAATATTTTAAGATGTCTGGAAAAATGTTTAGGTAAAATATTTGAGATTTTTTGTACAAAACTTGTGTGAACTTTTCTTTCAAGGTTAGGGTATTTATTTAAGTACTTCTCTTTGTTAAATACGATAGTAAATATGTCAGAGTGTGGAAGTAGTTTTAGAATGGAAAACATCTCTCGGTCTGCACCACCAAAGGCACTCATCTGATCTGCTACTATCGCAACCTTGGGAAATTTCTCTTTTAAAACGGAGATTTTAGGTTGTAAATCGTTCATTAATCATTATAGCGTAGGAATCTCCCCATCATCAAATCCGAAGTCCTCGGCTGTAAGATCATCATCTTCTTCTGAGTCTAATTGCTCTAATGCTTTGGTGAGATCATCATCAGCTTCTATCTCTGTTTCCTTCCTCTCACCCTCTGTGTCATCAGGGAATATTACACCCAAAGAGACATCATCATCCCCACTTGGATCTATACCGTTATCTTCACTTAAGGCCTCTTCATTCCCCATCAAGATTATATTAGGTTCCTCCTTATCGATACTAATATACCCATCATCATCTTCTTCCTCTATCTTCTTACCAACTTTTCTTTTCTCAACTCTCTTTAGAAACCTCTCCGCATCTTCTCCAAATTTCTCTACCACATCAATGACTCTCATGGGTTCTCCACACTCAGCGCACATTTCAATATGGTCTCTTTCTGTGCCACAGTGAGGACAGGAAAGGAATACTACATGTACACTCTTCCTCGTACTTATTAGTTCATCTTTTTTGTTTTTCTTTGAGTTTGCCATATTTAAACAGTTTACCTTGTTTCTTTAGGATAATATAGGGACTATAGTGTGTCAATAATCCCATAGAAAAAGGAATCTAGCCATACTTAGGATAGCAACACTTCTTATACTTTTTACCACTACCACAGGGACAGGGGTCATTTCGTCCAACTTTCTTGCTCTTTTTAATAGTTTTCTGTTTAACGGTCTGTCCAGGTCTACTGTCTTTATTCGAATCTACCTGTTGTGGTTTCTGCTGTTCACTCTTAACCAATCTAACTTTAAAGAATCTAGTTACTACAAATTCATCTATTTTCCTTAGCATCTCTTCAAACATATTAAATCCCTCATTTTTATACTCTACTAAAGGATCTCTCTGTGCCAGATTTCTAAGAGAAATACCCTCTCTCAGATCAGTCATGGTATCTAAATGCTCCATCCAGAATCTGTCAAAGGATTGAAGAATTAAATATTTAGACAGTTGCTGCATAGATTCCAACCCTATACCGTAGATATGGATAATGAAGGAGGTCAAGATTAACCGCTTAATTAATTGGATTCTTTCTACCTCATCAAGCTTGTATATCTCTCTAAACATCTCTACTACATCTTTAAATCCCAGTTCCTTACATGAACTAGAGAGTAACTCTGTAGTTAGTAGATTGGTAATTTGAATGTAAAGTTTCCTCTCCTCAATATTGTCTATTTTCATATCATCTTGTAGTTGTGAAGCTACAAGGAAGTCTACATATTCCAAAACCTTCTTTAGGATCCATTTATCTAATGGAGAAAATGGGTATGAAATATTTTCAAGCTCAGATATTTTCCAAGATGATTCTCTTGCTAAAGAGAATCTATCAAGCGAATCTTGTAGACTCTCAACGTCTATCTTTCTTGCAACCTCTAACTCTTTCTTGGGATTTAATTGAGAAGCAGGAACTTTTTTGTTACTTTCTGCTTCTAAAATTTTCCTTCTGAGTGTATATATTATTTCTCTTTGTTGATTTAAAACGTCATCGTAATCAACCAACCTTTTCCTAATATCATAGTTGTGAGCTTCTACTTTCTTTTGAGCATTCTCTATGGTTTTACCCAATATCCCAGAGGTAACTGGAATGTTCTCATCTAATCCAACCTGAGACATTATTAACTGCATTCTTTCTCCTCCGAAGAGTCTCATGAGATCGTCCTCAAAGGAAACATAGAAACGAGATTCTCCCGGATCTCCCTGTCTTCCAGATCTTCCTCTTAACTGGTTATCTATTCTTCTTGACTCATGCCTTTCAGAACCAATTACATACAACCCTCCTAATTCTTGTACTCCTTTCTCTAATGCGATATCGGTACCTCTACCAGCCATGTTGGTTGCGATTGTTACCGTCCCTATCCTTCCTGCTTCTGCAACTATCTTTGCTTCCATTTCATGGTACTTAGCATTCAGAACATTGTGCTTTACACCTTCCTTAGAGAGCATCTCTGAGAGTGTTTCTGATTTCTCTACTGAGGTTGTACCTACTAGTATCGGCTGACCCTTTTCATGATGCTCCTTAATATCCTCCACAATGGCATTAAACTTCCCTAAAACACTTCTGTAAACAACATCATGGTGATCCTTTCTAATGACAGGTTTGTCTGTAGGAACTACGATGGTATCCAGGTTGTAAATGGAGGAGAACTCCTCCGCCTCTGTTAGTGCTGTTGCAGTCATACCTGAGAGAAAGTTGTAGAGCCTGAAGAAATTTTGCAATGTAATGGTGGCCATAGTTTTAGATTCTTTCTTTACCTCTACCCCCTCTTTTGCCTCAATTGCTTGGTGGAGACCTTCACTGTAGCGCCTTCCTTCCATAGCTCTTCCTGTAAACTCATCAACTATGAGAACCTCTCCATTGCGAATTAAATACTCATCATCTTTCTGATACAGCTCTTTAGCTTTTAGAGCATTGTCTAAATGGTATGCTAGCTGACCATTCTCATATATATTTTCTACATCCAACGCCTTCTCTACAGCATCTACACCTACTTCTGTTAAAGAGACTGCTTTTGCCTTCTCATCTACAATGTAGTGTTGTTCTGGTTGCAAAGTATTTACTAAAGAAGCAAACCTTTTGTAAAGATCATTCGCAGTGTCTGCACTAGTAGAAATGATCAACGGAGTTCTTGCTTCGTCAATGAGGATGGAGTCTGCCTCATCTACAATTACAAAATATCTTGGCCCTTGTACTCTCTCATCAATGCTTCGTGCCATGTTGTCTCTTAAGTAATCAAAACCAAACTCATTGTTTGTTCCATACACAACATCACAAGCATAGGTTTCCTTTTTGGAACACTCAACCAAATTAACACCACTCATATGGTCATACTTTAACCTACCTTCTTCTTTAGCTTTTCTCTCTCTTTCCGCTATTAATTCCTTACCCTCATCCCCTTTCAACTTAATGGCTTCCTCATCGGAGACAAACTTGTACTGTTTCCCAGAGTTAATTGCACCTACACTCATTCCCAAAGAATTTAAGATGTGTCCTGTCCACTCAGCATCTCTTCTCGCAAGGTAGTCATTTACTGTAACTAGATGAGCTCCTCTTCCAGTAAGGGCATAGAGGTAGAGAGGTAGATTTGCAGCAAGAGTCTTACCCTCTCCTGTGAATAGCTCCGCTATTTTGTTGTCAAAAAGTACATACCCTGCTGTTAGCTGAACATCAAAATGCCTGTGATTGGCAACTCTTTTGGAAGCCTCTCTTACTACTGCAAATGCTTGAGGTAATATGTCGTACAATTTAAGTTTCTCCTGTCCTAATCTCTCCTTAAGCTCTACATCCTCAAGAGTTGAGAAATCTTCTCTCGCTTTCTCAAGGTTAATATTGAGATTTTTTCTAAACTCCTGAGTCTTTTCTTTTAGTTGCTCATCTGTGAGTTTAGAAATTTTTTCTTCCAAAGCGTTAATTTCATCTACTACTGGCTCTATCTTCTTTAATTGTTTCTCATTTGAATCAAAGAGGTTTTTAAATATGTTTAACATGTTTCATTGTTAGAAAGTAATCCCTTGATTATATCTCATTTCCAACTATTTAAGAAAATTTTAATTTTTACCCTGTATATTGGTAAATACATGCTTAGATATTTCCTTAAAATACTTTTCATACTCTTTTTTCTTACCACACCATATCAAATTGTCTTTGGAGAAGTAGTTCTCCTTTCTCCGGTTAATGGAGAGTTTCTCCATGATCCCTCTGTCTACTTTACTTGGGAAAATACAGATACCGAAAGAGAATACATTTACAAACACTTTCTTTTTACAAATGGGACATTAACAGATGGCGCAATCAGTAGAGTAATTGAGGAAAAACAAATAGCAAGAGGTCTGTCAAATTACCAAATATATCTCTGGAAGGTACAGTACCATCCGAAAGAGAGCTTTAATGGTGTTTTTGAATATGAAACAGCTCCTTACATCTTCTCTGTTAACAAAGAGATTCCCAAGGAGCGATTAGATGAGTTTCTAAAAACAGGAAAAGTTGAAGAGGATGTGAGAGAGAAACTGCAGGAAGATGTCAGAGAGAATACAGAAGAGAGTGTAGAGAGGGAAGAGGAGGTTGAGGAGGAAGAGAACAGGAGAGGCAAAGTGGAAGTCGATAGCTCTTTGCTTTCAAATCCTCCTAGGGAACATAGCTCAAGCAGTTCAAACCAAGAGGAGTCAAAATACAATGTTACTGAAAAATATCAAGCCAGCTTCTTAAATGACAGTAGCGTACAAGAGAGTGAATTCAACTGGAATGTAGTTAGTAGCAAATCTGTATTAGGTGTTTCCAAAGAGCAGAAGCAAGAGGAACCTGTTTGTAAGTTTAAATATTTAAAAAGAAGAAATACTCTAGAAGAAATATACTGCAATATTCCTAAACTCGAGATCACCCAAGAGAGTAAATATCCTTTTGCAAATGAATACACTCTCTTTCTAAAGGGGAAGGTGGAAACTAACTATGCAATACAGATAGATGAATATATGTGTGATTTTAACTTACTTAAACCAACTACTTGGTTTAAGTGCAAAGAGAGACTTGTTCAAAGCAAAATACTGCACCTCAAGCCCAATATGTTTTTCCATATTTACAAAGAAGAGAGAAGAGTAACTGTTCTTTCTTTCTTCTTAGAAGGAAACGAGTTTAGAATGTTGGCAGGGCATGTTTCTGACATGGACAATCTACGGTTAATCCATACAACAAGAATGGTGCACAAGGAGTATGACTTCTACCACGAGCAAAAGAGTGAATACAGTATTAAACCAAAGGAGTGGGAAGAGCAGGATGAGGATTTAAATATTAAAAAGCCCTTCTCATTTCCCTTAAAAAAGATTACAGGAGTCACACAGTGGTATGGACATACTGCATACCAAAATCCACATACTGGTATCGATTTTGGTGCAAAACAGAAGCATGTTCTTGCTCTCTCAGATGGGGAAGTAGTTGGTAAGGGTTGGGACAGTTACTATGGCGAATGTCTCTCTGGAGGAAATTTTTTAAAGATTAAACAACACAACGGGATGCACACCATATATTTCCACTTAGATGAGATATATGTAAACACGGGAGAGAGTGTCAAAAGAGAACAAGTAATTGCTAAAAGTGGAAACAGTGGTGCATGGAACTGTCAAAGACTTGCATATCACTTACATTTAGAAACAAGAAAGAATCAATCATCCAGCTCACACAGAAACCCTGTTAAACATATTAATGCCAACTGGGATTTAATTCCGACCCTTGGATACAACCAATATCCTGGGAGATTAACAGGAGAGAACCCGCATCCAGGCAGGTGAGTAAAAGAATGTATGTCATATTTAAGTTTTACATATTCAGTATGATCAGAACAGCTAAGAAAACATTATACCTCTTAACAGTAATTGCTCTGTACATGGTAAGGCAACTAGCTCTAGGATTAGATTTTAATTCTGTTAAAGAAATTAAAAAAGAGGTAGAAAGTGTAGGCAACATTACAAATCCACAACAGGTAATTTGGAGGAGTGATGACAAGGTCATTTTGGTAACAGAGAAAGACATTTGGGAATATATAGTATCCAAAAGAGAAAACAAATATATTCAACAGAGAGAAAGTAACCAGTTTGTAGGAATAGACAAGGAAGGAAATATACTGCTATGTAAAATCGAGCATTTTACAATCTCCTCATATGGGGAATTCTCTACTAAATTTACAGTAGAGAAGGGAGGAGAAAAGAAAGAGTTATATTTTTTTGAAACTATTAGGCCAATATATTTAAGTGAGAAGAAGATGGTAGCTGTTACAGCTATGGATTTTCTAGAAAAACATTTCTATGTGATTGATATAGCAAGCGGAGAAATGAGAGAGATAGAAGAGCCTAAGAAGAGGAGATACAAGTACTCTTTCCCTAAAAAAACAGATTTTAAGAGAAGCTATATGAAAAATAGCAATAGGTATCTCATAGAAGACCTGTTTGGTAATTTGTACCTAGTAAAAACTAACGGTTAGTAAACTTGCTAATTAGAAAAACCATTCCCTAGGCACATAAAGGAAGAAATAACCAATATTGCCAACTACGAATAGTAGTATTAAAGCTCCAAGCAGTATGTTTAGCAACTTCTTGTTTTCTATTCGCAGAAAATATTTAGAAAAGAGTACGTACATTGGTGCTAATACAGGAAATATATATCTTCCCTGAAGACCTAAATCTGGCCAATCATGTGTTATATATGCTTTGTAATTAACATAGTATGCAACTATTAAGGTATAGAAGATCGAGATAACTAACAACCCCTTATCCTCTACCTTAAATCTCTTCCTGTTTTGAAATATTAAATATATCCCCATGAAAAAATACATAAAATAGAAAGGAAGATACCAATACCTCATATACAAAGATCTATCTCCCATTATTCCAAAAATCTTTTTGGACATTTCCACGATCCAATATGGCAAGTAAAGAAGAGGCCCTATCCTCTCTCCCTTAGCTATTAGCTTAACGGCCTCAAACATATTCCCATCAAAAACCCTAGGTATCTTGTACACACTCCTTGCAAAAACTCCATTCTCCAAACAACCCTCATAGTGAAGTACATCTGTGCAACTTGGTATCAACTTATTATAAATCAAAAGATTTACACCATAGATATCAAAATTTAACAGAAGTAGTATTAAAATAATTAGTATGAGTAAAATATTAGGGAAGGTTATAAATTGCTTAAAGAATTTCTCATTCAAAACATTACTTTTAAAAAGAAAAACCGCCCACACTATAACTAAGATAAGAGCTAATGGTAAAACTGAATTTTTAGTTAAAGAACCTAGTAGTAAAAATATGAACATAAGGAGAGAATTACTTAATCTCTTCGGTTCTTGTAAATATTTAACTAGGAAATATATTGCAGCTGTACAGAAGAGTATTGCTAAATTATCATAGTTAATAGAGGAAGAAAGAAATACAAACATCAAAGTATTAGATAGTAGAAAAGTAGGCAGTATCTGTCCCCAACTACTCTTTATCAATCTCTTTGACAACAGGTATACAAAAGACAGTGTTCCTAGAGCAGTAAGAATATTAACTATACGCAATAGAAAAACTTGATCAAAATTAAGAAGTTTTTCATTTAAGTTAAGCATCCTCCCATTAACCCAAAAAGATAGGTAGGGGATCCTTGTAATATCTTTCCACTGATATGTATCAGGTGTGTTTTCTGGTATCCCAACTACCTTAGAGTAGGCCTGAGAAACTTCAAGATGGTACTTAGAATCTGGGGATATCCCCATACGGATATTAAATGCCAAGTAAAGTGCAAAAGAAACAAAAATCACGAGAGTAACCACCAAAGTAAGTAGTGGGGCTTTTTTCTCATTTGTGAATTTTTCTATTAATTTCATTCTAGAGCTTTAATCAGTAATACACTTATTATATCAATACTCTCAACTCTCTTCAGTATTAAAGAAATCTTGATATTACAAAAACAATTATTAAGACATTAACAACCATCTTAAAAAAGATTCCCAGAAACACCCCGAGGAATGATCCTATCCCTGCTTTAAAACTCTGTTGCATATCTTTGTGGGCAAACAGTAATTCAAAAAGAGTAGCTCCAATCAAAGGACCTAAAAACAAACCTAAAAAGCTTCCAACTATTAACCCAGCTACACCTCCTAATATGGCTCCTAGCATCCCCCATTTACTTCCTCCCATCTTCTTAGCACCCAAGGCTAGTGCTATATTATCTACGAAAGTAGAAAGAAGAGATATGAAAAAAATAATGATCAGTAGTAGGGGAGAAATTATTTCAAAACCCTCTACAATAGCGAGAATGAGTGTAGCGATATATATTAACCAAACACCTGGGAAGTTTAATACAGTTAGTACAAGCCCAAGTAGAGTTATGATTGCTAAAATTATATATATCACTATATTTAACATTTTAAAATATTCTAAAGTAATTTAAATTTAGACTCCTTTTTAACTAGATACTTTTTCAAAAACTTCCTTAGTCCTACTAGCTACACTCTCCCAAGTATATTTTTTAGAACGATTATACCCCTGCTCTACTCTACTCTCAAATTTTTCAGGATTACTATATACCTCATGAATTTTCTCCCCTACTGTTTGGGGATTAGTTCCATCAACCATTATACCGACATCCCCAAATAGCTCTTTATATACTGGATTCTTATGCAATATGGCTGGGGTTTTAGACCTTAATGCTTCTATGGGAGAAAACCCAAACCCCTCATACAAAGAAAGATGTATGAAAGCAAAGGAATTCTTAAGTAAGGAGTACTTCTGTTTGTCTTCATAGAACCCTGTGAATATCACACTATCCTGTATCCCGCTTTTCTCAATTAGATCATATAGCTCCTGTACCTCCTTTAACTCTTTATCTTGGAATTTACCTCCCGCTATTACTAAGTAAGGAGCTTCATTTTTCTTTCTGTCTAATATCTTAAGAAATTCAATATACCCTTCTATCACCCCCTTTGAATTTTTAGTCCTATTTATCCCTCCTCCCATATATATCAAATATTTTCTCTCTTTGTAATCTTTGGGTAATACACCATTTAAAGAAGTTTCTTCCTCTCCCAAATCCACTCCTAAGTATGAAACTACGATATTTTCTTGAGGATATTTAGGATAGTATTTTAGATAGTCTTGTTTAGTAGTTTGTGAATTGCATATTATGTATCTACATTTCACAGATTTATTCATACTTCTCCAATACTGTATTTTCCTAATCTGATTGTGTATTTTAGATTTTTGAGAATACATATTAAAAAGGGCTAGATTCATATCATGTACAAAAAGTACAGTTGGCATAATATTAGCAGGATAGTTCCTCCAAAAGTACGGACAGAAATATATACTGTCCTCCTGCTTAATCTTCTTTACCCTTGGTAGAACTTTTGTGTAGTAGTACAGATCATTCTTAAAATCATTTACCTGGTATTTACCTAAATTAACTACCTTTACATTCTTGTGCTTGTATATCTCATCCCCTAAGGTAGAGGATCTGTCTGCAAAAAGTAGGAGTGAAAATTTAATTTGTGGATACTGATTTATGAGTTGAATTGTTACATTTTTACAGTACTGACCTATTCCTGCGAATGCAAACTGGTCTTGAGTTGTAGTTGTATCTATTATGAGGTGCATATGTTGTGTAATTAATTTATCTTTCTATACAGACAAGCAATCCATTTGTAAGTATATCTTTTAGGCCAGATACTCTTTAGGAAGGAAAGAGGGCTGGAAGATTTCTTTTTACCATTATCAAAGCTTTTACTCTTTTGATATACTCTCCCCTGATACCCGCAGACTGGACACACTGAATTCCCAAGCTCTTTTTTCTCTCTCAATTTTTTAAACATATTTAACAGGGGGGTTATGAGTAGATACAGATTCCTTTTTGATATATATTCGATACTGACACTCTCATATCCCTGTTCTTCAAGAAGCTCCTCTACATCCTCCGTAGTGAAATACCTCTTGTGATGGGATCTGTTGAATCTTGACCTACAGTATGGGCATTGAACAAACTCTAACTCTAAATCTTCATCAAAGGGAACTGATATTAATATATATTTTTTGGAAACTCTAACTAATTCCTCCTTTGCCTTACTGTACTCATCTAAATCTAGATGTTCCAATACCTCCAGAGCAGAAACTATGTCATATGAATTCGATTCTAAAGGAATTTTAGTAATATTGCCTACCTTCTTAGATGTTGTTAAAGTTAGCATCGCGTTCTCACTAAAATCAACTCCTACTAAACTTGAAACTCTCTGATTCTTCTTAACATGGTTTAGAAAGAGTCCACTCCCACAACCTATATCAGCCAAAGAGTCTACATCACTAGGAATCATCTCTGCTGTCTTCTCTATCCTCTCTCGATTACTCCCAGACAAGCTAAGCCTACTCCACAACTCTTTACTATCATACTGTCGGATCTCTTTTTCCATCATCTCTAATTATATTACATTTAAACTATTTAATAACCTTGAAGATATACAAATCTTTGTTTTTCAGGTTAACAATCTCTTCCAATTCTAACCAATCTGCAGACATATATTTTTCTAATTTGTGGTTAAAGGGAAAGGTATAATCTTCTATAGTAGAGAGTATCAATGCTACTTTCTCTATATCATACTCGTTAACAGTTTTAACATCATTGCCTATGGCAATCCCAGTTGGTAGATATGTTGAATGTTTTCCAAAGCTTTTAAGATTGTTCTTCCTTGGTATCCAATCTTGTAATTCCCATTTCCATTCAGGACTATATTCATTATCCCCTCTGTATACATTAATTAACATATTCCACCCAGGGTCATTTATCATTATCCCCTCCTCATCCTTAAAAAGACCGACCACTTTGCTTACCTCGTAGTCCTTCCCCCAAAGATCATAGTAATGATACTGACCATTATTGTAGAAAAAGAAAGCAATTACAGAGAAAGTTATTGTGCTTAAAAATATGAGAAGCGGTGTAGATAGATTTTTAATTTTACCATGGTAAAAAAGATAGGAGATGTATGCTAGAAGTACTAAAACATTTAGCACTATCTTTATGGCAATGTAGTCAACTTCAAAGAGCAGGCCTACAAATGTAAGAAGAGCCGTTACAACAAGGACCCGAATGAATCTCTTTCTCTCTTTAACTAAATCACGTACAAAGAGGAGGAAGAAGAAAGTAACAACAGGAAGGATTGGGAAAAGATATCTGTCAAAAGAGGCTCGAAGGACAAAGATTAATATATAGCTCCAAAGGATTAGAGCAAAAGAGGTGAACACATACTCTCTTCTTTTTAGACTGTTCTTAAATAGTAAAATACTTGTCAATAGTGCGGGGAAGAAAATTATCTTAGCAATAGAAAGGAAAGAGAAACTCCTAGGATA
>CAZUDZ010000008.1:0-27624 GCA_964618765.1 uncultured Candidatus Saccharibacteria bacterium | reverse complement strand
GAGGTGGTAGTGAGATTAATACTCTCGTGCAGGTTCAACTCCTGTCCTCGGCATATGTTCATTACGGGCGATTAGCTCAGCTGGCTAGAGCATCTCGTTTACACCGAGAGGGTCATAGGTTCGAATCCTATATCGCCCACCATTACCAATTTTCAATTCAAATCGTATATGTTATATTTTACTATCTAAGTTAAATATGAAAATTATGACTATTCAAGAAAAGCTATTAAGACTAAAAGAAGGGAAATGGTCAAATAAATATTTCTGTAAACTATCATTATTGGATCATCTAAGGGAGTGTCTTGAAAAAGACAACTATTTAAAAGCTACAGATACTCCTAAAACAGATGAGGGATACAATAATTTGGATAAAGAGTTAATGGATCTTAAAATAATATTGGAGTTATATTTTGAAGATTCTGATTGGTACGAAAAAAGGATTGATAAGTTTTATGAGAATTTAGAAAAATAAGTATAAAATTATTTTATTTCTAAGTTCCAGGCTATCCAACACATCCCACCATCCCGCTAACTTATAGTGCTTATCCTAGTTTTCAGACTACCCAAAACAGTTTACTATTTATTCTTGTTAATAAATCTTTCATCCATGATTAAATATCCAAGATTGTTTGAATTGAATAAAAAGTCTATAAATCTTATAATCAAACACTATATTAAATAAATATATCTTTAATACTATGGAAAAAGAATTAGGATTTACAAGATCTGATATCATAGGTAAGTTGGAAGAAAATGGGTATCTAGTTCTTCCTAAAGGGACAAAAGTTGATCTAACATTACTATTTGATCGTCCCCAATCAAACACAATTAATTTGGCAGATACAAAATCTTTCTTTGAGTCTTCTTCAGAAAGGATCAAGAAATTCTCAGATGTAATGCTCGAAGATGATATATTAGTTAACAACATTGTCGGATTCTATTGGGCAGAAGAGGAAGACACATATGAATTCCTTCTGACCAATGCAAATCTTTTGGAATTAGAGAGAAGGATCAAGAAATTCTCAGATGTAATGCTCGAAGATGATATATTAGTTAACAACATTGTCGGATTCTATTGGGCAGAAGAGGAAGACACATATGAATTCCTTCTGACCAATGCAAATCTTTTGGAATTAGAGAGAGAGAGATTTGAATTTGAAAGATCTGTCTTAGAAATGTTTGATTTCTCTGATTACCAAGAAGAAGAGTATCCTCAAGACTTAGGAGATATAGATATGCCCATTTTTAATCATGACAATCCTCAAGAAGGGAAAGTGATAAGAGAAATGATGCGAAGTTTTGGCAATAGAATTTCACCTGTGTACAAGGATTTAAACAAGAGTTTTCTTCAATCTCTCCCTGTCGATTTTGGGGATACAGAGGATTTAGATTACCTAACAGTAACAATTAAGGTATAAGCTCCTCATCCATATTGTCAATCTCACTACTAATATGTACAATAGGTTAGTTAAGAGATAATTTTTAAAATATCTTCTATGAGCGCAGGAAGGATAATAGCAACGGTGGTAGCTGGTTTAATTCTTGGAGTTGTGGCAGGCATCATTACAAAAAATATCTTTGCAGCAGTAGTATTTCCAATCCTCTTAGTAGCATTCCTTCTTATGTGGAGGAATCTCAGACAAAATCCTTCTGAGAAAATTACTAAAAAGGAAGTCGAATTAGAGCAGTTAGAAACTCTAAAGGGAGAAACTCAACAAGAAGAAACAGTAGACTCACAGATTCCAGTATCTACAACCTATCCTGCTCAAAGACCTCCTATCTACTAATTATAATTGGCTTGTACAGGCAGGGCATCTGGTTGCTTTAGGATTGATTTCAGTTCTACAGTATGGACAACGAGTCTTCTCCTTTTTTTCTTCCTCATCCTTTTTCTTCTTGTTAGCTTTATTAATAATTTGTGTTACCTGGTAAGTTATCAGGAAAAGAATAAAGGCCGTAATTAGGAAGGATATGAACTCACTGATAAAGTTTCCATACTGTATAACGACAGCACCTGCCTCTTTTGCTTTCTCTAATGATTCAAAACTATTTTTCCCCAATACCCAGTATAGGTTAGAAAAATCTATACCTGAAGTAACATATCCAATAGGTGGAGTTAATATGTCATTGACCAATGAATTAATAACATCTCGGAAAGCTGCGCCTAACATGATACCTATAGCTGCTCCTAAAGTTGCTTCTTTGAAGGCAAAGTTTTTAAACTCCTCTGAAAGCTTCTCTATTTTATTCTTTTTCTTCTTCTCCATTTTTGATAGTTTTTAATTTAAATAGTAAGTAGATCATTGTAAAAAAAGACATCAATCCGTACACAACCGCTTGGTTTTGTATTACCATTTCTAAAGAGTCATTTCTAAATATAAAGGAAGCAATTTGCATTGCAGTCCCTATAACAAGAATATATATATAATTGTAATACTCTTTTGAAATGAAGAAATTAGCAGCCATGTATACGAAAGCAAAAGCGGTCATACAAAGGCCAAATACTCCGATATGTTGACTGACCATTAAGTACTGCTCTCCCACGGTGAGTGTTATGATCAAATCCCCAAACAGGAAAAGAGCTAAGGAGATAAATAATCCAATTGAGACAGAAAGTCCTAGTGATATTATTAAACTCCTCTTCTGGTTTTTTGCAATCTTCTCGTTAGTCAGTCTTGCAAAAAGAACTGAAGCTGTCATGACAGCTGCGAAATATACTAATTTACCAAGAATAGATATTGCTGAGAATTCTGCCCTGAAGGAAGTGTTCACAAGAGGAAGACTTAATATGAAGGGACCATTTAAGAACAGGAAGGAGAGGGTAATGAGGGAAAGTTCTTTGAAGTCAATCTTTACTTTCTTCTTCTCTCTCTCTTTAAATTTAATTAATGGTAATATGGCCACTGTTGATAATAAAGCGGGAGTAGAGTTAGCTAAAATTAGTAGGGGTAAAGAGCCGCCCATTTTTATGGCAATCCAACCCATTACGAATTTAAGTATTGTTTCTGCAAGTAAAATTAAATTAATGGTTGTAATTCTCTCATAACCAAGGAGAAAGCCTTTTCCTACGGGACTAATAAAGGCGAAAAAGAGTGAAATAGCTAAAAAGAGAACTATTTCAGAAGGTATATTTGCGATTCCTGCAATTGTCCCTCTGGCTAGAAAGAAAAGGACAGAGAAAATAATTCCTAACACAGAGAATATTGCAAAGGAGTACCACTTGAAATAATTAAGGTTGTACTTTTTGTTTTTGGCTACAGATTTGGTTACAGCTGATTGTATACTAGATGCAGGAATTTGTACCAAATAAATAATTCCTAGTGCTGAGCTGAAGATACCGAAGATTATTTGATCAGTATATCTGGCTACAAAGATATTAAAAAGGTAATTTAATATTCCGATTATTCCTCCTAAGATAGTAGTTAGGAAAAGATTTCTGATGAAAACTGAGTCGTTGCTAGATAGTTTCTTGATCATAATTGTTCTATAATATCATATATAACATAAAATATTTTATCATCATGGTAGAGGTAATAGTAGCGTTGGTAGGGGGTATTTTGCTAGGAATAGGGTTCTTTTACATCTTGAAAAGGAATCAATCAGTAAGTAGTGAAGATATCTCTGAGAGTATTCAGGAAAAGCTAGAAGATTTAGTTCCTAAAGCATTAATGGAAGCAAACGAATATTTAGTAAAAACTGCTAGGGAGTCTCTTAGCTCTGAAACAAAGCAGAGTAGGATAGATTTAGAGAATAAGCGGGGAGAGATTTCTAGAATGGTTAAGAGTATGGATGAATATCTTAAGATAGCAGAGAAAGAACGGATAGATTCATATGCTACGCTTAAGAATTCTGTAGAGGAGAGTAGAAAAATAACAGAGCAGCTTTCTGTTAGTACAGAGAATCTAAAAAAAGTTCTCTCCGATAATCAAGTAAGAGGTCAATTTGGAGAGAGAGTGGCTGATGATTTACTTAAGATGGCCGGTTTTGTAAAAGGAGTTGATTATGAATTTAATAAAGCTCAGGAAGGTTCTAAAACACGACCTGACTTTGCTGTGTTTCTTCCAGATGGTACTAGAATAAATGTAGACTCTAAATTTCCCTACGCAAATCTTCAAAGAATGTCTAATACCGAAGATGAAGGAATGAAACAGAAATACATGAAAGATTTTGAGAAAGATGTTAAAGAAAAAATCAAGCAAGTTACTTCTAGAGACTACATTAATCCGGAAGACAAGACAGTTGATTTTGTAATACTCTTCATACCTAATGAAATGATATTTTCCTACATATATGACAAGATGCCGGAACTTTCTTTAGAAGCTATGGAAAGTAAGGTAGTCTTGACTGGTCCTTTTAGCTTCACTGCAATACTACGGATGATTAAACAATCGTATGAGAATTTTAGGGTTCAGAAGAATATATATAACATAATTGGTCATGTTAAGTCTTTTGAGAAAGAGTTTGATAACTTCTCTTCAGAATTCTACAAAATAGGGGATAGGATAGGGTCTCTTCAGAAACAGTATGATACTGTAAGTACTACTAGGTTTAACCAATTAACAAGAAAGATAGATAAGGTAAGGGAGGAAGGTATAGAGGTTCAGGAGGGACAACAGAGGAAGCTTTTGGAGGATGTTAAGTCCTAAGGACATACAAATTTGGAAATAAACTACAATATATGCTAATTTATACTTAATGAATGAATCTGCCTTTAGTACAATCATAGGGTCAAAACCGATACTTCTTTCTGCACCTCATGTCTATGCCCACAGAAGGCCTAGATTAAGTATGTCATACAAGATAGGAGAGCCATTGACAGACATAATAGTGGAGGAGGTATGTAGAGAAACTAAATCTTTCGGGATAGTACTATCCGATGAGTCTGATCGTGATTTTAACTACTACAAGGAGAAAAGGAATCCTTACAAGAAAGAAATTAGAAAAATAGTTGAAGAGAACAAGATAACGTACTTTGTAGATATACATGGATTAAAAGGTGATAGTCAGTATGATGTCGCAATCTACTATCCCTCTCGGTTCTCTAGATCAATCCAGTTGGCAAGAGATATAAAGGAGGGTTTAAGTAGAGGGCAACTGAAGGGTTTAAATGTCTTGATATTAAGATTCCCAGATGATTTTCAAGAAACGATATCAGAATTTGTAGCAGACCAGTTAAGAGTACCTTCTGTACAGATAGAGATTGCCAGATACATAAGGGAGAAGAAAAAACTTAGAGATTCACTTGTACAGAATTTAAGTAAAATATCGGAAAGCTTGGTAATATAGAAAATATTATCGGTTAATTAAATAATCTGATTTCCTCTTTGACCTTAGTACTTTACTTTGTTATTCTTGATTATAATAACTTTTCATTCCAACAATTATGCCGACAGTAAAAAAACCAACAGCACCCAAGAAGAGCGACTCTGAAAAAGACTCTCCAAAGAACAAAGCAATAGAGATAGCAGTTTCTCAGATAGAGAAACAATTTGGGAAAGGTTCCATAATGAAACTAGGAGGGAGTAAAAAAATAGATGTAGAAGTAATTCCTACAGGAGCTCTTTCTTTGGATGTAGCATTGGGGATAGGGGGTATTCCGAAGGGAAGGATAATAGAAATATACGGTCCAGAATCATCTGGGAAAACAACATTAGCATTACATATTTTAGCTGAAGCTCAGAAGAAAGGAGAAGCTGTTGCTATGATAGATGCAGAGCATGCCTTTGATCCAACATATGCTAGAAATATAGGGTTAGAGCTTGATGATCTTTACATCTCTCAGCCAGATTACGGAGAGCAGGCTTTAGAGATTTTGGAGACATTAGTGAGATCAGCAGCATTCGGTGTTGTAGTAGTGGACTCTGTAGCAGCACTTACACCAAGAGCAGAAATTGAAGGAGACATGGGAGATAGCCATATGGGTCTTCAGGCAAGATTGATGTCTCAAGCATTAAGGAAAATTACTGCAATAACAAGTAAGACAGGAACTACAATAATATTCATCAATCAGTTAAGAATGAAGATTGGAATCATGTTTGGTAACCCCGAGACAACTACAGGAGGAAATGCTCTTAAATTCTACTCTTCAATTAGATTAGATATCAGACAGAAAGATAAGATTCTTAAAGATGGGAAGATAATAGGCCATCTAAGGAAGGTAAAGGTAGCCAAAAATAAAATGGCACCTCCATTTAAGGAAGCAACCTTTAGTATGATATATCCCAAGGGTATAGATAAAGAAAGCAGTATCATCGATGCAGCACTAGACCTAGGTATTGTAGAGAAAAAGGGATCCTGGTTTAACTACGGAGATCTACAATTGGGTCAAGGTAAAGAGGCCGCCGCAGATTCGTTGAAAGAAGACAAGAAACTAAGAGAAAAGATAGTCAAAGAGGTGAAGGCTAAGATATAGGAATGAAGGTAACAGAACTTTCTTCTCAAAAAAGAGATAGCTCCAGAGTAAATTTGCATATAGATGGGGAGTTCTTTTGTGGGCTCTCTTTAGATACTGTTGCCCAATTTAATCTTTACATTGGTAAAGAGATAGAGGAAAGAGAGTTGGAGGGAATTCTTCAAAATGAATTAAAGGCAAGATTCTTTCAAAGAGCAATGTCATATATCTCTAGATCAATTAAAACAGAATTCCAACTTCGAAGATATTTAAGGACAGTATCCATAAAGAAGAAAGGTGTTTGGTACAAAGATATAGATAAGGATCAATTAGAAGATATATTTAATGAAGCGGTAGATAAGTTAAAAACATATGGATATTTAGATGATGAGGAATTTGCTCACCAATTCATACTTTCAAGGATTAGGAATAAACCTAGAGGGAAATCTGTGTTAGTATTAGAATTAATCTCAAAAGGAGTAGACAAACAGATTGCACAGAAGAAAGTAGAGGAGTTGGTAGAAGATGAGTATGAGGTTCTAAAGAGAGTATACAGAAAAAAATACAGAGGTGAAAAACTATCCATAGGAGATAATAAAAAAATAGATTTTTTAAGAAGGAAAGGTTTTGAGTGGGATTTAATTAAACAGTTAATGGACAATGAGTCTTAAGAGCAAGAGGGTTTGGGTTTTACCCGAAAATAAAACAGAGGATGTTGTAGAGCATATCCTAGATATTAGAGGTATCAAAGAGAAAGAAAAATTTCTAAATCCTAATATTAAAAATGTTCCTAGTTACAAAGAACTGTGTGATAGTAAAGCAGCATCTAAGCAAATTTTAAAGTTTGTTAAAGAGGGTAAGAGAATAATAATCCATGGAGACTATGATGCAGATGGTATATGTGCCACAAGTTTGCTTTGGGATTTCTTGTATAGGGATGTAGCTGAATTCTTAGACAAGAAAGTAGATGTACTACCATATATACCTGATCGAATAGAGCAAGGATATGGTGTAACCAAGGATTCTTTAGATGACATATTAGAGCTAGGTGCTAAATTGGTAGTAACAGTAGATTGTGGTGTTAGAGATAAGGAACTGATTAATGAATATACAAAAGAGAAGGAACTCTCTTTTGTGGTTACAGATCATCATCTGCCTCCAAAAGATATTAAAGAGGATTTACACTTTCCTGTTGTCCACCAGATGTATCCAGACAGAAACTATCCATATACAGAAATATGTGGGACTGCTGTTGTGTATTTGCTCATTCAAGCTATGCGAGATTCACTTGGTATGCCAAAGAATCTGCACTACGGTTTGGATCTAGTAGCACTTGCAACTGTTACTGATGTAATGCCTCTTTTGGGTGTGAATAGGATTTTTGTTAAAGAGGGTTTGGAAGAGATTTCGAAGGGAGAAAGGTTAGGATTAAGAATGTTAATCTTAAGAGCAGGTTTAAGACCGGAAGAAGTAAATACATATCACCTTGGATATATCTTGGGCCCAAGGATTAATGCTTCAGGAAGAATAGCCTCTCCGATAGATGCTGTGCGTCTACTAGTTAGTAGAGATGGGGATCAATGCAAGGAGATAGCGAATATTTTGGAGACGACCAATTTTGACAGACAGAAAATGACTTCAGAGATATTTGAACAGGCAAAAGGATTAAGTGAGGAGTCTACAGACAAGTTACTCTTTGTTGTTGGAGAAGACTGGCATGAGGGGATAATTGGTTTGGTTGCAGGAAAACTACAGCAACTGTACTACAAACCTGTTGTAGTTGCGACTCTGAAGGAAGGGATAGTAAAGGGTTCTGCTAGGAGTATAGAGGGCTTTAATATTACTACTGCTCTTGAGAAGTTTAAAAAACATCTAGAAAGATATGGTGGCCATGAGCTAGCTGCAGGTTTTAGTACAACGCAGGAAAAGAACGATCTCTTTAAGAAAGATTTAATAAAGTATGCCAATGAGAAAATTACAGATGAGCAATTAAAACCTAAGTTAAATGTGGAAATACTGTTGGAGAGTAAAGATATTACTAAGCAGTTGGTAAATGAATTAAAAACCCTGGAACCACTAGGTTTCGGTAACCCCAAGCCCAATGTTTGTTTGCAGAAGCTTACTATCAAAAGTAAGCAAGTGATTGGGAAAGAGGGTAATCACCTCAAGTTATCCGCAGGAGGAGAGAATTCGGATCTGTTAACATTACTTCTGTTTGGATGCGGGGAGGATGTCGAAATTTTAAATGAGGGAGATCAAATCGATATCGTGGGTTATCCAGATATTAATATATGGAATGGCAAGGAAAGTATGCAGTTTAACGTAAAAGAGTGGAGATAGTTTCAGGTTTTATAGAAATGAGTCTGATTTTCCAGTAACCTCTGGTTTTGGTAATTCTATCTTGTTTTGTACGATATCGTAGTTTATAGCAGGATAAAAGAAATCAAAATGACCCTTTGTATCATTTTCAAAGATTGCATCTCCAGAAACTAAATAAACAGGCTGTAAATACTCCATCTCCTCTCTGTCTTCGTAATAAACCATGAAAACATCGAAAATATCAAACCTTTTAACTCTTTTAGGTGTATACTCAGCAACATCATCATACTCATACAGATATACTAAACTGCCCTCACCAGACTGTATCCTCTCTATAGCAACCTGTGGAGAGAGAAGCTCATATGTGCCACAGGCTTCTACCTGAATTGGCCAATATGTGTACTCTATTTGATATACAGATTTGATCGTATTTTCACGAACACTCTTGTCAGGAGCACCTATGTAGACAGAGATATTGCTTTTCTGTGTCTGAGGGAAGGATACTACAGTATTAAATGTATATACCTCTAATCTTTCATCATTAATAACGGGAGTTTCAATGACAGGAGGTTCTGGTAACTTTCTGGAAAGAGATTGCACCATTGTGTTAGCTCCTACAATGTTAGAAGGTATCGTTATCATCGATTTGTTTCTAACGAAATCAACTCTAATGAGATCTGCATCTGCAGAAGCTGAGGTTTTACTAAAAGAACCGTCTGGATTTATCTTGATTAATGTTGTTTTGTGATTCCCTTTAGAGTAATCTTCGTAATATAATCCTAGTGCCCTTACGGCACTTGTAGCTATGGATTTAGCTTCCTGCTCCGAAGGGAGTATATTATCTCTTGAGGTCTCCCTTATCCTAGAAGGATCTGTTCTTAATGTGAAATTAAGGCTTTTTGATTGTATTTCTAAAGTCTTTGATGTTTCATTATCTACCCAAACATAACTTTCAATACCTCTCCTGATTACTTTCTCTGGATCAAACCCCATTTTGTTAGCTAGAACTTTGGCATCTGCCTGAGAGCTTACTGATTGAACAGGATTTTGAAATTTATACACATTAACTATCTCAGGTAAGTAATCTATTTTCCCCGTGTCTGTATCAATTTGGAAAACTCTTTCAGAGCCTTCTGCTAATTGAAGTGAGGGTATCTCTAATTTGTGTTCTAAAAATTCCTCTCTTGTGTTTGTACAAGCATAGTTTGCAGTAAGATATTGTGGAGGCATAGGGGCATCTTTTTGAAGTGTTAATATCAAAACTATTACAGTAAACACCACAAAAGCTCCAAGTAAAATAACTCCAAATCTTTTTGTCCAGAATGCTGCCTCTGTTAAAGTCATGATATAATCTTAGCAATAGTTAAATATTGTATCAACCATAATATTACCAGTATTACTATGAGAACAAAAGAGGACAATTTACACTTAGCTGATCTACTTTTCCCAGATACTAAAGAACCTCCTGAACAACTGCTTAATATGTATCCCGAGAGAGATGTTAAAGGTATGGTCTTAAGATTTGCCCCAAGTCCTACAGGCTTCATTCATATCGGGAATGTATACACTGGTTTAACCTGTACTAAATTAGCAAAACAAACTGAAGGAGTATCAATCTTAAGAATTGAGGATACAGACAAAGAGAGGGAAGTAGAGGAGGGTATCGCTCAGATAGTTGATGGTCTTAAAGGATTTGGAGTAGAGTTTGATGAGGGCGTAATAAGTCAGGAGGAGCAAAAAGGTCTCTACGGACCATATATTCAGAGTGAGAGATTGGATATATACAAGGTTTTTGTAAGAGATCTGATTTCTAATGGTCACGCCTACCCATGCTTCCTCGGGGAAGATGAACTGGAGGAGATGAGAGAGAAACAGAAAGAACTAAATATCAAAACAGGTTGTTATGGGCAATGGGCTAAATGGAGAGATGCTGGTTTGGATGAGATAAAAGAGATGTTAGATATGGGAGAGCCTTTTGTAGTAAGGTTGTACTCCACAGGAGATAGTAACAAAACTTTTGTTATGGAAGATCTCATTAAGGGGCTGGTTACTCTAAGAGAGAATGACATGGATTCTGTACTTCTTAAATCAGATGGATATCCCACATACCATCTTGCTCATCCAATTGATGACACCCTTATGAGAATAACCCATGTAATTCGAGGAGATGAATGGTTTTCATCTCTACCTTTACATGTTGAACTGTTTGAAAAGCTGAATTTCAAACTTCTACCCTATGCACATCTCTCTCCATTAATGAAATTAGATAATGGAAAGAAAAGAAAACTAAGTAAAAGGAAAGACCCTGAGGCTGCAGTCTCATACTATGTAAAAAAAGGTTACCCTAAGAAAGGCATTATCGAATACTTTCTTAATATCGCAAATTCTAATTTCTATGATTGGAGAATACAAAACCCACAGAAGGATATAGATGAGTTTCAATTAAGGTTAGAAAAATTTAATAGTGCTGGTGCACTATTCGATATCGATAAGCTCGATAATACTTGCAAAAACTACATTGCCACACTCTCAGCTGAACAGCTGTATGATATGGTTTTAGATTGGGCGCAGAAGTATGATCATCAGATATATTCTTTAATGAAAGAGAACAAAGAGTACTGTATAAAAATTTTCAATATTGAAAGGACAGGTGAAAAGATTAGAAAAGATTTAGTTAAGTTCGAAGATGTAAAAGATCAATTAAGTATCTTCTTTGACCAGTTACTAGAAGAAGAAGGTATAGTTGATATAACAGAAAACATTAAGCAAGATCAACAGAGAAATATTTTAGAAAAATACCTAACACTGTTTAATATTAAAGATACTCAAGAGCAGTGGTTGGAGAAAATAAAGAAAGTGGCTAAAGATGTTGGGTTTGAGAAGATAGGAGAGGTTGCAATGGTACTAAGGGTGGCCATAACACACAGAAGTAAAACACCAGATCTTTACCAAATACAGGATGTTTTAGGAGAGAAGAAGGTAAGAGAAAGGATACAAAATTATCTTGATATGATGATATAATACTGTATATTGCCGGATCGTCTAATGGTAGGACGGCGGTCTCTGAAACCGTTAATCCTAGTTCGAATCTAGGTCCGGCAACCATATGAAGGATAATAAAGATTTAGTACAAAATTTGGTAGGTAGGAAAGTTTTAAGGAGTGAGAATATTAAAGAAGCTCTGTTGGAAATAGATCGTGCTAATTTTGTTATAGATGAATATAAAGATCTTGCATATGCAGATACAGCTCTTCCCATTGGCTATGGTCAAACGATATCTCAACCGTATACGGTTGTTTTTATGCTCGAATTATTAGAAATAAGAGAGGGTCATGAAGTTTTAGATATCGGTTGTGGAAGTGGTTGGACAACAGCTTTACTGGCAAATATAGTAGGGCAGACTGGTTTAGTAAAAGGTCTTGAGATAATAGATGATCTTGTGGAAATGAGTAGAAAGAATCTTCAGAGATATAATTTTAAGAATGCACATATAGCCAAGGCTGGTACGAAGATTGGTCTGCCAGGAGAAAAGTTTGACAGAATCCTACTCTCTGCAAGTGCTTTAAAGTTTCCTACACAGCTATTAAATCAGGTTAAAGATGGTGGTATAATTGTAATACCTATAAGGAATTCTATATTTAAATTTAAAAAAATCTCAAACGAAGAAATACTTAAGGAAGAGTTTCCTGGGTTTTCCTTTGTTAAGTTAAAATAGCATGGACACATTTTTTAGAGAGGGTAGTGATGAGAGAGACTTACAGGATAATTTAAGAGTTGAGAATACAGAAGGTTTATACAAATTTTTAAATATAAGTGATACAGTTGTTAATAAGAAGTTTAATAAGACGATACAAAATATTTTGAAGAAAGATCCTTTTAGTATGTTTTTAAAAGATCAAGAAATCGGACACTCTTTTCTTAATCAAATTTCAAAATATTATAACAATATAACTCCACAACTATTTCAAGAGTATGAGTACAATAGGATATTACCTACCTGTGCTCAGTTTGATGATGAAGGGAAATTAATCTGTCTGTTTAGACAGACAGAGTCTAAGTTTGTTAGTGGTGGTGATTCAGATCCTTTTAATCGTAAGGCATTTATAGTCGGGCCAAAGGGTATGTTAGGCATTAATATTGATAAGTACGATTCAGAAACTACCTTTAAATCGACGAGAGTTACCTATGAAGGAAAGAGTAAGTACTTTTCTGGATTAGGGGGGGAGAATTATGTAAGTCAAATTCAGCAATTTGAGAGTAATCCGTCAATGGATAACTCTGATTTAATTACAGTATATTACTCTCTGGTTACTGATATGAGAGGGCATATTTCAAGGGATTTGTAATTACTTTTTGTCCTAATACTTTATTTCTCTTATGCTATAATTGACCTATGAGCTCAGAAAATTTAAAGGATGTAAATCCAAAACAAGATTTTGTGCAGATGGAAAAAGACCTTCTCGATAGGTGGGAGAAGGAGGGAATTGTTAAAAAGTATCTGGACAAAAACAAGAATTCAAACGAGAGATTCTCTTTCATAGATGGCCCCATAACGGCAAACAATCCTATGGGGGTTCATCATGCATGGGGGAGAACATATAAGGATGTAGTACAAAGATATAAGAATTTAAAAGGTTTTAAACAGAGATTTCAAAATGGGTTTGATTGTCAGGGGCTTTGGGTTGAAGTACAGGTAGAGAAAGAGTTAGGTTTTAATAGTAAGAAGGATATTTTGGATTACGGTATGGATAAATTTACCAATGAGTGTATCGCAAGAGTAAATAAGTATGCTGGGATTCAAACGGATCAATCAAAGAGGTTGGGTATGTTCATGGATTGGGAGAATAGCTATTACACAATGTCAGAAACAAATAATCTATACATCTGGAACTTCCTAAAGAAATGTCATGAGAAGGGATTAATCTACAAGAGCAAATCCTCTACGACTTGGTGTCCTCGTTGCGAAACAGGGCTTTCTCAGCATGAGCAAGTTGATGCATATAGGGATATAGAGGATACAGCTGTGTTTGTTTTGTTTGAGCTGGAAGATGGTAAGTATATTCTTGCTTGGACAACAACTCCATGGACTCTTGCTGCAAATGTACTTTTAGCAATTAATCCAGAGTTAGAGTATGTCCAGACTGATATCGATGGTAGGGTTGTATATTTAGGGAAAAAGTCGGCAGAGAGATTGGGATTGGAAATTAAGAAAGATATAGATCCAAAAGAGTTGATTGGGAAAAAGTATCTTCCACTTATGGATATCGAGGCACAGAAAGGGGTTGAACATACTGTTGTGGAGTGGGATTTAGTCGACTCAGAGAGTGGTTCGGGAGTAGTACATATCGCTCCAGGTTGTGGACAGGAGGACTTTGAATTGGGACAGAAACTAGGAGTCCCCTCAATATCTCCTCTTGATACATCTGGTCATTTTGTAGAAGGTTACGGTTTTCTTACTGGTAAATATGCTCACGAAGTCGCAGATATAGTTATAGAGTATTTGGAGAAGAAAGGTTTACTTTTTAAAACAGAAGTATATGGGCACAGCTATCCACACTGTTGGAGGTGCAAGACAAAGTGCTTGTTCAGACTGGAAGATAATTGGTTTGTTAATATTGACAAGATAAGGGGTGATCTTAAGAGAGAAGCTAAGAAAGTTAACTGGATTCCAGAATTTGCAGGCAAAAGAATGGAAGATTGGTTAGATAATATGGATGATTGGATGATTAGCAGGAAGAGATTTTATGGTCTTGCTCTTCCATTCTATGAGTGTACAGAGTGTAATACTCTAGTTGTAGTAGGAGGGAAAGAGGAGCTCAAGCAGTTAGCTGTAGAGCCAGAGAAGGTAGATAGTTTGCCAAGTATTCATAGACCTTGGATAGATAGTATAAAAATAAGATGTCCTAAATGTGGACAGGAAGTTGAAAGAGTTTCTGATGTTGGAGATTGCTGGTTAGATGCAGGGGTAGTTCCTTTCTCTACTCTCAAATATTTAGAAGACAGGGAGTATTGGGAGCAGTGGTATCCTGCAGAGTTTGTTGTAGAAATGATAGAACAGGTAAGGTTGTGGTTCTATTCAATGCTTGTCTTCGGAGTAGTTTTTGAAGGAAAAACCCCTTATCAGAATGTTCTTGGTTTTGCAGAGGTAAGAGATGAGAATAATCAAAGAATGAGCAAAACAGCACATAACTACATTCCCCTTGATGAGGCTTCTGACAGGGTAGGAACAGATCTCATCAGATGGAATTTTTTAACATCCTCTGTTGGAGGAAATATCCGATTTGGATTCTCTATCTTAGACGCTGTACGAAGAAGATTCTATATCCCTTTGTGGAATACATACAACTATTTTGTTACATATGCCAAGTTACATGATTGGGATTACAATAAATATGATGTAGGCAAGGCAAACAATGTTATGGACAA
The DNA here is from genome assembly GCA_964618765.1 of uncultured Candidatus Saccharibacteria bacterium. Taxonomy (GTDB): domain Bacteria; phylum Patescibacteriota; class Dojkabacteria; order SC72; family SC72; genus UBA2177. The sequence goes on along the minus strand of CAZUDZ010000008.1, from coordinate 12,488 downwards.
ATGGATCATATCCAGAGTAAGAAAACTCACAATAGATATTACCGAATATATGGATAAATTTAACATGGCAAACTCTTCTCGAGAAGTAGAAGAGTTCATTAAGGACTTGTCTCAATGGTATATCAGAAGATCAAGGGATAGGTTTAAGGAAGGTGATATAGATGCGATAGGAACACTTCATTATGTTCTTTCCCTTCTTACTAGAATTTTAGCACCTTTTGTTCCTTTTGTTGCCGATGAAATATATCTAAATATTGTAAAAAATCTCAATGTAGATTGTGGTAAAGAGTCTGTACATCTGGAAGAGTATCCAGAGTTTAAGGAAGAAGATATAGAGCGTACCCTTTTAGAGAAGATGCACATTGTAAGAGAGATTTGTTCTAATGGATTAAAAGCAAGAGAGATAGCTACCCTTAGTTTAAGGCAGCCCTTAAGTAAGGCATATATAGGGTTAGATGAACAATTTGTTAAAGAGATAGTTAAGGAGGAATTAAATCTTAAAGAAGTTAAATATTCCAAGAGCCCTGTGGTAGGTAAGGGAATAGTTACTGTTGGTGAGAAAGATCTGTATGTCTCTTTAGACAGTGAATTGACAAAAGATTTAAAGGAAGAGGGAGTGATTAATGATTTTTTGAGGAAATACAGAGATTTTAGAAAGAAAGAGGGTTTGAGAATGGGGGATATGATAGATGTAAAGCTTTCTATCACAGGAGAATTAGCAAGCATAATAAAGGAATTTGTAAAGGGTAATGAAGATGAGTTACATGTTAATTCTGTTGAATTTGTCGAAGAGTTAGAAGACTCCCAAAAAGAGTTTGTTGTAGATGAGACTAAGGTTAGAATTAAGGCATAATTCTAATACACTATAAGCCTTCACGGATTGTTGACAGAAGTGCTCTCAGATGTTAAATTAAAAATGTACTTTAAAAGTCTTGAGTTTTCAACTCACGTTGTGCAAGGTGTTGTAGGTTATTAGAACCTTCTATCTTCTTACTTACCCTCGGGTTTGTAAGGTACTTCCTCTCTGCTTGCAGGGATGAAGTATTTGGTACTCCAGTGTAGGTCTGGCACCTTGCTTGTGCAGGATATTGTAGGTTATTAGAACCTTCTATCTTCTTACTTACCTTCGGGTTTGTAAGACTATGCTTTTTTGTTTACAAATGAGCAATGTTTGATATTTCGGTGTAAGTCCGATGTCCTGCTTGTGCAGGATGTTGTAGGTTATTAGAACCTTCTGTCTTCTTACTTACCTTCGGGTTTGTAAGGTACTCCTTCTCTGCTTGCAGGGATGTAGTATTTGATACTCCAGTGTAAGTCTGGCATCCTGCTTTTTTTTCGCATTAATGAAATTTATTCTTCTATATCTTCGACCTCTATATTTGTAATATCCCTGAATTTTTTAGTTGCTGTTTTCAGTGTAATGCCACCAGAAACAGACAATTCTCCTACTATGTTCCTTATGGCCTCCTCAAGTTGCTTCTCGATAGTTATAGGTATCAATCTACCCTCCTTTTTCCTTATATTTTTTACATAATTACAGTATTGAATAATTTGAATAGATGCTCCAAGCTCTGAACTTTCCTCTAAGTCTTTAAACATTTTAATCATTACATTAAAATCCTTAACCTTTGGATTAATATCAGGAGTCTTTTTCAGAATTTTAATAGCCTCTTCGATCTTCTTTGTGGGAAGAACATTCCTAATCCCTAAATTTTCTACATTGTCCACAGGAGTAGATATGCTTAAGGGGTTAGTTACTAACTCAAACTCAAAATACTTCTTCTTCTCTCCATCAAACTCTATCTCTTTCTCTCTTTTAATTATACCTGCTCCGTGTGAGGGATAGAAAACTTTTGAACCAACCTTGAATTCCATAAAACATTTCTTAATTAATATTAACACTCAATTATATCATGAAAGTGATATAATTTTAGAATGAATATATTGGTAATTGGAGGAGGAACAGGCTCTACAGTTGTCTTAGAAGGCTTAAAAAGACGCAAAGAACTTCAGCTTAAGGTCATAGTGGCTATGATGGATGATGGGGGGAGTAACGCCATAGTTAGAGATGAATTTGGCCTTCTTCCATTAAGTGATGTAAGGAAATCTATCTTAGCTTTAGCAGATACCCAAAGTAATGAAGTTTTGAGAAATCTTTTTACGTATAGATTTCATAACTCTGCAAGCATGGAAGGTCATACGCTTGGTAATCTATTAATGATTGCGATGACAGATATTATGGGGTCTGAAATAGCTGCAATAGAAATGTTCAAGAACATGTTTGGTGTTAGAGGTGATATCATTCCTGTAACTTTAGATAATGTTAGATTAGTCGCAGAATATGATGATGGGATGAAGGTTGTAGGGGAGCACTATATAGATGAACCAACTGTTCATAAAGAGATTATGAAATTCTATCTTGATTTCCCTGCAAAGGCTGTAGATGCGGCATTAGTAGCAATCAAAAAAGCAGACTTTATTCTTCTTGGTCCAGGAGATCTGTATACTACACTTCTACCAAACCTTTTGGTAGATGGTGTTTGTGAACAGATAAAGCACAGTAAGGCTAAAATCATATTTATATCTAATTTGATGAGTAAAATAGGGCAAACTAGAGGTAAGACACAGAAAGAGATTGTTGAGATTGTAGAGGGATATATAGGGAGAAAGATGGATTATGTTTTAATAAATAAGGGAACTTTTCCTGAGGAAGCGTATCAAAGATATATCGATGATGGAGAGCATATCCTAGAAGACAACCTGCATGATGGGGATGGGCGGATGATAATAAGGAAGAATTTAGTAGCATCAGACCCTATAAAGAAGCAGAAAGGAGATCAATTGAAAAGAAGTCTTATTCGACATGATAGTGAGAAACTTGCAAAGGAGCTTTACTTTATATTTAATAATGATAAAAACAAAGTATTACGATTACTTCGTTCTCTTTTTAGCTACTATAAGGATTAGATCTTCACAAGGATTTGCCAGAGTTTTTCCATCTTGATAATAACTTAATGTAAAGTTACCATCTTTTAAAACTTTAACAATATTATTTATATTCTGACCTTTTATGGGGTGATACTCTATTATCATATTCTCTATATATTTATAACAACCTTTCTCCTGAAGCTCTTTTAACACCTCCTGCTCTGCCCCCTCTATATCCATTTTTATTAAATCAATCCTCCCATTAACATATTTACTTAAGGGAGCTGTATTAACTCCTATTGCTGTACTTTCCTGTTTTCCATTCCAAGCATTCTTTCTAAAGCTAGCAGTTGAAAATGCTTTCCTCCCTGATCTATCTATGTAGAACTTCTTCTGACCACTATCCTTTGCTATTGCAACAGAGTGGATCTTTATATTCTCTAAGTTGTTGTAAAAGATATTCTCTTTTAACAACGGAAGAACTTTGGGATTTGGTTCAAAACACACAATATCTGAGTCAGGATACCTGTTTTTAAAATATATAACAGAAAGACCAATATATGAGCCTATATCTAAAATAGAAACCTTCCTGCCTTTTTCTCTGTTTAAATCTACAGAGTATATTTCACTCTGAAATATTTCTTCTTTAAGGTTTTTAAAATCTTCTTTGTTGAAATAGCTTACGGTATATCTACCAATTTTAGCTGTGCTAGGTTCCATATATGTATCGCAAGTATATCAGATTAGTTATCTTCCTATCTGATTCATCACGAATGTTACATTTTGTCCCCATTTAGTAGCATTAGGAGGACAGTAATATGTACCTATTAATTGAGGTGTAGTTAGACCTCTTGAGTAGTATTTAGAAATTCCTTCTGATACAGTCCATATTCCCTCAGTCCAGCTTCTAAAAGACTTTTTACCCCAACCCCAAGCATTGTAAGGCCTAAATGGGTGTTTCCCTCCACCAGATTCTATTACGGATATTGCAGCTACAATCCTGTAGTCAATACTGTAATGGTCAGCAGATTTTACAAATTCCTCTGCATAATCAGCTAAAGGAGCATTTCTGCCTACAAGATATTTCCTAACTTTTTCAACTTTGTTAGAATCAGGAGTGTATGAAGGTACTTCATTGATAATGTGTTCCTTAATAATTATGTTCTCCTCTATTTCGACACTGGTAGATATTGAAAGATTTCCAACATCACTAGAGCCGTTAGCTTCAACATAATTGACAGGAACATAGGTTGTTAGGTTGTTTAACAAGATTGCTCCAAATAGTATTCCAGATATTACAGCGAGTGTCTTGTTTCCCTTTATGAGCAGCTTTTTCATAGTATTATGTATTAAATATTAGATAATACCAGCTACATTATACCACAAAGTACCCTATAGTATCCATCTCTCTCAATTAGTTAGTGATATGGAATGTATGCTAATATAATAGGGATATGCATCAGAATTTTGTTATAAGAGAGAGGAGAAAACCTAAGGTAAAAAATAAAGTTTCTAAGTTGATTTTCTTGGCCTTTCTTCTTTCTCTCGTAGCCTTACCCATTACATTATGGCTTCTTGAAGGTAAACTCTTCACTCCCTCAGTAGGATATATCCTTGGAGCAAAAGAGTATGTGATTTATGATACATATACACTCTCTTTTGATGAATCAGTACCAGAGGAATATATTCAAAAGGTGTCTGAAAATTTGAGTAAGCTAGAATTTAATGGCAAGAAAAGGTTTGAACTTAAAGAGAAGAACGCCCAAATACAGATTAGTAGGGTAGAGACAGAGAAGTCAAAACAAATATTTTCAAAGGATTTAATCCCAGTAGGGCATGCCTATTCTCTTTCGAATACAATAGGAATGGAGAATTTGTCTGATTACAATTTCTTCTCCACAGATGAAGTGTACAAGGGACTCATAGAGGAGGATTACGGAATAAAGGTGTCAATATTAAACTCTGATGAGAAGTTAATGGAAAAGTTAGCAGAAGATGACTCTAATATTGGGCTTGTAGAATTTAAGGATTTAAGTCTGGAAGTTAAGATTTTAAAAGTAGATGGCAACTACTATTTAGAAGATCCTACTGCCTCTCTATCAATTGATTTCTATGCTAAGTTGGGCAAGAAGGTGGATGATTTCGTAATTTCCATTCTTTCGAAAAATACAGGATTAGGGAGAGGAACTTGGGATGAAAACAAGCTGTTGAAAATTAATATGGGTGGGGTTGTTGCTTTAAGCAGAGGAATTGCAATAAAGATGGATAATTTAGGAGAGTATGGATATCCTGCAAAAGAGATAGGGCCATTTTTAGCAGATGCTGACCTAACACATGTCTCTAATGAGTCCTCTTTCGTCCCAGGTTGTAAGTCATACTCTGGGATTAGGTTCTGTTCGAGACCAGAGTATATTGAAACTTTACAGAAGTCAGGCGTAGATATTGTTGAATTAACTGGTAATCACAACAACGATTTCGGTAGTGAGTATAATGCTCAGAGTATTGAGAAGTATAAGTCTTTGGGTATGAGATATTTTGGGGGAGGTTTAAACAGAGAAGATGCTAGCAAAATTTTATATGAACAGATAAAAGGCTCTACGGTAGCTTTCGTTGGGTACAATTACTACGACACTATATATGAGAGCTTAGCTCTTGCAGGGGAACAAAGAGCAGGTTCTAATTCTTACTCCAAAGAGAAGTTAATGAGGGATATTCAAGAAGCTAAAGAGAAGGCAGATACTGTTATAGTGACATTTCAATTTCAAGAGTGTTGGAGTTATCCTGATACTGATGTGATATATCCTATTTGTTACAAGCCTCTTTCTTCCCCAGATCAGAAAGCTGTATTCAGAATGGCAGTGGACTTTGGGGCAGATATCGTTGTAGGGACTCAGGCACATCAACCTCAAACATATGAGTTGTATAAGGAAGGGGTAATTTTTTATGGATTAGGAAACCTCTTTTTTGATCAGAATATATGGATAGGAACAAGGCAGGGATTGGTAATATCTCACTATATTTATGAAGGTAAACATATTCAATCTCAAGTAACACCTATATATATGGGTAAAGATGATCTTCTACCTAGGTTAGCAACTCAGGAACAGGGAGATCTTTTATTAAAGTTGCTTAGGGAAGCTAGGGATTAGAGTTTTTAACAACAGACAGGAGATCTAAAATGGATTGTTGTTTGCTTTTAGATATATTTATATCGTATGTGTTTTCAAATGTTGGTAGTTGAAAGGGAGAAATTGTTTGCTGATACCTTTTGGAGCTAGGTTTTACTTTTTTCCCCTTATCCTTAACCCATACTGTATAGTTGCTATGTTTATTGTTCATAATGTATGTGTTTAACCAGAATGTCCTTTGTAAAAAATCTTCTAGATTATTGGGGTAGAGACCTACTCTGAAGTAGCTTAAAAACTCCTTCTTAGTGCGAGGATCTTCCATGGGCAGGAGTATTGAGAGACTGTTTCTATTTCTTAATTTCTTAGGGTACTGTTTGGGATTTGTTGTTACATCAATTGGGAAAGTACTCTTCTTTGTTTTAATGATGAAATCTATTCCTCTTTGATCCTCTTGTCCTGTTGAAACGAATACAGATGGTCCATGGTAGGGATCATCAAAAGGGTGGCGGTTGTAGAGTGCTGTGTAAAAAAGAGCTTCATAATGTATCCCACTACTAGTGTAATCACCATCTGGATTGTTCTCCATCTCATTTTCTAACTTTGCAATCTTTCTTTCTTCATTCTTCCTATACTTTTCAGAGCATTCGTTAGAGGTTTCCAAGCGATATTTCAAGATAGCATGTGCTACCTGTAGTAGAGGTTTAGTAGTATTTTCTGTTTCTATTATTTCTGGTGTAATCATCAGTTCTTGTTATTTGGATATAAATTAGAATTTATGAAAATTTGCAATATAATGTTCAAATTTCCTTCATTGTTTAACCCTGCATTTGGTAATGCTACAGTTGCAGTAGGGTCTTCAATTTGTGACCCAAGAGTTTTAAGTACTTCTACATTAATTGTTAAAAGGTCGTAAAGATAGTTTTCAGTAGATATAGACCCAGTACTAAGATGTTTAAGTACATAATCATCTTTATTACTATATCCATTTTCTCTATTTAAAACACTTCTCTGTCCACAGTATCTTGGTAAGTAGATGGTTGCATATCGTTTAGAATCAATCTTCCTCTCTAAACTACAAGGATTGGTAGTCACATCAATAGGAAACCCATTAAAGTAAAAGTCTATTCCTTCTAGGTCCTCACCTCCAGTAGCTACCTGTATTGGGATGTTAGAATTTTTTACTAAATCAAGGAAGATAGCTTCCCCTAAGATTCCATTCAGACCGTTTAATGTAATCATTGGAGATTGGATAAAGGCAGATAATTTTTCTAGCTCTTCGTTCTTCCACTCTGTATATGTGTCCTTTGTACTAGTTGCAATACGATACTGTAAAATCTCTTTTGCAATTGTGGCTAGTTCAGGCTCTGTTTTTTCGAGTTCTGATTTATTGGGATCCAAGATTATCTATTGTATATGAAAAGGGGCTATACTTTCAAGCCCCTTTTTCTGTACTATGAGATTATGAGATTATTTAATCTCTATCTCTTTAGGTTTAACTTCATCAGCCTTAGGAAGTTTTACCTTTAGTACGCCATCTTTAAACTGTGCATCTGCCTTGTCAGGGTTTACTTTTGTAGGGAGGTTAAAGCTTTGTTCAAAAGAGTTTTCCATACTTCTAAAGTAGTACTTCTTCTCTTTTTCTTCTTTCTCTTCCTCCTTCACCTGACCTTTGATGGTAATATTATCTTCATTTATTGTAATTTTGATCTCTTCCTTTTTAATACCAGGGAGAGCCATCTTTACGAAGATATCATCTTTCTCTTCCCATACATCAGCAGCAAGGTTTGAGAATGAAGATGGTGAGGTGTAGAGGTCATCCCATACAGTTGGGGTGAAGAAGTCATCTAAAATAGATCTAAACGGAGTGTATGTAGATGGATATCCTCTTTTACCATCGTCTCTTTTTATAATTTTCATATATTCTCCTATTTATAATTTATATACATAGCAAATGGTACCATCGAGTGCTAACCTTTGTCAAGGGGATGTATTTAAGGAAGAATTTTTATGAAAAGTCCCTTCTGTTGGGATAATGGGATAGGGTCTCCATACACATATCCAGAGTTATCTCTTAATGTATAGTCAAAAATATTTTGTTGACTATTCCATATTGCAATCTGCTTAATAAATGAATACTGTGTATCAAGAAGTATTTTTGTAGAAGTAGAAGAGCTATTTTTAAATTGGGATGTTGGAATTAGGTTCCAACCAACAAGCTTGGATATTTCTATTTCTTTAGATGTTTTTACTGTCTCTATGGGTATTTCGATGTCCTGTGTCGCTATGACCATATATATCTCAGAAGGTTCTAAATCAAAGTCAACTCCTTTTATTTCTCCTTCTTCATTCTTAACAATTTTTTCCCACTGATCATTTCTAAAAAGTCCTACAGCAAGGATACCTTTTTGAGAGTGCTCGATTAAATCTTTAGCTGTAGCTATCTGTACTTTGCTATTGTTGACAATTAAAGGTACTTCAAAGAAGTTTACTCCTTTTAATATGTTTACTCTGTCTGCTTCTGTTTTACAATTTCTTTCTGAAATGTCCTTTAAAACTGTACCACTACATTCTTTTTCCTCTACATACTCAAGTGTCTCGTTGAAAAGACAGCAGATAGCTGATTCAGGTTTTGGTTTTGGATCTGGATTGGATCCTGAATTTACTACACGACCATCAACAGTACAGCTTTGTCCTATTTGTGCATCTTTTGTATATTCTCCTGGTTTAATATTGTATTTCCATATGCAGGTGCAGTATTTATTCCATCCTAAATCTTTACACTCCAAATCTACTTCAGGGGATATGCTTTGACCATCATCGCCTGTTCCTGTTACGGCTAACCATTTTCTGTTAGAGGGGCTAGGTGTGGGGGAAGGGGGTGTTGGTGAAGGAGGTGTTGGAGAAGGAAGTGTTGGAGTTTGCTCACCACTACAACTATTGTAAGTTGTATTTGTACTCGCACTAGCATAGCTACATGCATTTGGCTGAGGGTTTGTTGTAAAAGGCCAAGAAAGAGATTGGTTTGTGTACCATTTGTATATTTGACTTATCTTCTCTATATATCTCTTCCCTTCTTCAAAATGTTTCTCTTCAGAACACTTGCCGATATAGAATTTGGATCCCCACATTATCATCTCTTTACTTAGACTACCCTCTTGAAAGCTATCATCCCATGTACATGAATCAATATATGATGGTTTGGCTAATTTTGTTAGAAAGAATTCTATCTGTTTGTCAAAATTACTCATTGGAGCTGTACTAGGAATATTACGAATTCCAAAGTCTCCTACGGAAGATCTGTAAGCATAGTTACTTCCTCCCGACTCATTTGACCATATGGCAAATGCAAATGCTGGATCAATACCGTATTTAAGAGATCTACAGTATACATCTTCGTAACATTCGTTAGCGTATGTCCCTTTTAGACATGAAGCTGTCCATCTGTTTAGTATGTCAGTTACCTTTCCCTTAGAAGGAGACCCGGGTGAGTTAACAGTAATCCCTGTTTTACAATTAGCTGCATTTTGAGCATGTACTGGTGATATTAAGAGATCTAGTAGTCTAGATTGTAGCTCCTCCTTGGTTGTATAGTTAGCGTATATGGAAGAGGAGTACTCCTTGTCTTTACTGTCTAATACCCATGTCCCATGATACTGAGTATCTAAAATATATTTCTCTCCCTGAAGATCAATTAGAATTAAAGAACTTTCTTTCTTCTGTCCAGTGATGATTTTAGGTAATTCTACTTTCTCAGAAATATCCTTTGTTTTAAAAGTGTATTCCTCTTCTTCCCAAAATTCAGTATCTGCTTCTATTCTAAAAACATATTTACTGTTAGGATGAAGGTCTGTAATGGTGGTATAGTAAATATTCTTTTTAGAGAGAATATCCTCTGGCATAGCAGATATGGGTGATTCTTTGTAAAGTCCACTCTCATGAGCATTCTTGTAAGAGATTTTCTGAATGGTTTCAGTATTTGTCTTCCAATATATTTGTGCCTCTGTGGTAGATATATTAGTGACAATTAGCTCAGAGGGTTTTTCAGTAGAAAAATCTTCAACAAAAAAAGATTTAGAAATGAGATATATTGTTGGTATTAGAAGAAGTAGTGCAGTTAAGAAGAGAAATGAGAATTTCTTTGTATTTTTAAGAGGTTTCATTAGTAATTATGATATCAAAAGAAGTTTTAAAAGTATATCTTGATCTGCTGTATATTAAAATGTAGTTGTGTTATCCCACAGTCCTATATCCTTCTTTATGAATTCTTCGGAGGGAAATTTAGGAAGGGTAAAGAAGCCAACAGAACCATTTATCTTGTTTCTCATCCCTTTATGCTTGTATCTAAGGTAGAAGTTGTGGTAGAAATCTAGAATTCTTAATTTTTTCTGAATATCTTTCTCTTCACTTAGTCCTACTTTCTTTAGGTCTACAGGAATCTCCTCTTGTGTTACAGGATTGACATAGGAGAATCTTATGAATTGTTCAAAGGGAAGAGTTGGTATTTGCCAATGTTCGACAGATTTAATATTTTTACCCTTTGAGAGTGTTCGTTTGTTTTTAAATCCAAGAGCTTTGTTTAAGTCACCATTTTTATGTAATATATCCCAATTATTAATTTCTACACCAAGGGTGGGTATCTCATCTACAAATTTAATGTATACAGCCAAGGTCATTAGAAATATCTGTAGTTCTTCTTCATATCCAGGATTTTTAAATGATTTCCCAGTTTTGTAATCTATGATGTGTATACTGGGAGATTTAGAAGGATTTATTTGAATTTCATCTATATTAGTACAAATTTGAATATTATTGTCTTCGAAATATGTATTTAATGTTATGGGCACCTCGTTCATTACAATGCTTTCTCTGGGATCAAGTTCCTTGTATTTCTCTTGAAAGTTTTCCTTCATGAGAGATATGGTGTCTAACGATACTAGGTCTCCTTCCCAGAGTCTTTTGATTTGTTGAGCATTAACTCTGTATCGTTTTCCATTTGGTAGGAAGTTTTGACCATTTAATCTCCATAGGTTCCAGAAATTTTGTGCGTTGTCTAAAGGATCTTGGCTAGGGAAGTCGTTTAGAGTCATTTCCAGAATCTTCATCAAGCCGGTGTAGTAGTTTTCTTTTCTGAAAGGGAAGGTAGTTCTAAAGTCTTCTAAATGAGGAAGTTGATTTAGAGAGGATGTTCTTTGGAAGAGGGAGAGTGTATAGCTTAGGTTGTGTAGGTGTGTACCTCGTATACTGTCTTTTGCGTTTTTAAGAACCTTTTCTTCTTTGAATGGTTTGTAGTCATTTAGCAGTTGGGTGAATTGTGTTTCTAGCTCTTCTGGTGTAAGTTTTTCTTCTTGCTGTAATCTTTTGTATTGGTAGTGGTAATGGATAATGCTTTCTAAAGAGGAGGGGGTTATTCTAGATCCTGTATCTTCTTTTGGAGTATCACTGTCACTCTCTATGTTGTAGTTTGTAAAATCCAAGGGGATTTGTTCATCTTTGGTCATAGGTATATAGTATATATTATATGACTAGATTTTTAAACTCTGTGTGATTTGATAAGAGTTTTCTATAATGTTAAATAATAAATATGATTTTAAAAGAACATGTTTATGTTATTATGTTTTTATGGAAAAATTAAAACGATTTCTGAAAGAAAACTGGATATTAGTATTATCATTTATATACATCATTTCTCCGATAGATTTAATTCCAGGAGATATGGTTACAACTATTGGTTTAATAGATGATATTTTTGTGTTAATAGCAACTACTATATATATGGGTATTAAGTTTTCTTAATGATATTCTGTGGAAGAATATATATATTCGATGATGATAAGAGGGTGTCTGGGATATTTGGTAAGTAGAAAACTCCGCGTATATGACATATTCCTTAACCTGGAGATTAACTTCCCAATTGACTTTGTACTTTGTAAGAAGCTATTATCAAGCTATGTATGATACTATATATTTTGATTTAGATGATACTTTAGTACAGGATAATCCTGTTACAGGTAAATCTGAGATACTAAGTTCTGGATTAGAAAAATATAAAGAAGTTGTAAAAAATTCTCCCAATGCTATTAAAATACTTTTAACTAACAGGAATAGTAACGATATTAGATACCCAGATGTTTATACGTTTGATGAAGAAGTAGGAAGAGATGGTATGGAGGAGTATATAAATACACACCTTAAGGATTTAACTGCTTCAAATTTCGTTTCTTTTAAGAACATTTATATTTTCTTAAGAGGAAAATCTTTGTATAAAAGAAATCAAACACCAAAACTGCTTTATATATTTCTCAGAAGTGTTATTAGAAATAGTAATATATTCGCACTAGATGATGATAAGAGAGTCTCTGGGATGTTTCAGAAATAACAAACTCCACGGGAAGGATTCGAACCTTCAACCGAACGATTAACAGTCGTTTGCTC
>CAZUDZ010000007.1:0-27984 GCA_964618765.1 uncultured Candidatus Saccharibacteria bacterium | reverse complement strand
AGGGCTAAAAAATAGTATAATAGCAATACGCAAGTACTATTAGATGATTGCGCTTGCTTTTTAAAAGTAAGTGAGGAAAGTCCGGACTCCATGTCAGTTCCAAACATATTGGAATAGGTGCCAACGAGAGTTGGGAGGGAGTGATCTTTCGGAGAAAAGGGCAACAGAAAGATATACCGCCCCGCTAACTTATAGTTAGCTGGGTAAGGGTGAAATGGTAGTGTAAGAGACTACCGGGTATCGTAGTAATACGATATCGCGTGGCAACCCCCACCTGGAGCAAGGTTAAACCGCATAGACAGATAATCATCGTTATACAGAATCCGGCTTATTGTGTACTTGCGTACAAGAGAGGACTTACAAAGTAAACTTTATTCCATTAAGAAACATCTTCTCATCTGTTTTGTTCTTCCCCTCTATCTGGAAACTCTTTATTCTTAAAACTACAAATGGATTTTTAGTAGAGAAAAAGAGTTTTTTATCTCTGGAAAACAATATCCCAGCACCTTCCTCGTTCTCTAATTCAACCAACTCGGCTTCAAATATCTTCATCCTCTTGCCTGCAATACTACTGGGTAAGCTGTCAGGCAATCTCGTCCAGGCTACTGGCCAAGGTAGCAAAGCTCGAACCATTCTCTCTATATAGTCTGGCGAGTATTTATCCCATAAAATCTCAGCACTCTCTTTTGATATATCTTTCTGCCAGCAGTATGTAGCTTTGGTATGGTCTTGAGGCATAGGAGCAATTTCCCCCTCCACCCATTTTTTAAGCGTAGGGATTAAGATCTCAGTAGTTTTTCTTACAAGCCTTTCCCTTAAAGTAATATTGGTGTCATTGGGAAGGATTCTCTCTCGAAATATCTCCAGAATATCTCCCTCATCAAGTTTTTCACTCATGAGCATTATTGAAATACCTGTTTCTCTTTCCCCCTCTAGAATTGCTTTTTGAATCGGGACAGCACCTCTGAATTTAGGAAGTATTGAAAAATGTATGTTTATACATCCATATTTAGGGTACTCCAAGAATTCTTTAGGAATTATTTCTCCAAAAGCCTTGCATACAACAATATCCGGCTTGTATTTCTCTAGTACCCTCATGTAGTTTACTTTCTTGTTTTCTGTGTGAACAACAGGAATATTGTTTTTTATAGAATATTTCTTAACAGCACTAGCACAGCTAATTTGTTTGCGACCAATCAACTTGTCTGGAGTCGTTACGGTACACACCACATCAAAAAAAGAGTCTTTGTGCAGAACCTTCAATGTCTCCAAGGACTCCCAAGCTGTTCCAAGAAATATTGTTTTCATATGTTAATTTTACTCAATTAGGATTTAAATTGCTATATAATAGCGATGTACATGAAAATGTCAGAATTTAATTACAAATTACCTAAGGAACTAATCGCACAGTATCCACCCCAAAAAAGAGGAACAAGTAACCTTCTGGTTTTAGATAGGAAGAGTGGAAATATGGAAGACAGAAAATATTTCAACATTTCAGAGTATGTTAGAAAGGGAGATGTTATTGTTCTTAATGAAACACAGGTTTTAAACTGTCGAACCTACTTTTTGACACCCAGTGCTAAAAGAGTTGAAGTATTATTCTTAAAGGAGATCCCAAACAAAAAATGGTTTGTTTTAATAGGGAGAGCAAAAAATGTTCAGAACGGAGATCTTTTAAATAATGAAGAGGATAATCATTTCCAGATAGAAGTGAAAGAGCGAAGTGACAACGGCTTTATTATTGAACTTAAGGAAGGAGAAGTGTTAGAACTTTTTAAGAAATATGGACATACGCCTCTTCCTCCCTACATGATTAGAGAAGACGAAGAGAGTGACAAAGAGAGATACAACACTGTTTTTTCTAAAAAACTTGGGGCTGTCGCAGCTCCTACTGCTAGTTTGAATCTTACAAAAGACATTCTTGAAGATATACAGAGGAAAGGAGCAAAGATTGTTAAAATTGAGCTAAGAGTAGGATGGGGGACATTTGCCCCTGTGAGGGAGGAGAATATAGAGGATCACAAAATACATGAAGAAAACATATCAGTAAGTAAGGAGGCTGCATCGACTATCAATGCAGCGATATTAAAGGGAGGCCGAATTTGGGCTTTTGGTACTACTGTAGCAAGAACTTTAGAAAGTATTGCGCACCAAAATGAAAGCGACGAAAGAAGTTTAGTAAAACCCTTTAACGGGGAAACAGATCTCTACATATATCCCGGATACCAATGGAAAATTGTAGACATACTTGTAACAAATTTCCATATGCCAGAAACTTCTCTCCTGCTATTGGCGAATTCCTTTGCAGGAAGAAAGCTTGCTAAAGAGGCATATGAACACGCTATAATAAGAAAGTACAAATTCCTTAGTTACGGAGACAGTATGTTAATAGGAGATAATTTAATAGAGAAAGAAAAATGAATTTAGATGTTTTGAAAGAGAAACCTTTCTTCATGCCTGATGCTACAAGAGGTGCTGTTAGGAATATAACTACAAAGCAACTGAAAGAAACAGGGACCAAAGCTATAGTTACTAATACTTTGCATCTCTTAATACATCCAGGTCCAGATATCATATATAAACTCGGAGGGATAAAAAAGATGATGGGATGGGATGGAATTGTTTTAACAGACTCAGGTGGATTCCAGGTATTTTCATTAATCCATTCTAAAAAATGGAAGGGTAAAGTTCATGAGAATGGAGCAACATTTAAATCACCAAAAGAAGGAAATATTTATGAACTAACCCCTGAAAGTTCCATAGACATTCAAATGAAAATAGGCTCAGATGTCCTTGTAACTCTAGATGATTGTAGAGATACTGGGTTGACTAGGCAGGAGGCGGAGGAATCCGTTACAAGGAGTGTAGAGTGGGCAAGGAGGTGTAAAAGTCATTTTGAGGAAAAGTATGGGGGGAAGAAAGAAACAGGAAAACTTCTTACATGTGTAGTGCAGGGAGCAAACTATCTTGATTTAAGAGAAAGATGTGCGAAAGAGTTGGTTGATATTGGTTTTGATGGGTATAACTTCGGAGGGTTTGTGATTGATAAACAGGGAGATTTAGTAGTAGAGGAAATGCAGGCTGTCATAGAAAATGTCCCAGAAGACACTATCCGATATGCAATGGGAGTAGGTAAGCCTCAAGATATAGTGGCAGCATTTAAGTTGGGGTACAACCTCTTTGACACCGTCTTGGTTACACGAAACGCTAGGCATGGGACTTTGTATACATCACAAGGCGAGATAAGAATAGAGAATAGTGAGATGGCATTGGACAATCGCCCTGTAGACCCCGATTGCGATTGTGAGTGCTGCAAGAACTACTCAAGAGCCTACCTCCATCACATGTTGAAAGCAAAGGAAGCTACAGGGAAAACGCTAGCAACTATCCACAACCTCACTTATTACCAAAAGCTAGTACAGGGTCTGACCCGGGTCTGACCCCGAATTCTGGCTCCTAAACTGCTTCAGCTCTTTGTCCAGGGATATTCCTCTGCCCTTTTGACTAAACCTTCTTCGACTGGATTCTTCCTAACATAACTTATCGCTCTAGAGAGGTCTTTTTTGTATGGGAGTATATTCGCATTATATCTTCCCTGGAAAGCATGTCCTATTCTCTGGTGTTTTCTGTTTATCTGTACAGCAAAACTAGTTAAGACTTTTTGCATAAATTTAGAAAGATTTCTAGGGTCTTTTCCTGTTTTTACAATGAGGTGAAAATGGTTATCCATTATGCAGAAAGTCACTAATCTTATGTTACAGGGGCCTTTGTTTTTGTATAGTAAACCTCTGAAAATCTGTTTGTCTGAAGCGGATTTTAAAACAGGGTCTTTATTGTTGCCTCTGTTGTATACATGATAGAAACAGTTTGGTTTGTAGTTTCTTTTTGGTCTAGGCATATTTTAGTATATCTAAGAGATGTTAAATCTAGATTAAAAGGGTCGGACCTGGGTCTGACCCTAGTTTGCATTGAGGAAAGAATTAAAAAGTGATATTATTGTAAAAGTCCTTAAGAAAGACTCTTTTGGTAATTGATAATTCGAAGAAATTATTTATATGGAATTTAAGACAAATACAAAAACAGCGTGTTTGCACGGGGAGGTTGTTTTCCCTGTTTCTCCAAAAGCGTCTAAATAAAGGGCGGGTTTAAATTTTTAATTCAGATATATGGAAACCATATTACTTGTTCTTGTTGCAGTGATGCTGACGGTAGTCGTTGTAACGGTTGTTTTGAAATATGTATTTAAATGGGTAAATGTACGAAATATTCCTATCAAGGAGATGGAGAAGGCTGCAAAGGAGGTGCTGAAGGGGAGGTTTGAGGATGCGGAGAGAGAAGTTGCTGAAATGAAAAGGAGAGAGGAGCAGAGGTTGAAAGGAATGAGGAAGGAGAGTACAGAGCATGAAGAGATGTTGATTGAGAGAGAGAAGAAGTTGAATAAAAGGTCGAGGATTTTAGATGAGAAGAGTGACGGGTTGGAGGAGGCAGAGGTTAAGCTGAAAAAGGGGCTGAAGAATTTAGAGGAATCAAGGTTGCAATTGAAAGATCAGTTAGAGAAAATCTCAGGCTTGTCTAGAGATGAAGCAAGGCAGAAGTTAATGGAGGAGATAGATCAGGATTTGAGGGAGTATGAGGCTAAGAAAATAAGGCAGGCAGAAAAGAATATTGAGGCAGAGGCTGATGATAAGGCTCAGGCTATCCTAGTTGAATCGATGCAGAGGGTTGCTACGGATTATGTTGGAGAAACTACTACAAAGGTAATCAAAGTTGAAGATGACAAGGTTAAAGGTCGAGTTATAGGTAGGGAAGGCAGGAATATTAGAGCATTTGAACAAATAACAGGAGTTGATGTTATTGTTGATGAATCTCCGGATGCTATTGCTCTTTCATCTTTTGACCCTTTAAGGAGGGAAATTGCTTATGTAGCAATGACAAAGCTTATTGCAGATGGTCGTATTCATCCTGGATCGATAGAGGAGGTTGTCAAAAAGGCTAAAAATGAGATATCGAAGGAAATAAGGAAGAATGGTCAAATACTCGCAGATGAGGCAGATTGGCCAGATATAGACATCGGCTTAATGAAGTTGCTTGGAAAGATGAAATATAGAACGAGTTATGGTCAATCGCTTATGTCTCACACTATAGAGGTTATCCGTTTGGCAGAGGTTTTGGCCATTGAAATTGGTGCTGATGTTCAGTTGGCAAAGAGAGCTGCTCTTCTACATGATGTAGGGAAGGTTCTTACTCATAAAATAGATAGTCCACATCATCATATCTCTGGTCAGGTAGCTAGGAAATATGGTCTTGATACTAAATTAGTTAATGCAATAGAGGCCCATCATTTAGATATAGAGCCTGAAGCTCCGGAGGCGGTAATTATATATCTCGCAGATGCTATCTCAGGAGCAAGACCAGGGGCTCGAAAGGATAGTTATGAGCAATATATTCAAAGAATAGAGGGAATAGAAAGTGCTGCAAAAGAGATTGGTAAGGATAAAATAGATGAGGTTTATGCTATTAAGGCTGGAAGAGAAATTAGAATTATTGTTAAACCAAACCTTGTTTCTGATGATGAAGCTAAAGTAATGGCTAAAGATATTGCAGAAGAAATTGAAAAGAGTCAGAGTTATCCAGGTAATGTTGAAGTGACTGTAATTAGAGAAGTTAGAGCTACAGGAGTTGCGAAATAGCAGTTTTGTCGCTATCTTCTAGTATTTATTGCTATAGGGGGATATTCTGTAAAAGAGAATACCCCCTACACTTTTTTTACTCTAGAGAAGGAAGGATCCTTATGGAGAAAGGAAACTTTACCTATCAAGCTATAAAAAGTTGTTACAGAGGGATTTTTTGTGGGTCGGGCAGGTTAGGTGTAATTTTGACATGATGAAATTGTGTTAACAAATTTAATTCATTAAAAACCCTTTTTTAATAAAGTTTTTAAGCAATTGGGCTAATAGCCCATAGCAGAAACTGTGCTTGACTAAAGCTGTTATTTCGCATATTTTAATGATGGATATACACAAAGCCTTTAATTATAGTTTTTGTGTATAGTATCTCAAAGAAAGGAGGAACCATGAAATGTTAAAAAAAGATTTGATTGATAAAATTGCAGCTACTGGTCTTACTAAGAAACAAGCAGGTGAGGCATTGGATGCAACATTGGATGCCATAACAGATGCTTTGAGAAAAGGAGACTCAATTCTATTGACAGGATTTGGAAAGTTTGAAGTTAGAACAAGAGCAGCAAGGACAGGAATTAATCCTAAAACTCTTGAGAAGATTCAACTCCCACAGACAAAAGTACCTGCATTTAAAGCAGGAAAAGGTCTAAAGAGTGCTGTTAAATAATTAACTGCCGGTATTTCTTTGTAAAAAAGAAATTTGTTATTAAGAAATGGACCCGAAGGGGTCCTTTTCTTTTGGAATAGGTAATATACCAGTTTTGCCATGCTTCTACTTCACATTGAGGTGTAAATGTCTTAAACTATATTGCATATGATTAAGGATTTTTTTATACCAACCAAGAGAAACAATCACAAACCATATCTGTTGAGTAAGGTTGCTATAGTGATCTACTCTTTTATTCTGATTTTTGTAAATAGTTTTGGAGGGTTAATAGGTCTGACTGAAGTACAGGCAAGTACTATCTCCTCAACAAATGTTATCAATTTAACTAATCAGGAAAGAGTAAGATATGGTCTAAATACTCTTACTACAAATGCCTCACTTTCTTCGGCAGCCCTTGCAAAGGCTAATGACATGTTTGAGAAGCAGTATTGGGATCACTTTGGTCCTAATGGAGAGACTCCGTGGCAATTTATACGAGCAACAGATTATGACTATGTATATGCTGGTGAGAATTTAGCGAAAGGTTTTAAAACAGCAGAGGGTATTCATGAGGCTTGGATGGCCAGTCCGACACACAAGGCGAATATAGTTAGTTCTAATTACAAGGATATTGGAGTAGCAGTAGTGGAAGGTGAGTTGCTTGGTAAACAAACAACCCTTGTAGTACAGATGTTTGGGAATTTAACTGATGAGGTCTATGGGGCTGCTCAGACACCACCAAAGGAAGAAAGTATTCCACCCTCTCCGCCTGCTTCTTCAGAACAAAAAGTGGTAGTAAACAAAGAGGTTGGAGAAATAAAAAGTATAAGGATAATCTCTCCTAAAAATGGGGATGTAGTCACAGATGCATCTACAGCTGTAAAGGGAGACAGTGTGAATGCAGGATCTAACTATGTTGTAGAAGTATATGATGAAAAGAGTCTTGTTGGAGAAACTAAAGCAAATTCTCCAGATTGGGAATTTATTAAAAATGGTGATTGGGTGGAGGGAGAACATACTATATATGCTCAATTAAAGAAGGAAGATATTAAATCTAATACAGTTGCATTTAAGGTTGACTCTACCGCCCCAACTGTTGTCAAGGAATCCATATCTGTTCAAAGAGAAGGAGAGTATTATATTCTATCCTTTCAAGTAGAAGGTGAAATGGATTCTCTTAACATCGTGATCGGTAGCGAAGCGATTGATGCTAAATATGAACTAAAGGAGGGTCTTCTAGTGATATCTCTATCCAAGGAGCAGGTAAAAGGCGCGACTGTTACATTAGTACTGTCTGATGAGTATGGAAATATCTCAGAATTAGATATCTCTGAGTATTTTATTGAAGAGGAGAGTGAACAGAAGACTGTTTGGCCTTCTATTAGGCTTAGCACGAAGGATAAGGTTAGTATTGGAATAGTCTCTTTTGTTCTAATCTTAATTCTGTTGGAGATTTTTATGTACTGGAAACAGGGGAGAGCTAAAGATGCTTTAGGAGATCTTTTTACTGTGGGAGTATGGTGGCTTGTGCTATCAATTGCTATATTTAATGGTTTCTCAGGTGTAATTAATTAAAAAGGGATACTGCCCAAGATGAAATACAACTTAAAAATAAAGAATGATTTGTTATACCTATTCACACTTCTTGTTGTAACACAGTTTTTCAACTATTCTGTTTTGAAGGCTCCTGCAGAGCTATTAGTAATATTGGCTGTTTTAGGATTGTTGCTTTTGGAAACTTGGTTTGTAAGGGCGTTTAGCTTGTATTCTGGAAAAAGGATTTCTAAATATAGTGATGTGATTGTCAGGATTTCTTTGAAAGAGCGCTTCTTTGGATATTTTGTTTTACCTGCAATATTCTATGTAGCCTTACTTTTCTTCTTGTACTTTAACAGGAATGAATTACTTGGGTATGTCGTTTTAACTGTTTGTGCTGTATTACTAATGGTCTTGTTTTTAAATGTAAAAAGCTCCTTAAACAAGATATACTCTGTTGCTATTGCTACTCGTGCGATTTTTGATTTTATCTGCATAACAATCTTCTATCTACTGATTAACTCCTTTGTGAGAATAGGATTTTCTATGGAGGTGTTTACTATTATGTCGATAATAAGTGCCTTTGTACTTCTGCTGTTTGTCCTTAAAATGCATGATCGTTTAGGATTCTCTGAGTTTTTAGTGGCAATATTTAGTGCTCTTTTTATATCATTCTTTACCATTCTTTTCTGGAATTACAATATATTTGTAATCCCTGTTATAGGAGCATTAGCCTTCTATTTAATAATTTCGCTTTGGAATATTAAGTTTGCTGGAAAAATTAAGCTTCTAGACTACATCGTTCCTTTCCTTTATGTGGCTATCTCAATAATTTTAGTGTTAAATCTTTAATCTATGGAGCAGTCCAAGATTTTCAAAATAGGGGGCTCTGTGATTTATGATAGATCTTTAAATATTAACAAGGAGCTTTTAGATAAAATAAAGGAGTGGTATTTCAGGACAAAAGAAACATATGAGAAATTGGTTATGGTTGTAGGTGGGGGTTCTTTGTCAAGAGAGTTACAAAGCAAGATTGCTGGTTCAGTCGGAGGTAAAGAGTATCTACACGGTATTGGGATGTCGGTCACCAATACAAACGCGAATATCTTGAAAGGATATATGCAGGATCCTGATATATATATTCCTCAGAAATTAGGTGATGCGTATGAATCGCTTCTAGAGAAAGGTAGGAGAACAATAATAAGTGGAGGATTGAAGGTTGGTTGGAGTACAGATATGGATGCTGCTCTTTTTGCAGATATTTTAGGCGAGAAGAAAATTCACAAGGTATCAGATATCGATTATATCTATGAGAAAGATCCGAAGGAGAATGGGGATGCTGCCGCCATAAAAGATATGACTTGGGATAGATACTTTGATCTTTTTAATATTCAGGATGGTTCTGTGCATACTCCTAATAACAGGATTCCGATAGATGTGGAGTGTGCTAAGTTTTGTTCTCAAAAGGGGATCTCTTTTTGGATAGCAGGAGGAAAACGAATATCACAGGAGAAGGATTTTGAAGCAATACTATCTGAGGGGACTCTTATTCATCCCTAGTCTATTTTCTTTATTGTGTATTCTATACTCCCTTTAGGAGTTTCAATTATGACTTTCTCTCCTATCTTTTTGCCCATTATCGCCTCTCCTATTGGTGATTTATGGGAAATCTTGCCTTCCAGAGGATTTGCTTCATCCTCGCTGGTAATCTCATACTTAATATCCTTATGATTTTTTAGTATAACGATATTTCCTATCCCTATTCTGTCTCTCTCTCCACCACTTACTACTTTAGCTTTTCTGATCTTCTCTTTTATTTCTTGTATCTTCACCTCATTTATATTCTGTTCCTCTATCGCCATGGAGTAGCCATCATTCTCTCTAAGGTCTCCCTGACTTCTCATCTCTCCTAATGTATCGGCTATCTTTTTTCGTAACTCTTTCTCTCTGTATTTAAGCTCTTTTACTAGCTTCTCCAATCCTTTTTTGGTTGTCTCATATGTCTCTTCGATATTCATCGCTTTTTGTTACATAACTTATCCAGGGCCTAATGATATATGTTAAAAACTCTAGAAGTCAAATAAGAAGGAACCTGTAGTAACGATTTAAAATGGCTTTGTAATGTGGTAAAATCTTTGATTGTAAGCCGCTATCGTCTAACGGTTAGGACACAGGATTCTCAATCCTGCAATCGGGGTTCGATTCCCCGTAGCGGTAGATTAAATAATTTTAATTATTTCATACAGATGGATATGATGGAAGGAATTCACCCAAGTGAGGAAGAAGAAACAGGACAATCTAATGAGAGTACAGAACCACAAGGAGGAGAAAACAGGGAAGTAGTTGGAGGTCTAGTAGACCCTAATGTAGTTCAAGAATCACAGGACCCATCAGGAGATCAGGCAATTGAGGAGGCAGATGATGCTAGAATTTTGGCCTACGAAGTGCTTGAGGATGGAAACTTAGGTGCAGTAGCGGGTTTAACAGATCCTGATGCAACTGATTCTCAAATAGGGGAGGGGAAGGCCGTTTCAGAGGAGATAAGTACATCCAATATCGCAGATCTGGCCATAGAAGGTTCAAAGATGTCTTTGTTAGGAAAAACAGCAGAAGAGTTGCAAGAATTATTTGATATGGTAGACGAGGTTTCTAGAAAATTCTTTGTGCTTAATGACAATGCTCGTGCAAAAGAGCTTTCTGAGAAATTAAGGAATTTAGTAGAAAATTACAGAACAAATCCTGAGAACTTTTTGGAAAGGTATTCTGAAATAGATTTTGGTAATTTACCTGAGGTAGAGTAAGGTTACTAATATGGAATTCGATATAATAACAATATTCCCCAACATAGTAGAGGAATATATAAATACTGGAATACTATCTAAGGCTATTAAAAAAGATCTTGTTAAGGTAAATGTTCACAACTTAAGAAAATGGTCTACTGACAAACATAAAACAGTAGATGATACACCATATGGTGGTGGGCCTGGTATGATAATGAAAATAGAGCCCATATACAATGCAATAGAAGAACTTAGACAAGAAAATACAATTGTTGCATTAACAACTCCCAAAGGAGAGAAATTAGAACAGAGTAATTTACAAGAATTTTCTCAAAAGGAGAACCTGCATATGATTATACTTTGTGGTAGATATGAAGGTTTTGATCAAAGGATTCATGATCATCTGGTTGATTATGAATTTTCAATAGGGGATTACATCCTCTCAGGTGGAGAACTTCCTGCCCTAGTGCTTGTAGAGGGGATTACAAGGTTAATCCCAGGGGTTCTAGGTAATGAGTACTCTTTAGAAGAAGAGACCTTTAAAGAGGGTAAGATAGAGTATCCCCAATATACGAAACCAGAGAAATTTCAGGATTTAGAGGTCCCTAAAGTCTTACTTTCAGGTAATCATAAGGAAATTAAAAAATACAGACAAAAATCTCAGAAAATGATATAATTCTCGTCCTGTTTAACCACCCTGTGTGTACCAGCACTCCTGCCAAGAAAAAACAGAAAGAGTATAAATCAAATTATTTTATATAGTTACATGAACGAAAAAATTATACTAACACAAAAGAAAATAGATTCTCTTAAAGAAGAGTTAAAGATTCTTAAGGGAGATAAGAAAAAGGAGCTTTCAGAGGCTTTGGAAAGAGCTAGGTTGAATGATGTTAGCGACGAAACGGGAGATATATTTGCTGTTATGGGAGAGCTTGAAAAGGTTGATCAAAGGATAGATGAAATAAAGGATATTCTTAAAAATGCGCAGGTGTTAAAGAAGAAGGCCTGTAATGTAGATAAAATAGAGGTGGGTTCTGAAGTTAAGGTAAAGGTTGGACGAACTACTAAAACACTACATGTAGTGTCTGAGGTAGAAGCAGATCCTTCCAAAAATAAAATATCAGACAAATCTCCTTTAGTAAAAGAATTAATGAAAGCTCAAAAAGGAGATAAAGTTAAGATTGAGGTTGATGGGAGAGAAATTGAATACGAGATCTTAGATATTTGCTAATTAAGATACTCTCTTAGCTCTTCTATCTTTACTCTCTCTTGTTTCATTGTGTCTCTTTCTCTTACAGTTACTGTGTTATTTTCCAAAGAATCATAGTCAACAGTTATACAGTAAGGAGTCCCAATTTCGTCTTGATATCTGTATCTTTTACCAATATTACCTCTAGCATCCCAAACAACTTTAATCTCCTCTGAAAGAGATTCGAAAATATCTCTAGCTTTTTTAACAATATTTTCTTTGTTAGAAACTAAAGGAAATATCGCAGCCTTGTATGCAGCAATATTTGGATGTACTTTTAGAACAGTTCTACTTTTTCCTTCTCCTAAATCTTCCTCTTCATATGCATCAAGCAGTAACATCAGTAGTGTCCTGTCAACTCCTCCTGAAGTTTCTACAATCCATGGGAGATATTTCTCTCCTGTTTTAGGATCTGTGTAGGATAGATCCTTGCTTGAGAATTTGCTATGTTGGGTTAAATCGTAATCACTTCTCCAATGGATTCCTTCATTCTCTGCCCATCCCCAAGGAGTTTCATATTCAATGTCGTAAGCATCTTTAGCATAGAAAACAAGGCTATCTTTCTCATGTTGTCTTAATCTGAGGCTATCTTTCTTTCGATAAAGATCTTTGTAGAAATTCATCCTTTCTTCTTTCCAATACTCAAACCATTTCTCCATCTCATCTGGATGTACAAAAAATTGCATATCCCACTGTTCGAATTCCCTGCTTCTGTAGGTTAATTTCTGTGGAGTTATTTCATTTCTAAAAGCTTTCCCAATTTGTGCAATACCAAAAGGAACTTGCATTCTAGTACTATCTGCAACATTCTTGAAATTTAAGTAGATATTTTGACAAGCCTCTCCTCTTAAGTATGTTTTAACCTTTGTATCTTCTAGAACACCAACCTCTGTTTCAAAAAGGATGTTGTAGAAACGAGGCTGGGTAAACTCTTTGTTTCCACAAACGGGACACTCTTCTTCTATCTCTTCAGGTCTAAATCTTTGATGGCACTTTTTACACTCTACAACTTCATCTCCGAAGTTTTCAATATGACCAGAAGCTTCCCAAACTTTAGGATGTGTGATTATGGTTCCATCAATTCCTACGACATCTTCCCTTCTATCAACCATTCTCTTCCACCAGTATTTCTTAAGATTATTCTTCATTTCTACTCCAACAGGGCCGTAATCGTAGAAACCTGCTATTCCACCATATATCTCAGAATTGGGATAGATGATACCTCTTCTTTTTGCGAGGGAAGTAATTTTCTCTAGGAGGTTATTTTTTTCTATATTTGGCATATGCGAATTATATATTATAACAGAGAGTATTGGTAGAGAAATAATTAGGTCTAGGAGGGAGAAAGAAGGAGATTACCCTTTTGAATCAGAGCCAAACAGTTGAAGCAGAACAATTTCTTTTTCTCTAGAAGTGAGTAATTTAATTTTTTCTGACTGCAATCTTTTCTTAAGCTCATCTATTAAAGAGAGAGATCCTAAGTACACACCATATACTCCCTCAGGATCGTCATCACCAGCTAATCTGTTTATGGAGATTTTGTTGCATTCAGGATTACAGCAGAGATGTATCAGCATCAATTCTCCAGTTTTTTCCTTCCCATACTTATCGATTCCCTCATGCTTTATGGTTAATCCTATCGGTTTCATTTTGCTTTTACATGGGGATTTCCTGTCTCCCGGAGTATTGCGGTCAACATGTTTTGAGTATAGACAGAAAGGGCAATGGTTTCTGTGTTTCGTTCCCATTTCTTTGCTTCCCATCACCACCTTCGCACAGTTGGTACAACGGAAATCACTTTCACTTTTTCCCATTATTTTTATTCTAAATTACGATTCTATCCCTATTATATCCATTAGTTAATCGTAGGGCGAATCTCTATTTCACCCTATGATATAATTAATCTGTAAGATACAGACACATTCAAAGCTTTTAAATATGGATTCAATAAAAGATTTAATTTCTGAGATTAGGAATAGGGGCAATCAGGAACAAGAAAATGAAACAGACCAATCTCAGCTTTTTAATACTTCCAAGTTAAAAACTAATCCGAATAGGATGATGGGGAATAAGCATAAATATATCTCTACTGAGTATCAACTTTACGGTCTTAGACTTGCAAGTAAGCTAGATGACAAGCAGAGGGCAACCATGTATATCAAATGGGCAAAAGAGAAGTCCAGAGGGGTGCTAGAGCAAGCTCTGAGCTTTACCATTGATTATCCTGATGCTAAGGATAGAAGTAGAATTTTTATGTGGAAAGTAAAAGAGTTAGAGAAAGAGTATAAGAAGGAGGGCAAGGATCCTAAGAAGACTCCTTCTAGAAAGAAGAATGTTAAGAGAAAACTACCTTTTTAATTGCTGTAAGTACCGTATCTAAAACCTCCTGTACTGTATTCGCCTTTAGCTTAGTAGCAGAGGAAAACATATGTCCGCCACCATTAAGTTGTTTTGCGATACTCTCCACATCTTGATATCCCTTTGTACTTCTAAAGGATACAGACCATTTATTATCTTTACTAAACATAGGCTTTACTATGAATCCCCAATGTACCCCCTGAATGAATCTAAGATATTTATCTTTAAGGAAAACATGTGCCTCGTTTACTGCCTGTTTCTTAAAAGCCTTTTTCTCTATCACTTCTTGGGATATATACATATATGCCATATCTCCCTCTATGGTTAATGATTTTAGATATTCGATGATAACCTCTGTTGCTTCTCTTGGAAACTTCGCCGATTTATACTCAAACTCTTCCAAATCAACCCTGAAAATTTCCATAACCTCAGCAAAAACTCTAAATGTGTCAGGAGTAGTAAGATCAAACAGAAAGCGTCCTGTATCAGAAACAATACCGTATTGGACTAAGGAAGCTATCTCTTTGTCTATTTTAATTTTTTTTGAAAAGATTCTTTTTAAAGTAACATAAACCTGTTCTGTAGCAGAACTCCTTAACTCATTTATTATATATAGATCTTTTCTATCACTCTCCTCTATCTCTGTTCTGTGATGGTCTATGAAAAAGACAGGTGCTTTTGAAGTGTTAATACTATCTTGATCCTCCACACACATTTTCCATTCCGAGGCATCTGTAATTATTATTAAATCCTCTCCCTGGGGTATTATGCTTTCATCCTTTCCCACGATCTCTAGATCCTTCATGAGAGGCAATTTAATATTAGGATACTGTCTTGTCTTCATGGATATGTTCTTGTCTGGAAAGGATTCTTTTACAATTTTGTAAACTAAAAACATACTACAGAAGGCGTCCATATCTGGCCCCTTATGTGTTAGTAATAGTATATTTTTTGCTCTCTCTATCTTCCTTTTCAGCAGCTTTTCTCTCTTCTCCATTCCTTGATAATAGCAAGAATGCAGAATATAATACAGTCATTGATATAAATTAAGAAAATATTTAATGATAGATATAAGGAGAATAGTAGAACATAAGGATGAGGTTGAGAAGAGCCTGCTAAAAAGACTTTCAAAAGAGGAATTTGATTTAGACAGGATAATAGAGATACATGAGCAGAGAAAGAAATTACAGCAGGAGTTTGATAGTAAGAAAGCACAGCAGAATGGATACAATAATGAGATGGCAAAGTTGGAGAAGGATAGTCTAGAATTTAAAGAACTAGTAGATCAGTTAAAGGAAAAAGCGGAAGAAATTAAAGAGGTAGAAAGTAAGCTTCGAGAAGTAGAAAAGGAACTTACATCTAAATTGGAAGTTCTTCCTAATATCCCAGATGAGGATGTACGCAGTGGAGGAAAAGAAGCTAATGAAGATATTAAGGTTGTGGGAGAGCAACCCTCCTTTGATTTTGAAATTAAAAACCACATCCAATTATCTGATGAATTAGAACTTTTTGATTTTGAAAGGGCTTCTAAAATATCAGGGAGCAATTTCTCTATGTACAGAGGGCAAGGAGCAAGGTTAGAGTGGGCATTGATCAACTTTTTCATAAATGAACATCTTAAGGCAGGATATGAAATGATAATGCCTCCTAATTTGGTTCTAAGAGATTCCGCATACACCGCTGGCCAACTCCCTAAGTTTGAAGATGATGTCTACTGGACCAAAGATGGAATGTGTTTAATCCCTACTGCAGAGACGGTACTAACAAATATGTACAGAGATGAGATAGTAAGAGAAGAAGAGCTACCTAAGAAATTCTTTGCATATACTCCTTGTTACAGGAAAGAGGCTGGTAGTTATCGTGCAAATGAGAAGGGATTGATTAGAATGCACCAATTTAACAAAGTTGAGATGTATCAGTTTACAACACCAAGCCAATCGGAGGAGGCTTTAGAAGAATTAAGACAGAGAGCAGAGGATCTTGTTGAAATGCTGGGTCTTCATTACAAGACAGTTAAACTGGCTGCAGGTGATTGTAGTGCAGCTGCAGCAAAGACATATGATGTAGAGGTATGGATTCCTACAATCAATCAGTACTACGAAGTTAGCTCTATCTCTAATGTAAGAGATTATCAATCAAGAAGAGGCAATATGAGGTATAGGAGCAAGGATGGGCAAAAAATTGAGTTTATGCATACCCTAAATGCTTCAGGTCTGGCAACAAGTAGGTTAATGGTAGCGATACTAGAGTTATATCAACAGAAGGATGGTAGTGTAGTAATCCCACAAGCTTTAAGAGAGTATATGGGAGGAATGGAGAAGATAGAGAAATTAGATAGAAATTAAATAAAGTATAGAAGAACCAATGAGCTTTTTCTTAGGGATATTTCCAGACAAAGAGACTGTAGGTGATATACAGATGGTTGAAGGCAAAATCAAAGAGATATTTGATGGCTTTGATATCCCTGTTCGATGGACAAAGCCAACAAACTATCATATGACACTTCTGTACTTGGAAGAAAAGTGCCCGTTGTATAAGAGATTGTTCTATAAATACAAATTAAAATCATTTCCTTTTAAAAGATTTAAAATCAAGTTCGGGAAAGTTAAACTAGGGATATCTAGGAAATACAAAGAATTAATATATTTAGATTTACTAGAAGGAGGAGAGGAGATGAGGCAACTGTATTTACAGTTAAGGAATGTTTTACATCTTCAAGACAATGGGAATTTTATCCCACATCTTACTCTGGGAAGAGTAAGCAAAGAGCTTACAGATCAAGAACACTCAAACGTATGTAGAGATTTAGAAATAGTTACAAAGAAGTTAGATATTAAAGAAATACAGTTCTTTGTAAATGAGCTGAAACTAATTGAAAGCAAAGATGGGCAGTATCAGGTTTTAATGAGCTTTACCGATTCTTCTAATATTAAGTTGTAGTCGTTTGTCCATATCGCATGACCATGTTTCCTAAACCAAGTTCTCTGTCTTTTTGCATATCTTTTTGTGTTTTTGATAATTTCTTCTTTAACTGTATTTAAAGAAATTTCTTCCTTAAAATACTTGTCAAATTCCTGGTACCCTATTGTTTTAAAGGCAGAATATTTGTCTAATCCTTTTTCTCTTAATTTAACATTCTCTTCTAAAAGACCTCTTTCAAACATCATCTCTGTCCTCTCAGTAATCCTTCTCTCAAGCTCCTCTTTCTCTAAATCTATAACAAAGTATTTGTGCTTTAAACTCTCTCCTTTCTGTCTCTGTCCTCCTTTCTCGATAATTCTTACTAGCCTAACAGGATTCTTCTGATCACTTCGGTTTAAGTTTTTTAACAGGAGAGGATCAATTTCTTTGATTAAGCTTTGAAGCTCTTTAGTATTCAATTTGTTTAGTTTTTCTCTCCTTACTAAATCTATTTGAGTTTTTTCATTTTGATTTAGCTTGTAGTTGAAGATTACAGAATCTATGTACAGTCCAGATCCTCCTACAAGGATAGGGGTTTTCTCCTTAGCTATTTCCTTTAGAACTTTTTTAACATCTTGTTGATATTTGTAAATATTGTAAGTTTCTCTTACTGAAATGTGACCGTAGAGGTGATGAGTAATATCTAACATCTCTTCTGAGGTGGGTCTTGCTGTCCCTACATTCAATTCTCTGTACATTTGTCTAGAGTCTGCATTAAGAATCTCCCCATTAATTTCTTTGGCCAGCTTAATGGCTAAGGAAGACTTTCCAGTGGCTGTAGGACCAGCTATGACAATTACAGGTTTGGTATGGGAAATCATTTCTCTAGTTTAACGATATAGTGGAAGAGGGTATAGTTGAGCCATACCACGCAAGTGCCTACGAAAGTAGTTAGAAGAATTAAGGTAAGGAATGTAGAGGAGGTGAATACTGAAAAGGCAGGAAAAAGGAGGAGTATGAAAACAGAAATATATATGGTGTCTGAGAAGTATTCTTTCTTTAATTGATTAAAATTAAAGCTCTTGTCATTTCTGTGTGATTGATAGTATCCCACACAGGTACCAAGGCTTAGAATGTAAATGAAAAGTACAATGATTGGTAAGAGGAGAAAAATATATGTAATAGTTATGTCTGAAATAATGTTGAGTAAGGATATAGAGGAGATAGTTAAAAGAGCAGTAGAGAGTAGGGATGCAGTTGTGAAGTAGAGGAATTTTTTGTTTCTGGTAATGTAAAGAATCAAGAGTGGTAGTAGT
The DNA here is from genome assembly GCA_964618765.1 of uncultured Candidatus Saccharibacteria bacterium. GTDB lineage: Bacteria > Patescibacteriota > Dojkabacteria > SC72 > SC72 > UBA2177. Next base: position 9,514 of record CAZUDZ010000007.1, on the reverse strand, counting down.
ATGAAGAGTATTAGAGAGAGTGCAGAGAGAGAAATTTTCTCTGTGTTTGTCCAATTGTTCCAAAGGTTTAAGAATATTTCCATACTAAATACTTTTAACTTTATCTAAATACCAACCAGAAAGGATCAGGCATAATTTACTCAAAATTATCAAACCTATTAAATGGGTAGCTAGTGGTTGCATGTATCCGTATGACAGTAGTATGACGAGAGAGAGAGTTATTACGAGTATGGTTTCAATGTAAATAATAGAGTCTTTGTTGGCACTTGTAATTTTTATTAACAGTGCTGTTAAGATTCCGATAATGGGTAGAAGGAATGTGTCAATAGGGATTTGGAATAATTTTAATACTGTTATATATATACTTATGGTAATTACTGTAGCTAAGAAGGATTTCTTAACTATATCCAACTCTCCTTTCTTAAACAGTAACATATATGCATATACAAGTAAGAAAGATATCATCAAACCGATACTTATCTTTATGTGATCTAAGCTTATGACCTGTGGAGATAATTCTTTTTCTGATTCTAAAGAGTAATTAGTTGGTATAATCCCAGAGTTGTAAAGAATACTCATCGCTTCAACCTGTAATGGGTCATCAGATGTAATTGGAACTGCAAAGATATTTTGGTTCTCTAAAGGAACAAGGTATGGGGTTACAAAACCATCTATATTTATACCTATGTACTGCCCTTTATTCTCTTCTAGCAGTTTTAGGAAGTCTCCCTGCTTATTTGGCCAAGGTTTGAATATTGCGAAGTAGGAGTATGTGTCATCAACAGTTCTTAGCTGTGTAATGTGAACATTTCTAAAATTACTTCTATCCCATCCTGTAGGATTGTAGTTGGTTTCGAAAAGATATGCATATTCATCTTCAGGGTTGAAGAAATCGACCTCTTCCTTTTTTGTCATTAGTTGGATATTAAACTTGTTTGTAATTAGTTGCTTAACTAATTGTTTATCCTGTGTACTGTTTACAACTACGTGTAGTGTAGTACTTCCCTCTTCCTTTTGCCCAAGATTCCTTATGGATATTTTCTCAACACCGAAGTGGTTTAATCTTTTAAACAGGATATCTCGTGTTTTTTCTATCTCTTTCCTCTCTGTAGTTTCCAAGGTTAAGAAATACTCTGAAGACCAATAGTATTTATCTTTTACAAATAGATCAAAAGAGGTTCTCTCAGAGAGTTTCTCAGTTAAAGGTAATGCTATTAATACAGCTGTTATACCAAGGGCAGTAATTAATATTGTTGCAATGTAATTGAGTATTGGTTTTATATCAAACTTGATTTTCAGCTTCATCTTAGAGTAGGTCAGATAATTTTCCAAACATAATTATCTTATCCTTTTCTATGATATTCATCAAGAATGGTTCTTTCTTTTTTCTTGCAAAATAGTAATCTTCTTTTCTAATGGCACTAAACCTTATATCTCTTTCTAACTCTTTCTCCATTTCACTTACTGCGGTAGAAAGATCTCTTACCCTCATATCCCCTATGAAGAGGAGGTCTACATCTGTTTTGTGCTCATATCTTTTATTAATATAGCTTTCTGTTAGTATTACAACTTGAATACCTTCAACCTTCTCTGTGAGTTGAACAATTTTCTTTCCTATGGGGGAGTCTTTCAAAAACATAGCTCTTAATTCATAAAGAATGGGGCATTTAGGATTAACTCTGTAAACTAACTTGTTCCCGTCCTTCTTTGATCGTAAAATCCCTGCTTCTTCCAAATTTATTAATTCCCTCCTTACAGCATTGATCTCTTCTTCTAGCTCTCTAACTAAACCTCTCACATGGAATGTAGCATTCAAATCTAACAGGTATGTTTGAAGAATACTTACTCTAACTTTAGATATGAATAGTTTTTTTAGCATAGTTCCCCAACCTGCTTAATATTATTGCTCAATTATATCAAATTTCCCGTCAGAGTGTGGCATCATTGATATCCATATTCTTCCGCGATTAAATTTGATGGGGTTTCCTGAACTATCATAATATTTTGTTCTATCGGTTCTTGAGTCTTTTTCCCAGCTTCCATTTACAATCTTTCCATCTTGGAGAATTATGGCATCTCCTTTCCCAATAGTTGTGGTTATTAATCTTCCTTTGTCATCTCCAGAGGGAACAACTTTTACCTCTTGTATTATTACTACTTTGGCTGAAACCTGAGAGTTAGTTTCTGTATCCATATCAGCTTTCCCCCCTATCTTTCTTAGATAGCTATTAGTAGAAGGATCATATGTCCACTGTGCTACATACTGCCCCCCGTTTTCTAGTCTTGTGTGGAAACTAATCTTAACATCTGTCTTTTTCCCTCTGTCAGCTATTTGCGCATCTCTTTTGAATTCATAACTTTGTATTGAGGAAGGGAACTTGTCCCAATCCATCTTCTTAGCATACTCCCAAGCATTACTTACAGAGCTATACTCATTGTGTGGTGCTACACGACCTCCTTCATTTGATCTCCAAGCACCAATTGTAGCAATGATCCTTATCCCATATGAATGTACATTCCCACACGCATTTGTTTTTGGATTGTCGGTTTGTGCACATCCATCATATATTAAGAGAGGGTCATACTCACTAGCTCTTTCTAAATATGGTTGTCTTAAGCTTCTAATTGGGCCTACCTTTTGAGGAGCTTTACTCCAAAAGATTCCTAGTAGTCTAGTAATTCCACTCTCAACATTGGCTTCGATCACAATGTCTGCAATGTTTAATCCGGAAAGAGGTCTGGCCTCTACATGATTATTTATCATTACCCCTACCGGTCTTCTTGCCATCATTTCCTTCATCTCACTCTTGGAAAATAGCATGCCGTTTAAAGGACTCTCCTCTGTTCTGGGTTCCTCGGGAATGGAGAGTAGATCTAGTTTCTCGGAGAAGGTTCTTTCGTTAGATTTAGAAGCAACAAACATCTCATTAAAGCTTAATACTTCTTCTAGGGGAATGGGTCGAACTTTGAATATACCGAAATAGTAAAAGAGAGCGATACCTACCAAAGCTAAGAGTGCTACAGCTGGAAAGAGCAATTTCTTCCACGGAATATGTTTCAAGATGTTCTTTCTTTCACCTTTCTCCTTTCTGTTAATCTTCTTCTCTTCTCTTTTCTCAGAAAGAGTTTGTTTCTTCTCATTACCTCTTACAGGCTCCGTAGCACTGCTCTCAGAGGTCGTGGGTTTTGTTTTTACTGTCTTCTCCTTAATACCCTCTTCCATTGAGTTCTCCTCCTTGTTCTCCTGTACCTTTCCCTTTCTGTCTGTGATCTTAAAACTTTTTGCCATATGAATATCCTAGCACAACTAAAACCTGTTTTAAACAACCTCTAGAAAATGGTAATATGAATATATTTAACATTTAATTAATTAGAAAATGAAAAAGAAAACAGTATGGATTTTACTCCTGTTAATTACAATAGGGGGAGTGATTTTCTTTTTGGCAAGAAAGCCCAAAGAGGAGCCTGTAGAGGAGCAGGAAGATATCATTGAGGAGATGGAAGAAGTAAGTGAGGAAGAAGAGGAGGTAGATGAAGAAGAGAGGGTTGTTGAAGAGCAGCCTACCGGTAGTACAGATTTTTCTAAATTCTCTTCAGAGAAACAGGTGTTAGGAAAAGAGTCTGAGAGTGAGTTTACGGTTGGAGAAATAGCAGATCAAAGTATGAAGACATACCATCAATTTACATTTACTCTTACTACAGAGGATGAACAGGAACCTTTTGTTTCTGCTGCATACCTTCCCAATATCGGGGCTGTTAGGTTGGACTTTCAGGGAATTAAAGCTGACAAGAGTGGTCTTGGTTACCAACAAGAGAAGGTCATAGGGGAGCAGGGAGTATTAAAAATATATCACAATGTATCTGCTCAGAATGATCAAGAGCTGTATGATATCGGAGTTTCTAAATCCACAATATTTCACCTGTCTTCTGAAGAATTAGAAAAGGGGAAATGGAGAGTTAAGTTAGAGGTGAAGTATCCTGGGGTCGCTGACATTGATGTGGATTTGGGAAGTAAAGAATTCTCTGAAGATGATCAACGAATTACAGGAGTAACTGCAAAGGAGAAGGCAACGATTTCTGCATACACATATGGTAGAAGTTCTGGTTTGCTAAAGTTGGTTTGGAGTGTAAATAGTTCTTCTGAGAATCCACTTCCCTCTGTGAATGCATCTTACAGTGATGATGGAAATTTAGTAGTTACCTTTGAAAGTTTGAGTATGGACAGAATTGCGAAGTCTTCCGACACACTTGCTCTGCCTTCTGGCATAACTGCGAAGGTAGTAAGAGATGGAGAATCATCCATATATACATTCACAGGAATGAGTGAGGTGAGGGAGTACAAATTAAGTGGATCTTTAAGTCCAAATCAAATTGTATTGGAGATTAAGTAGGAAACATTAAACGGAGTTTGATTAAGAGCTTTCTCAAGCTCCTACTAATTAGTATAATATGTCTACGGGGTGTAGTTCAGATGGATAGAACGCTTGCATGGGGTGCAAGAGGTCGCTCGTTCAAGTCGAGTCACCCCGAGTTTACAAAACTTCCACAAATTTTGAGATGAGAAAGAAGAAGGAAAAATTTAGAGAGTTAAAGACATATGGTAATGTCATAGAGTGGAATGATTCTGATGCTAAAGAGGAACTAAATCTTCTTTTTACTAAATATCAGAGTGTAATTTTAGAACTAGGTTGTGGAAGGGGAGAATATACCGTAGCTTTAGCTAAGAAGTATCCTGAGACCCTTTTTGTGGGTATTGATATTCAAGGAGAAAGAATTTGGAGGGGAGCTAAGGATGCTTTAGAAGGTAAGATTTCTAATGCATATTTTTTAAGAATAAAAGTAGAGAATATTTTAGAATATATTCCTAAAAAAAGAATTGATGAAATCTGGATCACATTTCCAGATCCATTCCCAAAAGAAAGGCGAAGTAAAAGGAGGTTAACATCTCCTATGTTCTTGCATATGTACAAAAATTTATTAAAGATAAATGGGAAAGTACATCTTAAAACTGACTCAAATGATTTGTATGAGTATACAAAGGAGAGTGCAAAAGAGTGTGGTTTTAAGGTAGGGGGGGAGATAGAGGATACCCATAGCATGGAATTGGATACAGGCTCTGATATTAATGAGGTAGAAACTAGATTTGAGAAGAAGCATCTTGAAGAAGGGAAAAGTATTAAATATCTACAGCTTACTTTGTAGAATGGGAAATTTAGAAACTGGACAATGAACTATTTTCTGTATACAATACTGTGTGCTTTTTAAATTTACATGCGCTATGATTAGCTAAATGAATGAAATCTTCAAGAAAAGAAGAAGCGTTAGACAATTCACCGATCAAGAAGTTACTCAAGAACAAGTACATAATATATTATGTGCTGCTATGGTTGGTCCCTCTGGTAATCATGTTAATCCGTGGGAATTTATTATCGTAAGAGAGAAAGAGAAATTATCCAAGTTAGGAGATTGTGGTAAATGGCAGAAATTTGTTGTTGGTTGTAATGTTGCTGTAGTGATAATTGCTAAAGAATCAGATACAGACATGTGGTTAGAGGATTGTAGTATTGCAGGGGCACATATATATTTGGAGTGTGCAAATCAAGGTTTAGGATGTTGTTGGGCAAATATCAGGGATGGGAAAACAGAAGATGGAGAGGACAGAGAAGGTTATGTAAGAGAAGTATTAAATATCCCGGAGGAGTACAGGGTAGTAAGTATTATGGCGATAGGGTATCCGGTTGGACACTTATCACTGCATACTGAAGAGGAGTATGATGAGAGTAAGGTTCATAGGGAAAGATTTTAAAGCCTTCTCTTTACATTTTAAATTAATGTATATACTATTAATATATTACTATTTCTTTATTTAAATTCAAGAAATATATTAGTATGAAGAAAATACTCTTAACACTATCTCTTTTAGTTGTTCTCCCACTTTTCTTTCTACGCACTACTTGGGCAGTAGAAGAAGTTAAGGACTTAGAGACTACAAAATATACAATTTTAGAGGTGGAAGAACATAGTACTCCCGAAGATTGTTGGGTAATATTTGCTGATGGTGTATACGATCTTTCAGAGTATCTTCCAGATCATGACAAGTTTATGGATATTAGGGAGTGGTGTGGAAAAGATATGACAGAGGATTTTAAAGACAAGGCTGGGGCAGGAAGAGACCATAGGGAAGGCTCATACACTCTTTTAGAGAAATACCATATCGGAGAGTATTTAAGCTCTTTTGATAAAGGAGAGGAAGTGGTAGATGCAGATCCTGTTCTTAAGGAAGATATTGTAGAGGAGGATATTGAAGTTACTAACAGCTCTGGGAAGTATAATATCCTAGTACCTTTCTTAGTCTCCTTCATCCTGTATTGGGGTGGATATATTCTAGTTAAAAAGGAGAAGTTTTTTGGAATTAATTTTTACAAATTTAATTCATTCTGGAATACTATTCTTGCACTTACCTTGTTAATCCCTAGTTTAGGATTTGGTGTCTTTATGATACTTAGAACACAGAAACCAGAGTTGTGGGATATTGATTTTGACTTCATGTATTGGCATGTAGAGCTTTCTTTGTTAATGGGTTTTGTAGCGCTCTTTCACTTTGTACACAGAGGAAGACAATATATGAGGCAGATGATGGCGTAGAGGTAATATAAATTTAAAAATAATTAATATGAGAGTTACTTTAGATAAAGAGAGGTGTACTTTATGTTACTCTTGTGTAGCAATATGTCCGGAGGTTTTTGAGACAAAAGAAGATGGTAGTGTAGATGTGAAGGACAAATACAAGGGGACAGATATCGTTGATGAGCGGTTGAAGGAGAAAATTAGGGAAGCTGCTGCAGCATGTCCCTCCTCGGCTATAGAGATTGAGGAGTAGTATGGAAGATTGTATCTTTTGTAAAATTGTGAAAGGAGAGATTCCTTCTTACAAGGTGTATGAGGATGAGAGAGTCTACGCTTTCTTAGATATTAACCCTCTTAGCGAGGGGCATACTTTACTTCTCCCAAAGGAGCATTATGTAAACATCTTGGATATTCCTGCTGAGCTGTATGTATATATGAATGAGATAGTTAAAAAGATAGCTGATAGAGTGCAGCTGAAGTATGCTCCTGATGGAATATTGATAAATCAGAATAATGGTAGGAGAGCAGGGCAGGAAGTAGATCATATGCATATACATATAAAGCCAGTGTATGAGGATACAAAGATTTTTAATGAGAGTAAGTATAGAAAGAGGTTCTCAGGGGAAAAGATGAAAGAGATTCGGAGTGATCTATCTCTTAATTAAGAAAAAACTCAAGTATCTCATCCATATACTGTGTGTCTAGATCCCAATGTGTTTTACCATCTAATGTAACTAGTACAACCTCTTTATTAAATGTAGCTAATCTGTTTACAAATGTAGTAGAGAGACTGTAACCGACATTTACATCTGAAGTACCGTGCCATATCTTTATATCAATATCCTTAATCTTTTCTACTCGTTGACTATCCCATTCATTAGAATTAGTAGTGGGTGCAAGTAGAGCGACCTTGTTAATTAATTCAGGATATTTAGATACAAAGTTCATGGTTGGTAATCCTCCCATACTAAAGCCGATCATATTGGTTTTCTCTTTGGTGTCATATCTCTCTTTAATCCACTCAATCATATTTAGGGTATCTTGTATTGCAAGGTCACTTCCCCAATTAGCACCGTGTTGATTTGATGCAGCAAATACAAGGTTGTGTTGTGTAAAAAATTCGCCATATTTTTGTAAATCTTTCATAAAATCATCTTCGGTATTGGATGTCACAGTAGTATTAGATCCATGGCTGTATACAATTATTGAAGGAGGATCTTCCTTCTCTATTCTTGTTGGTACTGCGATATATGCGGCTTGATCTTGTATAATCTCGTAGGTCTCTTTGTAGTAGGGCCCATCATATACTTCTTCCTCCTGCTCTTCTTCTTGAGTTTCTTCCTGTTCTTGATTCTGATCAAAAATTTCTACTCTTGGAAAAAGAATGGTATATGCAAAGTAGATGGGGATGGCAATGATGAATATGAAAAGTATTAACCAAAGTATATCCTTGAAGGTAACTCTACCATTAGACTTGTCCATATTGCCCATATCTTATTATATTCTGTTTTACTATTTCTGTCTATTATGGGTATAATAATTGATTTACGAAATATATAATTTTATCTTTAATTAATATGGCAAAAACAAAAAAAGAAAAGAGCAAGAAGGAGGAGGTAGTTATTAATCTGGATAACGCTGGTATCCCTATTGCTATTTTAATATCAGGGGTCTTAATAGCTGTAGTAATATATTTTGCTTCTAGAAATAATTCAGCTGTTAAGTTAGATACTTCTGGGGATCCTACTGTGGCAGAGAGCACTGATGAGGGAGAAGAGGAGTTTGCAGAGGTGGTTACAACCTTTGGGGATACGGCAGTTCTTGGAAATAGAGATACTGCTACTGTAGCTATTGTTGAGTATAATGAGTTTAGGTGTAGCTACTGTAAGAGGCATTTGGATGAGACATTTCCTTTGTTAGAGAAAAACTATATTGATACTGGTAAGGTAATCTATGTGTTTAAGGAGTTTGCGATATATGGTGATGATATAGCGAATGCTGCAAAGTGTGTGTATCACTTGGAGGGTACAGATGTGTATAAAGAATTTCATAAGAGTGCATTTAATTTAGAGGATGATGATGCTATCTATAAGGTTGCTAAGGATGTAGGGGTAAATGAGAGTAAGTTTAAGGCTTGTTATACTGCTAAACAGTATCAAGATGAGGTAGAGGCAGACAGGGAGGCAGGGACCAGTACAGGGGTGCAGGGTACTCCTGGGTTTGTTGTAGGTAAGGTTGATGGTAAGGGGAATGTAAGCGGAGTTCTTATAGCTGGGGCTTATCCATACGAAACATTTGTAGAAGCTATTGAGAGTTTCTTGGAGTAAGTTAGGGGTTGTGAATTGGAAGAGGAAGTACTTAGTACTTCCTCTTCTTTATCTCCTTATTTCTTCTTCTCTGTCTTCTTTGTAGATTTCTTGATGATTTTCTTCTTATCTGTTTTCAGCTTGTTGTATTCTTTAGCTTGTTTATTTGCAATTTGGTAGTACTCTCTTTTCATCCTTACTACAGCTCCTAATGCCACAAAGCCTAGTATTATATTGTAGAAGCCTCTGACTATTGGAATTATGCTTATTAGTACTGTTAATACTCTACCAATTAAGAATGATTTAAATGGTCTGTACTCTTTAACATTAAACATAGCTAGTATTTCTCTACCAAATGCAGTTTCTACCCATATTCTCCCGAATATTGTTACAAAGATCAGTAATCCTGTTATTAATATCGCAGCAGGTGTCCCTATTATCGATATGTAGAGGATGAAGAGTGGAAGGGGTATGAGTAGTGATATTATGAATCCTGTAACTAAACTCTTTACGAATTCGTTTGTAGATCCAGTAATTTTCTCTTGTATTTGGTATGTTTTAACAGGGGAGAGCATTATTAT
>CAZUDZ010000006.1:0-28116 GCA_964618765.1 uncultured Candidatus Saccharibacteria bacterium | reverse complement strand
CATTTCTTTCTTTCATGTCATTTACCATATTTACTAATCCATCTGTTTGTCCAAATTCAATGAGCAACATCATTGCTTGAGGTCTATGGGATTCTTCTACAGGGGTACTTTCTGTTGGACACATGTATTGACGAACAAAGAAGTACTCTAGTAAAACGAGGAATATGACGCCTACTGTTATTAGCAAGTAGGGAAGCAGTTTTTTCATAATATATATTAATTAATAATTTAAATAAATAATTCTTATATATTACTATTAAAACAAATATTCCCTTGGCTGTCCAACCGCGTTATTTCATATTAGAGGACTGTATAGCTTCTTTCTGCGGTAAATATTTTTAAAGATTCTCCGTATGCATTCTGGATATCTGCTGTAAGTTTTACTCGAAGTTTACCTCTAGAGTCTATGAAGGTTGAAGTAAATCCACATAAGTCAGGGTCTTCTTTAGAAACGATAGAGCTATTATCCATTTGTTCATATAGAACTTCTTCGTTGTTCTCGTTTAAGAAAAATTCCCAATGACACTCAACTCTAAAAGAGTTGTTTGTCTCCATACCTTCTAGTTGTGCTTTCCATCCTCGAGCTTGACTCTTTTCAAATGTTTCTCCTTCTGGACTTATTATCTTCATTGTTACATTCTCACTAATGGTTGTAGGTACTTCTGGGTATTCTTCTTCTGAAGTGAGGTAATCTTCGCTCTCTGATTGTTCAGGAGTATTATCTAGGTTCTCTTGTTCTTTGTTATCTTTCTTGTTTAGAAAGAGGTATATGAATAGTGTTAGTAGGAGGATTGTAATGATTGCTATTATTATGTATGCCTTTTTGTTTTTCTTCCCCATTGTATTATTAATAATATTATTATCTTTATTATATTCTAAATGGAGTTTTTACACTATATCTATTTCCTACTTATTCCAGAAGTATGGCCAAATTATTGCATCTAATATTCCAGTATGGAGTACAAATATGATTAATCCAACCAAGGTTGAATAGTAAAAAAGATCACTCTGTTTAGGTGATATTTTCAGTAGAAGAATAAATATAGCTACTGATGCTAATCCTACAACTGCTAAAGCTATCCTAATACCTATCCAAAGTAAGGCAGAGGGATTTGAGACCATTAAATCTACAAGAGGCATCCAAAGGGTAGAGGCTAGTTGTATTATTGCAAAGGAAAGGAGATACGGTAATACTCCTCCGGGTGTTGATTTTAATAGTTGTGAGCCTAGGTTTTTGTACACATATGCTGAGAAGAGGAAGAAAGCAGCAGCTGAAAGTAGCATAAAGATTGTGTATATACCTCGGATATTCTTAGGTACTCCTCCCCAGAATGCTTCAACTCCCTTGTCTGATTTAAGCCCCCAATAGTAGCTTGCGAGGACTAATAGCCCTCCAATGACGTTAATTAAAATGAAGATTTTTTGATTACTATTCAATATATTTTTAATAATACTTTATTATTAAGGTCTTAATGTTCCACCAAACACTTGCCATGCAAGTAGTGATTTAGCAACGAGACTAAGGACAATATATACTTTCTCTCCATATAGATAATCTTTCCAAGCACCAACCTTTTTGTATTGTAAAACCATATTTACAGCAAAGCTGTTAAAGAATATAAAGATTGAGACATATATCCAATATACGAAATCAGGAATATTACCTCCACCGTACTCCCTTGTCCCATACACATATATTCCGAATACTATCCAAGGTACAATACCTGCTATACACCCTATTATGAAGGTTAACCAATTTGGTTTCTCTCTTCCTTGATTCTCTTTCTCCATTGCTAGCCCTAGTAAGTTCATGACTGCATCTAATGTAAATATCATTACTAAACTAGAAAGATCGTAAATCCCTGAGAGTAAACTAATAGCAACCATCATTACACTTGCACTTAATGCGTACTCATACCATCTTGCTTTGTTAATACCTAATAGTAAATCACTCTCATATTTCTTTCTGTAAGTAGTTGCAATGTATAGGTGAGCAAATGAACAGATTAGAAAGAATGCAATTACAAACCAAGCTAGATTTACAGTAAAGAGTTCTTGAGTGGAGGGTAGTAATTTGCCTAGTGCTTGATCAAACTTTAGGAATGTTAAAGTTATCGGTACATTTCCTTTGTCTGGATCACTTAGAAACAGGACTAATCCTGCTTGTATGAAGTGTAGGACACCCATAAAGAGGTTGAATTTATTTAATCCCTTGAGTTTTTTCTCTTCCATTTATTGAAAGTATTAATTTATATCTATATTAAATATATCAGAAAAAAACCTGGTGTGCTATTAAATCTACCCTACCTTTTTTGAATGTTATTCCTTCTTTCTTTAGTAATTCTTTTTGGATACTTGATCCTCCAAATGCAAAGTTCTTTGCTACCATACCTTTAGAGTTGACAACTCTATGGCAGGGTATGGAGTTTTGATCTGGATTTTTGTGCAATGCATATCCTACTAATCTAGGGTTATTAAGTTTTAATTTGTTTGATATTTGTCCGTATGTAGCTACTCTGCCTGCAGGTATTGATTTCACTAAAATGTAGATTTTATTATATTTCTCTTTCACTGTTAATACTTTCTACTATCATATGCCCAATGTAGTAATGCTTGCCTCTGTTTTTTCCTGCATTCTAGGTCTTTTGGTTCACAGTTCTTCTTAATTGCTCCTTCATGCCTTTTAAATGCTTTCCATCTTTTTATTTGTCTTTCGTCTTCTACAGGTAACCTTCTTCCCATGTAGTATCTAGCGTACCATTGAAACCATCCTCTAGGATCTTCATGATATATCCATCCTTTCTCTTCCCAATAGGATAGGGGCATGCTAGCGTTTACACCAAAGTAGTTGATAGAGGGATTAGCTTTCTCAGGAGAGAGTTTTGCATTCTTGTACCAATCTTTTGGGAATTCGTTCTCACAGTCAGTCATGTATTTACCTCCAAAAACTCCTAATTCGAGCATCTGTTTCGGGGTTAATTCCGGCTTAAAATCAGGGCTGAAGTTTTTCCCTTCTGATTGAGAAAGATAATATGTGTATCCCTTCTGTATTTTGTCATTAACGGTGACTCTCATCTATTGAATAGTATATCAATATGGTTTGGATGGGGAAAGAGTAGAAGAGTATGACCTTCAGGCTTGTTATATGGCAGTAAGGATAACAGGGTGATATAAATTTATGCTATCATTATCTATTAATATTCATATCTTTTATAAATGATATTAGTAACAGGTGCTACCGGTAGAATAGGTAATGTGTTAGTTAGAGAATTAAACAAGAGAATCGGTAAAGTTAAGGTATTCCTTAGAGAAATATCTAGCAAGAAGTCTCTAGAAGGGTGTAATTGTGAGTATGTATATGGTGATATTTTAGATTTACCAAGTATTGAGAAGAGTTTGGAGAATGTAGAGGCTGTATTCCATCTTGCCGGATATATAAATATATCTGGATATGAGAAAAAACTTACATTTACTACTAATATCCAAGGGACGAAAAATATTGCAGATATGTGTCTTAAACATAATATACCATTGATATACACCAGCTCCATACATGCAATATTTCCTCCAGAAGATGGCTCTCTGGTTACAGAATCTACTCCTCTATCCACAAACTTAGAAAAGAGTAGAGGTATATATGATTATTCAAAGGCTTGTGCAACACAGTATGTATTAGAACTACAAAAGGAAGGATTAAAGGCAATAATTGTGCACCCTACTGGAGTAACTGGTCCGTATGATTACAAACCTTCATACTTTGGATCAGGAATGATATCGTTGGTAAAAGCAGGTATAAAAGTAACCATTGGTGGAGCATACGATTATGTGGATGTTAGAGATGTGGTAGAAGCTATGTTGAAAGTATATGATCTAAAGAAATTTGGAGAAAGATATATCCTCTCTGGAGAGACACTCACGATGAAAGAATACATATCATATTTAAAAGAGTTTGAAGATATACACAATATTAGCAAAATTATTGGATACAAACTCTCTTTATTCCTAGGAGGTATCGCTTCTTTTTTTAATAGAAGATCTCAGATAACACCATACAGTGTGAAAACATTATACAGCAACTGTAATATCTCCCATGAGAAAGCTACAAGAGAGCTAAGTTATAACCCTAGAGGTATAAAGGAATCATTAAAAGATCAGTATCTGTGGTTTAAAGGGAATGGGTATTTTAATTAAGTTTAGTTAAAGGAGAGAGAAATGGACATAATAGATAGAAAGGTAAGTTCAAAGAAGATAGGATATCTGATTTTGATATTTTCGTTAATAACAACATGTGCAGCTATTACTTTTGGTGCTTTTTTATTTCTCTTAGGGTTAAAATCAGGTGTAGGTTTACTAGCTTTAATTCCATTTAGTTTCCTCTTGTTATTAGTTCTTTCGTTATCTTCATTTGGAATATATACAGGTATTAGGTATATAAAAAACAAAGGATATAAGCAGAATAAGCAGTTGGGTTTAGCATTAATTGTTTTCGGAGTAGTGTATTTAACAATGGAATTACTTTCATATATATTTTCTAATGTTACAGGTAATAGCGGAGGAGAATTAAAGGCTGTATTTGCATTACTTTTAGTTTGTATAATTGTACCTTTGGGTTCAGCACTAAAAAATGGTTGTAAGTAGTTCTCCTGTATGATTATTTATTAAGAAATTCTTCTATAACCACTGCTTGATTATGTTCTTCATCCTTAGCTCCAAAAAGTATAGTAACCTTCTTGTGCTTTTTTAATATTTCTTTCAGTTGTGATGTTGCTTCTTCATTTTTCTTTAGCTCTTTCATATATTTCTTCTTGAACTCTTCCCATTTCTTTTCTTCATGGTTAAACCATTCCCTTAATTCAGTACTTGGAGCAATATCTTTTAACCAGAAATCAAGATGGGCTTTCTCTTTAGAAATACCTCTTGGCCATAGTCGGTCAATTAATATCCTATAACCGTCTTGTTTACTATAAGGTTCGTAAATTCGTTTAATTAGTATCATTATTCTCTTTATAAGAATTTAGATTAATATAGTATAATACAGAATCGAAACAATACAATCTGTAATCTCAAGCAGTGATATAATTAAGTATGAAGTTAAACAAACTTACAAAGGAAGAAAGGGATGTAATAATTAACAAGAGTACAGAGAATCCATTTTCAGGAGAGTATGAGAATTTTTTTAAAGATGGAATATATGTTTGTAAGCAGTGTGATAATCCTCTGTATGATTCGAAAGCAAAATTTGATGCAGGATGTGGTTGGCCATCTTTTGATGAAATGTATGAGGGGGCTGTTAAAGAGATTTCTGATGAAGATGGAAGCAGGACTGAGATTGTTTGTGCTAAATGTGATGCTCATTTGGGTCATGTGTTTAGGGGAGAAAAATTAACTAGGAAAGATACGAGGCACTGTGTGAATTCCCTTAGTATTAAATTTGTACCTAGGGAGGAGAAATAATATGACAAAAGATTTAGATTCTATTGTATTGGGAGGGGGGTGTTTCTGGTGTATGGAGGCAATATTCCAAAAAGTAGAAGGGGTAACTTCTGTACTTCCAGGATATGCAGGAGGTGTTTTAGAGAATCCTTCGTATGAGCAGGTATGTACAGGTCAGACAGGCCATGCAGAGGTAGTGAAGGTAGGGTTTGATTCTAAAAGGATAAGTTTGGAAAAGGTTTTAGAAATTTTCTTTTTAGCCCATGATCCTACATCATTAAATAGGCAAGGGGGTGATATTGGTACCCAGTATAGGTCTATTATTTTGTTTTCAGATCAAAAACAGAAAAAGATTGTTGATGAGGTAATGGGGAAGGTGGAGGAAAAATACGGAGGGAAGTTATGTACAGAGGTTAAGGAGTTAGAGCAATTTTATGAAGCAGAGGAATATCATCAGAGTTATTATTTAAACAACAAAGATTCTAGTTACTGCAAATTTGTTATACAACCGAAGTTAGATAAGCTTCTTGATAGCTAACCTCCCTAGCTAAAGAGGTTATTGACTTCCTTCTAGGGATTTGTTCTACTTAAGAGTAACTAAATAATATCTATTATTATAAAAATGTCCCAATCAACAAAAAGAAGTATGAGGATCTATATTCCTCTGTTTGTCTTTGTAATTCTCTCTTTTGTGGTTATAAGGTTTTCTCCGTTTTTTGATGTAAAGGTGCAGGCAGATGGTGAAGCTCCTGTTGTTGTAGATTTTATGTTTGATAAGGTTAAAATAAGTACTGAGAAATATTCTGATAAAGTTATGCTCTATACTCGTCTTAGAGTAACTGATATGAATCCGGAAGTAACACTTGGAGATATTCAGTCAGTTCGAATCGTTAATGACACCACGTGTGTGGGCTCGGATTGTTCGTTAAAGGAGGGTGATACTGGATCTTCTCTTACTCTTATGACAGAAGGATGTTCAGCAGCAGAGTTACCTGAAGGATTTAATGTTACAGGCTTAGTCGGTTGTGGAGATTCCAGAGATGGGATATATTCTGCGGGGTTTTTTTTCAACCAGGGTTCTCCAGTAGGAGATTGGCAAGTTTATGAAGTTAAATTATATGTGGAAGGTTTAAAAGATGGGGAAGGAAACGATCTAGATCCTGAATTTTCTATGGCTATCTCTGATTTGAAAATTACAACGGTAGCAGGAGAAAAAAGTGTTGTCTTTACGAACCTATCAAAAGAAGATGATCCAGTTGGTCCTGAATTAAAAGGTTATGCTTTCGACAAAGCAAGTATAGATACTACAAATAATACAGAGTCACTTACAATGTATATTCGTTTAAGTGATAATTTAAGTGGAGTAAACACTGAATTAAGGGGATATACTTCTATTGGTACTATACTATTTGAACCTGCTGCATCAGGAAATAATCTAGGATTTGTAAATTTGGGTGATACGGTAGAATTTAAATTCACCCCTATGAAAGATGGGTGTGAATCTTTACCTAGTGCACTACCTACTGACTTAGCTTATGGATTGACAGGGTGTGGAAATAGTTTAGATGGGATTTATAGTGCTACTGTAGAGATTCCGAGATATTCTACTGGAGGTATTTGGAGTACCACGGAGATTTGGAGCGTACGGGATTTGGTGGGAAATGAAATGACTTCCAAAGCGATCTCTGCTTCTTTTAATAATACATCTACCAAATTTGATACCGATGCTCCTAGACTTAAAGCTATAACGATTACTCCAGATACTTTTGATACTACGAATGGACCTCAAACAGTAAGAATAGAAATGCAGATTGAGGATGATATGGCTGGAGTTGATATAAAAGAATCAGGCCTGGCAAATGGATTACGCTCAGTTACCTCTGTTTACGATGGCTACTGGTCTGATTCGGAATCGGGTGTTTTAAAGGAAGGAACTGTTAAAAACGGAACTTTCGTTAAAGAAATTATAATTCCTAAAGGTGCTACTAAAGGTTTCTGGGCTGTAGGTTCCGTAGATGTTGTTGATGTATTAGGAAGAGCTCGTAGATATACAATGACAGATTTGTCTCTTGCTTTTCCTGATTTACCCCTTTATCTGGTAAACCAAGGTACTTCAGAGCAAGTAGAGATTTCCTCTGATTGGTCTCTTGCGGATTGGCCATACTTTGAAGAGGACAAGGTTGTCTGGCCCGATATTGAAGTTAGATTTAAAGCCGGTACTGTAATTACTAAAGAAAAGGGAGGAGTATTTGCTTTTCATAGATTACTCGCTACGAAATATAACTTAGGTTCTACTACCAGTAGTGGTGTAAGTGCTCTGTTAGATGGAGTAAACTCTGACTACAAGAAAAACCTAGAGGCATGCGATCCTACGGAGGGTTGTCTCGAAAGTACTGTAAGTAAGAAGAATTTAGTAGGGGCTCCCTTACATATGATTAAGATGGGAGTGCCTGGTTTGAATTTGTCATTTAGTAAACCTGTAACAATCATCGTAGGCACGGAAGAGAAGTATCTGGGATCTACATTTGTAATTCAGAGCTTTGATGAGGTCAAAAATGAATGGGTTAACCATGGCTCTTGTACGGTAGCAATGGTGGAACCCCCAAGTAGAGATAGTGGAGGAGATGCTTTTGGAGGTTTTAAACCTATACCTTACCCAGGGTGTTCTTTTACTACTGATCATGCATCCTTCTTCTCGACTAATGTGTTAGGTGTCGAAATTACCAATGATGAAGCAGGAGTTCCTAATACAGGTATAGGGGGTTTAGTAAACTCACCTCTTGCAAAGTATTTTAAATGGTTAAGATAGATTTTCGTAAAAGGAAGGCTCTTTGGATAGGGGCCTTCTTTTTTGTCTTTTTGCTTATCGCAATAGCAGTATATATTTTCTTCTTTGCAAAGAAGGATGTGGTTGAGAACAAGGAGGATGAATTTAATCCCAATGATATTGTCACACACTCTGTAGATGTTCCTGAGGAGACTCTAGTTAAGGAGTTCTATGTTCCTCCAGATCTTCCTAAGATAATAACTATACCCGCTATTGGTGTAAGAGGATATATTCAATCTGTTGGTGTAGATCAAGATGATCAAATAGCGGTTCCTACGAATGTTCATTTAACGGGCTGGTATATAAATAGTGTAAAGCCAGGAGAGAAGGGTTTGAGTATTCTTGATGGTCATAGAGATGGTGCTACTTTAGGAGGTGTTTTTAGAAATTTAGAAAAACTTAAAAAGGGAGATAAGATATCCATAGAGTATGGAGATGGCTCTGTAAGGAATTTTAAGGTTGTAGATTTAAAGAGAATACCTACAGAGGATGCATATGACTTTATGTATTCAAGAATAGAGGGAGTAGAAGCTCAATTAAATATGGTTACATGTGGGGGGAAATGGATAAAGGAAGAAAAGACATATGAGGATAGAATAATACTTAGGGCTGAAAGGGTTTGATTTTAATATTGAATCTATACTAAATAAATACATTTATACTTCTTATCTTAAACTTCGTTGTCTTACAATTAGACAAATGTTAGACTAAAAGTCTATTGAGGATAATATTTTAAAGAAACTCATATGACTCCACGAGCACCATTCTCCCTCATATCTTGTAGTTCAGGAGAACCATTAGCTAAGAAGATTGTTAAGAGTTTGTCTAAAAGAACTAGTAGAGAAATCCATTTGATAAAGTCTGAACAGGTACAATTTGCTAATACAGAAATAAAGACAGTAATTGAGGAGAGTATCAGAGGTAGAGAAGTATATATCATACAAGATGTTGAGAATCATACAGAGGGATTTTCTAGTGATGAAAATTTAAGAGCTTTGTATACCACTATTGATGCATGTAGGAGGTGTGATGCAGAGAGAATTACTGCTGTATTACCTTCATATCCTTATGCTAGACAGGATAAGCAGGCTGGGAGGGATGGTATTACCGCAGCTAGAGTTGCTTGGGAGTTAGAAGGTGAGATGGGTGTGGATCATGTAATTACGATAGAGTTGCATAATTCTGCCATACAAGGGTTTTTCAGAAAAGCTAAGATAGATAATCTTAGGGGTGGGTATGTATTTATACCTTTTCTAAAAAAGAAGATTAAAAATCCTAAGGATACTATTATTATGGCTACTGATTTGGGTGGTGCTAAGAGAGCTAACTACTATGCACAGAATCTTTGTACTGATATAGCGCTTTCGTACAAAAAGAGGGATTACCGAAGAGTTAATCGTGTTGAGAGTATAGAGGTACTTGGTAAGGTAAGGGGTAAGGATGTATATATTATTGATGATATGATAGATACTGGTGGGACTTTAATAAAGAGTATTAGTAAGGTTAGGAAGATGGGGGCTAAGAAAATTGTTGCTGTTTGTACTCTTGCTTTGTTTAATGGTAATGCGGTAAGGGATTTTAATAAATTACATAAGAGTGGTGTATTGGATATGGTTGTTGGTACGGATGCTACTTACCATAGTTCTGAATTTCTAAAGAGTAATAAATGGTTTAGGGAGATATCAATATCTGATTATTTTGCAGAGATTATATACAGAGTAAACAGCAGGAAATCTATAGGGGATTTATTGGATTAGGACTTTTTAAATACTCACAGGATAATTAATTGAGTTTCGATTAATCTTTTGTAAGCAATGGAGTCTTTGGGAATAATAATTCTTGATTCAGAAATATATTGACCTATGTTCTCAATCATTGCCTTATTACATATAATATTTTGTGGGAGTAGGATTCACAATGGGAATTCATGGATGACAATTTACAACTGAAAGGGAGAGTAGTAGATTTATACAGAGAAGGAGAATGATATGACTAACGAATACATAACTAAAAATATATCAGTAGGAGTTAACATTTTTGTAGCCTTTGCTTTTCTTTCTAAAGATTGTGCCCTATTACAATTAAGAGAAGGAGTAGGAGATAAGAATAATTCTAAATATACAAAAGAAGAATTCATCAAGAAGATAGAGAAAGGAAATTTAGTGGTTGCTATGTTAAGGGAAGATCCAATAGGATATGCAATTGTAGAAGAAAAAGAAGTAGTAGAGATCTATGTTGAGTGGGGTTTCAGAGATTCGGAGTTAGAAAACATATTAGTAGAAGAAAGTAGAAAGATATTTCAAATCTAACATTAATACCTCAATACCCTTAGTTATTTATAAAGTCTGTTCCTACTGTTTATTAACGAAGAAACTTCATTCGTATGTCTATTTCTTCTTACCCCTTATCTTCTCCTCTACAGCTTTCTTAGAGAGTTTCTTGGTACAGAAGAACCAGTCGTAACATTTCATGTCCTTCTTACTCTTCATTCTCTCCTTAGCTACACCACAGGTTCCTGCAGTAGGTACTATAACCTCATCTCCTGGTCTCCAGTCAGCAGGTGTTGCTACTGAGAAAGCATCTGCTGTTTGTAGTGCCTCCAATATTCTAAGTAACTCATCAAAGTTTCTACCTGTGCTTAAAGGATAGTAAAGAATAGTTCTAATTATTCCTTTAGGATCTATTACAAACACTGCTCTTACTGCCTTCGTATTACTCTCACCTGGTTGGATCATTCCATACTTGTTAGCAACCTCCATTGTAATGTCCTCTATCAAAGGAAACTTTACCTCTACATCTTTCATTCCTTTGTACTCGATCTTCTCCTTAATTGTTCTTAACCATGCAATATGACTGTAAAGTCCATCTACAGAGAGACCTACTAATTCACAATTTAGTGCTTTGAATTCTTTTGTAAGTGAAGCAAAAGCCATGAACTCAGATGTACACACTGGTGTAAAATCTGCGGGATGACTAAAAAGTATTACCCATTTCCCTTTGTACTGTGAAGGGAAATTAATATCCCCCTGCGTAGTAATTGCTTTAAACTCAGGAGCTTTTTCTCCTATTCTTGGCATTGGTGTAATTTCCTTTTGTACTATTTCTTCCATAATTAATATTTATTAAAAAATTATCTTGTATATAGTATAACGAATTTTAAGAAATAATTGAAAAATCTTTGTCTCTTTTCTCAAAAAGCAATACAGCATGATATACATCTACAGAAGTTCTACCCTCTAATTTCATAGTAACAAGAAAACCTTTTTCTTGAAGATGAGAGATCATTCTTGACATATTCTCTTCATTCCAATTATCAAACACAAAATCATGAATATATCTTAAATATCCATCCTCTTCCTTGTCCTTCTCAAAGTACTGATTGTAAAATTTCTCTTCTGCTAAACAACAAAGCTCAAACCTCTCTTCCCCATCCTTAAAATATTCAGGAATATTTGCAACTGAAGCAGTATCAGGATAACCCATAACACTACCAAACATATGATGATACTTATCTTCTAACTCTTCTGTATCTTCATTGAAAAATGAGAGGAAAGCTCTGGTGTCAATATGAAATATTTTATGGCGTATGACAATATCTCCATCCCTGTTTCTTAGATTAACTTGCTGATCTATTAGTAGAGGATTTAAAATTTCAATATCAAAATCGCTAATTGTCTCTTTCTCTGACATTCGTCTTTATGGATATTACTTTTTCTTCTCAGCCTTCTTAGTACTCTTAGTTGCTTTCTTCTTGCTCTCTGTTTTTTTCTTAACAACCTTTTTTACAGTCTTCTCTTCTTTAACAGGGGTAAATAATTCTACTAACTTCTCCAAACTCTTATTAATACCAACTAATTGATCTTTCAATTGAGAGATATCAGAAGAGTAATCTTTCCCTGGGGATCTATCTGAGAAGTTATTTCTTCTTGGAGATCTACTATCTTTAGATCCTCTGCCATCTTCTCTCCTTGGAGCTAACTCTTCAAAACACTTACTACAATATATTGGTTTCCCACTACTTGGTTTAAAAGGTACTTCACAATCTTTACCGCAGTTATCACAAACTGCAGGAAACATTGTAGCTCTTCTTGAACCTCTATCTCTAGAATCTCTCCTGTTGTAGTTACCACCACTTCTATTTGATTTATAATTGTCCATGAAAATAATAATCCAAAATTTTATCAATCCAGTATAGCATATACAACGAAAGTTATATTATTTCTTGACATAAATTGGTTTCCAATAGTAGTGAAAGCAACTCTTTTGTTAATTGCTTAAAATCAAAAAAAGATATTGAAGCAGTAATGCCCATAACTGAATATAGCAGGGGAGAGATAACCATAGCTCCAATTATTACTACGGCACTATTCACTCTAAAACCAAAGAAACAGATAATAGAAGAGAGTAATAGTATATAATAGTAATCAAAGTCTCCCAGAGATTTCTGTTGTAGCTTTTTATAAGAATCAAGGAGGATTTACTGAAGTATCTATTTGAAGGAACCAAACTTAATATATTCGCTATTATGACTATTTCCTGTTAGAATGTAATGTAGTTATTTGAGTATTTAGGATTTGCAAACAAATTTCTTAGTAATCTCTTAGCTTTAATTTATTTTATCCTTACATTTATCATGGAACAAGGAACAGTAAAAACTGTAACAGATAAAGGTTTTGGTTTTATCACTAGAGAGGGCTCTGATAAAGATATTTTCTATCATGAAAATTCTTTGCCAGAAGATTTAGCTGCTAGAAAACTAAAAGAAGGCGATGTCGTTACCTATGATGTTGAAGAAACAGAAAAGGGACTAAACGCTATTAACATCAAATTATTAGAAAGTTAATTCTAATAATTGTTGTTACAAGTTTAAGAGGAGGTACTAGTACCTTCTCTTTTTTTATATGACCAACTAAATTTTAAAAGGAGTATGTAGAAGTGTTTGAGAATTGAATAAAGGGTTTTGTTGGAACATATTGAATATGGTAGGGCATATGGGTCTGGAACCAAAATGAGATAAAAGAGACAGCATATTCTTGGTATAATAATCAATATGAAAGGTGCAATAATAGGTGATATAGTTGGCTCTACTAGGGAGTTTGCTCATAAGGTTAATACAAAAGAGTTTGAACTATTTCCAGAGGGGAGTACATTTACAGATGATACTGTCTTAACTATTGCTGTATATGATTCTTTTAAAAATAATATCCCATATGAACAATCCTTTATGAAATGGATAGAGAAATATAGTGGATGGGGGAGAATATGCCAAGGTTGGATCTTTGGTGTTCTTTTTTTGTTAAATGATATACTTAGAGGAAAGCTCAAAAACTGTAGAAAATCTAATTTAATGCATTTTTAAATACATGTCAGAAGAGCAGAAACAACAGCTAGAACAAAAACTTTGGGATATAGCCAACACTCTAAGAGGGAAAATGAATGCAGATGAGTTTAGAGATTACATTCTGGGCTTTATATTCTATAAATATCTTTCAGAGAAAATACTGCTTTATGCAGACAAGATACTCAAAAACGATGATATAAAATATCTAGAAATAGATGAAAATACCAAAAAAGGGAAAAAGATATTGAATGCAGTTAGAACAGAAACTTTAGATGAATTAGGGTACTTCCTTAAGCCTTCAGAGCTATTTAGCCAAATTGCTAAAAAAGGAAACTCTGACAAAGAAGGTAAAAGTAATTTCATACTAGGTGATTTACAGAAAATACTCAGAAGTATTGAGCAAAGTACAATGGGTGCAGACAGTGAGGAAGATTTTGATAATCTTTTTGAAGAAATAGACCTTACATCTACTAAATTAGGGAAGACAGAGAAAGCTAAGAACGAATTAATAACAAAGATACTTACTAGTTTAGATGATATAGATTTCCATCTAGAAGACTCAGAAATAGATGTACTAGGAGATGCATATGAGTATCTGATTGGACAGTTTGCGAGTGGTGCGGGTAAGAAAGCAGGTGAATTCTATACTCCTCAAGAGGTATCAAAAGTTTTAGCTAAACTAGTAACTACAGGAAAGTCAAAACTTAAATCAGTATATGATCCAGCCTGTGGGTCTGGGTCTTTGCTTTTAAGAGTAGCAAGAGAGACAGAAGTTGGGATGATATATGGACAGGAGTTAAATAGAACAACATACAACCTTGCTCGTATGAATATGATCCTACATGATGTACATTACAGTAAATTTGATATTAGACAGGATGACACATTAGAGAATCCTCAACATACAGATTTAAGATTTGAGGCAGTAGTAGCTAATCCTCCTTTTTCTGCAGAATGGAAGGCAGATCAATTAAAGGAGGGTGATGAAAGGTTTAGTCAATATGGTAAGTTAGCACCTAAGAGTAGAGCAGATTTTGCTTTTATACAACACATGATATTTCAACTATCTGAGAATGGAACTATGGCAGTAGTTGCTCCTCATGGTGTACTTTTTAGAAGCTATTCCGAGGAACATATACGAAGATATCTGATTAAGGATTTAAATTACCTAGATGCTGTTATAGGGCTCCCAGGGAACATATTCTATGGTACTTCTATACCTACTTGTATTTTAGTATTTAAAAAATGTAGAAAGCCAGATGACAGCATCCTATTTATAGATGCAAGTGGTGAAGGTCACTACAAAAAGGTAAAGAATCAGAACAAACTTAGGGAAGAGGATATAGAGATGATAATAGACACATATAGGAATAGAAAGGAGATAGATAAATATAGTCATGTAGCTGATTTAGAAGAAATTAATGAGAATGAGTTTAATTTAAATATACCTAGATATGTAGATACTTTTGAAGAGGAAGAGCCTGTAGATTTAGGAGAAGTAAGTAGGCAGATAAAGGAGATTAACAAAGAGATGGTGGGTGTAGATAAAGAAATAGGGAAGTATTGTAAGGAGTTAGGTATAGACACTCCGTTTTAAGAAGGGGAAATGAGTAGTTAAGAAATATTTAATAACTGCAAGATATAATAAAAACAAGAACAATGAAGAAAGATACAGAACAAAACAAATTTTTACTTTATACAAATCCAGAAGGAGATGTAAAAGCTGAAGTTTTGTTTGAAGATGAAAACGTTTGGTTAACCCAAAAGCAGATGTCTAAACTTTTTTCAGTTGATGTTAGAACTGTCAATGAACATTTACAGAATATTTTTGAAAGTGGTGAGTTAAAAGAAGATTCAGTTATCCGGAATTTCCGGATAACTGCAAGTGATGGCAAAGATTACGATACAATGCATTACAATTTAGATGCAATAATCTCCATAGGATATCGTGTTAATTCTACTAGAGCTACACAATTTAGAATCTGGGCAACAAAAACGCTAAAGGAGTATATGATTAAAGGTTTTGTATTAGATGATGAGAGATTAAAGAATGGAAAAAACTTTGGAAAAGATTATTTTGAGGAACTGCTTGAAAGAGTTCGTTCTATTAGGGCAAGTGAAAGAAGAATATATTTAAAGATTACAGATATATTTCAAGAATGTAGTATTGATTATGATAAGAGTTCTCAAACAACAAGAAATTTCTTTGCAAGTGTACAAAACAAATTCCATTATGCAATACATGGTAAAACAGCTGCAGAGACTATCTATAAAGAAGCTGATAGAAATAAAGATCATATGGGATTATCAACATGGAAGAATTCACCAAAAGGAAGGATACTTCAATCGGATGTTGTTGTTGCTAAAAATTATCTTAAAGAGAATGAAATTAAAAAGCTTGAAAGAACAATTTCAGGTTTCTTTGATTATATAGAGAATGTAATTGAGAATAGAAATACTTTTACAATGGAGGGGTTTGCAGATAGTGTAGATAAGTTTCTTTCTTTTAATGAGTATAGGATTTTAGAGAATAAGGGGAGTGTTTCTAGGAAGCAGGCGGATAAAAAGGCTGTGGATGAGTATAGAGAGTTTAATAAGGTACAGGAGATTAATTCTGATTTTGAGAAGGAGATTAAGAGGATTAAAAATGAAAAATAATAATAAAGGAAAATTAATACCAGAGTTAAGATTTAATGAATTTGAGGGGGAATGGAGAGAAGTAAAATTTAGTGACAATTTCAAATTTCTCCGTACTAATTCTTTTTCTAGAAACCAACTGAATTATGAGGGAGGAAATGTTTTAAATATTCATTATGGAGATATACATAGTAAATTTAATACCTTGTTTGTTGCTTCTAGTGAGAAAGTACCCTATATTAACAATAATATAGATCTGAGTAAGTTTGTAGAAGAGGATTATCTCAAGGAAGGAGATATTGTAATTGCTGATGCCTCAGAGGATTACAAAGATATTGGTAAGTGTATAGAGATTATCAATCTTGGATGGAATAAGACTCTTTCAGGACTACACACTATTCCTGTAAGACCAAAGGGGTCTAAGAGTTATGGTTTTCTAGGAAATTTAATGAAGACTTGGAGTATTCGGCATGAGATGATGCGAAATGCAAATGGTATTTCTGTTCTAGGAATTTCCAAATCAAATATTGGTAAACTGAAACTGTATTTACCTACTCCAAAAGAACAACAAAAAATATCCTCTTTCTTATCTCTAATAGATAAAAAAATAGAATTATTAAATAAGAAAAAAGAGTTATTAGAATTATATAAGAAAGGAGTAATGCAAAAGATATTTAATAGAGAAATAAGATTTAAAGATAATAATGGTAATGATTATCCTGAATGGGAGGAGAAGAGGTTGGGGGAGATAGCTAAAGTTAATAAGGGCGAACAAAAAAACAGGTCTAAGTTAAGGGAAGAATTTGAATATCCAGTTATTAATGGTGGTCAAGAGCCCTCTGGGTTTTTAGATTCTTACAATACATCTAAGAATACGATTACTATTAGCGAGGGAGGTAATTCTTGTGGTTTTGTCAACTTTATTACTGAGAATTTCTGGAGTGGAGGACATTGTTATACTTTAGAAGATTTAAGTGAAAATATTAATCAAGATTATTTATATAATTACTTAAAATATTCTCAGAAGAATATCATGAGATTAAGGGTTGGATCTGGATTACCCAATATACAGAAGGGAGATATCCAGAAGTTTAAAATCCTAGAACCTTCTTTCGATGAGCAATTAATTATAAAGGGAATTCTGAATGCTGCAGACAAGCTAATAAATTTAAATAACTCCTTTCTACAAAAGATCAAAATATTCAAAAATGGTCTTTTACAAAAGATGTTTATATGATTATATGGATGACATTAAAGATTTAACTGAATATTTTGACCTTACTAATAAAGATATCTCTGATCTTTCAATTGTCGAGACATCAAATCAATTTAATTGTATGCTTATAGATCAGCAAGGAAAAGTCTATAAAGGTTTTTTACTCGCGAAAAGCTATAAAAGTAATCATTATACACTTTGCGATATTGATTTTCAGAGATCTGATACAGATAAGAAATATCATCCAAGAATAACTTTTCGAAGGACAAATAAAGATCTTCTTGATATAAAAGTTAGAAAAGATGTCCATTATAAAAATATTGATTTCTCTTCTGGGGATAATGGGTATAGAGAATTCTGGTCAATGATTGGGTTTTTGAAAAAATATAATGACATTATATATACAGGAGATTTCAAGGAAAAATTTAAAGCTATTTCCGGTAAAGATTTTGCTAAATATTTAAATGATAAGTGGCGATTTAAAAAATATTCTGAATTGGAGAAAAGTGTAGATTTATTGAATATTCCGACATTGGAGGCTTTTCAGGCTGCTTCTATTATTAAGATACTAGAAAGTTATAAATCAAAGTTAGAAGAATTTATCGAAAATGCTGTTGATGAAAAGGTAGTTCAACAGTGGTTAGACGAGAAAAACGGGGAATTAAGGAATAAGAGATGTTTGGTTTTCGGACTAGAATATATTAACCATAAAAGAGAGGGCTCTATTTCCGGGATGAGATATGATATTCTTACACGTATAGGTGCTCAAGAGGAAGAAAGAGTTCTTATTGAACTGAAAAGCCCCAGTGACGAGGTTATAGATTTTAAAGAAAGAACAACTATAAATGATATGTCCAGAGAATTCTTCTTGTCTAAATCTCTATCTAGGGCTATTCCACAAATTCTTGAATATAAAAATGACCTGGATAATAAAAAATCTGGGGATCGTGATTTAGAAAGGTTTGGAGAGAAAGCACCTATTTATATTGCAAAGTGCATTATAGTTATTGGTAGGGACAAGGAAGATCAGGCATGGAGAAATCGTTTAAAAGAAGTAAGATCATCGTTCAATTCAATTTTAGAAATTTGGACATATACTGATTTGTTAATGAAACTTGATTCAACTATAAGAAATTTGAAAGAGTCGTTACTTAATAATGAGGACTTTTAAGTTTATAATTTAAAACATTAATAATTATCGATGCCCCAATCAGAACAAACATTAGAACAAAATTTAATAAAACAACTTAAAGAAATAGGATATACATATATAAATATCCCAGACGAATCTGTATTACTCTCAAACCTTAAATCTCAACTAGAAAAATTTAACAAAATTAAACTAAGTGAAAAAGAATACTCTAAAATACTAAACCACCTAAACAAAGGAAACGTATTTGACAGAGCTAAAATACTAAGAGACAGATACGCACTACTAAAAGACGATGGAACTACTACATACATTAGATTTCTTAACATAGAGAAATGGTGCCAAAACGAATACCAAGTAACAAACCAAGTTACTATGGAAGGCAGATACAAAAACCGATACGATGTAACAATACTAGTAAATGGACTACCATTAGTACAAATAGAACTAAAAAGAAGAGGACTAGAACTAAAAGAAGCATTCAACCAAGTAAACAGATACCACAGACACTCCTTTGGTACATCATACGGTCTGTTCCAATACATACAAATATTTGTAATTAGTAATGGAGTAAATACAAAATACTATGCAAATAACAGATACCAATCATTCCAACAAACATTCTACTGGACAGACAAACTAAACAAAAAATTCTCTAGACTAAATGAATTTACAGAAAACTTCCTAGAACCATGCCATCTCTCTAAAATGATATCCAGATACATAGTACTAGCAGAAACAGAGAAAATACTCATGGTATTAAGACCATACCAATACTACGCAGTAGAAGAACTAATAGAAAGAGTAAAAACAACAGACAAAAACGGATACGTATGGCATACAACAGGATCTGGTAAAACCTTAACATCCTTCAAAGCAAGCCAAATACTCACTAACCTACCAGAGGTACACAAAGTTCTATTCGTTGTAGACAGAAGAGATCTAGATTATCAGACTACAAAAGAATTTAACAACTTCTCTGCTGGAAGTATAGATGGTACAGATAGTACTAAAACATTAGTAAAACAATTTTCAGATGATACAAAACTAATAGTTACCACTATACAGAAACTAAATAATGCGGTTAGTAATAAGAGACACCTAGGACAAATGGAAGACCTTAAAGACAAAAAGATGGTTTTTATCTTTGATGAATGTCATAGAAACCAATTTGGTGAAACACACCAAAGAATCAAGGAGTATTTTAATAATATACAGATGTTTGGTTTTACGGGTACACCAATATTTGCAGACAATGCAATAGATCATAGAACTACTAAAGATCTCTTTGGAGAATGTTTACATAAATATGTAATAACTGATGCTATTAGAGATGAAAATGTATTAAAATTCTCTGTAGAGTATGTGGGAAGATATAGACAAAGAAGTGAAAGTAAAAATGAAATAGATATAGAAGTTGAGGATATAGATAGAAGAGAACTCATGGAATCAGATGATAGGGCGGAAAAAATAGCAAATTACATTATCGCCAACCATGATCGTAAGACACATGCAAAAGAATTCACCTCAATCTTTTGTACAAGTAGTGTAAATATGGTTATTAAATATTTTGATATATTCAGACTGAAGAAAATAAAAGGAGAGCACAACCTAAAAATGGCAACAATCTTTACATACGGTATAAATGAGGAAGATAAAGATGCAACAGGATACATACCAGATGATTTAGAGATATTAGAATCTGAAATTCGTTCCCAAGGGATAAATTATCATAGCAGAGAAAAGCTAGAAGAATATATTGAGGAATATAACGAAGAGTACGGTACTAACTTCTCTACAGACAGTAGGGCATACTATAACTACTATCGAGATATAGCAAGAAGAGTTAAAAATAGGGAGATAGACATTCTTTTTGTAGTAAATATGTTTTTAACTGGTTTTAATAGTAAACCTCTCAACACTTTATATGTAGATAAGAATCTTAGATATCATGGCTTGATTCAGGCATACTCTAGAACCAACAGAATATTAAATACAGAGAAATCACATGGGAATATTGTATCTTTTAGAAATTTAAAGAAAGCAACAGATGAAGCATTAAAACTTTACTCTAACAAAGATGCCAAAGAGGTTGTGTTTATGGAGCCCTACGAAGATTATGTAGAGAAGTTTAATGAACAACTTAAAAAACTAAAAGAGATTACGCCCACAGTTGATGCAGTTGACGATTTAATAAATGAAGAAGAAGATTTGAAATTCATTAAAGCTTTTAGAGAATTAATTCGAACTTTGAATATCCTTAAAGTTTTTTCAGATTTTACATTTGACAATTTAGATTTAAAAGAACAAGAATTTGAGGATTACAAGAGTAAATATTTAGATTTATACGATAGAGCAGAAGAAGATAAAGAGAAAATATCTGTTTTAGATGATGTAGACTTTGAGGTTGAATTAATTCATAGGGACGAAATAAATGTTGTATATATCCTTAAACTGTTAAGTCAAATGAAAGATAGTGAAGGGAAGGCTAAAGAGAAATTGAAGATTCAGGTTGAAGAGCTGTTGTCTGGTCAGCCACAGTTAAGAAGTAAGAAAGAATTAATCAAAAAATTTATAGAGAATAATCTCCCAGAGATTAGTAGTTCGGAGCTTGTGGAAGAGGAGTTTGATAAGTATTGGGATGAACAAAGAATCCAAGCGTTTAATCAAATGTGTATTAGTTTAGAATTGGAACCTCAGAAGGTAAAGAGTATGATAGATAACTATATTTTTACAGAGATAGAACCGAGGGGTGAGGATATTGTAGCTTCTTTAAAATCCAAACCTAAAATACTAGAGAGGAGATCTATAATAGGGAGGGCGACAGATAAAATCTTGGAATTTATTGAAACTTTTATAGAAGGAGTATAACCATTTAAATTAAATATAAGATACAATGTCCCTATTCAAAATCACAAAAAACAGGTTGTCTCAAATTAAAGAAAAGAAATTTGATTTAGAAAAAGATATCCAGAAACTTACTGAAGAGAATATAGAAGAAATCTTTGGTTATAAACTTGTTTCTTCGGAATTGGCTATAGAAAACTTTAGATTTGATAGCTTGGTATGGGATAGCGAGAATAAGGCTTTTATAATAGTAGAATACAAAAAGAAAAGGAATTTTAGTGTTGTAGATCAAGGTTTCGCATATTTAAGTGTCCTGTTAAATAGAAAGGCAGATTTTATACTAGAATATAATTCTAAATTCCAAAATAATCAGTTAGGAAGGGAAGATGTTGACTGGTCTCAATCCAGAGTACTTTTCATTTCTCCAACCTTTACCTCATACCAAATCAACTCTATTAATTTCAAGGATATGCCTTTTGATCTGTATGAAGTTAGATATTATGAAAATGACACAGTAGCATACAATAAAATAGAAGCTAACAACCCTTCAGAAAGTATAGATTCTATTACAACTGGAGGAGAAATAGAACAAGTAAGTAAAGAAGTAAAGAACTATTCCATAGATGATCATTTTAAAGAAGGTTGGGAGAGATCTAGAGAGTTGTTTGAGGTACTGGATGAGAGAGTACTAGGGTTAGATCCTAATTTACATAGGGATCCTAAGAAAGTTTATATTGGTTATAAACTAGAGAATTCTGTAGTTTTTAGCTTGGTATCTTATAGATCTAAAATTAAAGTTGAGCTTTATAGATTTAAACCAGAAGATCTAAACGATCCTGAGAATAGGACTTCTTATCAGAAGAATAGTTATAAATATTGGAATAAACATGTTTCAGAATTTGATATTACAAGTGAGGATGATATAGATTATGCAATGATGTTAATAAGACAAGTTTATAAGAAATTTGTTGGTGAAGAATAAAGAAATGCTAATGAAAAACAATATTCAAACAATAATATTAGGAGGTGGATGTTTTTGGTGTATTGAAGCAATCTTTCAAAAAATAAAAGGTATTATCTCTCTTACACCTGGTTATACAGGAGGTACTCTAGAAAATCCTTCATACGAAGATGTCTGTACTGGTAATACAGGTCATGCAGAGGTAGTAAAGATAGAGTTTGATTCTAAAATAATAACTTTAGAAAAGCTCTTACAAATTTTCTTTCTAGCCCATGACCCTACCACACTAAATAGGCAAGGAGGAGATGTAGGCACTCAGTATAGATCTATTATCCTATACTCTAATGAAGACCAAAAAGAAACTATTAACAATGCTATAGATAATTACAAGGATGAGGTTGTTACAGAAGTAAAACCCTTGGAGAAGTTCTATGAGGCTGAGGAGTATCATAAGGATTACTATTTAAAAAACGAAGATGCTAGATACTGTAAATTGATAATCAAGCCCAAGATTGATAAGGTAATAGGATGAAAGAAAACAAAAGGCTCTATTCTGTAAAAGAGTCTTACAAAGTTCTATACGATGGTATGCGAACTATTAGGTATTTTAGTAAGGCTAAAAAGCAGGGAGAATTAACTCCTCAGTTTATTGAAAGAATTATGTTAGCAGTAACTGAGGTTAATGATTGTGCAGCATGTTCTTATATGCATACTAAGATGGCATTAGAGGCTGGTATGGATAACGGGGAGATAGAGAAGATGCTATCAGGAGCCTTTGAAAATGTCCCACAGGATGAATTACCAGCGGTTATGTTTGCACAGCACTATGCAGAGAGTAAGGGTAGTCCTTCTAAAAAATCATGGGATAGGGTTGTCAAACTATATGGAGAATCAAAAGCTTTGGGTATTCTTGGATCTATTCGTATGATTATGATGGGTAATGTTTATGGAATAATTTTAGGTTCTTTTGCTAATAGATTTAAGGCTAAATCAGATAGTAGAAGTACTCTAGTATATGAGCTTTCTATGATGATATCAGCAATTTTACTCATGCCCATTGTTTTTATTCATGTTTTAATTAGTTTCTTACTAAGAACTCCAGTTATTGATTTTAACTAAGACTGAGAATTAGAGAGAGAAATAATTGTATAGATTATGTGGTATTCTATTAGATTAATATTATCTATATAGCATAATCATGAATATTGAAAAGATAAAAGCGTTTGTTAAAAAGAATTTAATTCTACTAATAATCATACTTTTCCTTTTACTCTTCCTTTTCATTTTCTTTAGCTTAAGAGGTAATAAAGATGGAGGAGGCAGTAGTTCTCTTTTGAAAGAAAATAGATATAGTAACTCTGAGGAATTGGAATCTGCTATAGATGTATATCAAGCTAATTACGGTGTATTTATCTATGGAAGTGATTCCAATGGAGATAGTGAAGTGGACAGTATGAATTACAGTGTCGATCCAATGATTGGTATTGGTATTGATGGTTATGGAATAGAAGATTTTGAAGTTAAGTCTATTAAGGTAACCAATGCTGAGATTGATATAAGTAAGGGTAGGGGTGTAAGGTCATATCCAGATCATACATTACTAGCCTCTGAGTCCTGTTTGGGTTACTTCTATGAGGGTTGTGATAATGCTATTAATCCTAAAGATGCTAAGGATATGGGTAGTGAGAAGGAGTTTGTACTTTTAAGTGAAGGGGATATAGATCCTAAGTTCTATGATGAGACACCTGTTAGTAACTTCTTGCCAAAGCTTAAGTTCACAGCTATAGGGGTTGGTTCTTTTGATTACGATATGATTATGGAAAGGGATAAAGTTTTTGATGGAATGAAGATATTGCAGTACAGTGGGGTAAGTCCAGAGGATTTAGTAGGTACTTTCTCATTTGATGTAGAGATAGATACTTCTGAGGGTATGTATACGAAAGGGTTTGTAATGGATGTTACGGCTGATGAGTTTGTAGGTACTGGTAAAAGTAATATGGAGATTGATATAGTTAGATAATGTATATGTTTATTGATAGATCCTGACTTCTATTTGAAAAAACTAAGCATAGTGGAGGGATTTTATAGCAACTCCCGAACTTTGGTAGGACATATGGGTATGTAACTCAAAATCCTTCTATACTTATTTCTCCCTTTTCCTATGAATGCCTTGGAGAAAACCAGAAAACAGGTAGAATATTACCAAATGCAACCGCAAGCTTACACAAAACAACTGTAAGTTGGTGGTTGCAACTGTTTAAGATACAATATAATTGACTATTAAATTTAATATGTTTTTACAATGAGCTTTCGTAAAAATTTGGAATATCTGAGAAAAGAGAAAAACTTCTCACAAGAGGAGCTAGCATTTAAACTAGGTGTCTCTAGACAAGCAGTATCAAAATGGGAGTCAGGAGGTGCGTATCCAGAAACAGCTAAGATGATATCTATGTGTAAAATATTTGATTGTACATTAGATGAACTAATGAAAGAGGATATAGCTGAGTTAAAGGAAAATGCTAAACAAAGTTATACCTTTAACGATTTGGTTGATGAAGTTACAAATATATTGAAAAGAACATTTCATATGTTTGATAATATGAATCTTAGATCATCTTTTAGATTCCTATTTGAGATGTTTCTTCTTTTTCTATTTATTATGTTACTAAAAATACCCTTTGACTATATCTTTAGATTAGGTAATGAGGTGCTAATAAATATCCCAGGAGATATAGCACAGCTATTTATCTCAATATGGAATCTTATTACAAAAGTTGTATATATAGTGGTTGCTGTTGTCTCATCTGTTTATATATATAAGATTAGATTCTTAGATAAATTTGAAGAGGCTCAGGAGATAGATAGTAAGGATGATGTAAAGGAGAGTGTTACTTCTGTTAAACAGGATATTAAGCAAGATAAAAACAGAAAGGTTGAAATAAGGAAATATGATTTTGGGCTATTTGCTTATCTAGGAAAGATAGCTCTGTTCTTTATTAAATCTTTTGTACTCTTTATATCCTTACCAATTATCTTTTTACTTTTCTGTACAGTAGCAGGAGTAGTAGTAGGAGCAGTTTTAATATTTAATGGAGTGTTTTTTATCGGTGTTGTTATCTGCCTTCTGTCAGTTATCCCCTTTACTGTAGGATTGCTTAATATAATTTACAACTTTACTGTTAATCACAGAAGTAATTGGCAAAAGTTATTCATAGTTTTCATTGCTTCAGTAATTGGGTTTGGAGTAGGTGCAGGAATATCTGTATTTGAATTTAGTAAAATGATACTCTCCTCAGAAGCTCCTGTACATGTAGAAAGCTCGACTAAGGTAGAAACATTCCAGATGCAAGAGAATATGTTTCTGTCTAATTATATGTACGATTATGTTGTAGATGATACTTTAGGAGATTTAGTTAGGGTTGAAGCTATATATTACGATGTGTTCACAGAGGATGTTGTTATAGAGAGGTATGAAGAGCCTAGTTATATACATATTTCTACTAAAATGAAGCAGAGTGTTAACTTAGGGGAGTTGTATGAGATCCTAATAGAGGATTTAAAGGATAGGAGATTGTCTAATTATACTGCTCTAGGACAGTTTAAGTTTAAGGTATATGCAAGCGAAGAGAATATAGAGAAGTTACAAAGAAATCTTGAGGATCAGATTAATATGTATGCTCCCCCTAAAAATGAGTATGATTCTGGGGAGGATATTAGTAGGGAATAAATCAAACAGGAAACTCACAATTTATTTCTATAACATACGCAAAACCGTATCCTTTTGAAACTAAACCATCTAAAAGATTAAAATCCTCTTGTTTAGATATATCTAATTCTTTTGAGATATCCGAAGAAGTAATCTCTTTGTACTTTTTTATTAACTTTAATACATCCTTTTCTCTGTTTGTGGGTCTGGTATCAAAATAAGACAAAAGAGATAGTATAAAAAGGGGGTATAAAGTATTTTAACAGATATTTAAGTTGCTTGATAGCCACAAATATTTATATATACAAACCTATATCATAATGCTATCATTATTAATAACTTTTATTAGATAAATCATATGTCTATAAAAAAGATTCTTCCCATAATTTTAATTGTCTCTGTCTTAGCAATATCTGTTTTTTTTCTGTTAAATAAACAGAAACCAGAAGATATTGTTTTTGAAAAGACAGTTGAAATATCTAAACAATACATAGCACTAAGATATAGGACAGATGATGTTTTGATAAATGCAAAATATTATGAAAGCTATGATGATTGGAATGAAGAGATGACTTCCATTATTCAAGAGTGGGAAGCATTAGAAAGTAGTGCATTAAAACTAGAGGAGAATGCAGACAAAATGGCTGAGGAAGAAGTAACCAGCCTTATTCCTCAAGTAAGTGCGTATGACAAGCAAGAAATATCTGATGTGTTTGATAAAGCACCTGCAGGTAAAAAGATAGCTACATTAGCTAAATATTTGGGAGTAGATGCTAAAAGAGCATATTCAATACTTGTACAAGATCAAAATCAAGTTACAGCTGATGCATGGAATAAGGCGGGAGATACCTTTCAGAAATTAGAAACAAGTGCAGTAGTAATAAAAGATGGTTGTAAAGTTGCTGGTTTTGTAGGTGGAGTAATTCTAACTGGTGGTGTTGCTGGAGTTGCTACTGCTGGTACTTTGACAACAACAACAGTGGTTGTTGCAGGAGTCGACTTGGCATTAGAAGTTACAGAGGATGGAGCTAAGATAGCTATGGGTGACAAAAATAAAATTTCTTCTTTTGTGAAGGATGTAAGAACTGTTACAGAGCCAGTCGCCAATATTTTAACTATTACAAATATCCCAAGTAATCTTGGTAATGCTTTTGGTAAGTTTGATGCAGTTATGATAGGTCTAGAGCAATTTAGAGAATCAGCTCAGGAGGGTAAGGTTATTGGAGTAGATCTTACCGATTTTGAACATCAGGGATCTTTTCAAGTAATTAAAAAAACTCAATATCCAGGGACAGTAACTGTTGCAGAGATGGAAAAGGCAGAGATAGAGGAATGGTTAAAGAGTCTTAACAAGGAGTATATACCAATGACTCAAGAAGAGGTGGAAGATTTTGTAAAAGAGGTATTTAAAGAAACGGAGAAGAAAGAGGAAATAGTAGAAGAGGAAAGTGTAAAAGAGAAAG
Organism: uncultured Candidatus Saccharibacteria bacterium; assembly: GCA_964618765.1. Classification (GTDB taxonomy): domain Bacteria; phylum Patescibacteriota; class Dojkabacteria; order SC72; family SC72; genus UBA2177. The sequence continues at coordinate 535 of CAZUDZ010000006.1, read as the reverse complement.
AGAAAGATACCACAACAGAAAATAAAGAAACTACTAAAAAAGGAGTAATAAGTTTTGATGAATGGGATGGTTGGGGAGATGAGGATAGTAGGTATAAGGAGGACTTAGTAGAGAGATTTGGTAATCCTGATGTAACTCATGCTAAGGGTGGAACAGAAATGTGGGTATATTATGATCTTGTTTATTATACTTCGGGAGCGACATGTTCTCCTATGTATACTTTTTATGATACTGACCAGACAGCAACAAGGAAATGTGAGACACCAGAAAATGTTGAGTCTATTCTTAATTACTATTAATAGTTTATCTAAGAATTACTCAAATGCAATAAGCATTCCTAAGGATAGTGGATGGGTCTTGTAGCAACCCTCGAAGTTTGGCGGAGGATATGGGTCTGGAACCTAAAATGATTATCTATTAAATTTCTGGTTGTGTATTCTTGTGCTTCTTCCGTTTGAATTGTGGTAACTTACCCATTAACCAAAAAATTGTTGAGTCTGAAAGATCTCCTACAAGAGAAATAAAAAAGTTGTCA
>CAZUDZ010000005.1:0-30447 GCA_964618765.1 uncultured Candidatus Saccharibacteria bacterium | reverse complement strand
TATACTGCAAGTGTTTCTTCTACTGTGTTTGCTTTTTCTAAAATTTTCAAATATTGAGTCTCTACACTTTGATAGTTCTTAAGCCTTGCCTCTAAATCCAAAACCCTTTCGGTAACATCAGATACTGCTATAGAAGATGTAGAAAACTCTCCTTCTAGCTCTTTTAAATTCTCATATAAAACCTCAAATCTTGACTGCTCTACCTTAATAGTAACATCAACTCTCCTGCTAACACCTTTTCCAAGATCATCTAAATTCATCACCATTGCGCCATACTTCTTACCTATTTTTCTGACTTCACCTAAAGACTCATCAATATCATCTACTGCGACTGATATTTCTCCTGTCTTTGTTAAGCTCCTTTCTTCTCCTTCGTAATAATCTTGGTTCATATCACTTGGAGCTGCTGAGAGTGCGTCGTAGTCGTATGAACGACTTAATTTCGAGCCTAAACTGAGTGGGGAGGTGTAATCGACACTTTCGTTGTAGACAACTGAGTCTGACCTAGGGGTACGAGCAGAAAATGCTACTACCAAACCAATTCCCAAAACCAGTAGTAATCCAAGTAAAACGACGAGGAATACTACTACCTTTTTAGAGCCTTTCTTTTCTTCCATCTGTGAAAATAGTTAAATTATGTTAACTATATAATAGAGGATTACTTACACCATATCAATGCATCGACTCGTAATAATTACTACTACTGCTAAATTTGGGAAGGAATAAATAGCTCCATTCCCTCTTCCAAGACAAATGGATAATCTAACCAATTAAAATCTACGACATCTTGGGGATTAGCTCCATACTTTTTAGATATGGATTCTATACTGTCTCCATCCTCTACAATTACGAGGACACCATCTACTGGAAATATTTTAAGTACAGTACCTGCTCGTAAATCTCCTTCAGGTTCTAAATCGTTAGCAAAAATTAAGGTTTCTTTCCTAAGGTTAAACTCTTGGGCGATAGAATCCAGAGTGTCCTGTTCTTTTACAATATATTCCTGATATATGCTATCTTTATGAACCTGTTCCTTCCGTCCTTGTTCTAATGTTTCTGAACTTCTTTCTTTGTTGTCCGTAGGATTCCAAACAAGAAAGTAAAGCAAAGAAATAGTTAGGAGAATTATTGCAGAAAGTATTATTAGAAAGATATATTTTTTCAATGATGTAATTCCTATTAAAATAATCTTATTTATAGAATAATATAATAAAAATTTTACGAGAACAATGGGACTATCTCTTTGAGAACTGTGGTTTCTTTCTCGCTTTTACATGACTGTATTTCTTCCTCTCTACAGCCCTAGGATCTCTTGTGATTAACTCTTCTTTCCTTAATACAGGCTTTAATTCAGGATCCATCTCGTATAATGCCCTTGCCAAGCCTAACCTTATAGCTTCAATCTGCCCTGTGGTTCCTCCCCCAGACACATTTGCTGTAAAGTAGTATTGCCCATCAAGTCCGACAACGATTAATGGTTTGTTGATCTTTCTCTCTACATCCCCTGTAACTGAGAAGTACTCTGTTATAGCCTTCCCATTAACAGTAGAGGCTTTATCACCTTTGTATATTCTTACTCTAGCAGTAGCTACTTTTCTTCTTCCTATTCCTTCTGTATATTTACTCACTATTTAATATATTATAATTTAATCTCCTTTGGCTTTTGAGCCGCATTTTTATGCTCGGAATTCTTATAAACGACTAATCTAGCTATCCTTTTATCCTTAAGCTTATTCTGGGGTAACATATTCTTTACAGCATCAACTATGATCTTTCTTGAATCTTTAACTAATTGCTCATCAAATCTTGTTTCTTTTAGGCCCCCTGGATATGTTGAGTGCCTATAATACATCTTTTTCTTCTCTTTTCCTCTTGTTAACTTTATATCATCGCTATTTATTACAATAACATAATCTCCACAATCAACATTAGGAAGAATTTCTGGTTTTCCTTTCCCTATCAAAAAAGACGCTATTTTAGTTGCAACCCTACCTAGAATTTGATCTTTAACATCAATTAAGTACCATTCTCTTTTAACATCCTTTTCTTTTGTCCAGATTGTTTTGTATTTCATGTTATATCTATATTATTTTAAAGTCCTGCTCTTGCTTTCGGTCTTCTCGCTGTTTTTCTAAGTGCCGCAGTTTTATCAATTTTCTTTAATGTCTCAGGAGATTCATCCTTTTTCTTCAAAGGTGTCTTCTTCTTATCTTTTGGTTGATCTTCTACTTTCTCTTTAGATCTCTTAGATCTTTTACTGTCTACTTTCTTCCTGTCCATTCCTATGAGAGAAACTCTTGACATCTCTGTGTTATCACCATCTCTAAAACCTACCTTCACAAGAGCTACTCCTACCTTATCCTTTTTAAGATACTCTTTATATTTAGATATTAAAGATTCTTTTCCTAATATATCCTTTAATTTCCTTCGGAATTGAGTCTCATCCCCTTTCTCTTTCCCTCTCTCTATTAATGCAGTTGCTTCTTGTTTTAAAACTTTTGCCTTAACTGATGTAGTAACAAGATAATTGTTATCAAAAAGAGATCTGAGAAGATTCCTCATCAAAGATTCTCTATGCGATTTCTTTCTCCCTAATTTGTGTCTTTTTATCCTTTTATACATATAATTTCTGTTTTAGATTGTTAAACTCCTTTAATATTTATCCCGTATTCAGTTAATAATTCCAAAACTTCATTTAAAGATTTATTCCCAAAACCTGGGAGATTCAGTAACTCAGTAGCTGTGGTTTTTCTAAGATCCCCTACTGTCTTAAAACCCCCTGTTAACAGAGCAGTTTTAGACCTTTTAGAAACAGGAAGCTCCTCTATTTTCCAGTTTCCTATTTCATCGTCTTCCTCTTTGGAAACTTCTTCTACTTCCTCTATTTTTGTCGATTCTTCAGCTAACTCGGTTACTTCTTTTTCAGACACACCCATAGCTGCCATAACTCTTCCTGCGAATTGCTGCAAGATCCTAGATGACTCAACTAGAGCGTCTTTAGGGGTGATACTGCCATCGGTGGTAACTCCTAAAAGAACTGCATCTAAATCTGTTTCCTGTCCCTTACGAGCCTGCTCTATACTTAAGCTTACTCTCTCTATTGGGGTAAAATCACAATCTAAAGGAATCAACCCTATTTGCTCTCTTTCTACTTCCTTAACCTTCCTATACCCTATCCCAGATTCTACAACTATTGTCATATTTAATTCGGAGGAAGAATCTGTTAATTCTGCGATTACCTGATCCTTATTAACTACCTCTAAATCCCCAACTGTTTCGATATCTCCTGCAGTTACAACTTTCTTTCCTTTAGCTTCTAATTTGCATTTAAAAATCTCGTCTAGTTCTGTCTTAAACTTAATCTCTTTCAAGTTTAAAATTATGTCTACTACAGTTTCGGCAACTCCATCAAGAGTAGAGTATTCATGATCTACCCCTTTTATCTCAATAGCTGTAACCCCTGTACCCTTAAGACTAGAGTAAAGAATTCTTCGTAGAGAATTGCCCAATGTATGACCATACCCTCTTGGTAACGGAGAAACCTCAAGTAAGCTGTAATTATCTTTCTCTTCTTTTATCGTTACTTTGATATCTTTAAATGCTTCCATGTATATGTATTTTTAAATTATTTATTATTTAGAATAGAACTCTATGATTAAGTTTTCCTTTATTCCTTCATCGATATCATCTCTCATAGGCATTCTTGCTATCTTGCTTTTGAGATCTTTTCTCTCTATCCAATCAGGAGTTTGAAAAAGTTTTTCAGCGGGAGCTAATTTGGCTTTAGATAACTCAATAGAGTCTCCCTCCTTTACTTCAAAAGATGGTATTGTAAACTTCTCTCCATTTAACTTTACATGACCATGGGTAACAAACTGTCTAGCAGCAGCTCTTGAAGGAGCAAGACCACTAAGGTAAACGATATTATCTAATCTCAATTCCAAAATTCTTAAAAGTTCTAAACCTTTATCTGAGTCATACAGTTTTGACCTTCTATTTGCCTCTTTGTATGCTATTTTCATCTTTTTCTCCCTAAGACCATAAGTTCTTTTAACTTTCTGCTTCTCTCTTAACTGAATACCATAGTTAGACAACCTAGTCCTTCTCTTATTACCATGCTGGCCAGGAGGAAAAGGTTTTCTAGCTAAACCATTTTTATCAGAAAAGGATCTAGCTCCCTTAAGATAGAGGTTTACCCCTTCTCTTCTACTTAACTTTTCTTTTGGTCCTGTATATCTTCCCATATTGTTTAATATATAAAACTATTTTCTAGGAGCTTTCCTTGGTCTACAACCATTATGTGGAATTGGAGTTCTATCAGCTAACATTGTTATCCTCAAACCTGCAGAATCCAGACCCTTAACTGCGGCGTTTCTTCCAGACCCTGGTCCTTTAATAACAACCTTTACTTCTTTTAATCCATACTCCTTCATAACTCTTTCTGCGACATCCACAGCCGCTTTAGTTGCAGCGAATGCTGTACTTCTCCTTGCCCCTTTAAAACCTACTCTAGCTGGGCTCCCTTGTCCTAGAACATCTCCCTCATCACTAGCTAAAGTTATAATGGTATTGTTAAATGTTGACTGTATTGTTGCAATACCATTGTGAACGGATTTCTTTGCTTTCTTCTTTGTTTTTATTTTTGTTTTCTTTGTAGCCATTTTTATGTTTTTTCTATTTTTCGTTTTAATCCACCTACAGGCATACTCTTTCCTTTCCTTGTTCTTGCATTATGCCTTGTTCGTTGTCCCCTAACTGGAAGACCTAGCTTATGTCTAATACCTCTATAACTTCTAGTGTCTTTCAATCTCTTTATATTCCTAAAGATTCCTTGCCTCAATTCTCCTTCTACTTTGTAATTTTCTTCTATATATTTTCTAACTACATCCAACTCCGCTTCTGTCATATCCTTTACAAAGGTATTTTTATCAAACTTTACGGATTCACATAACTCCTTTGCATTACTCTCTCCAATCCCATAAATATTCATTAAGGACACCCATAGTCTCTTGTCATTTGGTATTTCAACTCCTGCGACTCTTGCCATTTAATAAATAAGTAAACTAAAATATTAATTATCCTTGCCTCTGTTTGTGCTTTGGATTCTTCTTACAGTACACAAATACCCTTCTGTTCCTTTTAACAACATAACAGTCTGGACATCTTTTTTTTACAGACGATTTAACTTTCATAATGTTTAATCCATATATCTATATGTTATTCTACCAATTTCCTGATCGTAGGGAGTCATTTCAATCCTAACTTTATCTCCCTCTATTATCCTAATGTAGTGCATCCTCATCTTACCTGATAGATATCCATTAACTTCATGCTTCTCACCATCTACTTCTATTTCCACTACGAAACGAGTATTAGGCAAACATTCTTTGACTATCCCATCAAACTCGAATACCTTTTTACTTTCTTTCATAAAACACTTATTTACTCAGATGTAAACAGAACCTTCAGAATTATATCAAAGGAACACCTTTAATTCAACAAAAATCAGTTAAATATCAGGAATTTTTACATCTGATGAGTAAGCAGAGAAAGGATAACAAAAAAGTGGAAAATTTACAAGTTCAAAAGCCTAACTACTTCTTGATGAATTTCCTCAATTGTAGGAGAGGCGTCTATTTCTATCAGAATGCCTCTACGACCATACTCTTCTACGATTGGTGCTATTGTTCTACTGTATTCTTTCAACAACTTTCTCGTACTTTCTGGTGTGTCATCCTCTCTTTGGACTAGTCTGACATTACAAATGTCACAATATCTCTTAATCTTTTCTGGTTTGTATTTCTCATGATAGCTAGAGTCACACTTAGGACAGGTCCATCTAAGGGAACGCCTTTCAAGAGCCATCTGCTCACTTAGGGTAAAATGAACAAAATGGTCAAGCTTTCTGCCCTTTTCTCCCAACAAAGTATCTAAAAGAGGTATTTGTCCAAAATCCCTTACAACAGAGACTAAGGCCCAGTTTTTTTGAGAATCGAACTCATCAATCCATTTAGTAAACATCTTGTAGGTAACATCATTAGGGACAAAAAGCCCTTGTGAGTAGTATTGATGGGCTATTTTAGCTTCTGGATCACCTCTCTCATACATCCTACGAAACATTTCTCCAGTACCAATCTTCTCAAAGCCATAGTTTTGTACAAGAAGGTCAACTTGGGTATCCTTACCACTCCCAGATGGTCCATGAAAAAGGATTGTCATGGTCTAATTTACAAGTTCAACTTATCTAGACTTATTTTAACACAAGTAAACAAATATCAAAACAATGAAATTTTAACAGAAAAGGTAGAAATTAAAGGTATCTGTCATAACTCCTGACAGTTAACATTGACTCTGCCTCCCTCTTAATATCAAGAATTACTCCTACTACAATAAGTAAACCCGTTCCGGAGAAAATAACTGCAGGTATTAATCCTGTCTTAACAAAGATATCTGGGAGTATGGAAAGAAGTGCTAAAAACAGACCTCCAACCGCTGTTAATCTAAAACTCACTTTCCTTAAGTACTTCGAAGTGTTTTCACCAGGGCGAATTCCTGAAATAAATGCTCCCTGTTTCTGTAGGTTTTCAGCCAATTCATCTGTTTTAAAAACAACTGTTAGATAGAAGAATGAGAACAGAACTATTAAGAGAAAAGAAATTCCATTAAATATATATGGATTGTTTAATAGAACCATTATTTTTTCTGTTATAGCCGTTACCGAGGAACTAAAATCCTTACTGATTATAAATTTACCAATTAGCTGAGGGAAAGAGAGGAAAGACATTGCGAAGATAACAGGCATTACTCCTGACTGTGTTAATTTGATAGGTAAGTAGCTCTCAAGAGCCCCACCCGTTCGAACTCTACGAGAGTATTGAACCTTGATTTGTCGCTCCGTTTGAGTAATTACTATAACTGCGACTACCAATACTAAGGAAAAGATTATGAAAATAATCTTCTGAAATGAATCCATTGTTACGAAGTTAGAGCGTATTGTACCAGGAATCCCAGAGAGTATCCCCAACATAATTAGATACGAAGAACCTCCCCCAAGTCCATCTTCTGAGAGTAATTCTCCAAACCACATCATCATAACAGATCCTGCTGTTAAGGTTGCTGACATTGCTGCTAGTTCTAAAGGTCCTAAAGTATCTATCAAACCGAATCCTCGAAGGGTAGAGTATATTACAAACGACTGCAGTATCGCTAAAGGGATAGTTACTATTCTAGTGTACATAGATATCTTTCTTCTTCCTTCAGCTCCCTCTTTACTTAATTCTCCAAGCTGAGGGATTACTGTACCAAGTAATTGAAAGATAATTGAGGCATTAATATATGGTGTCAATCCTATAGCTACTATAGAGGCTGTCTCAAGTACTCCTCCTGAAACGGTGGAGAGGATATCTCCGAAACTTGTTCCTGAAAAAAGTTGTTTTATTGCATCTGCAGGAATCCCCGAGACAGGAATTGCAGAAAGAACTCTATACACAACAAGAATTACCAAGGAGAATATAACTTTATCTCGAATTTCCTTTGTCTTAAATATTGATTTGATCTTCTGTATTATCTTTTTCATTTTCCTCCGAGTAAAATGCTATTTTACACTACCACCCGCTTTCTCTATCTTTTCTTTTGCACTAGGAGAGATTCTCAATCCTTCTACAGTTATCTTTTTTGTAATTTCTCCCTTTCCTAAAACCTTCACTTCCTGTGCATTCTTTTTAACAAATCCTCTTTCCTTTAGTTTCTCTAATGTTACAGTTTCTCCAGACTTAAATTTCTCTGATATCGTTTCAACATTCATAACTTGGGTATTTATCTTTGATCTACTCTTAAAACCTTTAAGTTTGTGAATCCTTCTAAAGAAAGGAACATTCCCTCCCTCAAATGCAACTAGAGATTTATGCCCTGATCTAGATTTTTGCCCCTTAGTTCCTCGTCCTACCGTGTGGCCACCAACCCCAGAGCCGTAACCTCTTCCTAATCGTTTAGCCTTCTTTGTCTGATTTCTCCTCTTAGGGATATTTTCTAAATACATTATTTATCACTGCTTACTTTAACTTTTGTATCTTCACTTGGTTTCTTTTCTACTTTCGGTTTCTGCTTTGTCTTTGAGACCTTCCTTCTTGAAGTATTTTCAAATTTATTAGGGGATTGTCTCTTTTTCTTCTCAGCTCTTTTTCTTTTCTCATCTCTTGCCTGTTTCTCTTTGTCTATCTCCTCTTTAAGGGTAACTCTTTCTCTCATCTTTTTCATTTTCCTGAGAACTCTACCCTTCTTAAGTTCCTGGAGAGCCTTAAATGTACAGTATGCATTCGCATTTGGCTCATTACTACCTAATATCTTTCCATAGACATTGTCTATACCAGCAAGGTCTAAAACTGTTCTTACAGAGGATCCTGCAATTATTCCAGTTCCTGGTCGTGCTGGTCTTAGTAAGACTTTAGCAGCACCATATTTATACTCTATCTCATGGGGTATCGTGTCTCCTATCAACTCAATCTTTTTCATCTTCTTTATTGCTAATCTCTCACCTTGATCTATCGACCCTTTAACATCCGTTCCTCTTCCTAGCGCTACTCCTACGGATCCTTTCCTGTCTCCTACTACAACGACAGTACTGAATCTTAGCCTTCTACCACCTTTCGTTACTTTAGCAACTCTTCGAATGGGAAGAGCCTTCTTATCATATTTACTTCTATTGTTATAGTTGTCTCTATTTCTCATATTTTTTGATCTATTCTCTGACATTTATTGTTGTCTAAATATTAACTTTGTTTTTTCTAAGTTCCTCCGCAAATGCTTTAACCAAACCGTGATACCTATATCCACTTCTATCAAAAACTAATACATCGCTCTTGTTAGCCTCTTTAGCAAAATTTTTTGCCATAGCTATTATATCATCAGAATTCTTTTTTACCATGTAGGACTTCAGTACAATACCTTTCTGGTCATCTGCTAGGCCTGCATAGAAGTACTTATTACTTTTAAATACAAAAATTCTTGGTTTCTGTGTAGTACCATGCACGGTTTTCCTAATATGTGCTTTCCTTCTTTGTCTTCTTTCTTCTTTATTCTTAATCATGTTTTTTTATATTAATATTTTACTCTGTTGTTAGGTTCGCTTTGGAACTCTTTCTTCTAACATATTCATCCTGATATCTTATACCTTTTCCTTTATATGGTTCTGGTTTTCTAATTTCTCTTACCTTGGCTGCGAATTCACCAACTTCCTGTTTATCATATCCTTTTATTACAATTTTTGTTTCTTCTGGTACTTCAATCTGTATTCTCTCACTTGGCTCCATTTCTACTGGATGGTTAAGACCCAAACTCATAACTAATTTATTACCTTCAAGTCTTGCTCTGTATCCCACACCTACCAATTCTAAAGTTTTACTAAATCCCTCTTTAACTCCTACAACAGCATTTTGTATCAATGCCCTGTAGGTACCATGGTTTGACTTGTCCTGCTTGGTTTCTCCCTTAGAGATAACGTTTAAGACAGTATCTTTAATCTCTATCTCAATCCCCTCTGGTAGATTAATACTAATTTCTCCTAAGGGACCTGTTACAGTGACGGTCCTATCTCCTTTTTCTACTTTTACTCCTTCTTCTATTGTGATTTCTTGTGATCCTATTCTAGACATTTAATTACCATACTTCACATATTAATTCTCCACCGAGGTTTTTACTTTTAGCCATAGCACCATTCATTATCCCCTCGGAGGTGCTAATTATCGATATTCCTCTACCATTCATAATTGGTACTATTTCTTTGTAAGAGATGTATATCCTCTGCCCAAGCTTACTTACTTTCTTAAGACTTGTTATAACAGGTCTGCTATCTTCATCATACTTCAAAACAACTTCTGTATATCTACCGTTTTCCTTAAAGTCCTCTATCATCTCCTCTTGCTTTAAAACTTCAAGAATTCCTGTGTTAATTTTAGTGTTAAGAACTTCCACCCCTTCTTTCTTCCTAATCAATGCATTTTGTATTCTTGCTAACATATCTGCTATTGGATCGTTCATCTTTTAAAAATTTCAAATTAATTTACCAAATTGCCTTTTTAACTCCAGGTATTTTACCTTGGCTTGCTAGTTCTCTAAAACAGATTCTACACAATCCATAATGTCTTATGTATCCTCGAGCTCTACCGCATAACTCACACCTATTATATACCCTGGTCTCATACTTAGAGCTTTCTTTCAATTTTTTTGCTTTGTATTCTTTAGCTGCGGTTGACATCTTTCTTAAAAGGGAATCCAAATTTATCTAAAAGGGCTCTTCCTTCTTTATCTGTGCGTGCTGTAGTAACTATTGTAACTTCCAAACCTCTTACTTTTGAAACATCATTAGGATCTATCTCAACAAACACAGTGTGGTCTTCTATTCCTATGGAATAGTTACCTGCACCATCAAAAGACTTAGGGTTTAATCCTCGGAAATCTTTTGTCCTTGGTAAAGCAATATTTACCAATTTATCAAAAAACTCCCACATCCTATCTCCTCTCAATGTTACAGATACACCTATTTCTAATCCTTCTCTTATCTTAAATGTTGAGATTGCTCTTTTAGCTCTATTTATAACTGGTTTTTGACCTGTTATTAATGTTAACATTTTAACTATCTCTTCCAAGGCAGAGCTATTAGAAACAGCTTCTCCTGCACCAACATTCACTACTATTTTACTTAAGGTAGGAACTGCCATCAAATTTTCACAATTTAATTCTTTCATCAATTCCTTCTTTACTGTTTTGTTGTATTCTTCTTTTAATCTTGCCATTATTTCTTACTTTTAGATTTAGTTTCCTTAACTACTGTTTTCTCACTTTCAGATTTAGTCTTCTTAACTTCTGTTTTCTTGTTTTTTTGTTCTGTTTCTTTTTTAGCTTCTTTCTTCTCAACAATATCTTTTTTACACTCCTTACATACTCTAATCTTAGACTCTCCTTCTTGCCTCAGAGCTACTCTTGTAGGTTTGTCACAAAGTGGGCATACCAACATGACTTTTGAGATATAGAAGGGCATTTCTACTGTTACTACCTCTGATGTTCGAGTTCTCCCATCCCCTTTTATATGCTTTTTGTAAAGGTTCAAACCCTCCACTATGACTCTTCCCTTTTTAGGATCTATAGCAACGACAGGACCTCTTTTGCCTCTTTCTTTACCGTAGAGTACTTTTACTGTATCTCCTTTTTTGATTTTTATGTTATTTGTCATATTTATATTCTTTTTAGCATATAATTTCATTACAGAACCTCAGGCGCCAAAGATGCTATTTTATCAAAACCCCTTTCCTTAATCTCTCTTGCAACAGGACCAAATATCCTAGTTCCTTTTGGATTCTTGTTTTTAGGGTCTATTATCACTAAAGCATTATTATCAAATCTTATATATGTACCATCCTTCCTGCCTATTTCTTTATGAACTCTAATTATTACTGCCTTAAGTACCTCATGTTTTTTTATTCCAGAATTTGGTAATGCCTTCTGAATTGCAACTACGACTATATCTCCCACTGAGGCATACCTTCTTCTAGAAGCTCCTGGTATTCCTATTATTTCAGCTATCTTAGCTCCACTATTATCTGCAACTATTAATTTTGTCCCTTTCTGTACCATAATTATTCCTCCTTATTTACTACCAACCATCTTACTTTCTTGGAATATGGTTTACTTTCTCTTATAGTAACACTACTCCCAACTTCCAATTCTTGTTCTGTATGTGCAAAAAATATTTTCTTTCTTTTTACTATTTTCTTATACACAGGATGAGCCTGAACAGTATCGACTCTTACTTTAACAGTATTTTGCATTTTATTACCAACTACTGTTCCTACTATTTCTCTTTTTTTACCTATGCTCTTATTTTCTTTCTTCATCTGTTTTTTATTTAAATAACGGCTTGTATTCTATCAATAATTGCTCTTATACTCAAGCTATATACCCATTTTACTTACAAATTTCGTTTTTACTGAAAATTTGTGTCCTGCCAATCTCAATGCCTCCCTTGCGACTGTTTCACTGACTCCTCCTATTTCAACTAAGATTGTACCTGGGTTTACTACTGCTACATATCCTTCTACTGCTCCTTTACCTCGCTCCATCTTACTGTTAACTGATTTTTGAGTGTATGGCTTGTGGGGAAATATTTTTACCCATACCTTCCCTCTTCTCTTAGTGTGACTCGTCACAGCTCTTCTTGCAGCCTCTATCTCTCTTGCATGTATCCAACCACTCTCCATAGATTTAAGACCAAACTCTCCGAAATCTACGCTATTATTTGCAGAGGCAACACCTCCCATTTTCCCTCTCATTTCTTTTCTATATTTTCTTTTTTTAGGTTGTAACATATCTTCTACTTAAATATTTTATTCTTCTCTGTCTATTTCCATCTTATCTCCTCTGTTTATCCAAACCTTGATACCCATAAGGCCAGCATCTGGTGTTAATGCTACTTCATTAGCATAATCAATATCTGCCCTAAAAGTCTGTGATGGGACAGATCCCGCTGAAGCTTTAATTGTTCTAGCTTGACTAGCTTTGTTAATTCTACCTGCTACCCAAATTTTATATCCCTTCGCTCCTGACTGCATAATCTTCTCTCCTGCATTTTGAACTAAAAATTTAGAAGGTTGTCTTCTCTCAATCCCATCTGCTATGGATCTAGCAACTATTCTGGCTGAAAGATCTGCTTTTTTAACCTCCCTAATTTTTAACTCAACAGGTAATTTTGCTATCCTTCTTAATTCCTTCTGTAATGCATCTACTCCTTCCCCTCCTCTTCCTATCGCTACTCCTGGTCTAGCTACAAAAGCTACAACTTCTATTTTCCCTAATCCTCTGTGTACCTTTATACTATCCAACCCTGCATCATTCATTACTTTCTTAACTTTTCTTTTTATTAAAATATCTCCAGCTAAAGTTTTAGGAAATTGCTTTTTACTTGCGTACCACATAGAATCCCATGTTCTATTTATCCCCATTCTAATTACTTTTGGATTTATTTTTCTACCCATGTTATTTAACTTTTAACTCTAAATTAAGATGTGATCTTCTTTTTAATATGACTGAAACTCTAGCTCTAGATTCAAATCTTGTTCTTTTTAAAGTTCTAGCTTCATTCACAGTTATTTCTTTTATTTCAAGAGTTTCTTGATCTGCACTGTGAAGTTCCCTAGCATTTGCAACTCCTGAGAGGATAGCTTTCTTAACAACTTCTGTCCCTTTCTTGTTTAATACTTGTAAAATAGCTAAAGCATCCTCTACACTTTTCCCCCGAACAGCGTCAACCACAAGTCTCAGTTTGAGAGGGGATTGAGCAATGTCTTTTACTTTTACTTTTACTATTTTCTCTTCCATTTCTTTTAATATTTAATTATTCTTCAAATCTACCTGTACTACCGTATACCTTAGAAAGTTTTCCTTTCTTAGCATGTCCTTTAAATTTTCTTGTTTGTGCAAATTCACCTAATTTGTGGCCTATCATAGATTCAATAACTAGAACTTCTTCATGTTTCTTACCGTTGTGAACCAAAAATTTCATACCAACCATTTCTGGAGTTATTGTAGAAACTCTAGCCCAAGTTTTTATGGGGGACATGTTCCCACTGGCTATTGCCTCTCTAACCTTTTTCATCAAATTTTCATCTGTATATGGTCCTTTCTTTATTGATCTAGCCATTATATTTTGTAAATAATTTATTTCTTAGCAAACGGTCTTCTCTTAGTCCTTCTTCTCTTTATTATGAGCTTGTCTGTACTCTTGTTCTTTCTTGTTCTCGTACCTATTCTGTTACCCCAAATGTCTTTTGCATTTCCTCCAACCTGACTCTTTCCCTCCCCACCTCCATGTGGATGTTCTGCTGGGTGCATAACTACACCTCTCACAGCGGGTCTCCACCCTAGGTTTCTTCTTCTTCCAGCCTTACCTAATTTCACATTCAACTTGTCTTCATTTCCAACTCTTCCTACTGTTACCATACAGTCAGAGTACACTAACCTAACTTCTCCGGAGGGCATCTTGATCTGCATGAATTTGCCAGACGGATCGGGTCCTTGTACTACAATAGATTCTCCTGCCGATCTTCCATATACTGCTCCTTTACCAGGAACATTTTCGACACAATGTACTGCTGTCCCAGAAGGAATATGTTTTACCCGCATAGCATTCCCAGGAAGGACATCTACCTTCTCTCCAGAAACTATGGTGTCTCCAACAGAGATCCCTCGAGGGGCTATTATATATCTTTTTTCTCCATCTGCATACTGCAAAAGAGCTAAATGTGCTGTCCTATTAGGATCAAAGTAGAATCCTTTCACCTGTGCGGGTACTCCATACTTCTCTCTTTTAAAATCTACTATCCTTACTCTCCTCTTAAAACCTCCTCCTCTATGTCTAACAGTGATCTTTCCTTGATTACTTCTTCCAGCTTTCTGTTTCTTCGCCATAGTTAGCTTCCTAGGTCCAGATTTCTTTTGTAATTCTGACCTATCTTCTAATTTTGTATGTCTTCTTGTCGAAGTTGTTGGTTTAAATTTGTTTACAGCCATATTAATTCTTTAAAAACTCATCTATTTTATCTCCCTTTTTAAGAGTTACCATTACTTTCACCATGTCAGATTTCCTCTTTTTCTTGTTAGTTGACCAATTTCTTTTAAGCTTCCCAGGTCTTACAACTGTATTTGTTTTTATTACTTTAACTTTGTATTTTGCCTCTATTGCTTTGGTAACCTCTATTTTGTTAGATCCTCTAGAGATCAAGAAAGTGTACTTGTTAAGAGCATTGGCCATGTCATATGTTTTCTCAGATATCACAGGTTCAATTTTTATTTGTATCTCACTATTTTTCATTTGTTAATCTCTCTTCCAAAATTTTAACTGTATTACTGTCTAAAAGAATTTTCTTAGCGGATACTAAGTGTTTTGCATTTAATTCTTGTGGTGATTTCATGGTAATTTCCTTCGAATTTCGTAAAGCTAACCCTAACTTCTCGTCGTTAGATATCACTAAGAGTTTTCTCACCGTTTCCTCTCTTAATTTCTTCCCTTGAGTTGGAGTTACTTTTACAAATTCTAACTCCTTATTCCTTAACCTCTCAGAGAGCATTATGCAAGTAGCTCTTCTAGCCATTTTCTTGTTCATCTTCTTTTTAAAATTCCTTCCAGAAGTAGCAAAGGTTACTCCTCCACCTACCCATAGAGGGGACCTTATGGATCCATGTCTTGCTCTACCTGTACCTTTCTGCTTCCAAGGTTTCCTTCCTCCACCCGAAACTTCACCTCTATCCTTTTGCTTTGCACTGCCTTTTCTTTCATTGCTGTTGTAGATAAAGAGAGCCTGAGCAACTAGGTCTTCGTTGTAAGGGACTTCCCATACCAAAGGATTAAGCTTCAACTCCTGTTTCTTTGTTTCTACCTTCTTCCCTGTTTTTTTAGTTGTTTCTGTTTTTTTCTCTGCCATTACTCTTCAAATATTGCGACCATATCTCCCTTAGAACCTGGGATTGGGCCAGCAATTAAAATTAAATTTTCCTCTATTCCAACTATTTCTCTGTTTTTCAAAGTAATTTTGTCCTGTCCCATTCTTCCTCCCATCTTTTTCCCTTTTAGAACTCTTCCTGGATCAGTACCTGCTCCAATAGAACCAGGTGCTCTCAAATTATCTGATTGACCATGTGTTTTAGGACCTCCTCTAAAACCCCATCTTTTCACTACTCCAGCAAATCCTTTTCCCTTGGAGACACCACTTACTGTAACTTTGTCTCCGACAGAAAAGATTTCGGAATCTATTTCTTTCCCTATTTCATATTCCTCAGGTAAAGATTCTTTAAAATATCTCCTTAAAACAGGTACTTTACCTACAACCTTATACTTTCCTTGCATAGCCCTGTTAGAGTTCCTCTTCTCACCTAAACCTAATTCAAAACCCTCTGGCTCTATGTGTGAGAAAACACAGCTTTGGATGTCCAATACTGTTACAGGGATGACTTTGTCATCTTTAAATATCCTTGTCATTCCTTTTTTTACTCCTATTAAAGCCTTCATAGTTTTAAATGTATTTTATTTACTGTATCCCGATATCTACACCCGCAGGCATTTGTAAGTGCTGTAAAGCATCTATTGTCTTTGGGGTAGGATCAATGATGTCTATTATTCTTTTATGAGTATTTATCTCAAAATGTTCAATTGAGCTTTTATAAATAAATGGTGAACGATTCACAGCTATCTTTCTTCTTTTAGTAGGTAAAGGTATTGGACCGGCAACCTTTGCACCTGTACTAATAGCGGTTTCTATAATGCTTTGGGCTGATTTGTCAACCACTACAGAATCATATCCTTTCAACTTTACTCTTATCTTCGCGATACTGTTTACCATTATATTTAAAAGAGCTAAATTAAATTATTCCGATTGGAGGGTAGTTTTTGGACTACCCTCCGATACTCAACCTTATTTAATAATTTCTGTCACAACTCCATGACCAACTGTTTGACCACCTTCTCTGATAGCAAATGTGACTCCTTTTTCTACCGCCACAGGAGATACTAACTTTACTGTAAACTCTGTGTTATCCCCAGGGGCTATCATTTCAGTACCTTCCTCTAACAATACTTCTCCTGTAACATCTGCGGTTCTGATGTAGAACTGTGGTTTGTATCCTGTTACAAAAGGAGTGTGTCTTCCACCTTCTTCTTTACTTAAAACATAAACTTCTGATTTAAATTCAGTATGAGTAGTAACCGTTCCTGGAGCTGTTAATATCTGTCCTCTTTCAATGTCTGTTCTCTTTAATCCTCTAAGAAGAATACCTACATTATCTCCAGCTTGACCCTCCTTTAATGTTTTGTTAAACATCTCAACTCCTGTAACTGCGGTCTTCTGTGCTTTTCTTCCCATTCCTAGTACATCTACACTCTCTCCTACCTTGATTATTCCTCTTTCAATTCTTCCTGTTGCAACTGTTCCTCTTCCTTCAATAGAGAATACATCTTCTATTGGCATAAGGAATGGTTTCTCAATGTCTCTCTCTGGCATCTCAATATACTCATCAACTGCTTTCATTAATTCTCTGGCAGACTCCAATCCTTCCTCTTCTCCTTTTTCTGCCTTTAATGCATCCCCCACTATTACTGGGGCATTGCCATCAAAACCGTACTTCTCTAAAAGATCCTGTACATCTGCTTTGATAAGCTCTAAGATTTCCTCATCAGCTTCTCCAAACTTATTAATGTATACAACAATCTTAGGAACTCCTACTTGCTTGGCAAGTAACAAGTGCTCCTTTGTTTGAGGCATAGCTCCATCATTTGAGGATATAACTAAAATTGCACCATCCATCTGTGCTGCTCCTGTAATCATATTCTTTATGTAGTCTTTATGACCAGGGCAATCTACCAATGCGTAGTGCCTATTCTCAGTTTCAAACTCAACATGTGCTACTGAGACTGTAATAGACTTAGCTCTAGAGTCTGGATCCTTATCTAGTTTGTCTATCATTTGTGCTGCTGTCTCTGGAGAGAAAGCATTTAGAATACCTCTGACCAATGTAGTCTTACCGTGATCAATATGACCCAAGGTTCCGATATTCATGTGTGGCTTTGTTCTTTCAAAATCTGCCATAAATATATTGTTAATAATTTAAATATATATTTCCTATATTCTCAGATCCTTAAAATTAAGAACCTGCGATGAATGTTATCAAAAAATAGTAATAGTTGCAAGGGTTTTACACTATTTTTACCACTCTTTTGTATCTTCTCTGTGAAGCTTTATTCCATTGGATATTATATCAACAACGAGAACAAAAAACATGATTACAGAAAGGACGAATAGCACTATATCATATTGTGTAGTCAAATATCCATAGATTGCGTAAAATTTAATTGGTAAGAAGTACATAACTATTGATACCACAACACCTATAATCCTCATTTCTGTAGGGCCAAACCACCCAAAAGAGTTTTTAGACACTCCCTTTACATAAACCAAAAGATCTACATTTAACATTAGTGCTAAATAGATAGAAGTCATTAAGAGGGAAATTTCTATTTTGACAAAACCTGAGAGTCCTAGGCCTAATCCTAAAATAATTATGACCACAGCATCCACTATTTTATCTATATAGTAACCGTAGTTTGGTCTTGTTCTCTTCCTGTATCTTGCAATGCTTCCATCAAAAGAATCCCCAAACCAATTAATTAACAGCCCTAAAGGGACAAATATCAAATAGTTTCTATTTAGAAAACCTAATACAAAACCGAGGGATACCATAATCATACCTACTATCCCTATGAAAGTAAGATGGTCGGGCCCAATCCACTTAGGGATCCTAGGACAGATTATCTCCTTTAACTTCTCCTCAGCCTTTGCTGTAATTGCTGTGTTTATGGCCTGTTGAGAGTCTCTTTTGTAGACTACTTTCAAATTTTCCAAATCAAACACCATCTCTCCAGTTCTGATATCTTCAAACCAATGCTTAATCTCCTCTACTACATCCTGAAATTTCCCCTCTTTAAGATATTTATTAATCTTAAGAATTCTTTTTTTCAGAAGACTCTCTTTCTTTGACTTTCCTGTTTCCTTCGCCATGAGAGTATAAGAGATATATTATGTAGAAGATTTACCTGAAATTTCTTCAGCAATATTCTTAGGAACCTCAGCATAGTGAGATGGCTCGATACTTGCACTTCCTCTCCCACTGGTAATTGACCTTAATTCATTTGTATATCCAAACAATTCTGCCAAAGGAACAAAAGCTGTAATTCTTGTAATACTGTTTCCTAAACTTTCTGTACCCTGTATCTGTCCTCTTTTACTACTTAAAGAGCCTGTAACATCTCCCATATGCGCATCAGGAGTTTCTACAGCTACTTTCATTACTGGTTCTAAAAGTATGGGGTCTCCTTTTCTACATCCATCTTTGAAAGCCATAGATCCAGCAACTTTAAAAGCAGCTTCTGAAGAATCTACATCATGATATGAACCGTCGTATAAGGCGACCTTAACATCTACCATCGGGTATCCAGCCACCACTCCCGTTTTCATAGCTTCCTCAACACCTTTCTGTATAGAGGGGATAAATTCTCTAGGGATAGATCCACCTTTAATTTCATTAATAAACTCAAACCCTTCTCCAGTTTCATTTGGTTCTAACCTTAACCAACAGTGTCCATACTGACCTTTACCACCAGATTGTTTGATATATCTTCCTTCTGACTCAGGTACAACCTTCTTAATTGTTTCTCGGTAGGCTACCTGTGGTTTTCCGACATTGGCTATTACTCCAAATTCCCTTTTCATCCTATCTACCATAATTTCTAGATGTAACTCACCCATCCCCTGAATAATAGTTTGTCCCGTCTCTTGATTTGTACTTACATGGAAGGTAGGATCTTCCCTAACCAATCTCCCCAAGACCTCAGACATCTTTTCCTCATCTGACTTAGTAGCTGGCTCTATTGCCTGTGATACTACTGCCTCGGCAAAAGTAATTCTCTCTAAAATTATTGGGTCATTTTCATCACAAAGAGTATCACCTGTAGTAGAATCCTTAAGACCAACAACTGCTCCGATATCTCCTACCCTTAGACTATCCACCTCTTCTCTCTCATCAGCATGCATCAATATCAATCTACTAACCCTCTCCTTGATTCCTTTGGTGGAATTAAGAACATATGTTCCAGCCTTTATCTCGCCAGAATATATTCTAAAGTACGACAAGTTCCCTATATGTGGGTCATTAACTATCTTAAATACTAACGAAGAGAACGGTTCTGATTCCTTTGCCTCTCTTTCCATAGGTTCGTGTGTTTTAGGATTTACTCCTCTTATCGCAGGCCTTTCTGTTGGAGAAGGTAGACATATTGTAATGTAGTCAAGAAGGGTCTTAGCCATTGCAGATCGGGAATCTCCTCCCAAAACTGGGAATATTTCTCCCTCTATTGTTCCTTTCCTTAAAGCTGCATAAAGTTCCTCTACTGTTAGTTCTTCTCCTGCGAAGTACTTTTCCATCAAAGAATCTTCCTGCTCAGCAAGAATCTCTACCAATTCCGCTCTCAATTTATTCACTGTCTCCTGAACCTCCTCAGGGATATCTACTTCTACAAAGTCAGGTGTATTAATTCCCTTATATTCATATGCCTGCATCTTTATTAAATCAACATATCCATGCAGATCCTGTTCTTTCCCTATTGGGAAGGTTACAGCAACTGCTTTTTTAGTTAACCTCTCCTTTATTGTTGCAAAGCTTTTTTCAAAATCACCCCCTATTAGATTGATCTTATTCATAAAACAGATCCTAGGAACATTGTACTTGTTTGCCTGTCTCCATACTGTCTCTGATTGTGGTTCTACTCCTTTTCTTCCGTCAAAAATTACAACAGCTCCATCTAAAACCCTTAAGGATCTTTCCACTTCAGCTGTAAAATCCACATGTCCTGGTGTATCTATTATGTTTATTCGGAATCTTTCGTCATTGTAATCCCAGAAGCATGTTACAGCAGCGGACATTATGGTAATACCTCTTTCCTGTTCCTGTTCCATAAAGTCAGTTGTAGCAGCACCTTCATGTACCTCTCCTATCTTGTGCACTTGACCTGTAAAAAACAGAAGTCTCTCTGTAGTAGTAGTCTTACCTGCATCAATATGGGCTATTATTCCGATATTTCTTACCTTATCTAAAGGCATTTTTACATTGTATATACTTTTGTCCATAATATTTATCTAAAATTTATCAATAGGAAGGGAGAATTGAACCTTCGCAGTTGCGATTATAACAGAACTACCTTAAGGAAGACAACATCTTTAAAGCCTCATCTGTGACAACAGATTCTAAATCATACTCTATTGCCTGCTCTAAAGATTGTACAACCAATTCTTCCTCACCTTCTTTAATCTGTATCTTTGCTAAAAAGAGTCTGTAGTAGGGATTGAATCTATCTAATTCAAAAAGCCTATCCATATATTCACTCACCATTACCTTGGACTCCTTCCACTCCTTGTCATCCTCTTCTAAGAGAGTGAGTATCCTCCATTGAAGTAGCTCTTTCTCTTGGCTCTTTGTAAATTCCTTCGTCTCTTGAAGCTCTTCTAGCTTGTTTAGATAGAATTCAACCTTAGAATTCTCTTCTAACTCATAATTTACCACTACTGCCAAAAGATTAAGGTATGGCTCTTGATCAAAGGGTATTAAAAGACTCTTTATCAAGTCAGAAGCCTTCAATATCTGCTTATTATCTAAAAGAAACTCAACATACTCCTTTACTAAACCTGAAGATATGTCACTCCCCGAATGCCCTATGGCTGAATCATAGCTGTTTATTGCATTGTCTAAATCATTAGTTAAGAAATATGCTCTGGCCTTAATCCTAAGTATCTCATCTTCCATTCCTCCTAATGTAAGGGCACCATCTAATACCTCTATGGCTTTCTCATACTCTCCATATTCAAAATATGCTCGACCTAAGAAGTACATCCCCTCCAAGTATTCCGAGATATCTTCTTTCCTGGGTTCTAAAGTAAGGATTGCTAAATATGGGTATCCCGCATTTAAATATACCCTTGAAAGTTTGGTTGCATTAAATTTCTCATCCTCATCTAAACTTTCCAAAACTCCTCTAAATTCCTCATAGTATGCCTGCATCTTTTCTATTTCAGAAACAGAGTTTAAGGTACTCTTTGCTTTTTGAGCATTATCTATTGCGTAGATGTAGGAGAGAAGAAGGTTTGCCCTCTCTAGATTTTCTCCTTCATAATCTGCCTTCCCAAATTGTTTTCTCGCATTATCCACATCTCCCATATTTAGATATGTCTCTCCTAATGCTAACTCTAACCCCATATTACTTGTACCTAAAAAAGATCCAGCATCATACAAGTCGTAGGCTTTTCTGTACTCTCCCATTTTGTAATACTGATCTCCCAAAATCTTATACAGTTTAGATTTGTCATAATTACTTACAGCCTTTGCGGACTTCTCAATTACTTCTTGGGCATCTTCCATTCTGTTTTTAGTAATGAGTATCGAAAGAATCCCCTCATATGCCTCCACTTGAGAGGGAATCATACTTGCTGCATTGTAGAATTTCTTCATACCCATTGAGTACTGTCTTGCCTCTATATGGGATTGAGCCTCTGCAATTTTAGCCTCATAGAGGTCTCTCTGTTCTTGGGTTATTCTCCTGCTAAGCAGATACCAAGTGGACAAACCAAGTACCAAAACAGACAGAATTATCCAAGGTAAGTACTTTTTAAAATCCTTCTTCATTACTTTAATATATGTGTGTACGATGATTATGTCAACAATTTCTTAATATATGATAGAATAATTTTACTTATGAAAAGGGATACTGTTTTAAGAGCTTTTTTAATAGTAACAATTTTAATCACTACTCTATACGGTCTATATGAATACTGGCCAGAGAGTTATGCTTCTACAGACTTACCCCAAAAGGAGTATGAGTTATATGATATCTTCCCTCGCAAGGATAATGAAGAGTGCGAGATTAAATTCATTACCGTAATCTATGATGGTGAAGTAAAAAGAATTATTTCAAGATCAAATTCTCCCGTAGAGGCATTGATAGATTCGGGATATTCGGTAAGTAATAGGAATCGAGTTATTTCTACATCCCCTATTTCGCAACTACAAAACAACTCTTTTATTCAGGTAGAAACATATAATGCAACCATAGACGAAGTACTTCTGGAAATCCCTTATGAGACAGTATTAAAAGGAGAGGTTTTGTGTAAGAGTTTATCAAAAGAGGTAAAGGAGCAGACAGGTGTATTAGGTATTGTTACACAAAGAATAAAACGAACATATAGAGGAGAGGAGCTAATATCAGAGGAGATTATTGAAGAAAATGTTGAGAGAGAAGCTAGACCTGAAATTATCGCAATAAGAGGACCGCAGGATTTACCTACCTCAGTTACTCAACGGGGTCCTGATTGTAATCATTGGAGCACATATATCGATAGTAGTATTAATGCTACACAGGAAGAGAAACAGTGGCTTAAATTTGTCATGAAGTGGGAATCTGGATGTAATGCGGAAAGTAATAAGAGTTACTTTAAGGGGCTTTTTCAGTGGAATCCATGTCTTTGGTATAAGCAATTTCCTAATGACAATATTTTTGATGGAGAGGCACAGATAAAAAGGACTCTTCAGAAATTAAGAGAGGGAGCAAATCCTAACCAAATGTGGCCTGCTGTACATAAAAAGTACAAGCAAAATTATCCTGAGTTAAGCTGGCTTTAGTAGCTGTCTGTTTGATACTCAGCATTGCTGTAATAATCACAAATCTCTTGAGGTATCTCACCTAAGAATCTTGATGGGATTTGAGAGGTATACCCCTCTCTTGTTTGTCTTCTTTCTGCAAATGTCATATATAGCTTCTGTTTAGCTCTCGTAATACCAACATAACAAAGTCTTCTTTCTTCCTCCATTTCATCCTCTTCCATAAAAGAGCGAGAGTGAGGAAGTAATCCCTCCTCCATACCTATCATAAACACATAATCAAACTCCAACCCTTTAGAAGAGTGTAGGGTCATAAGGTTAACATAGTTACCACTCCCATCCTGGTTTTTATCTTGCTCCTGTTCTATGAGATTAACCTCATTTAGAAAAACCTCTAGGCTTTTCTCTCCGTGTTTTTCGGAGTAGGAACTAGCTACATTTTTTAATTCAACAACATTCTCTTTCTTCATTTCTGCCTGCTCTGTGTGGTCATCAAACCATTGTACATATTTCGTTTTTTCAAGAATATGGTCTATCGTTTCCAACAAACTTTTTCCTTTAGAAAAGAAATATAATTCCCCAAACAAGTTTATTAATTTGGAATATTTCTCCCATTCACTTTTCAACCCCTCTATATTCCTAATCACACTCTCCTTAACCTCATTTCGTTTCTCTTTTTTTATGTCAATATTAAGAACTAGATATGCCCCTACCAATAGCTCCCCTAGCGTACACCCACAGTTCCTAGCTATTTCATGTAAGGTAGCTAGGGATTTAAGACCAATCTTTCTAGAGGGTGTGTTTATTATTCTATCAATACTTAACTCATCTTTAAGATTAAAACAAAATCGTAGATAGCTGATAATGTCCTTTATCTCCTTTCTTTCATAGAATCTAAAGCCTCCTACTAATTTGTAAGGTAAATTTGCTTTAAGCAAAGCCTCCTCAATTGCCCTTGATTGATAATTAGTTCTATACAGGATCGCCATATCTTTCAAAGAAACTCCCAATTGTCTTTGATTCCTGATTTGCTCTACTACATATTCAGCTTCATTCTCCTGATCAGCTGCTTGATATATAGTGATTACTTCTCCATCATTGTTATCCGTCCAAAGGACTTTCTCCACTCTAGAGTTGTTTTGCTCTATTACCCGAACTGCTGCTTGTATAACATTTTTTGTGGATCTGTAGTTTTGTTCTAACTTTACGACTGTAACATTTTTAAAATCATTTTCAAAAGACTGAATATTTTTAATGTTTGCTCCTCTCCATCCATAGATACCTTGATCATCGTCTCCAACAACACATATATTCTGATGTTTTTCAGAAAGAAGTTTTGCAAATTTATACTGTGCAAAATTTGTATCTTGATACTCGTCTATAAGGAGATATTCGAATCTCTCTTGATACTTTCTTCTGACTTTTTCATTCTCAGTAAATAGCTTAACTGTAAGGTAGAGAAGGTCTCCGAAATCTACAGAATTTTGTGCTTTAAGCTGTTTCTGATATTCAGGATAGATCTCTGCAGCAAAGTCTTCTATGAATCCACCGTAGTGTGACTTGAACCTTTCAGGACTTACCATTTCATTCTTTGCAGCACTGATGTACTGCGCTATGGACCTAGGTTTAATTTCTTTAATATCTATATCCCTTTCTAGAAGTAATTCTTTTACAATGTTTTCTGAATCATCAGAGTCATATATTGAGAAGTTATTACTTAATCCTAATTCCTTGGCATTCTGTCTCAATATCATTGCCCCTATGGAGTGAAATGTCCCTATCGCAGGGAGACCAAGAGAGTCAGATTGCAAATCTCTAAGAAGGGCTGTTACTCTCTCTTGCATTTCGCCTGCAGCTTTCTTAGTAAAGGTTACCGCAAGGATATTCTGTGGGTTAATTCGTTCTTTTATTATTAGGTAAGCGATCCTATTTGTTATTACCCTAGTTTTACCTGAACCTGCCCCTGCAAAAACTAAAAGAGGACCTTTAGTGCATACAACAGCCTTTCTTTGTTGAGGGTTTAAAGATTTTAAAATTTTATCCTCGTCCACTATCAAACCAAGATTAATTTAACTAAAATAGTTTCTATCTGCTTCTAAGAAATACCAAACTAATGCTAAATCTTTTTGAGATATGCTGAATTTACCCAACCGAACTGATCAATGCCAAACCTTATCCTAGACCATCCTGCCTCTTCACCTTCTAAAACAAAAATAGCACCATTATCTGCACTATCTAAAACTGCACAACTATACCATCTACAATCTCGAATGTTTACAAAGCTATACTTTGGAGATGCTACTTCTACTAATTGTTTCTCACCTTTAACAATATTGAATTTAACCTGAAACTCAGAATCTTGGAATGGCTGATCTTCAAACTTAAGGATTTCAAACGACTCTGAGACCTCACCAAGAAGAACTCGAGCCTCAAGATTAAATTCAACCTCTACCGACTGTCCCGGAAGAACATTGTTCTCAGAGATTTTCGAAGGTTTACTAAAGCTATCCCACTCTTTGTTAATTGCAAAATCACTCTCTTTTTCGCCCTTTACAGATATGTATATCGGATCTTTATCCACAAACCAAATGAAGTCATTTAGATTTCTAATTTTCAACTTTACATTTAACCTTTCCCCTATCTCCACTTCTTCATCGTATATTATTTCTTCAACTCTCACCTTGTATTCCAAGTGTTCTTCTTCATGTCCTTTCCAATCAACAAAGAGTTCTTTTACAGAGTTAGAGAAATCTCCATCTATTTCCTGCACAACTACAGAAGAAAGCTTCCCTTCCTCTTGATCTATATACAGTTTCACTACTGAAAGCTGTGATATTCCCCAATTAAAAGATATTTCTTCGACCATATCCTTTAAAGACTCAGTCGCTCTATTTGTTAAGGTAGCACTATTTGAAAGATAGCCAATAGTTAATGCCCCATCTACTTCTCTAAGTTGAGGATTGGCTCCTACCCCTCCTTTAGAACCTTGATATATTATTCCGTTCTCATCTAGAAGATAGGTAAAGGGCAGATCCGAAAGATGGAGTCTAGTTATACTGTGATAGTAGAGAGATTTAACCCACTTTTCTGGGTTTCTACTTAACACATCAGAATCAGTAGTTACTTGAGTAATATATATCTGGGTAGGATTTGTATATATGGTATCAATCTTTTCTGAAAGGGTTGTGTCAAAGTTCTGGCTTTCTGTTGAGTAGTACGAAAAGGCTAAAACATTTAGTGGAAAGAGTAGAAAGAAGAGCAGTAACAGAATTTTAGAAAATTTATGAGAAATGTTCATACTGTATTCTATCACTTGTACAAGAAAGATTTCCAATATTTCTAAGAAGAAGGATCAGAATGAGGCTTCTCTCTGTAATCTTCTATTGGTTTCTCTAAAAGATATTCCGGATCTATACCGCAGAAGAAAATATCAGTTGTACTCCAATATTTACCTCCTTTTGAATCCAGAATTTCTCCATCTCCCGCTACTTTATATGAAGGTAAAAGATATTTATCTTCAAAATCATTAAGTAAAAAGAGTGCATCAACACTTTTTGCTGTTAAATTATTTAACTTACTAGAAGCTCTTAACAATTCTGACTGTTCATAGAAGCGCTCTTCTATCTTGTTATTAACTATTTTCATAGGATAATTATTAATAAGAAGCAACTCCTCTAGAGAAACTGTAGGCATATATTGATATTTTTGAAGATTCTCTTCTTTCAAAAGAAGCATAGAGAATTCTAATAGTTTCCCATTTTTATCTAGTTCTAATCTATATGAGTATCCTCCCAGGTGAGAAGAACCTATCTTCATCTCATTGTAAAAGAAATGTCCTAGGTACAAAGTTCCTTTTTCTGTTTGCTCTACTTTCTCATTTTCTGAGTTTTGTATCCCAAAGTATTGAAAAAAGAAGGAGGAGACATCCCTCTTGGTAGTTATCTTCAAATCAAGAACAAGGCCTTTTGAGAATATGGAGAGAACCCCTATGTCGGCATTGTACCAAACCATATCATCGCCAATAGCCATGATGATTTCTTCCTCAAGATTGATTTCTTTTTTTACTTCATAGAAGTTTTTTACGAAATTAGTAAACATTCTACCCTCAGGTCTACTTACAGAGTAAACCCACTCTCTTTCATCAAGGTTCTCCACAGGAACATTTAAGTCAATATCTACACTATGCTCCGTTTTAACATATGGGCTTACTATCTTTTCCAAAAGAATATTCACTTCTACTTCTTTTTCGTCTTCTTGTCTAGAGAGTAGGAATATCACCAATATGATGATAGCGATTAGTGCCCCTACAAGTAACCATAACCAATATTTTTTAAAAAATTGTTTTAATTTACTCATGGTGCTCTACAGAAATCAACTATATAAGATTTTAGACTGGCAAAACATCGATGATTAAGATATTTTACTTCATTATACGCAATCCCCCTATAAATTTCTGGAGTACATCCAGAGAGAAGCGGGGTTCCCGTTGCTTTTATACAATCTCCACTTGAGGTTCTAAAAGCATACCCTCCACCATTTCCAGAAACATAATCTGCACCCCATTCCATAAAGAGTCCTCCATAAGATCCACTTGTATTACGATACTGCCTTAGATGTGTCAACTCGTGCTTAAATAATCTGGCCGTGTACTCATTACAGCTAACTACCTTATCTGATTTACAGTAGACTAAAGTAGGGCTGTATGCCCAGCACCACCATCCACCATTTAAGTCTCCATATTTCTCGTGGCCTGGAGGGATTAATTCTAATTGTACCCCAGGCATACCTAGCTCTGATCCCATTCTAGAAAAAAACTGCTTAACTGTTTCTCCTGGTCCACACTCAAAATCTATATCTCCATCCCCTCCTGGGATATCTGGAAATTCTATTGGGTCCATAGGAGCATACGCTTCACACACAACTACCTCTTGGGGAGTTACATCCGAATGCTTTCCAAAGACTCCAAGAAACATTAAAACCATGGAACCTATCAGAAGGAATATCCCTATAAAGCCATAAAATGCAACCTTAGCGGCGATCTTACCAACAATTAAGCTGTACTTTATAGTAATCTTTCCTATCTGGTAAATTATCTCTGTTACGATCCATGTGGCTACAGCAATAACAGCGGATGCTAGGGGTGTTCCTGCAAGCCCTATCGCAGCAGCAATCTCAGTTATAGCCCCCTGTATAAGTACCTTAATACCTCCCTTGGCTATCCAACTAGCTACCAACTCCTTTGCCACCGCATCAGTCATCACCTTAAGAAGTTGCTTACCTACTTCCTGCCTTATCTTCTTAAAAATTTGATCTTGGAGATACTGCTCTATGGCCTTCTTAGCTCTAGTTGGAGCACTGAAAATATGGGCTAAATCACCCCAAAGCTTGTCAGCTTTGACAAACTTAGTTAATTTACCTAACTGCTCTTTTGTTAAATTTTTGGTAAAACTGTCTAAATATGAGGAATCTCCCTTATCTAGAGCACTCATAAATTTCTTCATGTCAAATCCTTTGATACCTTTTACGACATCTGACTTTTGGAAGGCTTTCCTCTTCAAATCTCCTAGATATGCAAAGACTTCTCCATCTGTTAAAGATCCAACTAAAGTAGCGGGAGAGAAATAGTAGACTGGGGCCATCATTTGGCAGTAAGTGTCTTGTAAAGAACCATTCCCTGTCTTTGCTGTTAGAAATGCTACACCATGGAAAGACTCTCTTTTACTAGGAGAAAAGTAGTTAGAATTCGGATCAAAAAATTTACCATTTACAAAACTAGGAATTAAATTACCTCCTAAATAGATACCTTTAACACTATTATACATTCCCTCTGCTGCTCCTAAGTTCCCTGCCCAATCTTCTAACCTAGAGTATCTCATTTGAGATTTCATGAGCCCAAGCCTGTTTTCTAATTCTTTTATCTTACCTCTCTTGTCAGGATCAGAACTTTTTCTAAGAAGACCTAACTCTTTTGAATAATTTCTGAACAACTTCTTCTGATTATCTGAGTATTCTTTCTTCTGCCTCTCATCATGTGACTTAAGAACATGGTGACTTGCCCTGATATATTCCTCTGCTTCTTGTCGATTCCCACCCCGAAGAGAATCTCTGGCTTTGTCTCGAAGTGCATGAGACTCAAGAGTGTAGTACACTCTTTCACTATCAACTGCCTTCTGAGGACTGTCATCCCAAACCTTGAAGGCTTGAAGCATTTGAGCTCCACGATCTTCCCCAAATTTTCTAGTGGCATCTTGTCCTATCTGTTTGTAGTATTCGGCTTTTCCCCTATCTTCTCCGTACCTTGCTATTAAATTATCTCGCAGATTATTATTTGCCAGATCATCTAAATACCTAGATCCTAACTCTCTTGTTCTTACAGACATATAATCATAACTAGAACCTGTTTGTCTCTGACCCTTTCTTCCTGCCCCTGCCATAGCTAACTGTGTTTCTCTGTCTAAACCTCTTTCTTTTGCCCACAGGCCACCAAGAACCCCCTTTAACTCTTCTCCTGCCCATGCTGCCCTCTGACTCTTTCTCCTAGCCTCTATACCTTTAAACTGCTTATCTGCCCAACCTCCAGGGTCTTTAATAATTTTAGGTATGTCTGAAAGCTTTATCTTAAATGTGTCCGTGGGTCTATCACCTACTTTAATCTGGATAGGCGCGATATCTACAACATCTTTAAGCGGTTGGACTGTTTCATCAAATGCCTTCTTTGTCTGCTCGTTTACAAACAGCAAGGGGTTAGCAAGAACACTTCCTAAAGCATCAATCAACTCCGAGGTTGTATCTACTCCTGTAGCTTTCGGTGCCTTTACAGGCCTAGCCTTACCAGGAGGCTTCTTTGATTCCTCAAATATGAAATCAAATATGGATCCCAGAGCATCTTCGTATTGTTCCTTTTTCTGTTGCATATTTTATTATCCTTTACCTCTTGTCTTTGAAAAGGCCTCCAAATAGTGGCATCTTAGTTAGACTCTGCTTTATAGCTCCTGCTGCATCCACTCCGGACTTAGGTGCAGAAGCTGGAATCATTGATTTCAAAAAGAGAGGAGATTGAGCAGCAATATATATGGCAATTACCTTAGCTATGGCAAGAATTAGTCCCCCGAGTTTCAAATTTAGAAGTGCATTGGGGTTGAATGTTGCAGGAAAATTTAATGACAGCTGACCAGGTTCGAAGGCATATGGCAAGTTTATAATTGC
>CAZUDZ010000004.1:0-50633 GCA_964618765.1 uncultured Candidatus Saccharibacteria bacterium | reverse complement strand
TACCTGACTCCATCCCGAACTCAGAAGTAAAACACTCTAGCGCCGAAAATACTTGAACCTTTGGTTCTGGGAAGATAGGTCATTGCCAGGATTTTAGAATATGACAACCCACTTGAAAGAGTGGGTTTTTATTTACCCAAGAGAGGGGCCGATATACTTTCCTATATGGCTTGAAAATTGAGGGATTTTGATCATTTTCTGCTTTTTGAGATGAAACATAGAAGTTACAATAATATGTTGTGGAAATAGGGTTTTAGAAATCTTTGGGTGTTTCAATGTAACATCATGGTTTCAGCTTGTACAGGAAGATTGGAGTTATCTCTCCTGTGAGTTGGAAATTGTTGGTGATTTTGCAGGGAGATAGGCGAAACGTTTTTAAAACAAGAGGTTTGCTAGTACAGAATATTTGTTCGAAATCGCTTCTTTTTGAAATGTTGTATAATGTTTTATTAATAAATTTACAAAAAGGCTATCCCTTTGAACAAAGAAAACTACAGGACTCTATCTTGCGAAGGGGGAGACCAAGTGGGGAAGGCAGATGCTCTCAATTTCCTTTCAGATAGATTGATTGAGCAGAATGTTAATATAGTGACCTCTTCCTTTCCCATATACGCTACTCCGATAGGTAATACCATAAGGGTTCTTTTAAAAGAAGGAGGAAGTCAATTTGATCTAACTGCTCGAGAGGAATTGGAAGTTAAGATGTCTCTTTTTGCTCTTAATAGACTAGAGTTCTTGGAGGCCTTTCTTTCTGAGGGTATCGACGAAGATACTCTAATTCTGTTTGATAGAAGTGCTTTCAGTAATGCTCTTACCATCGCATATGCTATGAAGGAGATTCCTAATCTGGACAGAGATGAGGTTGGAGCTCTTGTCAATGTTGCTTTAGGGTTAGATTCTCTACTCGTAGAGACTCTTGGTCTAAAAAGATGTGTAGTCCAGTTAGTTTCGGAAAACCAGAATTGGAAGAGTGCAAGAAAAGAGGAGGTGGATCTTCATGAGAATTCTAAGGTTCAGGAGTATGCTAATTATGTCTACTCCATATATCAAGATATTGTTGGTAATGGATGGAGGAGAGTAACTACTCGAAACAAAGATGAGGAATGGAGAAACAGGGAGGACATATATGTTGAGATTTACGGGTTTTTGACTGAGAAATATGGAGTTTTAGGAGGTAGTAGAGGTGTGGGAAAGAGAATAGATATTGGGATTAAGGAAATTATAGGGAGTGTATATGCAGGCTCTACTGTCGATGAAGATCTTTTGAACGAATATATCTTGAGTGTTAGAGATAATGATAAGGATTTGATGTATCTTACTTCAAGAGAGATAAAAGAAGGCATATGCTCCTCTTGCCGTGTGATAGCTTTTAAAAATCAGGCGATAAAAGAAGCCATCAGCTGTATTCTTAATAGGTATCCAAAGATTCTAGATGTTTTGGGGTATAATTTAGGTAGGAAGTTTGTTTTAGATTTAAAAGAAGCCACAAGGGATGAATAAAAGAGAGTTAGCAGTCCAGTTACTATCCGAAATAGAGAATCTTTTCCCAGAAGCGAGCACAGAGCTTACTAATTGGTCTACACCTTTTCAATTTTTAATCTGTATTATCCTTTCCGCCCAGACTACAGATGTACAGGTAAATAGAGTGACGGAGAAATTGTTTAATAGGTATCCTGATGCACGGACTTTGAGCAAGGCAAATATCGACGATGTTGAGGATACCCTCGGGGGTATAAACTACTTCAAAACCAAATCAAAGCATATAATAGAGAGTGCTAAACTTTTACACAAAGAATATTCGGGTGAGCCTCCTAGAGAGCTTAAGAAGCTTTTAAAACTTCCAGGGATAGGTTACAAGAGTGCAAATGTATTTTTAAATGACCTATACCAAGAAAACCAAGGGATTGCTGTAGATACGCATGTTTTAAGAGTTGCTAATGCATATGGGCTCTCTGATTCGTCTAATCCAACCCAAGTAGCACACCATCTAGAAAAACTGTATCCTAAGAAAGATTGGTACAAAATCAATTCTAGCTTTGTTTTGTATGGAAGATATATCCTTAAGGCTAGGAAACCTGATTGGGAGAGGGTGGTATTGAAAGATCATATAAAAAAGGTCTAGCCTCTGATAAGAGCCTGTGATATAATCGGTCTGCAACCTTTAATTTAAGTAGTATGCAAATACTAGTTGCAAAGTATTGCATCACCAATGGGAGAACCCTAATGGATCAAGATAAAAAACAGAAAGAAGCATATTCGCAAATAGACAAATATCTTGAGGATAGTGCAAATCAAATTAAGACATTTTCAAGGGGAGAGATAGTAGAAGGTACCGTCGTAGACGTAAGAGACGGCTTTTTAGTTGTTGATGTTGGTTACAAGTCAGAAGGAATTGTGGCTGGAAAAGAGCTAAAAAGTGAACTTTTGGACTGGAGAGAGTTAGAGGTTGGAGACAAAATTATGGTTTATGTTGTTAAACCGGAAGACGAAGAAGGACAACTAGTCCTTTCCATACGAAGAACCCAACAAGCTACTGCATGGTTAAATCTTGAGAAGGCGAAAGAGGAGAACAAGATTGTGGAAACAATGGTAGTAGAGTCGAATAATGGAGGCTTAATTGTTGAAATTAGTAAAGATATCCGAGGTTTCATCCCAACATCTCAACTTGATGCCTCTAGAGTCTATGTTAGTGGAGTAAGGCAGGTTGGAAAAGACATATCCTCTAAGGTTCAAAAGAGATTGAGTTCCTTAATAGGGGGGAAAATATCTACAAGAATCATAGAATTAGATAGGGAGAAGAACAGAATAATTCTTTCAGAAAAGATGGTAACTCAGGCAAGGGATTTAGAGCAGAGGGAGAAAACATTAAACAAGGTCAAAGAGAGTGATACTTTAGAGGGAACGATTAGTGGAATTACTCCTTTTGGAGTGTTTGTTAACGCAGAGGGCCTTGAGGGATTGGTTCACCTTTCCGAGCTTTCTTGGGACAAGGTAGAGGATATCGGGAGTTTGTACTCTGTGGGACAGAAGGTTAAAGTTATGGTTATAGGGGTTTCTGATGCAGGGAAAAGAGTAGCCTACAGTATTAAAAGGTTACAAAATGACCCATGGGCAGAAGCCATTGCTAAGTATAAAGTAGGGGATGTGGTAGCAGGAGAAGTTCAAAAAGTGGTCCCTTATGGAGCCTTCGTTAGGATAGCAGAGGGACTAAATGGTTTGATTCATATTTCCGAGCTTTCTGACAAGTTAGTTAAGGATCCTTCTGACATAGTGAAAGAGGGAGACAAGGTAAAGGTAAAAATTCTCTCTATATCTTCAACTGAAAGACACTTAGGATTAAGCTTGAAAGCCGCTTCTAAGGGTGTAAAAGTTTCAAAACCAAGAAAGAAAATATCAAAAGAAGAGCTTGCATCTGTAGTAGACACAGCAATAGAAGAAGAAATTGCTCCTAAGGAGTAGTTGCCCACATATATAGTATAATTAGGAATGCGAATGAAGATTGTAAAAAAGCCACAATCCATATTTAATCGTTTAAGTAAGAACGCAAGTATTTCTCTTAGAAGTGCTTCTTTAGTGTCTGAACATTTTAAAGAGAAAAAGATTTCAGAGGTAAGTATTTTTGTTGGTATTTTACTTAATGAGGAATGTATTGCTACAAGAGTAATAGAGGAGATGGGTTTGGATAGGAGGGAAATACTAAAAGATCTTTTTGATGGGAAAATAGTAGAAATAACGGGAAATACATCTTCTGTTAAGGAGTTGTCGTTCTCTACTAAAGCTCAGGAAGCTTTTAGGAAAGCTTTTGACTATGCCCAGAAAATGGCGCATGTCTATGTAGGAACAGAGCATCTTCTGTTAGCAATATTGCAATCTGATGATCCCAAACTTTCTAAATTAGAGAGATTAGGGCTCACATATCGATCTTTCAGAAAAAGTCTTTCTACAGTAGCTATGTATCCCATAGGGATATTGAGTAAGCCTAGAGAAATGAGAATACAGGAAGATTTGGATAGTGTAGTAGAAGTACTCGGGGTGGATTTAGTTGGTTTAGCAAAAGATGGGAGATTGGATCCTGTTATAGGCCGGGAGGAGGAGATGGAACATCTCATAAATATCCTTAGTAGAAGGAAAAAGAATAATCCTCTAATTATAGGGGAGGCAGGTGTTGGGAAAACTGTTTTAGTAGAGGGTTTAGCGCAAAATATTGCAGACGGACATGTTCCACCATCTCTAAGAGATATGAAGATAGTTTCTCTTGATGTAGCAAGTATTATGGCAGGAAGTAAAATGAGGGGAGATGTAGAAGAGAAGGTTATGGCTATTATCCAAGATGTAGTGTCTAGTAATGACACAATTCTTTTCATAGATGAAATCCATAATATTGTTTCTCCTGGGGGTATGCCCGGGAGCTCTTCTGATATAGCATCTGTGTTGAAACCGGCGCTTTTGCAAGACGATTTTAGATGTATAGGCGCAACTACAACCGAGGATTACAGCTCTACCTTCGAATCAGACAATGCCTTAGCAAGGAGATTTCAACCAATATTCCTTAAAGAAGCCTCTCAGGAGGACACATTAGAGATCTTAAGGAACATAAAACCAATATTAGAGACTCATCATAGTGTAAAAATAGGGAAAGAAGCACTTCAGACAGCTGTATCACTATCCGATAGGTATGTTACAGATAGATATCTTCCAGACAAGGCAATTGATCTCCTTGATGAAGCGGCTGCTTCAAAGAGACTTAAGTTAGAGGTAAATTATAAAGAGCTCTCTTCTTTAATTGCGAAAATGAAGAGTACTAAGAAAGCTAAAGAGATAAAGATAAAGAGGGGACAAATGGAGGAAGCTTTGAAACTTCAAAAGAAAGAGGAACAACTTAAAGAAAAAATTAGTAAGATGGAAAAGGCAC
This sequence comes from uncultured Candidatus Saccharibacteria bacterium, assembly GCA_964618765.1. GTDB lineage: Bacteria > Patescibacteriota > Dojkabacteria > SC72 > SC72 > UBA2177. Next base: position 45,721 of record CAZUDZ010000004.1, on the reverse strand, counting down.
GGTTAAAGAAGATGGGGAGTGTTGGTAACAAGGTAAATGCAGAGGATATAAGAGGGGTAGTTTCAAAATGGACTGGGATTCCACTCAATACCCTAGGAAGTAAGGAAAAAGAAGCTCTTTTGGAATTAGAAGCTAATTTGCAAAAACAGGTAGTAGGGCAAGAGGAGGCCTGTTCTTTAGTAGCTTCTGCAATTAAAAGGGCAAGGACAGGCATTATAGATTCTGAAAGACCTTGGGCCTCTTTTCTTTTTCTTGGCCCTACTGGAGTCGGGAAAACAGAATTGGCCAAAGTATTAACGAAAGAACTTTTTGGAAAGGAAGATAGACTTGTTCAAATAGATATGAGTGAGATGATGGAAATGCACAGTGTTTCTAAGCTCATAGGTTCCCCTCCCGGATATATTGGCTATCAACATGGTGGCTGGTTAACAGAGAAGGTAAGGAGGAATCCTCATTCAGTAATACTTTTTGACGAGGTTGAGAAAGCACATCCAGATGTTTTGAATATACTTCTACAGATCTTGGAATATGGGCATTTAACTGATGGGAGAGGACGAAAGGTTAATTTTAAAAATACAATTATTGTATTAACCTCCAATATAGGGGCAGAGGAAATCAGTCAGGATAGAGTACTTGGTTTTGGTCAAAAAGGAGTAGTGGAAGATAGGTCTGATATGGAAATAGATGAGGCATACTCTGCTATGAAGAATGTGCTTTTAGATGAGCTTAAGAAAAGTTTAAGACCAGAGCTTCTAAACAGACTAGATGATACTGTGATATTTAGGTCTTTAACTAGAAAAGATGCAAGAAAGATAGTTAAGTTACTTGTAGAGGAATTAAACGGAAGGTTAGAGGAAGAAAAAGTTAAAGTAAAGCTTGATAGGAAGGCAGTTAATTATATTATTAAACAAGGATTTAGTGAAGAGTATGGAGCTAGACCTTTAAGGAGGTATTTACAGGATACAGTAGAGAACACTCTTGCAGAGTATATGTTGAGAGAAGTTGATTTGTTTGAAAGGAGAGATGATGTTGTTGTAGTTGAAATGGGTGTAGAGGATGATAATATAGCCATAATTAAAAAATAGTATGAAATATGTATGTTCTTCTTGTGGGTCTGAGTCGTTAAAATGGTCCGGGAAGTGCCCATTCTGTGATGAGTGGGGGACTTTAGAACAGATTCAGGAGGTGAAGGAGGGAGGTAAGGATAAAGTAAAGGCCTCCAGTTACAATTCCATAAGCAAATATAATAACAAGGCCTCTAGTGAGATAAGATCTGGGGAACGAATACCAACTGGTTACAAAGAGCTTGACAGGGTTTTAGGAAAAGGCTTAGTAGGTGGTGAAGTGGTACTTTTAAGTGGAGAACCTGGGGTAGGGAAATCAACCTTGTTAATGCAAATAGTTTTAAATTTTACAAAAAATGGAAAGGTTCTGTATGTATGTGGAGAGGAATCTCCTTCCCAGTTAAATTCTCGTCTTCAGAGATTGAAGCCTAAGGGACTTAAGGGAGAGGAAGGGGAGAATTTTGTTTTAACAGAGGATGTGTCAGCAGAAAGTATTGCTCAGTTAATAAGAGAAAATAACTTTGATCTTGTAGTAGTTGATTCAATTCAAAGTATGACATCTCTTTCTTCCAAAGGATATCCCGGGAGTATAAGTCAGGTAAGGGTTTGTGGTGCTGTTTTGACTAGAGTTGCTAAAACTACAGGTGTTCCTATGTTCATAGTAGGGCAGATAAATAAGGGAGGAGACATAGCGGGGCCGAAAGTTTTGGAGCATATAGTGGATTGTGTCTTGTATATGGAGGGAGATCAATATAATCAATATAGGATATTAAGGAGTATAAAGAATAGGTTTGGATCTACTAATGAGATAGGAGTTTTTGAAATGAGAGGGAGTGGATTGGAGGAGGTCGGTAACCCATCTTTAGTGTTCCTGGAATCAGGAGAGAAATCTTCAGGAAGTGCTATAGGTGCTATTATACAGGGCTCAAGGGTAGTTTTTGTTGAGGTACAGGCATTGGTAGTGGAAAGGGAGAGCGAAGGAGGCCCTTTAAGGAGGGTTGCTAATGGTATAAAGAAACCTCGACTAGATATGCTGTGTGCAGTTATGTCGAGAAAGGGGGGTGTGTTCCTAGGGAATAAGGATGTGTTTGTAAATGTAGTAGGGGGATTAACAGTGAATGATCCTGCTATAGATTTGGCTATATGTGCCGCTATAAAGTCATCTGTTGGAGATGAGGCTTTGTCAAAATCAAGAATTTATTTCGGAGAGGTTGGTCTTACAGGAGAGGTTAGGGGAACATGGGGTGTAGAGTCGGTCATATCAGAGGCAGTTAGAGCGGGGTACGAAGAGCTAATTGTCGGAAGAATGAAGGTAGGTCAAACGAAAAAGCTTAAGGTTAAAAAGGTTTATAAAGTCAATACAATATAAATAGAATTCCAGGTTTTTTCTAATTGTTACTTTTTAGTTCTGCAGTATTATTCTATTGCAGAGTACCCACACTTTGTGTAACATACTGCGAGAGCGTAACAACTCGTCAAGGTCTCTCCCCGTTCCCCTTGAGTGCTAGGGTTTAAGGCCCGAATGGCAGATGTGGATTCATTATATAGGGTTGACACTTACCGCCTTAAGAGATATAATTCTACTAGATCTTTCAAACATATGTGGATATCTTAGTTTTCTCCCTTTGTCTGGGGTGTCACAAACACAACTGGGCAATAGGAAAAGCCTAAGATATCTTCTCCAGTCTCCTTCTCTTTTTGTTTAATTAGGAAGCATTATTTGAACTAAAAAAGAAGAAGAGGGGAAATATATTATATGTTCCTCGAAACTTTTTCTTTATCATATAAAGAGAAAGAACTCGGGGTCGGTTGGGGCAGTACCGATCCCTTCTTCTTTGTATCCATGCTGTATCTACTGTAGTTGACATCCAATATTGATTTCAATATACTTCAAATATCACATGGCTAATTTTTTTTAAGCCCCGTGTTTTAAATTCCCTAATAATTCAAATGGTTAAAAAAGAGAAAACTATTAAAGACTACGAGGAAATGAACCTCGCAGATTTGCGTTCTGTTGCTCAAGGTTTAAAGCTTGATGATTTTATGGAACTTTCTAAAAGAGAGTTAATTATTGATATTCTAAAAAAAGAAGCAAAAGATGATGGATTTGTTACTGTAGAGGGTATTTTAGAGGTAATGAAGGATGGTTCTCACGGACTATTAAGAACAGATGGACTTTTACCAGGAGACAACGATGTATATGTGTCTGGTTCTCAAATTAAGAAATTTAGTCTTAGGACCGGAGATGAAGTCTCTGGGCCAGCGAGATTACCTAAAAATACAGAAAGATTTCTAGGTCTTTTAAGAGTAGATACCGTATATGGTAAGCCTGCAGCAGAAGCTGTAAAGAGACCTGCATTTAGAAAATTAACTCCAATATTCCCAGAGAAACAGATTAAGTTAGAAACAGATTCTGAAACTATATCAACTAGAATGATAGATTTACTCTCTCCAATTGGATTTGGTCAAAGATCTATGGTTGTTTCTCCTCCTAAGGCAGGAAAGACATGGTTACTTAAGGATATTGCTGAGGGTGTTGCGAAAAATCACCCTAAGGCTAAATTGATGGTTGTATTAGTAGGGGAAAGGCCAGAAGAGGTTACAGATATGAAAAGATTTGTAAAAGGAGATGTGTACGCATCTAACTTTGATGAGCTACCAGAGCATAACTGTAGAGTAGCAGAGATGGCTCTTAAGAAAGCAATGAGAATGGTTGAGTGGGGGGAAGATGTAATTATGTTAATGGATAGTATTACGAGATTGGCAAGAGCATACAATATTACCATGCCAACATCAGGAAAGACCCTTTCTGGAGGTTTTGATCCTGTTGCACTGTATCCTCCTAAGAGATTTTTTGGAGCAGCTAGAAATTTTGAAGAGCAAGGAAGTCTAACCATCATTGCAACTGCTTTAGTAGAAACAGGGAGTAGAATGGATGACCTTGTGTATGAAGAGTTCAAAGGAACAGGTAATATGGAGCTCCACTTAGACAGGAAACTTGCTAACAGGAGAGTATATCCTTCCATAGATGTTGTGGCTTCTGGAACTCGAAATGAGGAAAGGCTTCTTAGTAAAGAGGTTCTCAATCAATCTTGGAGAATTAGGAGGATGTTAGAAGTTTTAGACTCAAATGAGAATCCTACGGAAGTGCTCGTAAGTAGGTTGAAGAAAACAAAAAATAATGAAGAATTCTTAGCAACTCTCCACGAAGCATAGATAATTGGTATAATATGTATCATCATTTTTAATTATCTACTATATTGGATATAGAGAGCCCCTCCCAAAACAAAAACATATCAGGATTAAGCTTTAGAGAGATACTTTCTTCTAAAGGGAAATTACCATATATGCAAAGCGATTTGGAGAGTTTTCTGTATGTAGATGATGATATTACTGCAAACAAATTTGGTAAGAAGATTAGATCCTTCTTTTACAAAATATATACTAAGGGAGCTACTAAAAAAGGGTTCTTCTCTTTTTTCTTTTCCTTGCTAAATTATATATATGCAAGAACAAGGGTTTTAGTAGTGTTGTTTTCTGTAATTGCTAGTATATTCTTTAAGTCTTTTGAGAGTGTTAAGAATAATTTAGCAAGGAAGATGTTTTGGGGAAGAGGAAACTTCTTAGGATCTGCTCTTCAAGTATTAGTATTGGTTGGAGTTTTCATTTTAACTGTCTCATATCTGTACAGAAAGCCTGTTGTCATAGTTGCAAGTGAGGGATATTTGGATAGGATAGGGGTTGCTGAAACAGATCTCATGGTTATGAATGCCTCTGTAAATACTCTTGTACCAAAGGACAGGTCTCGAAGAGAGGTTGAAGAGTATATTGTAAAGGGTGGAGATACTCTAAGTTCGATAGGAGAGTACTATGCAATAAGTACCGAGTCGATACTATGGGCAAATAACATGAGTTCTTCCGACTATATTAAACCGGGACAAAAACTAGATATCCCTCCTAGTGATGGAGTCCTAATTAAGGTAGGCAAGGGCGATACAATATCCAAACTAGCAGGTAAGTATAATGCAAATGAACAAGCAATCGCAGATTTTAACTGGTTAGACTATCCATTTACCCTAGAAGAGGGAGCAACTCTCTTTATTCCTGACGGTAAGATGCCTGCACCACCAAAACCTGTATATGCATCCTCAACACCATCCTTCTATGTTTCAAATCAATATACTACTGCTGCAGCAATAGCTCCTGTGGGAGATAGTAATGTAGGAAGATTCATATCATGGCCAGTAGCTGGAAGTGCCGGGGTAATATCACAATATTACAGAACATGGCACAGGGCTATCGATATTGCTTCAAATGCACTTCCAAATGTAGTAGCAGCTGCCCCAGGTACTGTTGTTTTCGCAGGATGTAGTGGTTACTGTCCTCGTTTAGGGGAAACATATGGTGGTTCTGGTTATGCCTGGTCTATACAGATAGATCATGGCAACGGCTATACTACATGGTATGCACATCTAAAGAACATATATGTAAGATCAGGGCAATCGGTAGGTAGAGGGGAAGCCATAGGGCAGATGGGTTCTACAGGTCGTTCGACAGGGCCTCATGTCCATTTTGAGTTAAGAAGAGGAATAGCTTACGGTTCTCAAGTTAATCCACTGGGATACTCAAACTGGTAGTCTTCTGATTCAACCGCAGAGGGTTTAAAATGATATAATAAGCTTGTTGGGCTCATAGTTCAGAAGGTAGAACATCGCATTCGCATTGCGAAGGTGGCTGGTTCGATTCCAGCTGAGTCCATTCATGTTAGGGCCTGTAGCTCAGTTGGCTAGAGCACATCGCTGGCAGCGATGGGGTCAGGGGTTCAAATCCCCTCAGGTCCATTTTAAACAGAACTATATATCCTCCTTCTCTTTTTGTTCACAGCTTCTTGTATAAGAATTACATACACTTCTTCCGTTCTTTCACGCCCCTGTTCCACACTCAACGAATCCTTTCCTTCCAATACATTTCTTTTTAATGTAAAATATCTCTCATTAATATATACTAAACTATGTTAATGGAGTATAACCCAAAAGATTTCGAATCCAAATGGCAAAAAAAATGGTTTAAAGATCTTTTCTATGAATCCAAAGATTTTGCAAAAGAGAAGAAGAAATACTATCTCCTAGCTGAATTCCCATATCCTTCAGGAGACTCTATGCATATGGGTCACACTAGAAACTACTCCATGATGGATGTAGTAGCACGATTAAGGAGGATGAAAGGAGAAAATGTACTTTTCCCAATAGGGTGGGATGCATTTGGTCTGCCTACTGAAAACTATGCTATTAAAGTAAAGAGACCCCCACAAGAAATTACAAAAGAGAATATTCAAGTATTTAGAAAACAATTGCAGAGCCTAGGTCTTTCTTTTGATTGGAGTAGAGAGGTTAATACAACGGATCCTGACTACTACAAATGGACTCAGTGGATATTTCTAAAGCTATTAGAAAAAGATTTAGCATACAAAGCAGAAAAACCAATTAACTGGTGTCCGAAATGTAAAATAGGGTGTGCAAATGAAGAGGTAATTGATGGAAAGCATGAAAGATGTGGGAGTTTAGTAGAAAGAAGAAATATCAGTCAATGGATACTTAAGATAACGGAGTATGCAGATAGATTGTACGAAGATCTTGACGAAACGGAGTATTGGGAGAGTGTGAAAACAAGGCAGAGAGAGTGGATAGGCAAGAAAACTTGGTATGATATCGAATACAGAGTAGAGGGGACTGATGAGAAACTTCTTGTTTCAACAACAAGGCCTGATACACAGTTTGGATCTACATTTGTTGTGATAGCCCCAGAACACGAAGTTGTGGAAAAGCTTAAGCAGTTTATGGACCCTAAAGTCAAGAAGGAGGTAGAGGAATATCAGAAAGAGAGCGGGAAGAAGTCGGAATTAGAGAGGATTGCCACAACAAGAGAGAAGAGTGGCGTTAGTACCGGCCTTTCTTGCCTAAATAGCATAGCTGGGAAGGACCTGCCAATATATATCGCAGACTTTGTCCTATCAACAGTTGGGACCGGAATGGTGGTTGGAGTCCCTGCGCATGATAAAAGAGACTTTGAGTTTGCCCAACAGTTTGACTTACCGGTTATCAGGGTTGTTGAGAGTGAAGATGGAGATAGGCAGGAAGTTAATTCTGTAGAGAAAGTATATGAAGGAGAGGGGAGTGTTTTTAATTCGGGTTTTTTAGATGGACTTAGCACTCAGGATGCAAGAGTAAAAGTGGGGAGATATCTTAAAGAGAAAGGAATAGGAGATGTAGTTACCAGATATCATCTTAGAGATTGGATATTTTCAAGACAAAGGTATTGGGGAGAGCCAATTCCTGTTGTGCATTGTGAAAAATGTGGGATAGTTCCTCTTCCAGAAGACCAATTACCCCTGAAATTACCAGTGGTAGATAGTTATGAACCAACAGACACAGGAGAGTCGCCTTTGGCAAGTATTGAGGAGTGGGTAAACACACAATGTCCGAAATGCAAGGGCCCAGCGAAAAGGGAAACGGATACAATGCCTAATTGGGCTGGTTCTAGTTGGTATTTCCTAAGATATGTTGATCCTAACAATTCGGACGAGTTGGCTAGTAAAGAAAAACTGGATTACTGGATGCCAGTAGATCACTACGAGGGAGGAGCAGAGCATGTTACTTTGCATGTCCTCTATTCAAGGTTTTGGCATAAATTTCTGTATGATATTGGGGTTGTTTCTACAAAAGAACCTTATCAAAAAAGGACAATCCATGGTAATGTACTAGGAGAGGATGGTAGTAAGATGTCTAAGTCAGTTGGTAATGTCATAAGTCCTGATGAAATAATTGAAAAATATGGAGCAGATGTTGTAAGGGCATATATGATGTTCATGGGCCCATATGAGGGGGATGTCCTTTGGAATACAGAAACCATCAATGGAGTTAAGAGATTTGTTTCCAAGTACTACAGGTTCCTGTTATCATCTTGGGAGGAAAAGGGAGAAAGTTTACCAAAAACTACAAAGGCAATTTCAAAACTAATTTACAAAGTAGAGCAGGATATTTTGAATTTTAAATTCAATACAACCATATCTGCCTTCATGGAATTTTTCAATGAATTTAACCAAGAGATTTTTTCTAAAGAAGATTTAGAAAAATTAATTGTAATCTCCTCTCCAATTTTTCCTCATCTAGCGGAGGAGATTTGGCAAAAAACAGAACATGAGTACAGTGTGCATCTGCAACCTTGGCCAGAAGTTAGAGAAGGGGACATAGAGGAAGAGAATGTTGCCATACCAGTACAAATTAACGGTAAGGTAAGAGGCGAAATAACTGTTTCCCAAGAGGTTTCAGAGGAACAAGTTCGCAAGGAAGTCTTTTCTAGTAAGGATTTGGGGGTATATTTAGAAGGTAAGGAGATTAAGAGATTTATATACGTTCCAAACCGGATTGTTAACATAGTCATCTAGAATTTTACCCGTTGTAAAATCTTGTCCAACACTCTTGACAAGAGAAGGGTTCTTCTCTATTATTATCTTAAGGTTGGGGTGTTAAAATTTTACTATTAAAACAGCGTTTTCTACTGTCCCGAAAACATGCAACAGAAAAACCGCCTAGAAGTATCACAATTTGTAATCATTTTTTTAGGAATTTTAACCTCAGGTATATTTTTCTCTGCTCTAAAACTCTCACCAATATATTCAGCAACTTCAGATTCAGTCAATCTTCAAGGAAAAATTGTTCGAAATGATACTGGGTATGAGGGGTTGAATGTTTCTGCAGGAAATCCTGCTTGTGTGGTAGCTGGATCTGGGAATGATACTTGTGATTTCAGGGTTAGATATTACGATGCTTCTTCGGGAGGGAATCTTTTGTTAACTGAGCAGTTTTCCAATCTTGAAATAGGGCAGTACAATGGGGTCTTCAATTTAGCGTTAGGGTCTGATCCTTCCCCTACTGCAGGAACACGGGTGAGTTTTAATGCAATGTTGTATGTAGAGAATGATATCTATGTTGAAATAGGGTTTGCTCCTTTGGGGAATAATAGCTATACAGAAACTTTTACTAGGTTACCAATGCAATCTACTCCTTTTGCAGTTAAATCTAAGTTTGTTCCGTGGTCTGGTATTCAACCTCCTACAACAGACTCTGTTGTAGAGCACTCTACGCACACTACAGCGTTTAATTGGGCTACTGGTACTGGTACGAGTAATCTTTTCTCTCTAACTTCAGATAGTAGCTCTAATGGTACAGGAGCTCTTTTGAATATTGAGACGGGTATGAGTTCTACTCTTACTCCTTTGAGGGTTAGTGCTGGGGGTACAAATGCAATCCTTGTGGATAGTGGCGGAAATGTTGGTGTAGGAACGAGTACTCCTTTCGGTCTTTTTTCTGTTGGAGGAGGGGGAGAGTTTAGAGTAGATAGCTATGGCGATATTAGTAAGATAAAGAGCTTGTCATATAGTTGGCCATCTACTTTACCGGCGACAGGGGACACAGGGTTCTTAAGGAGTGATGATGCAGGTAATTTGAATTGGATTACCATAGATATTTCTGTTTTGGGTGGTGTAGAGGGTACTGGAGCTTTAGGTCAGCTTTCTTTTTGGAATAGTAGTTCTGAGATAACTGGGGATAATTCTCTTTTCTGGGATAATACAAACAAGAGGTTGGGGATAGGGACGACTACTCCAGATGCTGCATTGTCAGTGGGAACAGGTTCTTACTTTAGGGTGAGTAGTACTGGAGATATTACTAGGATAAATAATGTGCCATACAGTTGGCCTTCAGCAAATCCAGGGACGGGGAATACTAGGTATCTAAAGAATGATGGTTCTGGGAACTTGTCATGGGCAGAGGTAGTTGCAGGTTTAACGGGTTCTGGAACTGCAGGACAGGTTTCTTTTTGGAGTGGGGCTAATTCATTAACTGGGGATAATGGTTTCTTTTGGGATAATGTGAATAAAAGGTTAGGGATTGGTACAAATACACCAAGTTCTACATTGGAGATATCGGGTGCTTCAGAGATTAGTAATGTTTTGGGAGATATTTTAGTTAGTTCCCATACGGGTTTACATTTTAAAGTAAATAGCGGTAGTAGTGCTATGTATATAAATTCCTCTAGGAAGGTTGGTATAGGGACGATTACTCCGTCATCTTTGTTTTCAGTAGGTTCTACATCTCAGTTTAGTGTAGATAGTAGTGGAAATATGACTAGGATAAATAATTTGGCATATACTAGTTGGCCAGGTACGCATACTGCAAATGGGTATTTGAAGAATGATGGTAGTGGAGGGTTGTCTTGGACAGAAATTTTAGCAGTGCAGGCTACTGGGACTCCAGTAGGATCAAGTTCTGGAGGTCAGGTTTCTTTCTGGACGGGTACAACTACGATATCTGGGGATGATGATTTTTATTGGGATAATGTGAACAAGAGGTTGGGTATAGGGACGAATACTCCTCAGTCTTCTTTGGATATAGCTTCTACGGGTGGTGGTGGAGGGATCATTTCTAATAGTTCTGGGAATATTACCATTATTCCTGCACAGAATTTAATAATTAGTCAGGGGGATGTTGGTATTGGTACTTCTTCTCCTCTTGCTAAGTTGCATGTAGTGGGTAGTAGTATGATTTTGAGGAATAGTGCAGATCAGGAGGTGTATTTCTCAATGGATAGTGGTAGTACTGCTGCACAGAATACTACTTTGAGGTTTGGGGATAGGGGTAGTACAGTATTTTCTTTACAGAAGACAAATACGAATGCTTTTCAGTTGTATGATCATAGTAATGTAGCTAGTAGGTTTTTGGTAGGGGCAGGAGGGAATAGTGATATTGAATTAAGGACAATAGGTACGGGTCAGTTTAAGTTTATTAATGATACGACTACATTGGCAAGTATAAGTAGTAGTGGGGATGCTACTTTTAATGGAACTGTATATGCAAATATGTTTTCTAGTAACTCTCCTCTTAAGTTTGGGATATCTGGTACAGAGGTGGGTAGGTTTGATGATAGTGGGAGGTTGGGGATAGGGACCACGAGTCCGGGGGAGAAACTAACAGTTAATGGGAATATTTCACTCACTGGGGTAATTAAGGGAGATGATGTTTCATTTAGTGCTTACAATAGTACCCAACAATCGATTAGTCACGGTACTTCTAAAGTTCTATTTGATAGGGAACAGTTTGATACAAAAAATTATTACGATACCAGCAATAGTAAATTTACACCAGCGATCCCTGGGAAATATATCTTAACTACGGCTCTTGCACTTGAGGGTGTACCAGCTGGAAAATCTATCCAGACTACAATTTACAAGAATGGGGTTGCTGCCGCCTCTTCATCTAGAGTAGCTACTGGTGCTACTCTTACTGTAAGAGCTGTTGTTTCAAAAGTTCTCGATGCTGACGGGGATGATTATTTCGATGTTTACTGCTATCAAGACACAGGCTCATCGAAAAATACAGCCAAGGACATCAATAATACATCTTTTACAGGTGCTCGCATCGCTGGGGCAGATCTTGGAGAATATTACCCTACTACTGATCCAGATTTAAATGAAGGTGATATTGTAGTGGTAGACAAAAATCAGGAGGCTAGTGTCACCAAATCTAACTCGGCTTATCAAAAACCTATGGGAGTTGTGTCTACTTATCCTGCTGTAATTTTAGGTAATAAAAGCGGCTCAGGAAATGATGTGATAGTAGCTTTGGCTGGTAAAGTCCCTGTCAAGGTTACAGATATTAATGGCCCTGTAAAGAAGGGGGATAGCATTGTTCTATCAGACATCTCCGGTATTGGGATGACTCAAACCAAAGCCGGGAATACGGTGGCTCAGGCTATGGGGGAGTTCGATCCCACCAAGGGAACTTGTACCCTAGTCGACTCTCTAGAAAAAATTAACTGGGAACCCAACAGTATCTTCGGTGACAGCCCAAATTGTTTTACCTTACCCGATGGTACCAATGTTGGTATGGTTTTGGGCTTTATCGATCTTAATTTTTATGACCCAAACCTTAATTACACCTCTGCTGGGGAAGACGATAGCATGCTTGATAATCTTTTAACCAGGGTTGAAAACCTAGAGATTTTACATAATAGTATGAGCCAAGCAGTAAGCCTATATAGCATATTCAATGTACAAAAGAACAACATGCTTCAGATAGGATCGAACCTTACGCCAATGACAAATGGTTCTTTTACACTAGGAACCAATAGTACCAGATGGTCAGGCATCTACGCAAGTGGAACCATAACCCTAGGACAGGGAGGCAATAGTGGTGGTATTAAATATGATACTGAGACAAAAGAGTTACAATTCTCTAACGATGGGACTACTTGGGTACCTCTAGGATCTAGATCCAATACCATTACGCTCTCAGCACAGTATCCAGGATCCATACTAACTACTAACGGTACAAACAATATTGGAGATATGACTACAGGAGTAGAAGAAGCATCTATGGCACATATGAACTACTACCAATGGGAAAGTAACAAACCAACCCTTCAAAGTAGTGATATTAGGGTAAGATATACCCTTCCTAGTAACTTTGATAGTTGGAGTAACGATGCTATTAAGTTAAGCTATGTAACTGAAACAAATTCCGTTGATAACTCTAAAGTAGACATACAAATATTTGGACAAAACACACCTACTCAGAAGGTAGAGGTTCTAAACAAAGTAAGTACTACTTCAGAGGTATGGCAGAGTACTGTGATAAATGGAAGTCAGTTAGATACATGTAGTGAAGCAGGAGATACCTGTATATTTATAATCAGGACGCATTCCAAAGATAGTAACTATGTGAGGGTGGGAGATATCAAGTTGAATTATAATAGAAAACTGTAATTTTAACCTGTTATCAACAAGTCACTCACCACTGTGTAACATGTAGTACTGAACAGGTGTATGAAACCAGTCCTCTAAATCTTATAGTGCTTTCAATCTGTTAGTTTTATTTCTGTATCAGTCGAAACTCTTTCGCAGACCTTTGTTTTAAGGTCTGTACTTCAATTCTCTCTGATGTCTCAACAAAGCCACTTTACAACCATCACTATGGGACTAGTAGGCCAGTCCTCTTTTATGATATAACCTATGTATATGAGCATCGCAGGAGATATAATAAAGGATAATAAGAAAATACTACTCTTGTCAGTAGGTTTGCTTGCAGTCGCAGTAATCGGTTTAATTTTAACAAAAGAAGGAACAATCATGCCAGACGAGGACTTAGTACAAACACCTCAAACAACTTCATACAATCAACCAGAAGATGTGTTAGAGGAAGGAATAGATTATGGTGCCTTAATTAAAACATCCATGGGAGACATAAGGGTAGATCTCTTCGAAAAAGAAACACCTTTGACAGTAAATAGCTTTCTTTTTTTAACAAAAGAACAATTTTTTGACAACCTCATATTCCATAGAGTAGTTAAGGATTTTGTGATACAAGGGGGAGATCCTAAAGGGAATGGAACAGGAGGCCCCGGATACCAGGTAAAGGATGAGATAACTGAAAGGAAGTATGAACCATATATGCTTGGTATGGCTAATTCTGGTCCCAATACAAATGGATCACAGTTCTTCATAACGACTGGAAAGATCTCTCAGGGAAGTCTACAAGCCTTAAATGGGAGTTACACAATATTTGGTAAAGTAACTAGTGGTTTTGCCGTAATTGATGCCATAGAGAGGGTAGAAACAGACTCTAATGACAAACCAGTAAATCCTGTAGTCATTGAATCTATCCAAATTATCGAGAATTAATCTAGATTTAATAATGGTACTGTATATTCTCTTTAATGGAGAATATTAAAAAACAGATTATTTACTACGCCCTTGTTTTTGTTGTAGCCTTTTTCTTAGGTGTTTTTTTTGACCACTATGTCTTGTGTAAAAACAGTGTTGAAGAAGTTAAGACAGAAAAATCTACGGAATTAGAAATAGTGGTGGAGAGTAAGAAGGAGGAAGAAATCCAACATGAGAGTATTAAACAGGAGAGAGGTTGCACTTTGTATGTGGATGTGAGTGGAGCATTGAAGAGTCCTGGTGTGTACTGCTTGGAAGGTGATTCTCTGGTAGTAGATGCAGTTAACAAAGCGGGTGGTTTTAGCAAGGATGCAGCCAGCAAGTTTATCTACAGGAAGATTAATCTTGCACAGCCCTTAGTAAATAACCAGAAATTGTACTTCCCATATGAGAAGGAGTTAGTTTGTGAATTAAAGCCTCTTTCTGATGAGGGGAAAAAGATTGAAGTTAAATTCAATGAGCCAGTTATATATCTACCTACGACAGAACCATATATTGATCAAAATACTCCTCCCTCCTTGCCCCCTAATAGCTCAGGTAGTACGAATAGTGATGATATACAATGTGTGAACATCAATACGGCAACTAAGGAGCAGCTAGTAACTTTAAATGGGGTGGGTGATTCTACTGCAGAGAAGATAATACAGGGTAGACCATATGCACAGGTTGAGGATTTGTTAAATGTTAGTGGTATAGGGGAGGCAACGCTGAAGAAATTCAAGGAAATGATTTGTATTTAGTATGTTGCATACTGTCAAAAAGGTTTCTTCTAGGTACTACAAACGAATTAGAGGGTTGGTTAGGTACATTCTTGATTACCAAATTCTTCTGTTTTCTCTCTCGTATATATTTTTTACATTCTTAATGTTTCAAACCTTGAGAAACATTAAAAAAGAGAGCGCTATGGGATTGCTTTTTCTGGTTCTGCTGGTTTTAACCTCCTTTTTGATGGGTTTACTGCTTTTGAGAAACATTAGGAAGAAAAAGAGTAGTATGGATCTTCCTCAGAAGGGCATACAGAGGTATGAACACTTTTTTAGAATGGGGATATTTGTTTTAACTGTAGTGCTAATTTCTAGCTGTAGGATTATGCCGGTTGTTGACAAGGAAATTCAAATAGAGGGGAAGAGGGATAGTTTCATGAACGAAGACGTTTCCTTCGAAGGCTATATCTTAGAGGAATCAGACAAAAGATACCAAATTCAACAGTTGAAGGTGAAACAACTACAGGACATATATGTCAAAGAGGAAAAACTGAGTTTAAATCACGGTTACATACTAGTTAAGGTAGATAATTATGAGAAATTTACGATAGGGCAAGTGTGTGAGTTTCGAGGTACTCTTGTAGAACCTGATAATTTTGATGATTTTGATTACAAAGGATATTTAAAGAACCAAAATATATTTTACATTTTAGATAATGCAATATATAAATGTTTTGACATCTCCAAAAGAAGAGCAGGTAGTGCTATTAGAAACTCTCTGGTAGATTTAAAGGAGGGTAGTGTTAGCGTAATTGACAGGTTTTTACATGAACCACAATCAACTCTCTTGGCAGGGGTTCTCTTTGGTAAGAAAAGAATATTGGAGAGGAAGTTCGAAGAAAATCTTAGGATCACAGGAGTAAGTCACATAATTACTGCATCAGGTTACAATATTACAATCCTTATAGTGATGGCTGATAGGGTGTTCTTTTTCCTTCCTAAGAAGTTAAAAATCTTGTTCTCTCTGCTATTAATTTGGTGTTTTGCCTTGTTCTCAGGTTTGGGGAACTCTATAATAAGAGCTTGTATAATGAACTCTCTATCTTTAGTAGCTCTTCTTTTTGGAAGGGATAATAGAATTAATATCTCACTACCTTTAGCTTCTGCTATATTCCTCCTTTTTGATCCCTTAATTATTTTTGATGTAGGTTTTTTGCTCTCTGTTTGTGCAATTTTAGGATTAATATATATCTCTCCCATATTACAATTACTGAAAGAAAGGATTATTAAAAAATTAGTTACAAAATTTAAACCTAATATTAAAATAAGGTTTTTAGATGATTATGTTTTTCCGACTCTAAGCTGTACTATTGGGACTGTACCCATAGGGGTAGCTACATTTAAAACCTTTACAGTATGGTCAGTACCGGTGAATGCAGTGGTTCTTCCAGTTCTTGAAAGTACTATGTTATGGGGCTTACTATCCGTCTTTGTTTCAACTATTCACGAGCCTCTCTCTAAACTTCTATTCACAGTAGCAAATCTCCAATTAAAATACTTTGAGCATGTTGTTGATGGTGTAGGTAGGTTGGGGATAGGGTCTTGGAGTATACCTGAGAACTTTGCAGGGGCAATCTCTGGCTCTATTTTTCTATTACTACTTCTTACTGTTATATATTTTTATCCCATAGAGAATGAGCAGTATAACTTCTACCTTAAAGATAGCTAAAAGTTTTCTGTCTAAAAACATTGTTAGTACAATATCTTTCCTTTTAGCTATATATATATTTGTATCAGCAGATCTAGAGGCAGATAGCTCTGCAGAGATAATCTTTTTCGATGTAGGGCAGGGAGATGCTATTCTGATTCAACAGGATAATTTCCAAGTTCTAGTAGATGGGGGTGCGGATGATACCGTAATATATCGTCTTGCGAAGGTAATGCCCTTGTATGACAAGAATATTGAGATAGTTGTACTAACTCATCCTCACGACGATCATATCAGGGGTTTGATGAATGTATTGGAGGAATTCAATGTACAGAAGGTATTTGTAAACAGGATAGAGTATGAGAATAGGGCATACAATAGATTCTTAGAGGAGTATGAAAGTATTTTAGTAGAAGTTAAAGATGGAGATAGTTTTAGGTATAAAAATATCTTTGGTACCGTTATATACCCTTCTGTAGCTAAAAGAGATCAAGAAAGGAATATTAATAATGAATCTGTTGTCATGTTAATTGAGATCCTGGACTATAGGGTCTTACTTATGGGGGATGCCGAAAAAGAGGTGGAGAAAGAACTTCTCAAAACACATGATTTGAAAAACACATATATACTCAAGGCTGGACACCACTGTTCGAAAACAGCAAGTTCCGAAATGTTTCTCAAGGAGGTCCAGCCAAAGATCGCTATTTGTTCCTGTGGGGAAGGGAATAAGTTCGGACATCCTCACTATGAAACTATAGAAAATTTTCAAAAGTACAATGTTCAATATTTCAAAACATGTAGGGAGGGAAACATAGTTATTAAGTTTGATGATTTGTGATAAAATCCCTTTAGAGAAGATCTTTTACATATTACTGAATCTTTAATTGCAATTATGTTGTGTACCTGTAGCTCAATTGGATAGAGCATTGGTTTGCGGAACCAAAGGTTGTCGGTTCGATTCCGGCCAGGTACGTATTTAGGGTTGATCTCCTCCTTTAATTTAAAGAAGGTCTAATCCCTACTTTTGTTGATATAATAGGATATTACAAGTAAAACTCACTCTATGGGACTAGTAGAACTGCCCCCTAGATGGTATGCTGATAATAGGGATGCACCTGTAGCTTAACTGGATAGAGCATCGGTCTTCGGAACCGAGGGTTGGGGGTTCGAATCCCTCCAGGTGCGTGTGATATGATTTACAAACAATGGATATAAAAGAGAAAATAAAACAAATCATCGCCAAATCGTTAGATAGTAATGGGGTTAATTTTTCTGTAGAGGATATTGTTGTGGAAATCCCAAACGAGATTACTCATGGTGACTATTCTAGTAATATAGCTATGCGTTTGGCTTCTCAACTTAAGAGAAACCCCTTGGATATTGCGAAGATGTTAGTAAGTGAAATTGAGGAGATATCAGATATTTCAGAGATAAAGGTCATAGAACCGGGTTTTGTAAACTTTTTTGTTTCAAAGAAGTACCTGCTCTCAGAAGTATCTAAAATAGCCAACAGGAAGGAGCAGTACTTCAATTTGGAGCAGAAGGAGAGTAAGAAGATAATAATAGAGTATACTGATGCTAATCCTTTCAAAGAATTCCATATAGGGCATCTTTACACAAATAGTGTAGGAGAGTGTTTTGCTAGGCTTCAGGAGGCTCTAGGGGCGGAGGTAAAGCGAGCTAACTATCAAGGAGACATAGGGTTGCATGTAGCTAAAACTCTTTGGGGTCTTGAGAAGAAAATGCAAGGAGAATCAGTACTCTTTCAAGAGGTTGAGAGTTTAACTCTCGTAGAAAGAGTTAAGTATCTAGCAGAGGCATATGTTTTAGGAGTAGATTACTATGATGATCTTAAAGATCAAGAAGTACAAGAAGAAATAGATAGGATTAACCATTACCTGTTTACAAAGGTTTCTTCCCTCCCTGTGGATGATGAGATCGTAAAATACGAGGAGGAATATTGTGGTATTAATCTTTTGGAGAAATATAAGAAGGGTAGACAGTGGTGTTTGGAGTACTTTGAAACCATATATGAAAGACTGGGAACTAGTTTTGATTACTACTTTTTTGAAAGTGAGGTAGGGCGAGTAGGGTTAGAGCTTGTGATGGAGAATGTAGGGGAAATATTCGAGGAAGATGATGGAAGTATAATATATCGTGGAGATGAAGAGAAAAACCTTCATACAAGGGTCTTCGTTAATAAGTATGGAGTGCCTACATATGAAGCAAAGGAGCTAGGATTAGCACTTAAGAAGGGAGAGTTGGTAGATTACGATGAATCCATAGTAATAACAGGTAATGAGCAAAGTGGGTACTTCAAAGTAGTATTAGATGCTTTAAGTAAAATAGACAAAGATCTGTCCGAGAAGACAACCCATGTCCCCCATGGGATGATAAGGCTTCCCAATTTAGGTAAAATGTCTAGTCGGAAGGGTGAAATCCTTAGTGGTGAGGCACTTTTGGACTTAGTAAAACAAAAGGTTGTTGCAATCATGGAAGATACTGATCAGATAGAGGAAGAGGAGATAGATACGATTAGTGAGAAGATTGCTGTTGGAGCAATAAAGTATGCTTTTTTAAAAATAACTGTTGGTCGTGATATTGTATTTGATATTGAAAAATCGATCTCTTTCGATGGGGATACGGGACCATATCTGATGTATGTGTATTCTAGGTGTAATTCGATTTTGAAAGAAGCTAACTTTGAAGCAACCTCTACTGTGTGTATAAGCACATGTATGGAAAACCCCGCTACAAGGAGTTTGTTCTCTTGGGTTGGCAGATACAAGGGTGTTTTGCTTGACTCTGCGGTTAACTACTCTCCTTCGACCTTGACTCAATATCTGTTCAATTTAGGGCAATCATTTAACTCCTTCTATCAGAATGTAAGAGTTGTAGATGCATCTGATGAAGAAAGGGATACCCTTCTAGTTCTTGTTAAGGCTACTATGATTGTAATGAAAGATGGTTTAAGTAAGTTAGGGATAGGGGTAGTAGAGAGAATGTAGTGGTATTCCAATCTCTTCTGTGGCAAATATGCTACAATAAATCTAATGAAAGATACTTTAAAAGTAATAAAACAGGTCGATGAGCTTAGGGATATGAGAGGTAATATCTCCAAAGCGATACAAATCCTTGAGAAACAGGCAAAACAGGTAAAAGAGGATCCCTTCCTCTCCTACGATTACCCTATGATTCTAAAAAAGTTAGCTATCCTGTATTTGGATGTTGGACAAATTGAGAAATCTAAAAAACATTTCAAAGAAGCTCTCAAGTCAGCTAAACGAGATCTTAATAAGATAGAGACTGCTGATATAAGAGGGTATTTAGCATATTTAGAACTGGAAACAGGAAGTATTGTAAAAGCCTTAGAGTATGCATTGAAAGCTTGGGAATATATAGGTACAAAGAGGGGGGATAAATTTACGAAAACCAAAGTTAACACTGCAATTGTATTGGGAAACATATATTTTGAACAGGGAGAGTATGAAGAAGCTAAAAAGAAATATGATGTAGCTTTGAGAAATGCCGAAATTATCAACTATACAGAAGGGTTAGCTAATGTTCTAGCAAATTTAGCGAATTACCATGCTGTTATTGAAAATTCTCTTGATAGAGCGGAGACTATTTTAGAGAGAGAGATGGATAGAATTAAAGAGTCTTGCAAGAGAGCACTCCCTAGAGTACAGAGCCAACTGTCCAAGGTATATCTGAAGAAAGGGAAGAGGAAGGAAGCTAGGGAGACTGCTATTGAAGCATATAAATTTGCTAAAAGAAGAAGGCTTTTAAGAGAATTAGCAGATATTAGCGAATTACTTGGTCGTATATATGTGGATATAGATCAAGCAAAAGCAGATTCATATTTCAAAGAGGCCTTTGATGCATACAACGAGGGTGGTTACAACATACCCACAGAGCATCCAAAGAGAAAGGATTGGTTTACAGATTTTGAGGATGCATAGTCTTGTTTATTACCATTTCAGAAGTTTCCTTCTTGACAGAGAAAGATGGGGAATGTAAAGTGTTAATGACACATCAAGATTAGAAATATAACCTTTTGGAGGTTTTGTTTCTTCTTTATGTGGGTTAATTTGTTTTTAAATCTGCCATGTTCAAAAAAGCAAAGAAGGAAGATGATACATATTCCCAGAAATATATTGCTCCTAAGGGTTGGAAACCCAAAGATCCTGATGAAAACTATGTAATAACATATTTAGACATAGAGCTTGCTGATGGAATTGGGATGGATCAATTTGAAACAGTTGTTGCTGCGTGTGCAGCAGAGAGTTCCACTGGTACATGGACAAAAGTGTATGATGGAAAGGATTCTGGGGTAGCTATGGCTGAGAAGATGAGGGCGATAGCTTTTGATTTAGAACCTGAGACAAAGACATTTAAAATAGCCTACAGGGTAGATCTTTTTGAGTTAGATAATATGTCTGGATTGCTTGCAGGTGTAGTAGGCAATATTGGTGGTATGAAGATGATTAAAGCTCTTAGGTGTTTGGATATTAGGTTTCCAAGAGCAATGGTACAGGCATTTCCTGGACCTCAGTTTGGTATAGAGGGAGTTAGAGAGATGTTACAGGTAGAAAGGGGACCCCTTCTCTTGACTGTGCCAAAACCAAAGGTTGGAAGAACGGCTAAAGAGCAGGCTGAGTTAGCTAAAATTCTTTTTACAGCAGGGAATGGAGAGTATCATGGAATAAAGGATGATGAGAATTTGACTAGTCTTTTCTTTAACAACTTTGATGAAAGATGTGAATTAGTACATAGAGTAAGAAGAGAGGTTGAAGAGAAAACAGGAAAGAGGAAGTTCTATCTTGCAAATATTACTCATTCCAATTTAGATACTATGATATCAAGAGCAGATAAGATTAAAGCCTACGGTGGTAGATGGATGATGATGGATGTTGTAACTACGGGTTTTGCTGCATTACATACAATGAGATTAAGAAGCCCAGGTCTTGCTATTCATGCCCATAGGGCTATGCATAGTCTCTTCACTAGGGAATCGGGCCCGGGAGTGCATGACAAGGGAGAAATCTATGATTTTTCCATGTCTATGGTGGTTAACAGTAAGATAATGAGGCTTTTAGGGGTAGATTCTCTACACGGTGGAGCCCCTAAAACTAAAATGGAAAACTATGGGGAACCTAAATTAATAAGAGATGCTTTACAGCTAGATATTACCCCGGAGACTTCGGTAACTCTAGGTCAGAATTGGTTTGGGATGAAGCCTGTGTGGCATGTAGCATCAGGAGGTTTGCATCCAGGGAGTGTCCCGGAAGTTCTTCGTCAACTTGGAGAAGATGTTATGTTACAGTGTGGAGGAGGTGTTTTGGGTCATCCGTGGGGCATAGAAGCAGGAGTAGAAGCAGTGATCCAAGCTAAAGATTTAGCATTAGGTAATGGTAATTTAGAACAATGGCTAAAGGATAATCCAGAGAGTGCGCTAGCAAAAGCAGCACAACACTGGGGATTTGGTCCAAAGATTGTTTAAAGTAACCTTGAATGTTTAATCTTCTCCCTTAAATAGTGTAGAATAGAGGCTATGAAAAAAGGAATAACACCTAGGAAAGAGAGTTACTCTAAATGGTATTTAGATATAGTTGAGCAGGCAGAACTCGCAGAAAACTCTTCTGTAAGAGGCTGTATGGTAATTAAACCCTACGGCTATGCCATATGGGAGAACATCCAGAAGGGTTTAGATGGGATGATAAAGGAAAGTGGTGTTAAGAATGTATATTTCCCAATATTCATACCGAAATCTTTCCTCTCTAAGGAAGCAAGTCATGTTAAGGGATTTGCAAAGGAGTGTGCTGTCGTTACACATCATCGTCTCAAAGAAACCAATGACCGGGAGGGTGTAGAAGTAGATCCCGATTCCAAGCTCGAAGAGGAGCTAATAGTTCGTCCAACATCTGAGACCATAATGTATGACACATTCTCTAGATGGATAACCTCATGGAGAGATTTGCCTTTCCGGGTAAATCAATGGGCAAATATTGTAAGATGGGAAAAGAGAACAAGACCATTTTTAAGAACAACTGAATTTTTGTGGCAAGAAGGACATACAGTACATAGTACGCATGAAGAAGCAAGGGAAGAAGTATTGGGGAGATTAGATATGTATGTTAATTTTGCTAGGGAATATCTTGCAATGGAGACATACTACGGGAAAAAATCAGAATCAGAGAAATTTGCAGGTGCGGTTGATACATATGGGGTAGAAGCAATGATGCAAGATGGAAAAGCTTTACAGTTTGGTACATCCCATGATCTTGGACAGAATTTTGCAAAAGCATTTGACATACAATTTACAGACAAAGAGGGAAAACAACAGTATCCATGGCAAACAAGCTGGGGTGTAAGTACAAGGATGCTTGGAGCTTTAGTAATGACCCACAGTGATGACAAGGGACTGGTTCTTCCTCCTTCTGTTGCTCCAATTAAGGTGGTACTTGTACCGATATTTAAAGAGGAGAATAAAGAGAAGATCTTTAGATACATGAAAGATGTGCACAAACAGCTAGAAAGTCAGATAGATACTATTGAAATTGATGACAGGGATTTTCTTTCCCCGGGCTTTAAGTTTAATGAATGGGAAAAGAAGGGTGTTCCAGTAAGGATTGAGATAGGGGAAAATGAGATTAAGAATGGAGATGTGGTTGTAGTCAGAAGAGATGATTTGAGTAAAACAAACATTAAGTTTGCTGAAATAGGAAAGTTTGTTAGCAATACTCTCGATGAAATCCAGAAAGGACTCTATCTGAAATCCAAGAACCTACTCGTATCAAGGACCCATAGAGTTGAGGAGTATGGGCAATTTAAAGATATATTTTCTTCCAACAAGGGTTTTGTAAGAGCTAGTTGGTGTGGAGATGAGAAGTGTGAAGAAAATATTAAGTATGAGACTAAGGCTACCACAAGATGTCTTACTCAAGAGGGAGAAGGGAAGAAAGGCAAGTGCATTTACTGTGGTAAAGATGCTGAGAATGAATGGATATTTGCTAGGGCATATTAGTGAAACTTAGCGAAATTTCTTAAAAGTAAATTTCCCTTTTTGAGCAATCTAAATATACTCACCATTCTAAATATTTAAACAGTCAAAAATCCTTCCTGTTATTTTGTTGTTTTGAAAAGAAATCTTCTTGACCATTCTTTTTTGAACAGGGCTTGAATGAAGATTCTTGTTCATTCATAGATATGGAGGAGGCTCTCGTTTCACAATTGATCTTTGGAAGGTGTTACAGTAAAGAAGCGATATTGAAAAAGATAGTTTGGTAGAAAGCCTTTCTAATGACCGTTTTTGAGATATTCTTTCAAGTATTGCCCAGTATAGCTGTCTTTTTGGGCTATAATATCTTCCACCGTTCCTTGTGCAATTATTTTCCCACCCTTGTCTCCCCCCTCTGGTCCAAGATCTACAATCCAGTCTGAAAGTTTAATTACATCTAAATTATGCTCAACTATTATGACCGTATTGCCACGACCAACTAGGTCAGTTAAGATTTTCATTAATTTGTCTACATCGTAATAGTGTAAACCTGTAGTAGGTTCGTCTAGAATATATACGGTATGTCCTGTGGAGACTTTTGAGAGCTCTTTGGCAAGTTTTATTCTCTGCGATTCTCCTCCTGAGAGGGTAAGGGAAGATTGTCCAAGCTCTATATATCCTAGTCCAACTTTGTCTAGTATATCAAGCTTTTTCTTCACTCTAGGAATATTTTTGAAAAAGATTTTAGCATCTTCAACTGTCATTTTAAGAACATCAGCTATGTTTTTACCCTTGAAATCTATCTGTAAAGCCTCTTTGTTGTACCTAGATCCCCCGCACTCATCGCAAGTAATATACATGTCGGGTAGAAACTGCATCTCAATTTTAAGCTGTCCATCACCTTTACATTTTTCGCATCTTCCCCCTTTAACATTGAAGCTGAATCTTCCTGGAGTATATCCTCGAGATTGAGCTTCTTTTGTTTGGGCAAAGAGCTCCCGTATGGGGGTGAAAATCCCAGTGTATGTTGCAGGATTAGATCGGGGAGTACGGCCTATAGGGGACTGGTCAATACCAATAACCTTGTCAATATTTTCAAGTCCCTCTATCTCCTCATACTCTCCTTCCACCTGTTTCCCATTCATCATTCTGTTCATCAGCGCAGGATAAAGGGTGTTGTTTATCAAGGAAGACTTCCCACTGCCAGATACTCCTGTAATGGAAATAAGCTTATTCAACGGTATATTTACATTTATATTTTTTAGATTGTGAGTCGATACCCCTTTGATTTCTATGTATTTCTCATTCTGTATATCTTCTCGCGATTTTATACTTTGCCCCACAGAGAGGGTTTTGTTGAGATATTTTGCAGTTAGGGAACCAGAGTGCTTGATATCTTCGAAAGTACCTTTGGCTACGACTTTTCCTCCATGTTTCCCTGCCTTTGGTCCTATGTCTATAATCCAGTCGGCATGTCTCATAGTTTCTGCATCATGTTCTACAATTACAACAGTATTACTTATATCTCGAAGCTCTTTGAGGGATTCGATGAGTCTAGAAATATCTTTAGGGTGAAGACCTATGGAAGGTTCGTCCAAAATGTAAAGAACCCCAGAAAGGCCTGTCCCTATCTGTGAAGCTAATCTGATTCTTTGGGATTCACCTCCCGAGAGTGAGTTGGCTTGTCTTGATATGGTGAGATAGTCTAGACCTACATTTGTTAAAAAGTTTAATCTACTTAATATTTCTTTTATGATGGGTTTTGCTATTTCTCTTCGATTGCCTTCAAGTTTTAAATTAGAAAGGAAGCTTTTTGCTTTCCCAATAGGCATTTTTGTTATTTCATTAATATTCTTGTCATTAATTGTTACACTTAAAGAGTAGGGTTTTAACTTGGTCCCATTACATACAGGGCATATACTCTCAACCATGTATTTCTCAATCTCTTTTCTAGAGTATTCTGAAGAGGTTTCCTTATATTTTCTTTTTAGTTCAGGAATTACACCTTCATAGTCAGTATTGTAAATATTTGTTCTGCCAAATCTATTTGTATATTCGATAGTGTAGGGAGGATTTGTTTTTGTTCCGTAGAATATCAAATCAAATATCTCCTTTGGGTATCTCCCGATTGGAGTTCTAAGGTCAAAGTCATGTTTTTTTGCCACTTCGTTGAGTATTCTAGTAGTCCAAGAGTCCTTTGTTGTTCTGTTTCCCCAAGGAAATATTCCACCTTCCTTTATGGTTAGGCTTGGATTGTATAGTAAGCTGATATCTATCTCTTTTAGGCTTCCTAGTCCTGTACATTCACTACATGCTCCTTCTGGGGAATTAAAGGAGAATGAGGCAGGAGTTATTTTGGGATATGATATCCCACATTTAAAGCAGGTATTATTTTCCGAGAAGAATAGTTCCTTCTCTTTTGTAATTATTTTTACTTCTCCGCCAGATTCATTTGTAGCTAGTTCTATGGCGTCAGTTAGGCGTTTTTGGAATTCTTTTTTCTCTATGTCTGAAGTGTCCAGTCTGTCTACTACAAGATCAACAGTATGTTTTTTGTTTTCATCAATTTGGATGTTATCGATATCATCAAGCATGTAAATATCTTTATCTATTATCACTCTGAGGAATCCCTTACTAAGTAATTTGTCAAAAAGTGCAGTAAATTGGCCTTTACGGTTCTTTATTAAGGGTGAAACCACTTGGATCCTTTGCGTGGAACCTTTGAGTGTTCTGAGTACTTTTTTTGATATTTCTTCGATTGTTTGAGCTTGAATCTTAACCCCACAGTTTGGACAGTGTGGTTGTCCGATGTGTCCATAGAGTAGTCGGAGGTGATTATATATCTCTGTAATAGTACCTACAGTAGATCTAGGGTTGCTTGAAGTGGTTTTTTGATCTATGGAAATAGCGGGAGAGAGGCCTGTTATGGATTCTACTTCTGGTCTATGCATGACTCCTAAAAACTGTCTGGCGTAGGAAGAGAGAGATTCTACGTATCGTCTTTGTCCTTCTGCATACAAAGTGTCAAAAGCTAAGGAGGTTTTTCCACTGCCAGAAAGGCCTGTTAGTACAACAAGCTTGTTTTTAGGGATATCGATATCAATATTTTTAAGGTTGTTTTCTTTTGCCCCTCTTATTTTGATAAATTCTTCTTTTGACATGTCAACTCCTATTATATCATGTCTTTTTAGATTGAACTTGTGACATTATCTCTTTGTGTCAACGAGTTCCTTGTTCGGAGGTCTTCTTCTTGTACTCTATAGGACACGTCTTGTTGTGTGATTTATATCTGCATTGGGGGCAAGGTCTATTCTGTGTAAATTCCTTTCCTAGTAATGAGTTATGTAGGTTAAGAGGATGTTATAGGTCTAGTAGGCCAGGCTTCTTTGTGGTATTATTTCTCTGTTTGAGCACCCGTAGCTCAATTGGATAGAGCAACGCACTCCTAACGCGTAGGCTGTTGGTTCGATTCCGACCGGGTGCGGTTTTTAGTTGATTCTGTATTGAACAATTTTAGGGCTTAGGTTACCACTTTCTCTCTCGAGTGTTACAATATATTTCCGATCATTTTTGATGGTATGGATCAAAACGTTATTAGTATCCATTAAGCTAGTACTGTTGTCTCCATCTTTCTCAGAGATATGTAGTAACCCATCTTTAACATAGTGTATGTAGATGGAGTTTGATAGCCAACCAATATCGGTTGTTTCCTCTTTCGTTATGTCCTTAACTTTTTCGGTTCCAATATTTTTTGTATAGTCCCCGTCCTCTATCTCTAGAGTAAATACATAGATATGGTTACCATTTGCAAAGAGGATTCTTCTTCCGCTAGGAGAGAATGATATCAGTTGGGCAGGGTGGGTACATATCATTCTGTATCTTCCATTGGAGATGTTATACCAGTATGTTGATGTATCTGTGGAGATATAGACACCGTTAGAGGCCTGGTTTACTTCGAAGTATGTTATTTCTCCTATGCTTTGAGTACAAATGGGAGAGTTGCTAAATTCTGGATATGAGTCTCCATTTTCCCTGTAATGTTTGATAAATTCTCGGTCTTTTTGGAAGTGCACTTTCTCTATCATATATTTTGAATTATTCTCATCGGGTAGGAGTTGTTTGAGTGCGTATGAATATGTTTGATCTTCTTCTGTGTGTAATTCTTCTAGAAGGTAAAAGAATCCCTCTTCGTCGGTATTCCAAAGATATTTAGTTCCTAGTTCTTTTTTTAGTAGTAAGAAGGGAGTTTGAGAAGGAATGGGTTTGGAGGAGTCTAGAGACAGTATTTCTTCTTGAGATTCCAAGATGATATGTCTGTTATTTTTTGACCAGGAGGGATCATATTTAGAGAGATCTAAGGACTCTATGGGGGTAAGGTTGTCAAGGTTAACAGGTTGGGACAGTTCGATGATGTATGTCTTCTGAACATCCCCATCTTGTGTTGTTATGAGGGCTTGTTGACCATCAGAAGAGATATCTAGTAGGATGCTGTTTGATTTTAGAGTTAGTATTTGTACGGGGTTGGGGTTTAAGTTCCAAAGTGGAGTGTTTATTCGGTATGTCCAGAGGGAGAAGAGGTCTTCGGAATCTTTTTGTAGGAAAATATAGTAATCTTTATCCTCATTTGTCCAGTATTTTTCAAGTATTCCCTCAGACTCCCATATATTAGACTTTTTTATGTCCTGCAAAAGTAGTAATGGGAAGAGTGGTGTCGATTTCTCTTCCACTATATCGACGCTTTTCTTCCACTCTCTGTATCCATCTTTCTGTATCGAGATGCTGTGTGTTCCTACATCTAGAGTTCTGCTCCTGGGGGTTCTGCCAATGCTGTCTCCATTGATATATAGCTGAGCTGTAGGGGGTTGGGTTTCTACCGTTAGTACGCCGGTTTTCTTAATCTTTCTGTCAGAAATGTTAACTCTGTATCCTTTGGAGAAGTAATATATTACAAAAGCACCACCAACAATGAATGTTACTGAGAGTATTGAGATTAAGATTTGTAGAACTTTTGTACTGTTTTTTTTAGAAGCAGAGTTTTTCATTAACAAGAAAGAGTATAGCATAATGAAAGAGAAGTTGTTAAAATAGGGGAGTATGAAAAAGAAAAGAATATTGACAGGAGATAGGCCTACGGGGACAACATTACCGATTGCGGCGTACATTGGTACTTTGGAAAGTAGAGTGAAGAATCAGCAGAAGTATGACACTTTTGTTTTTGTAGCAGATTATCATGCTCTTACGACACATAGTAGGCAAACGGAGGATATATATACCAATTCGATTGGTTTAATGAAAACATATTTGAGTATAGGATTAGATCCGGAATCTGTTACCTTCTATAGGCAGTCTAGAATTCCACAGACGTTTAGGTTGTATGCAATCCTGTCTATGCTAACCAAGATGCCTGAATTAGAAAGACAACCTATGCTAAAGGAAAAATTGGGTCTAGGATACTCTTTAACATTCGGTTTAATGGGTTATCCTGTTTTAATGGCTTCCGATATTTTAATAATGAATGCAGACTTGGTTCCTGTTGCTAAAGATAATGAGGCAAATATTGAAATAACCCAAGAGCTTGCCAGGAGATTTAATTCTACATATAAGAAAGTTTTTAATATGCCCAAAGGAATGATAGGGGATGTTGTTGTAGGTCTTGATGGTCAGGGTAAGAGTGGGAAGTCTACAGGAGGAATATATTTTACCGATGACACGGAGAGTGTAAGGAGTAAGGTAATGGGTATGTATACTGATCCAAAAAGAATTCATCCTACCGATCCGGGTGAAGTTAAGGGGAATCCCGTATTTGTATATCATGATTATTTTAACGAAGATAAGGAAGAAGTAGAGGACTTGAAAAGCAGGTATAGGGAGGGGAAGGTAGGAGATGTAGAGGTGAAAGAGAAACTATTTTTAGCCATAGAGAAGTTTTTAAACCCAGTAAGAGAGAGGAGGGAAGAGATAGATAAGAAAGGAGAGGATTACATAGTAAGTATCCTAGAGAAGGGAGAGAAAGAGGCAGTGGAGGTAGCGGATAGTACAGAAGAAAAGATTTCAGAAGCTATGGGGTTCTAGTTATATATATTAAACCTTTTTGTTATGATTGCTAAAAAGCTAGGGATAGACTTAGGTACAGCAAATTCAGTTGTTTTTGTTCAAGGAGAGGGCATTGTTCTTATAGAACCCACCGTAGTTGCCATAGATGTGAACTCTTTTACAGTGATAGCTGTTGGAGAAAGGGCTAAAAAAATGATAGGGAAAACACCGGAAAACATTGTTGCTAAGAGACCGCTTAGGGATGGGGTAATAGCTGATTCGAGGGTAACGGAGGCCCTACTTAGGCATTTTTTTGATAAAGCTTTGGGTAAAGCTAGATTTTTTAAACCTGATGTAGTAATTAGTGTGCCTGCAGGGATCACCACAGTAGAGCAGAGGGCTGTACTTAAGGCGGCGAATGCGGTAGGTGCAAAAAGTATTACTCTCCTGCCAGAGCCTCTCTTGGCTGCTCTGGGGGCAGGTCTACCTATAGATAAATCAGCAGGAAATATGATCGTAAATATGGGAGGGGGAACAACAGAGGTTGCTGTTATGTCTCTTGATGGGATAGTAGAGTATGAATCTCATAGGGTTGCAGGGGATTCCATAAATGAACACATTATCTCTTTCATGCGTAAGAAGAAAGGGGTTTTGATAGGGGAACAAACAGCAGAGAATATTAAAATTAAAATAGGATCAGCAGTAGAGGTAAAAGATCCTAAAGAAATGGAGGTGAGGGGTAGGGATGTTGGTGCTGGTATGCCTAAATCCATTGTAATAGATTCCAATGATGTTGCTAAAGCAATAGAGGCACCTCTTAGGAATATAATTAGGGCAATACAGACAGTTTTAGAGAAAACACCCCCAGAGCTTTCAGCAGATATCATAGATCGGGGTATGGTAATGAGCGGTGGTACATCTAAGCTACGAAATCTAGATAAGCTTCTTTCTAAGGCAACAGGAGTTCCTGCACATGTCGCAGATGAGCCAATATACTGTGTAGCTAAAGGAACAGGAATAGCCTTAGAATTAATTGCTACAGGAGACAGGGTATTTTCGTTTAGTCATGATTTTAGAAGGTAATTTATATAGGGTGTTCTCGTTATATATAGTTTTTGAAGTAATATTTTAGTAGAATGCATGTATGGGGATTTTAAGGAAAGCAAGAAAAGGGATGACTTTGGAAGAGGTAACAAAGCTTTTGGGACAACTGAGGTTGCCTATAGCGATGGTCTTTACTCCAACAAACTTAGAGTCAGAGAAGAAGAAGTTTTTTAACTCTGATACTTACAATCCTGTTTTTCAATACAAAATAGTTAGGAATAATAATGCAGATATTCTTAAAAAACTCTCATTGGTAGAGGAGATAGTTGATGTTGATCCAAGAATCTCCGACTTCTATATCCAGCTAATTAGCTCAAAGAAACAGGCAAATGATTTGATGCAGGCCGTAGGGAATAATGAGTCCATTACAGATATTTCTTACGATAGGTATGGAAAACCCTCTTCAACTCTTTTTAGGAATGCCTGCAGAGTTTTAAGGGGTAAAATGGATGGATACAGTGTACTGAAAGCAAAATCAGTAGATAGGGGAGAAGTTTTAGGATACGAGGAGATAGAGAAGGTTTTAAATATAGTTTTTGCTCAATTAGGTCTGGATGAATGGGGAATTGAAGAATCAAAGAATATTTCTAAGAATGCTATTAAAGTAGGAATAAAGTCTAAGAAGATTTTTGTAGATCCTAAGATTGAAAGAACACAGTATAAGTTGAGAAAGACAATAGTACATGAGATAGGAACTCATGTGTTAAGAGCTGTAAATGGTCAAAGAAGCGGGTTTGAAGCTTTGGCAAAACCTAATTTATCGACATATCTCGATGTAGAGGAGGGTTTGGCTACTTGGAATGAACATAATTTAGGTTTACTAACAGATGAATGGTTATTGAAAAAAGCAGCCCTTGTCTATGCCCTATATATAGGTGAAGACTTAACATTTAGACAGTTACATAACAGTATGTTAGGGATTTTACCAAAGTATGGTGCATTTAATACGGTGTACAGTGTTAAGAGAGGATTAGGAGATACGGCATATAGCGGGTTATATAGTAAAGATATTTCTTATTTCAGAGGCTTTAGGAAAGTTTTAAAGAAATTGGAAAAAGAGCTTTCGTTGTATGAGTTACTTTATGCAGGCAAAATTGATTTTAAGCAGTGTAAATGGGTGAGGGAAGGATTAATTCCCAAGCCTAAGAGTGTTCCAAACAAAGAAAGGTGGGAAGAGATATTTAAAAAAGCTGGGATATAATTCTCTGGGCTAACGGTTATTCTCTAAAGGCTGTAATTATTGCTTCTGCGATATTAACAGGTTCTCCTTCCTTAATCTTATTCTCATATGCTCTAAATCCCGGATGGAGGCTAATTTCCTGTACATGTGGCTTATTGTGTATGTACATAAAATCTACTGCCACGAAGTCAGCATTTAAAAGGGTGGAAAATTTTTCTGCTATCTCAATGATATCTTCGTTAGGATTATTATACATTTCATACCCTCCTCTTTTAATTGTCATAAAACTCTCTGTGGCTTTCCTTTTCCAACCAGCTATGACCTTTCCTAATTTGACAAAAACCCTGTAGTCTTCGCCTGTCTCCGAAAATTCTTGAAGGAAGAAGTTGTTTAGAGATAAAGAGTCTAATTTAGTAAGATCTTCATCTTTTTCTATTTTAAAAACATTTTTCTTTATTCTTTTTCTTCCCTTTACATCTCCAATTCTGTTTGCTCCAGTATATTCTTTAAGGATTAGTGGATAGTTTTTAAGCATATCTCTATCCTCTAGATATTTACCATCTGTTCTGAAGTATGTGTTGAAGTAGGGGATATTGTGTTGAAAGCAAAACATAGCAGTAAAGATTTTGTTGTAATATGGGAAATTCTTAATAGCCTCAGAATTTTGTACTAATATTCTTTGTGAAGGGTTATTACTATTATGAGTATCAATATAGTCTACAATGTATCTTTTGAAATGATATTCCTTGTCATTTTGTAGTGAGTGTCCTCTGAAAATAAGGTGTGTATATTCTCTAATATCTTTACCATCAACGAATATCTCGAGATCTTTATCTTTAAACAGAAATTCTAATTGGTCATAGTATACGAAATCATATTTCATACCTTTTTTCTTTATCTCTTGTACTAATCTTTCTGATGTAGAGGATACTTTTTTAGTTAATCTTTGTCTTTTGTCAATTATTAAATAATCCATATAATCTATCTTATATTAAAATGTTAAATAATTTTAATTTGTTCTATATACCCATTCCTTTTGTATTTTTTGATTATCTTCATGTTCTGCTTCTCTTTTGTGAGAGTATTTTCAATCAATAGCATATCGATATTGTCAAAGCCTAATCCTGTCTTCTCAACCTCACTCCAATCTCTATGGTGGATTATTACGGCATCAAGAAGGGCATTTACTTTAAGGGACTCTATTGCCTTCTCCTTCTCTAGGCCGCTATTTATTCTGAGAGAATTGATGAGGATGTTTCCTTCTTTATACTCTCCTACGATGTCTTCTTCGTCTAGGTATGATTTAAAGAGAGTTTTTTGTCTCAAAAGGGTAGGGATATCTTTGTTAAACAATCCTACTGCCACAATCTTCTTTGTATTATTGTGATCAAGGAGTTTCCTAATATATGTGTCTGCGACTTCCTCTCTTTGCTGTCCAATTACAGGGTAAAGATTAAGGTATCCTTCTGGCTTAGTATTAATTTCGATAATTCCTCCATTTTCTTTCGTGAGTGGTTTGGAGATGTCTTTACATAGAATATCTGCTCCTATGACAAAGGCATGAATTGAATTGGCAATACTTTCTACGATGTACTTAATCTCTGGACATATATCTTCTGTAAAATCTTCCGTAATTCCTCCTTGGCTCATACTTGCAACCTTTCGAAGTGTAATCTTTTCATCTTTCGCAGGGATAGATTCTAAGGAGAGGTTGATCTCTTTAAGAAGGTCAAGTAGAGGTTGGTCAATCTCTATGGGTTTCAATATGTGGGTTGGTTTAGAGATATCTCTTCTGGGGTCTTTATTTGTTTCCTCTATCAATTGTTGAATTGTACTCTTACCATCTCCAATTATGAAGGCTGGAATTCTTTTTGTTACTATTTCTAGCTTCCCCCCTATGACTAACAGCCTGTAGTCATCTCCTGCAACCTGTTCCTGTATCATAACCTTTTGTTGCCAAGCTAATCCTATGTGTCTTCCAGCTTTTTCTTTGGCTATCCTAAAAGCTTTCTTTGCTTCCTCAATTGTGTTTAATCCTGTGGAAACGCCATTTCCTCCTGTGAGGCCTGTTGGTTTAATAACTAGGGGCTTCTCATATTGGTCCCATATCTGCTCTATTTGCTCCTCTGAATCAAGAATCTGCCACTTAGGTGTAGGAAGACCTAGTTTTTCTATCACAAGGTTAGAGGACCACTTATCCTTTTGAATCTGCTTTGCTACTTTTGCATCTTTACTTGAGGACATGAAATCTATGATTTGAGAGTTTCTCCCAACACCTACTGTGTACAATCTATTGTAACCCTTACTATATTCTACTCTTTTATCTATCAATGCAGTTGGAGTTATTTCAAAACCTCTCTCTTGCGCTGCATGTAGTAGGGGAATTATTGACATGGAGGGGACTCTGTCTTTTACAATCTCTGATATGGCTATCCTTTTGGCTTCATCGTACTGAATTTCTTTGTTGGAAAGCTTAATTAGAATCTCTGCTAATTCTTTCCACAGGAAGGTTAATTTAGACTTTATATATAGGGTATTCTCTTTGATTTTGAAAGATTTTAAGAATACTGGATGTAGACCCCCAATCTCTTTGATTAAATTGATAATATCATCAGATTTTTGTATTGGTTCATTAAATTCAATCTTTATGGTGGAGATATTTGAGTACAAGTTTAAACCTTGTAAGATTTTGATATTGTCCATATGTGTCTATCTAAAATTATCTATTTACCTAATATTCTCTGTCTCTTAAGTACTCCATTATTGGTATGGCTACCTTAATGATATCACCTTCGTTTACCTTGTAGTGTAATCTTAGACCAGGGTTGTAGTTGATTTCATTAATTACAAATTTTGAAGGCTTGGATATATTCTCAGCAATTATATCGACACCTCCAAACTTTGATCCAACTGTTTTAACTGCTTTTATTGCAATTTGTTTGTAATAGTCATGAACCTCCTTCATGCACTCCTGCGTAGAGCCACCTGTAGTTAAATTACAGTTATATCTTAAAATTACCTCTTCGCCTTGCTTAGGAACCGATTCTAAGTTTAATCCATCTCTTTGAAGTTTAAGGTTAACTTCATTGTCAATCTTAATTGGTTTTAGTAATGTCTTTCCTCTTTGCTCATTTTGAATTGATATTAGTTCTCTTATACTGTTTTTACCATTACCAATAACATGCGCAGCTTTTCTTCTTACAGCCCCTATGATTTTGTCATCAAGAACCAGAAGCCTGTAGTTTTCTCCATGTATGAACTCTTCTGCGATTACTTTGCTTTTAGACTTAGATTGAGTCTCAGCTAGTGCCTTTTCGTAACTCTTAAGTACTTGCTCCTCGTTTTGCGGAAGAATACTAACCCCAGCTCCCCCTAACTGTTGTGTAGGTTTTATGACAATGTTCTTATACTTTGCATAGAATTTTATTGCATCTATGGGAGAAAGAATAACTTCTTGGTGGGGTACAGAAAGTTCTTTTTCATTAAGTACAAGGTTTGTTAAATGCTTTCTCTTGCAGATTGTTGTACTAGTAGCGGGTGTTAATGGGGTAACCGTGTTAATGATGAACCAATGCTTTTTGTTATGCTCAAATCTAGCTAGTAATCCTCTAACCAGGATCTTATATCTAATATCTAGATGTTCTGCAGCTTCCAGATAGTATGCAAGGTGTACATTCCCTGCTTCTTTTAAGTACTGTTCGTATGTTTTCATATGTTTATTTAAAAGTTTTTGTAGTATCTATTAAATATCCTTTAAGATCTTTCTTCCCTATAACTACAGGGTAGGTAGTGTCATTGGAGATTATCATCTCAACCTCTTTCTGTTCTCCTGATATCTTTATCGTTAGAAGAACTACAGGTCTTATTGTTATGCCGTCTTCTTCAACAGTTTTGGCAATTCTGAGAATATTACTGTCTTCGGTAAGCTTTTTCATGTTCTCATCAATATACTGTTGAGCTTCTTTCAGAGACTCAAATTTTTTAGGAATATCTAGGGAGTTAAAGAATTTCATAACGGGAAAGAAGCCTAATCTATTAGCTACACTTTTCGATATACGAGAGGTAAGAACTCCTGTATCCATGAAGGCGGTAAAAAATTCTCTCTTTGGTTTCTTAGAATTTTTACCATCATTGTAGTATAAGTATACTTTTTCATTTATATTTACAACTTTTCTACCACTAATTGCTTCGATACTTTCTTCTACCTCTCCTCCAAAGAGATTCTTTGCTACTCTTATACCATGTTTAATACTTTTTATCTCCAGTCCTTTTACTTTTTCTAATCTCCATCTAAGACCTGTCTGGTTAGCTACCTGTATTCCTAGACCTGGTCTTGCATTAAGTTCAAATACAACTGGCCCCTTGTCCCGATCTAAGGCGATATCTACACCCGTATACCCTAATTTACTAGCTTTTTGGCATAGCAAAGAGATTCGTAAAATCTCATCCCAGTAGGGTATTTGTATCCCACTTAGTTTTTTATTCACCTCCAAATCTGTTGTACTATCTATTTCTTGGTAGGTATCACTTAGAAGTGCAGAGGAGTTCATTTGCATGGAGTAAGTTGTAATACCAGTACTGATATCTATTCCTGTACATATTGCACCAGAATGTAAGTTAGCTGTACCGTTTGATCTTTTCGTAGGGAGTCTTGTCATGGCCATTATGGGGACGCTATTAAAACAGATAATTCTAATGTCTGGGACTCCTCGATAGGAGTACTGTTTGAGTGAAGGATCTGTTTTAACCCTTTCCTCTATGATCGCGGTGTCTATTTTAGATCCCATAGAGAATCTTCCCTCTAATATATTCTCTATGTGAAGAATAATATCTCTTTTATTCATGATATCACCACTTGGTCTTATCCATGCTGTCTGGTTTTTCTTTTTGCCATAGAAGACCAGTATTCCATTCCCACCTGTTCCCTTATTCGGTTTTATCACAAAGCTATTGGGTAGAGAATCCCAGTCAAGAAATTTTAGCTGTTTCTTGTTTCTAATTATTTTGTATACTTCTGGTGTTTTAATTCCCTCTTTTGCCAATATTTTTTTTGTAAGAATTTTATTGTCTGCAATGTTTTTAGCAGAAGGAGAATTGTAAGGACGAATATACTCTTGATTTCGCCTGTTTAGTCCTAGAATTTTTTGGTACTTACTATTTAGAAACATTTTCTTTGTCCGATAGTATGGACTTAAATCTAATATAATCTTTTATCCTTAATCCTCTAAACTGTCCGATTAAAAGATTTACTAGAACCAGAAGAGGAATAATCCAAAGATTGTTTATCATAAACCCAGATATATACTGTCTAGTGATCACATACCACCCTATAGTTGCAACGAGGATTGTACTTAAAAGAATTACACTTGTGGTCTTTAAGGATTTCCTAACGTACTGTTTTATGAAGAAGTCTGAGAGGGAAGCAATTGAAATTACTGCTAAAGCAGGGATGTTAGACATATTCTCCAGACCTAATCCATATCTATGTACTATTAAAAAGAGAAGAATTAAAGTTATTGATAGTAAGCAGTAATTAATAGCGATTCTTGTAATATAGTGCATTCTAATCTTCTTGATAATAGAGTAGGTGATTATAGTTGTTACAATGACTGTTGCAGTAACAACCAAGCCATATCTTAAGCCACTGTAGGAGTAAGAAATTGCGAGTATCACTGGTGCATATATTCCGTATGTTTTGGATCCAAATATGTATCTAGCGATACTTACAATAGTTGCTAGTATAGTGATTGCAACTAGTAGCTCAAGTATTTGTTTGGAGATACCATTTTCCAATAACAGCTGAGTAAAAGCGGAGTATTCCATTTATCCTTCTGTGATAATTTAATTTGTAAGGCAGATTGCTCCATAATTATAC
Organism: uncultured Candidatus Saccharibacteria bacterium; assembly: GCA_964618765.1. Lineage (GTDB taxonomy): Bacteria > Patescibacteriota > Dojkabacteria > SC72 > SC72 > UBA2177. The sequence goes on along the minus strand of CAZUDZ010000004.1, from coordinate 8,275 downwards.
AACTTTACGGGTAGGGTTGTCGATGTAAGAGGTAAGTGAAAGAAAAGAGCCATCACAAGGATGGCTCTTAAGTAACATAGAACATTTGGAGAGTTATGCTAACTCTACAGTAGCACCAGCTTCTTCGAACTGTTTCTTGATGTCTTCAGCATCCTCCTTAGAAACACCTTCCTTAACTGTCTGAGGTGCAGAATCTACTAGATCTTTGGCTTCTTTAAGGCCTAATTCTGTAAGACTCCTTACAACCTTGATGACTCCAATCTTGTTAGCTCCAGCTTCTTTAAGAATGATATCGAAAGAAGATTTTTCTTCCTCCTCAGGAGCTCCCTCTGTAGTAGCAGCTGCCATTGCAACAGGTGCTGCAGCACTTACTCCGAATTTGTCCTCCATGACCTTAACAAGGTCAGCGAGTTCTAAAACGGGCATTTTTTCTACTATCTCAAGAACTTTCTTACCATCTGCGGATAGCTTGGGTAATTCTTTCTTTTCTTCTGCCATACTATTTTTAATTAAATTAATATATTTTGTCTAATTAAGCACTCTTTTCAGATATGCCCTTAAGAACCACAGTTAAACCTTTAATATTACCGGTTACAGCATTCATAAAACCTGTTAAAGGTGCATTCATACTTCCTACTAATTGAGCAAGTAATACTTCTTTTGTAGGAATTTCTGCTAGTTGCATTACTCTCTCTTCTGTTAAAAACTCTCCTTCAAATACTCCACTCTTTGCATTTAGAAGCTCTTTTTCTTTCTGTATCTGTTTTACTAGCTTTGCAGGAGCGGTAGGATCTTCATCAAAGTATATTATCGCAGTAGGCCCTTCTAATTCCTGTGTCTCCAAAGGTTGATTTGTATCTTGAAGTGCTACTTTAAAGAGAGTGTTTTTAACAACAGTATAGTTAGCATCTACCTCTTTTAATTTGGTTTTAAGATCTGATACAGTAGCTGTATCTATTTTGTCAGAGTTAACAAGAAAGTATCCACTTTTGTTTTTAAGTAGATCTTTATATTTGTCTAGTAGCTCTGTTTTTTCTGAGCGTGTTTTTGCCATTATTTTATTTTTAAAATATTTGGATTTGTATGTATACCTCGCAAGGATTTATTTAACAACCTTGTTTCTTTGGTTAATACAGGTGGAATTATATCAGGAGGGTAGGGAGTGGTCAAGGGGGACTAAAGGGGGAACAGGTGTATGACAAACGATGTGTTAACATCGAGTAATGAAGTCTACCTGTTCACCCCTTTTTAACAAACTTGCCGTAGGAGGGAGTTACAGACCTATCTGCTTGGCTAAAAGCCTCCTTTCTCTCTCTTCTAGAGAGTTATTTATGTCTTCGATAATATCCTTAAAATTAGGCCTCCCTTCTAGAGTTAGCGGCATTTCTAAGTCTAATTCTTTCAGGCATCTCTTTCTGAAATGCTTTTCATTCTCCGCTGCGGGACAACCCTTGCTTCCCAAACATACGGGTAGAGTGCAGCAACAGCATGGATATGGCCATTCAGAAAACATAGTAACTACTCCTTGTTCTAATGGGAATTATTGGGTGGATTATTTTGTAAAGTGCAACGAACGGTAAGTTTGTTGCCCAGTAATTTTATCTTATAGTGGGAGTTTTGTAAATAGGTGGAACTTCTTATTCGGATTTACTATATACTATCTTAACACTAGGACCCATTGTTGGAGCCAAGTGTAACTTTTTTATAGCCTGTTCGTAATTTCTTCCAATTGCAATCTCCATACTTTTTATAGCTTCGTGTATATTCTCTATTAATTTGTCATTTTCCATATCTAACTTTCCTACTTTCATATGTATAACCCCAGAAGCATCACAAGCAAAGGTTTGTTTTCCTTTTTTGTACTCTTCTACTACAGCAGCTATATCCTCTGTAACTGTACCTACCTTGGGATTAGGCATAAGACCTCTAGGTCCAAGCTCTTTTCCTAGTACCGCTATCTCTGACATAATTGAGGGGGTAGCTATTGCTACATCAAAATTGATGTTTCCATCTTTAATATCTTTAACTAGAAGTTCAAAATCATAGAAATCTGCTCCTGCTTTCTTTGCTTCATCCTGTTTCTCTTTGGTAAAGACTGCTATCTTGATATCACTATTCTCTTGAGAGTGTGGGAGAGACAGACTTCCTTTAATAGATTTAGGATCTGTATCTTTAGGAATATTAATATCTGCATGTAATTCTAGAGAGCCAACAAATTTAGAGTAAGAAAGTTGTTTTACTTTCTCTATTCCTTCTTTTAAGTTGTATGTTTCAGATTTATCTAATCCTTTAACTATTTTTTTATACTTTTTACCTCTTTTCATAATGAATATCCTATATTAATTAAAGTTCGACATCTACACCCATCTGTTTTGCTGTACCTGCTATTATCTTCGCAGCTTGATCGTGATCAGATGTATTTAGATCTGGCATTTTTATGTCGATTATTCTTTTAAGTTGCTCTTTTGAGAGTTTTCCTACTTTCTCTAAGTTAGGTTTCCCTGAACCTCTCTTGATTTTTAATTCCCTTCTTATTAATTCTGAGGTAGGGGGGGTTTTAAGTATAAAGCCAAATGATCTGTCTTTGTAGATAGTTAATACCACAGGGGTTAATATCCCTTGATCTTCTTTTGTCTTCTCGTTAAATTGTGCGCAGAAGTCTTGAGTGTTAATACCGTAAGGGGCCAGGGTAGGACCAATAGGGGGTGCCATAGTAGCTTGTCCTGCAGGTATTGTTATCTTTATAATTTTGTTTATTTCTTTTGCCATATTAATAATAATTCATATATAGTATTTAAAGTTTTGTTACTTGAGAGAGATCAAGCTCTACTGGAGCTTCTCTACCAAGGAAGGAGATGAGGACTTTTATCTTTCCTTTCGTAGTATCTATCTCTTGTACACTTCCAATAAAATCAGCAAAGGCTCCCTCGGTAATCTTAACAGCCTCTCCAATTGTAAAGGAACTCTTGAAAGAGGGTTGTTCTACTTCCATAAATTTGGTAATTGCTTCTACCTCTGACTCTGCTAGTGGTTTAGGATACTTATCTGTTTTCACAAAACCTCTAACTCCTTCGGTATTAGTTACAATATCCCATGTGCTGTTATCAAGCTCCATTTTAACAAGAATATATCCAGGGAATATCTTTTCTTCTATTACATCTTGTTTTCCCTTCTTAACAGTAATCTTCTTCTGTACAGGAACTAAGATGTCTACAATTTTATCCTCCATGCCTGTTGCCTCTGCTCTTTGCTTTAACTCCTTCTGGATACTGTTTTCATACCCGGTCCTTATGTTTAAAACATACCATCTAGCATTTGGATTGGCTTTCTTTTTAGGAGATTTCTTTACGGAGTCCTTTTTTACCTTTTTTGTCTTCTTTTCTTTCTTCACCTCTTTTTTTACTTTGTCTTTTGGCATAGTTATTTAATTAAAGATTAAGAAACCAGTCTCTAACATTAAAGAGCACTAGGTCTAAACCGACCATTATGAGAGCGATTATACCACAAAGAAGTAGAGTGTATATTGTTAATTGAACAATTTCCTTCTTAGATGGCCATTTACTTTTCTTCAATTCTAACCATATATTTTTTAATTTCATAGATCTACTTTCTAATATATATTGGCAGGCCCACTCCGACTCGAACGGAGAACTACGGTTTTGGAGACCGCTGTTTTACCAATTGAAACTATGGGCCCTTAATTAAAGTAAAGAGCTACTGTTTGACTTTGGTCTCCTTGTGTACTGTATGTTTCTGACATTGAGAACAGTACTTCTTCTTCTCTATTTTTTCTGTTAAGGCTTTGCTTTTAAATGCTGTGTAATTTTTCATGTTACACTCTTCGCACTTGAAGGCAATTATATTTCTTTTTACTTTAGCCATTGTATTTTGGGATCAAATTAAGAATACGGGGAAAATACTTCGTATTATATGGAAAATAATGGAGTAGGTCAAATATTATTACTATCTTTCTTCGAAATTTTCCAGCTAAGATTGTCATTGTCCCACATGTATTTAAGGCTGTTGAACACTCCTGGAGTAATCCAGTCCCTAAGAGCTTTCTTGTAACCGTCATCAAAATTATGAACGGCAACCTCTTTTATGGATTTGCCGAAAGGATCATATTTGATTTGCATTTGCTTTCCAGATTGTATTATTAAGATATCTCTTTCTGCCTCATCTTTCTCGCAAGATTGTATTCTAAAGGAGGGTCCTCTTCTCCCTTTGTATTCTGCATAAACACTCTTCCCTGCATTCATATGTTCTCTAAGGTCAAATGTGTCAATTACTGTATTTAGGCTTTCACTTAAGCTTTCTAAGGTAGAAGAGTCAAGTTCCATGGGTGGAAATTGTTGTATGACACTACTGTTCTCGTAATACTCACTCTGTCTCTGTTCTGCATTCATTTAAATATGACTGTAAATTAAGATAAGAGTAAATTATACAGTAGGTAGCGAGAAATGAGAAGATAACTGAGAAGTGAAGCAAAGAGTAGGCTAAGAACTCAAATGAGGCTTGTGGTACTAGTATTAATCTTTCTAACTAATCGAGGGGATTCTTTGCAGGAACAGACCTAATTATATACCGAGGTGTGACACCTAGTATTTCCTCTATGTTTCTTTCGGTTACTGTAAATGTTCTGATTCTTCCATCGGAAAGTCTGTTCGAGTCTGTTATTAAGAGAGAAATTACTCCATCTGGATCAACTTTTTTCCCAATAATAACCCCAATATGTCCCCAATTTCCCTCTATCTTAACAAATTCATCTCCGACCTGATAGAAATCTATGGTAGTAGATTTGCCTGAATAGACTAGTCCTCCAAAACCTGTTCCCATACTTCTAATGTCATAGTTAGAGCTAGCTAGGATTTCTCTTGGAAGAAGAGCTTTTGCATCAGGCACCGGAGCTCCTCCCACATTTTGAATATTTAGCTCTGGATAAATTAACGAGAGCATAGAAACATATCCTACACACTGTAGAGGTTGAGTATCAATATTGGTATAGCTGACAAAACGGAGTGCAGTATCTACAGTGTCCTTGTCTCTTTCTTGAATTATATTCTTATACCAATTTGTACCTTTTAAATATTCTCCCAGACTTTGGTCTGAATCTAGAGGGTATGAATTTACACTTTCCTGTAACTGTATGATGTTTTGTAGAAGGGGATCTTTGGCAATTTCCTGCTCGAAGGTGGATATGTCTTCAGGGTTGTAGAGCATAGAGAAAGCTTTGCTAGTTTCTTCATTTAATTCATATGTAGAGATCTTGGGTTCTAAAATCTGAGAGGTTGATTGGTTTAAAGAAATTTCCCTGTCAGAGATATATTTATCGAGAGCTTTTAACAGGTGATCACCTTGATCTTTAGGGAGAGTTTTTGTAAAGGAAACAGAGAGTATAAATATATTGTCGGATGGTTTCGCAAGAGGGTCTGTAGATGGTGGATTAGCGGGAATTAAAGTAGTATCAATCTCTACATAAAGATTCTCTGGTTGTATCCAGCGGAAATCATATGAATATGTGCCTTGCTGATCAACAGTTGCATCTACTAGATATTCCGAAGGAGAGTAGGCGCCTTGGAAGTATCTTGTTGGGTGACCCCACTGTTCTACTATCTCTACATCGTTGCCACTATATCCATGTACTAATGAAGAAAAAGCTGTTGCCCCAGCACATACACCTCCTGCATTAACAACTGCTGCCGTACTGGTAAAACCTTGAACATACTTTCCTCTTTGTGTTGAATTTTCTAAGCCGATTATATCTATGAATGAGTACTCGATTCCTTTCTGAAAAGGTCCATTTAATTCTTGATACTGTGATATGTAAGCCATGGATCTTACTATGTTCTGAATTTTATTAGGATATATGTTGTCAGGTAGTACTATGTAGGTTGCTGTATTTGCTGTATCCTCTTTTAAAACTGTAAATTCTTTAGTTGTCCCATTTGGGTCCATCGCTTCTAAAAGCATTACTGGAGTAACTCTACTACCAAAAGTATTTGCCAATACTCCGAAAGTTATAGTTTCTCCCGAGTCTCCCTTAAGAGTTATCTTCTCTGCTATTTCGAAGTTTTTTCCTGAAGGTACTTCGATTTCTAACACTGCTTTATCTTTATCTACAAAAAGATCCTTCTCTAGTGGAATAAGATAAATAGGCGTGCTACTGGTTGTCTCCACAGTATATCTAGGTTGCATAACTTCTCTTCTTTCTACGGTGAAGTCTTTCCATTCCTCTATGTTCAGCAGTGCTTCATTAAACTCCAAATTTTCTTGTATCTTAGTAGGGATATTTGAGCTATCTTGGATATAGGTAGAAATATCTTCCTGTAGGAACGGTATATATTCAGGTATAGTGTCGGAATGTTCGGACACCTTAGATACTTGATCTGCTGTTTCAGGCCTCTTTTCTGAGAGTTTAGGGGCATTATTAATTATGGGTTGAGAGAAGAGAGCGTTAGCTCCTATTTTAGAACAGCCTGTTAAAGAACTTAGAGAAAGAGTAATTAATGTTATTGCGGTAGGAGAAGGTCTCAGAATATTAATTGGAGACTTCTTTACGTCTCGCAAGCTCTCTGCTTTATTCTCACTCTTTCTCCTAAAATCAGCTTTAAATTTCTCTGGATTGCTTAATGCATATTCAAGTTGTTCCTCTATATCTCTGATACCCTTTTCTAAGAAAGGGTATGTGTCGGAAAGAAGGTCTTTTAACCTTATACATTTTTCCTGTTCTTGTTGTTCATTCTGAAGTGTTAACTTCTCAAGAAGATCCTCTTTGGTATATTCTTGAAAAGGTTTTTCCAAATTGTGTAGAGATACGCCTTCTACTACAGGAAACTTGGTGTTTAATACCGCTTCTGTTAACACTAATACTGATACCACATCGTTTACGGATGGATTTTCTTTGTTGGTATCTACATTTAAATTAATAGAGCCGTAGTGAGGGATTTTGTAGCTTAAATCTTGCTTGAGCTTTACTGACTTAGTGTAGTACTTTATCACATCCCAGGGATCTATGCCGTTGTTATCGTTATGTTCTTCTACTGGGATCAATCCTAGGAAATCCTCCTCAACATCTAAGAGGTGGAGACTTATAGTGTCGACCATTCTGACCATCGTTTCCTCCTCGGCAAGATTGACAGACACCTCGATTTCTTCTATGGGGCTACTGCAAGGCGCATCTTGACCAAGATCATCCGCCGTGACAAATTGTTCCTTCTCGAGCGTCATATAAGTATCAAAATAATATAAACCTATAATATTGGGGAGTATATTACCAAAAAACAAGAAAAAAGTCGAGAAATGAAAAGCTGGATCTGAGAGTCGAACTCAGGGCCTCATTCTTACCATGAATGTGCTCTAACCAACTGAGCTAATCCAGCGCAGGCTTCTATTATATACAAACTCCTTTCTTTTTTACAGCACTACTCCATGTTTTTCCCTTTGGAGACCCTTAACAGGAAATATATCCATAAAGGTAGAGAAAATACAGCAATGCCAATCGCCATAGCAGGAGCTTCGGGAGTAGAGTAGGAGTAATTCTCTGGTTTAATGATTAAGAAATTTGTTAGTTGAGATATAGATAAAGGAATCGATATTAGACCAATTACACTATAAAGAATCAATGATGCAAACACATATATCTTATCGAGCCATTCTTCCCTTTTTCCTACCGAGGTTTTGGATAGCGCAAAGCAATGAATACCACATAGAAGGCTCATTGAAATTAGAAGAGTTAGCCCACCAATTAAATCTGATTTTTGTGTTTGATAATCTACACAAAACTCAGAATCACCTATTTCTAAAACTTCAGCATGAGGACATACTTCGAAGGTCTCTTCGTTAATTGTACTATCATACATCTTAACCTCCTCAAGTGAAGTTCCACTATATAGAGTATATGAGAAAGGAGTACCTATTTTGTATGCTAAAGCAGCTCTAAACGCAGTCGCAGCACCAATAACGGCGATGCCAAGAGAGAGGAAGACCATTAAATAAAGGTATATATGAAAAAGGAACTTTATCGGAAATTTAAATTTACTCTTCTTTCCTTCCTTATCTTTAATCGCTTGTAGTATCAAATATACAACGGTGCCTACTACAGATAATGATAGTATTGCAAATATAAAGAAGGGAATCACACCCATTGTATCGTTCATATATTTGTAAAGCTAAAGTTATATCTATAAAAGTATATTATAAATTCAAGAGAAAACAAGACAGGAAAATGCAGAGGACTGGATTTGAACCAGTGTATCCCGAAGGAGTCGGATTTACA
>CAZUDZ010000003.1:0-96482 GCA_964618765.1 uncultured Candidatus Saccharibacteria bacterium | reverse complement strand
CAATTAGGTATTGCCATTATTACATTGAAATGGTTGGATGTCAAGTATGGGGTGGCTGGTGGGTTAAAGTTAGAAACAGTTTTAGTATAAATATTTAATACCCCCCCTACCCTTCGAGTATATATATCTCTTTCATAAAGATTGGTGCAAAGGTATGTTAAGATTCTTTCTTTTTAATAAAACTTGCAAGTCTATTCTTGCTTAATGTTTTACCTCCCCATATTGATACTATTAAAATAGCAACGATTGTTATGATAGCTGTGAAATAAGGCATGGAGTCTGGAGACTCAAAAACAGGGAAAAGCTTGTGAGAGGATAGATTTAATGTCGTATGTAAAATCAATGTAGCAAGAACACTTTTGTTTGTATTGTTGTATACCCATGTGAAAATTATAGACATTATTATCATTGTAACTAATGTCCCAATCATCATAGAGACTAATTCAACAGAAATAAGGGAAGAATACTGTGTACCTGCGTCTTTTATAAAATATAAGGGAAGATGCCATATCAACCAGATAACTCCCAGAATGATACTTGACCAAAAAGCGGAATGTTTCTCTTGTAATTTATCAAGAGCGTAACCTCTCCATCCGAACTCCTCTTGTAGTGGTCCTCCGAGTAGAAGCATCCAGAAAAACCAATATATTACTTCTTGGGGTTGTTTAAAGATTTCAAAGTTGAAGGTATATGTACCAGATGTTTTTAAGAGATATAGTGAAGCGAACGTAATAGCAGGAAACATAAAGAAGATTACAATATACCAGATAGGTTTAAATTTAAAGTTAATACCTTTTTTAAGGAGTATTTTAACTCCTTCGAATTTGTCATCTAAATAAGTTGCTATAAGTGCTCCGACTAAGGGGCCAAAGGCTGCAGGGTTGTATGGGCTTAAGAGGAAGTCTTCTAAAAATTTGGGGAATTCTATACCATGAGTTATCAATGCTTTTGGTATCCATAGGATCCAAGAAAAACCGATTGTAATTAATAAAAAGAATAATAGTCTATTTTTTTTATTTGTTTTCATATGGTTTTAAATATAATTTATTTGATTTACAAAGTTTATCATAGATTTATTACTGATTGGAAGAGATTCATTTCTCGAGTGGATGGTGGAGTGATGTTAGGAAGATTTATAATTAAAGAAGATACAGAGTAAACAAGCCGTCAGAAAGCACTCGTTTACATTATAAAATATGAGTCCATTATCTTGCTGTCTTTTTTTTGAAAATATCTTTTATGTTAAATGTTGCTTTCTTCTTTTTAGGATCGTCCTCCTCTTCTCTCCTTCTTTTAAAAATTAGGAATAAGAGAAGTAGCAGTAAGAGTAATAGTAAGATTAGAAATGGTAATAGAGTACAAAACAAAGATTTTGATTTTTTAGAAGGTTCTGCCTGTTTTGATATGGCTTTATTTACTACTTCAGGTTCTTCATTCTCTTTTATATCTTCGGTAATATCCTTTACCTCTTCAGCTACACTTTCGATTGGTGTGTTTTTTGTTGCATCTTTAACAGTTGGTTTTGTAGTTGAGGGCGTAGAATCTTTAGGAGGTGGTTCATTTGTGACAGTAGGAGTTGTAGGCGGAGTTGAATCATTTGGAACAGTAGGAGTCTCATCCTGCGCGACTGTTTTAAAAGTAACAAAAAAGGTGTGTTGTCCTCCTCCAAAAGTATATGATGATACAGAGCCTTTATTAGCTCCATCTACTATTAGACTCTCAATAGAATAATTCGCAGCAGGTGTAATTTCAATACGATTAATAGAGATTATCCCTTCTTCTCCTAGTGCATCTGGATCACCAATAACTATTAAATCGTCACAGTTATTTGCATTTAAATCACTCATGCTCGGATATTGGCCAGTGGCATCTCCAGTTATAACTCTAGATTCTACAACCGAGGAACACGTTACTCTAAAATCTGGAGATTTTTCTATGTACATTTTGACACTTCCTCCAGCAGAGATTGTATAACTAGAGCCTTGAACTGCTACCCCTGCATTTGTAGTAGAGGTGGAAAGAATAGAAAATAGGATTACTATTGTAAAACAACTGATTATTTTACCAAGGTTTATATTCTTTGTCATGATATAGATAGTTATAAAATTGTGAATTACTTTAAGATAAGTATGTGTCAAAATTTCAAATAATACAAGCTATATTTTAGGAATAGGAAATTCGTTTAACTTGATTTATTATTATAATAAATTTCAAGAATGGGGTTAAATCTTGGGCGTGTTTCGAGCATAAACTAATTAAATCATTACGAGAAGTTGATACCGCAATACTGCTTAATGGAATAAAGCTTCTATTTCAACAAATGAAAGTTGAGCCTTATTTCAATTAGTTTGTTCCTTTTCGAAAACTAAAAAGAAAGCTTCTGGTATTATAAGTCTCAATTAATTCCGTGTTCAAATCAGTCAAGCGATCCTTTAGGACATCGTCAGTAAATTCTTTTATTTCGAAGATCATACTCAAATAATGAAATGCACTTCTTAAAACGTAAAGTCTAGGTGTTCGAGGATTTAGCTTTGAAAAAATCATAGCCGTGCTAGCTCTCATATGGGTGGTTTCAGATTGTAAGATAATATTCCAAGTGTACTCTTCTTGCATTTTATCTGGGATATATTTGTTTATTACCGTTTTTGGAGAACTAAATAATCGAGAGTAATGATTCTTATAGTCATCAAGTGATTTTATATCATCAAACTTATTAACATCATATTCAAATTCCTTAATCAGATCATTAAATTGCTTAACGAAATCTTTCTTTGCACCTTCTATTGACTCAAATGTTGTTTTTCGAACAACAGATTCAATAAAGATCATATACTTTAAATCAAGTAATGGGACGATAACTTTCGCACATTTCTCTTTTAGAATAAAGATACTTTCAAGTTGGCTATCAACAATCATTCGAATAAAAGGTGAGAATAGAAAATTCTTCCTAGAGGTAGTTTCTGTTGGAATCAAAGAGACAAATTCCATAATTTCGCAAACCATAGCTAATTGGTGATATATATAGTCAGTCTTCAATCCATATATAGTGCGAATATCTATTAATTTTGCTTTTGTTCGAAGATTTGCTAGATAATCGTTATATATTTCTACTAAAAGTACTAGATACTTATTTACTGTTTCTGCATCAAGATTTTTCATACTATGATTATACTACTTCTAGTATTTTATAAGCTATTAACTTTTTTTCATAAAACTAATATAGTTAAGTATGCCTCAAGCTATCAGAAATACAACTTCAAATTTGATAATCCGTTTAGATGGTAATGATATAGACAACGGAATTGATTTATTCGAGCTAGCACCAGCACTTCTTGCTTTAGGAAATACAATAAAAACTGCAAATGAAGTACTAGTTCCTGAACGACGTGAGATTGGTGTAAATGTTCGCCCCTTTCAAAAAGGATCCTTCATTGTTGATATTGCTCTATTTGCTCAAACAAATGTTCAACAAATACTTGACTTTACTTCACAACAGAATGTACAGCAGATTAAAGAAGTCCTTGAGTGGATTGGATTGATAAGCGGTGGAACAGGCTTAAGTCTAGTAGGGCTGATAAAATGGCTGAAAGGAAAACCTCCAAAGCAGATCGAGAAGCTAGAATCAGGAGATATAAAGTATACAAACTATGAGGATAACTCTGTAACTGTGAATCTGAATGTTGATACTCTGTATCAAAATGAGAACATCCATCAACACTTTTACACAGCATATGGGAAATTACTAGAAAAAGAAGGAATCGATAGCTATATGTCATACTTGAAAGATGACGAAGACAATCCCGTTTCGAACACCAAAGAAGATCTAGAAGCTTTTAGAGGTTATTCAGAAGGAGAGCTTAATGTATTGGCTGATGAAGAAAGTGAAAGTGAATATACAACGCATTTGAACTTTAAGAGAGGTAGTTACGAAGGACAAAGTGATAACTGGTCGTTTAGGAAAGGAAATATGATTCTTAACGCAACAATTAAGGATCAGTCATTCCTAGATAAAATTCAATCAGGTGAAATCCGACCTTTTTCGAAAGATTTATTAAAGGTCCGATTAAAAGAGAAAAGAAAGATCAAAGGAACAGAATTGCTTACCCCAATCTATGAGATTCTTGAGGTTCTCGAGTATAAACCCGCTGATAGAACTTCAAGTGCTACTTCATCGATGTTTGAGGAATAACTCGGTATCCCAATAAAAATAAGTAGTATAATAGGTCATAGAAAGTAATGACCTATGAAAACAATTAAAATAACACCTGAATTAGAAAAGCAATCAGAAATATTGTTGAGTTCTGATGAGAAAACAATTTCTACTAATCTGCTAAAAACATTTACTTTACTTAATAATGACAATATTGTTCAAACAAGATTTAAACAGGAATTTAATAAAAATCAAATACATTTCAATGATTTACTGACTACCCATCAAAAAGCATATGAAGAAATCGAAAACTCATATAATTGGTTTCTAGATTTCTATAATAAGAATCCAATATCCAAAGCAGTATTCTTTTCTCTAGATTCTCTTTCAAACAACCTTTTCATATATACCAAGAAAAATATTTATTCTTCAATTATTATAATGAATAAATTTCAGGATATTCTTGAGAAATATATGAAAGATCTAGGATTAGACAAAGAATACAACAATAAATATAAAGAATTTTATAAATACTTTCTGAATGGCAAAATTGATCGAGTTTCAGGTGATGAATATCCGCCATATCGACTAGGATTTAATGAATACTTCAACAATTATTCGAATTATTTAACTCTGCTCAATACTTTTGAAAGCAACCAAAGAACAAAGCCTTGGTATAACTATTTTTATCTAAACCAATTAGTTGATTACAATACAGAGCAAAAAACAATTTCTAAAGAAATATTAACTTTCTTAAAGCCCTTGCCAATAACTTATACTAGAATTGATTACTCTACAATTGAAGGGTTTTCTATAGATGAAATTAAATCTGCCTGGATCAGTGTATTCTTATTCCTTAAAAAGCAAGATAGACATCGAGACAAAATCCATTATGAAAAAGGGACTATATATTATAAAGACAAACAGCTACCATTGCTTGAAGATTCAATTACAAAGGATATTTTTGAATTTATATTCAAATCACCAGAAGAAGAATATCTTGTCGAAGGGGTTATTAAAGGAATAAAAGATGAGGCTACAAAGGAAAGCTATAATGAATTGAAAAAGGAGACTGTTTATCAGCTAATTAAATCCTTAAATGAAAGAGCAACCAAAACATTTGAAATTCCAGTATTTATAAAACCGAGCAAAAAGGTAATAAAAATAGATCGCTCGTTATTGAGATAAAGATGAGAATTTCTCATTCCATTTATCCAGGAATTTCACCATATCATCTGATGGTTCTCCATTAAGATGCCAATCATTCACTTTGACCAATTCAAAAGCGAATCTCCCAATTAAGTCTAAACCAGATGGATAATAATTATCCTTACGAAAATTAAATAATGCATTACCGTGAACATACTCGCTTAAATCTGAATAGAAGAAGTAAAGAGTATCAACCTCGTTTGGAAAGACTCTCGTTAACATATCCTTCATATTTATAGGAAAAGACTTAATTGTATCCGTAATATTAAGTCCTATCGTATTGAAATCATCAAAGCTCTTTTTATAGATTAGTTTGTCTTTTTCCTCAACTGATATCTCATAGAATAAAGATGCAATTTTAAGAAAATCTTTTCGACATAGCTCCTCTCTCTTTTCATCAGACTGATGACTTAAATAGAGCAACTTTATAACTTTATTAAAAACGCTTCTTATTGGTAAAGCGAAATGTTCAATTTCGTCATTCTCTAATAATCTCAATGAGAAAAAGATGTCTTCCCAAGCAGAATTCGTTTGAGTAGAGAAATAAAGAAGAACAACATCATTCAGCCTTCCATTTTTAACGATCATTTTCTCCATGAGCATTTTTTGCTCAAGACGAAGCTTATCAACTTCAGGGAAGAATTCTTCTAACAATATTTGATGCCGTTTCGCCATCCTTATAACGTCTGAATTTATACCGATATTATACCTGATATAACAAAGTTATATAACGTTGTATAACCCCCATTGTGCCAGAATGATCTCAATATGATGAGGAATTACTCATCTAACTATTGAGATGAAAAGAAAAAAGAATCAAACAAAAATTATTGAAACTCCACAGCAGTTGATTGACTTGGAAAGTCCTTTAACCCGCTATATTTATCTTCTCATCAAAATAAACAACAAAGTTAAATTAGTAAAAAATGGTAATGAAAATAAGTGAAATTCAGATTCAATTAGTAAAGCCACAAAATGGTTTAGTTGGGTTTTGTAGCTTTATATATGATAACACCTTTTATCTAGGATCTATTGCGATCTTTACAAGATTAAAGGGTGGATATCGATTAGTTTATCCAACAAAGAAAGGAGGTAAACAAGATATAAATATTTTTCACCCAATCAGGAAAGACTTCGGGGAATTAATAGAAATAGAAGTCATAAAAGAACTTAATAAATTATTAATTAAAAGTTATGAAACAAAATGAATTAATTAAAGATATTGACTCAATAAAAAAGGACCTTAATGATGCTGTAAGAGCATATTATAGTCAATCTATGAGAGATTCTATACTTCGAGGGATCGAAAAGAGAGTAAAAAGTGGAGAGTTTATATCTTCACCACCGTATGGCTATGAACATAATTCATCGAGAAACGGCGTAAATATAAAGAAAGCAAAAACCGTCTACGATATATTTCGCACATATCTAAATGGAGATTTAACAATATCAATGCTAGCTGAAACGATTAATCGCAAACACGGAACAAATCTATCAAGACAAGCAATAAAGAAGATTTTAGGGAATGAAGCATATATTGGCTTGATCTACTTAAAATCTACCGACCAAAAGTATGAGCATAAATACAGAAGTTTGATTGATAAAGATGTATTCAAACAAGTTCAGGATAAATTGAGCTTGAATACAAAATGATAGACACAATAACACTTCGATTGAATAAAGAAGATTTTCATATTATAGATCATTCAAAATTTAGCCCTGACACTACAAACTTGTTTCAGCCACCATATGCTAGATTTGGATCTAGGGGCTATCTAGAAGCCTACAGCAATCCTACACGAAGCGATTACGAGAGAGGGATATATAAACCCTCTCTCACCGTAAGAAAGCGATGGACGGACAATAAGCCTGAAGTATTTCTTTACATTCAATTTTCAGCTCCTAAATTACTGTTCGGCAATAACTTTGATGAGCTAGTTGATGAAGATTTCAATAATGTAGTTTCAGAATTGAAAGATCGACTGTTATCAATGTCCGTAGTCGTAAATGAAAATACATTAGTAAATGCGGATCTTGTTAAGGTTCATTTCTCAAAGAACATTGTATTGGATAACTTTTTAATTCCATATTTAATAATTCAAGATCTATCAAAAGTTGATTTAAGTTTGCGATATGACATTAGTGAAAAAGATTATCGAAATGGTGGGAACAGCCTACGATATCATTCAAACGCATTTGAGCTTATCTTTTATGATAAAAAGAAAGACTTACTTCAATCGAAAATAAGTGAAAAGAGGTCTATTGAGAAAGAGAATCTTATTCAAATGAATCTCTTTGATAATCTTGAAATCATAAAGCCCTTTGAAGTATTAAGAATAGAAGCCCGATATAATTCAAAACGGAAATTACAACAACATTACCCAGAACCAAAAACATTTAAAGACTGCTTCAGTACAAAGGTATCGGCAACAATTCTTTCTTCTATTTGGAAAGATGTTTTACAAAGTTACCAAGCTCTCACAGTTATTAGAGAAGGTAAGCAACAATTTATACAATCTACTCTTGCATATAATCCCAATGCGAGATTAAACACAATTTTATCTGCTTATGCATATTTGGAAATTGCAAATAGTATTGGTGTACGAGATCTACGAAAAATTGTTGAATCACATTATTCTAGAAAATCTTGGTATACCTTAAGAGATCGGATAAATAGCCTAGAATTCAAACGAAATACTCCAGACTATTTTAATTTCATTACAGAGAAGTTACAGAAATATGAACCTGTTAAGCTTATTTCGTATAAAGACGCTTTCAAAAATGAAGAAAAGTAGATATACTTTATCAACCTATGAATATAATAAACAAGAAGTTACTACAACAGAAATACAACAGCTTCGGTTTCCCAACAGGTGAAAAGCATCAAAAGATTAAGGATCTGATCGATAAATGGCAATTTGCTCTAAAAGATAGGAATCTCGATAAGACAAACGAAATTGGTGTTCAAGGTAAATTCTTACAAACATTTTTTGATGAAATTCTAGGTTATCCATACGACACCTCTGTAGCAAAAACAGAAGCAGAGTGGAATTTGAAACAACATCCTCAAATAGATTCCGGAACAGGAATTCCTGATGGAAGTCTTGGATTTTTTACAAAGGATACGAACGATACAAGGGTCGTAATTGAGTTAAAAGATGCTCGTACCTCTCTCGATAAGAAACAACACCGTGACGGCAATCTGACGCCCGTAGAACAGGCATACAGATATGCAAATAAAGAAGACAAATGTGTATGGATTATTGTTTCAAACTTTAGAGAGATTCGATTGTATAACAAGCAACGATCAGAAGCTTTTTACGAGAAATTTGAAGTATTAGATCTTGATAAAGAAAATGAGTTTAAAAGATTCTATTTCTTACTTTCAAAGGAAAACTTAATTTCAAAAGATGGTGATAGTGTTGTCGATCTATTAGCCAAGGAAACCACAACAGAAGAGTTAGATGTTACTAAAAAGTTCTATTCAGAATTCAAAACAATTCGATTGAGCTTACTTAATCATCTGATTGACAACAATAGGGAGATCTCACAAGAAGTGTTGCTTGAAAAGACACAAAAGTTGTTGGATAGATTTATTTTTACCCTTTTTTGTGAAGATACAGTTGAACTGTTACCTGCTGAAATTACAAGGAAAACATACGATAGAGCAATGAATTCATTCGCAACAGGCGATGAAAGAGTATGGAACGAGTTCAAAGGTCTATTCCAAGCCATAGATAAAGGTCGAGAAATGCCACATATCAATGCTTATAACGGTGGATTATTCAAACCAGATGAAATTCTTGATAATCTTCATATTAAAGATAGCTTCTGGGAAGAAATCATTCAATTGTCTAACTATGATTATCAAACAGATCTTAATGTAAATATACTTGGTCATATATTTGAGCAAAGTATTTCAGATTTAGAAGAGATTAAAGAAAGTATTATTTTAGCAACAGAGGGGGGAGATATATTAACAACTGAAGACGGAATTCCTATCTCAACCGGAGATCAAAATACAATCGTTGAAAAAGTAGGAAAAAGAAAGAAAGATGGAATCTATTACACACCTGAATACATTACAAAATATATTGTAGAAAATACATTAGGATCATATTTACAAGAAAATCCTGATAAACTTGAAACTGTAAAAGTGCTAGATCCTGCCTGTGGAAGTGGTGCATTTCCTAATCAAGTGCACTCATTTTTATTGAATGAATACAAGATAAGACACGAAGAAATGTTGCTAGAGAAAGAAACGCTAGGAGAAGCCGTAACACTATTTGATTACAATCCAGCCGAAGCAAATAAAGGAATTTTGCTGAATAACATTTTTGGAGTAGATCTGAACAATGAAAGCATCGAGATATCAAAGCTTGCTTTATGGCTAAAGACAGCAAAGAAAACAGAACCATTACAAAATCTTGATGGTAATTTCAAATCAGGAAATTCACTAATTGATGATAAAGATTTGGTTCGAGATAAAGCTTTTAATTGGGAAGACGAATACTCACAAGTCCTTAATGATGGTGGATTTGATGTTATTGTAGGTAATCCCCCATATGGGGCTAAACTGAATCCTGATGAAAGAAAATTCTTAACAAACAAACATAAATTAGGAAGTTCTGATACAGTAGTGGCTTTTATTGATTTGGGAATGTCTTTACTTAAGGAAGGTGGATATTTAGGATTTATTATTCCAAAAGCTTTTGCATACTCAAATGCTTATAAGAAAGTCAGGAATAAATATCTTAATAACTTGGTAACACTTATCGATTGTAGAAAGGTTTGGAAAGAAGTAAAACTTGAACAGGTTATAGTAATTTTCAAAAAGGGCTTTGAAAGTGATAAATACAAGAATGGGAATTTAATTGGTGAGGCGATAATTGATAATCATATACTTGCAAAAAGTGACTCTGAACCGTTTGATTTGCTTCTTAACGGTGTCTCTCCGAAAGAAGTAAGTCTAGCAAAAGAGATTCTTAACAATTCAACGATGTTAGGAAGCATTGTAGATAATAAACGTGGTGGAATGTTTCAAAAGAGATTAAAGCAGTCGGGATTATATAAAGCTATTGGTGGATTTGAGATATCTAGAATGGGAATAAAATCTGAAAAAGGGTTTATAGAAATAGATGAAGAAGAAAAAGCTGATTATCTTGTAGGTAAAAATGTTTTATTAGTACAAAACTTAATAGCACACATTGAGAATCCTACAGATCATATTAAAATAACCGCGACAATGTTGAACGACGATGGATATGTGATCCTAGACACATTAAACAAACTAACAATTACAGACCAGAAACTTAATCCAGTAGTATTAACAATGCTACTTAATTCAAAACTAATTAATTGGTATGCATATCGTTTTATTTTTGGGAAAGCGATTCGCACGATGCACTTTGATAACCCTGTCACGAATAAACTACCTGTGATGAACTATGAAGACAATCAAAATACAGAATACATTATTAAGAACTATCCGACTTTTCTCCAAAAGAAAATACTCGAGAAGGAATTGATCAGCAATTTGGAGTCGTTTATTCTAGACACATACAATACTAAAGTTAAATATGAGTGGGGCTGGAATAAAATTTTAGCCAGTATCTCAAAGAAAATCAGTCTAGACATCGAAAAACAGGAGGATCTTCACGAATGGTATCTTAAAAAGGACGAGGAATTAAAATCTTTGAATAGGGAAATCAAAGCTCTAAATACAAGCTTAAATTACAAAGTATACGATATGTATAAGCTTGATGAAGAAGAAATAGCTTTAATAGAAGCCTCATTCTAATGAAAGCGATACTTTTTGCAAGAGTATCAACAGAGGAACAAGATACAAACCCTCAACTAATAATTCTTAAGGAATACGCACAAGGGAAGTTCGAATATACAGATAAGGACATTTATAACTTCGATGAAAGTGCATATAAAGAAGGTCGTGCCAAGTTTGAAGTAGTATTAGAAAGGCTTAAATCTGAAAAAGAAAGAATAGCTTTTGTCTGCGACAAGATTGATCGCCTCACGAGAAGTGCGTTCACGAATATGAAGGATATTGATGACCTTCGAAAGTCAGGTCTTGTAGAATTCCATTTTCCATCAGAAGGTAAATTAATAATCAGTGATAAAAGTCCGGCCGGAGACTTATTTAGATTCAATATTGGGACCTCATTAGCACAATACTATTCAGATGCAATTAGAGACGGTGTTAAAAGAAATATCTATAAACGAGTTAAAGAAGGTCAGATACTTACAAAAGCCCCATTTGGGTATCAAAACATCGGCGAAGAAAAAGGAGAGAAAACAGTTATTGAAGATCCAATGAATGCAAGAATTGTCCTTAAAATGTATGAGTGGTATGCAACAAGAGCCTATTCTGAAAGTCAAATAGTTAAGAAGGTTAAAGAAGAATATTCTAAAGAAATCGCAAAATCGAAAGTAGGTCATATTCTAAACAACAAATTCTATATTGGTTATTGCTACTATAAAAAGGAAAATCTTGAATATCCACATATCTACGAAAAAATTGTTCCAGAGAATCTATATAATGAAGTTCAAAAAATCAAGGCAGAAAGATTACTAAACGACAATAAGAGCAAGTACGGTGGGAAACCATTCTATTACAGAGCTTTAGTTCGGTGTGCAAAATGTGGTTGTGCATTGTCGCCAGAGCAACAAAGAGGGAAAAACTACTATTGCTGTACTGAATATAGAGGAAAACACGGAGCTAAATATGTTACAGAGAAAGAACTTACGAATCAATTTGCTGAAGCATTTAAGAGGATAACATTAAACGAAGAAGATGCAACTAAAGTTATGGGTGATTTGAAGAAATTAAACGCAGACAGTCAGATTATGTCTGATGATTTAATGGCTAATCTTCGATTCCAATACGATGATGCAAAACATAAGCAATCAAAACTTTATGATGATTACAACAGCTTGAACAGTCGTATTACTAAAGACTTCTATGAAGAAAAATGGAAACTTTACGATAGTCAGATGAAATTAGCAAAGGATAAAATGGATCGAGTAGAAAAAGTTGGAAAAGACTTCTATGTCACAGCTGGATACATAGTTCAACTTGCAAAACATAGTTCAGAATTATTCAAACGCTCGGAACTGGAGGATAGAAAGCTCTTAATTACGACAGTACTTTCGAGCATAACTTGGGATGGCGAAAAGCTCCATTACGACTACATATTTCCGTTTAATTTGCTTGCTGACGTTCAAAAATCGAAGAATGGGGTGGAAGATGGGATTTGAACCCACAACCCTCGGTTCCACAAACCGATGCTCTAACCAATTGAGCTACATCCACCTTAACAGAAGAATTATACTATATTACTACCTAATAATCTAAATTATCACACTCACACATCTTTATCCTTAAGTCATTAGTACTTCCTACATCCCCCAACACCATATCCTCTAATATACTCTTACCAAAATCATTAAAATAGTCATATGGGCACTCATACAAACCCCTTGATATATCCTCTACCCTTAAATTAAGATAACCCTCCTTAACCTTCCCCATACTATCTCCCCTTGATACACGATCATTCCTAAACACTACGAAATTAGTAACGGGGTAATACTGAACCTTAATATTAGCATCAACCTGTACAGTTATTGTACTATCCTCAACCCCAATAACTATTCCCTCACTAGAAGAAAAAACCTCACTCCCAGGAGCCACCTCTATACCTAACCACTCATTCCCATCCTTGCAGAAAGGAACAATACCACTCTCAGAATATCTTAAATTCCATTTTTGAATTGGAGAATCCAATACCAAATCAGAACTCCCCAAGGTATTTGTACTCTCCTTAGGGAGAACCACAACAAAAAGGTATACAAGGACTAATATGAAACCAATACCCATTAGTACAAACAGAGTTATCGATGTGTTCCTGTTACTATCCATTATTCAGCCTTTGTTGGTATTAAGCCTTTAAAATTTACTCCTTCAGGTTTGATATCAACACTATCTATCCTAACAGCATCCCCTGCCAAAGAAAGCTTCTCATTAGCTGTTCCAACCAAAAAGTCTGTAACATACGAAGATATGCTCTCAGGAACACTCAAGGCCCCTGCCTTAAGAGTAGATATCTGTCCATCTATTACATTCTCTGACACTT
Organism: uncultured Candidatus Saccharibacteria bacterium; assembly: GCA_964618765.1. GTDB lineage: Bacteria > Patescibacteriota > Dojkabacteria > SC72 > SC72 > UBA2177. Next base: position 82,973 of record CAZUDZ010000003.1, on the reverse strand, counting down.
TTGATATGGAACCAACCATATATATTGGGAAAGTCTTTCCCTGGTAAGTAAACATTGTAGAAAGCTCTGCTACACCATCCCCCATCTTAATCTGAGTCCCAGATATACTTGCATTACTAAGATGCTTATTAATATATTCAAACGCTGCAGAAGCCTGTGCATTAGAAACCACTATTTCTCTTTCTTGAGGGTCTGAAAAGACCGGAGTAGGACAATCAATACAAAGCTTTGAACCATCAGCCTCCAACCCTATCTCATTCATTAGATTAAGATAGTCCTGTTCTGTATACTCTACACCTAAATCTACAGGCTCATTCGCTTTAAGTACCTTAGTATATCCCCAATATCCTCCCCCTACTAGTAGAAGTAAAAGAAAGAAAAGTATTAAAAAGAAAACGAGAAAACCCTTCATACAACCAGAAGAACCCTTTTTCTCCACCTCCTTACTACTTACTACCTCTTCACTACTACTTACTACTTCTTCTTCCATATATTTAATATTAAAATTTAAATCTACAAATATATTGTAAACTAAATATTCACTATTTAACAGTCACAGATTTTGCCAAATTCCTAGGCTTATCTATATTATTACCTAAAAGCAGAGAGAGGAAGTAGGATATGAGTTGAAAAGGTACTACATTTGCAATACTACCTAAAGAATTAATTTGAGGAGTAGATATGTAGTAATCAAAAATTTCTAAATTAGAAAATTCCCCAGAACCTATCCCTATGGTCAACGCTCCCCTAGCCTTTACCTGCTCCATTGCACTTACTAAATCCTTACTATCATCTATATTCTCCTTTGAGGGTATTATTCCGAAAACAGGTGTCCCCTTCTCAACTAGTGCAATAACTCCATGCTTTAATTCTCCTGCACTAAAACCCTCTACATGCTTGTAAGATATCTCCTTGATTTTTAATGCTCCCTCAAACGCTATGGCAGCATTCTCTCCTTTACCTAGTATGAAGAAATGCTCATGATCTTTAAGAGCTCTACATATCTTACTCTTAATATATTCAAAACTCTTCGGTGTAAACAGGGTACCCATAGATTTAGACAACTCTTTTAATCTCTTGTGAGCTGTCTTCTCTTCCCCCACAACACTCATTGCTAAGAGATATCCCCAAGCACTCTGTGCTGTAAATACTTTAGTAGATGCTACACAGATCTCAGGTCCTGCGTTGATGTAGTATTCAAAATCAGACATTCTTGATATTGTTGTTCCATACATATTCACTATACTAGCAATCTTACATCCCATCTTTTTAAACACTTCTAGTGGCTCTATGGTATCAGCTGTCTCTCCACTTTGAGAGATGGCAATTATTAAATCATCTGAAGAGATTACAGGAAGGAAAGATTTAAATTCATAACTTTTAATATCTAAAGCATCTACTCCTGCTATCGTTCTTAAAAAGTATGCTATCTGCCCTGCTGCAAACCCTGCTGTTCCTGCACCCAACAGGTATACTTTTCTAGACTTCTTTACAGCTTTAACCAAGGGTTCTAACTCCTTTGATGTGTAATCAGTAGCATACAGAATTGTTTTCTGTTGCTCTGCAATCTCCTTGAGCATGAAGTGATCATACTTCCCCTTATCTATATCCTCGTACTGATACTTTAATGTCTTAATATTTGCTTTCTTAATCTTACCATCCTTAATATTACTAATTTTGTATTCCAAACCCTCTATCTCAACCATATCATAGTCATCAAGAACAACGATCTTCTTAGTGTAAGGAGAGAAAGAGAGAGAATCAGATGCAATATATGTACCATCTTTGGATATACCTAGTACCAAAGGAGAACCATTTTTAATCGCATATATCCTGTTCTGTTTAGCATCTAGTAGTGCCACAGTATTCCTTCCCTGTAATGTTTTAAATGCCTTCATGAAAGCATCTTTAAGAGTTTTACCTTTTACAAGCTCTTTCTCTACTAGTTTTACAATAACTTCTGTATCTGTTTGAGATTTAAACTGTTCCTTCTCTTTCTTTAATTGCGTTTTAAGAGTATCAAAGTTCTCTACAATTCCATTCTGTACAAGAGTGAAATCTTTGCTAGTGGCAATATGTGGATGAGCATTACTTTTGGTTACTCCACCGTGGGTAGCCCATCTTGTATGCCCTAATCCGATATTACTCTTTGGGAGATTTTTTAATTTACTGTCTTCTTTAACCATACCAATATCTTTGTATTGATATATTTCATTCTGATTAAGCACAGCTATACCCCATGAATCATATCCTCTGTATTCTAATCTTTTTAATCCTTGAAAAACTAAATCGTTAGCTTCTTTTTTTCCTGAGTATCCAAATATTCCGCACATGTTAGTGTAGTTAATAATTTACATTCTGTCTTTAGGGATTGATGGTTAACTTTTATCTATTTGTTTTAACCTTTAGGCTAACAATATAGCCTAGGAGTACCCGCTGATGACTCGATAGCTCCTACCTCGTAGCAATGTCCTTGGCATTGCCCAGTCGCTTTCATATTAAATACCCTGAGTACATGTTACAGGATTTGAAGTGTAGGTCAAGATGAAATGAAATGTTCTAAATGAGAGTTGTATACTGTTTGTTTCTGTAATATATTGAGCTATGTTAAGAAAAGATATACTAAGGGATTTTGTAACTCTCTCTTCTGAACAAAGAGCTAAAAATTCAGAAAGATTTTTTAAAACAGGAAAGGGTGAATATGGAGAAGGTGATCAGTTTGTTGGTGTAACAGTGCCAGATATTAGGAGGCTGTGTAAGAAGTATTTAAACAAGATTTCTCTTGAAGACTTAGATTTTTTCATTACTAGTAAAATTCATGAACACAGGCTATTTGCTCTGCTGTGCCTAACATATCAGTATGAAGAGCAAGATACCGGAAAAGAGAATGGGGTTAAGATATCAAAAAAAGAGATATATGATTACTATGTTAAGAATCTCAAATGGGTAAATAGTTGGAATTTAGTAGATGCTAGTGCACACAAGATTATTGGAGAGTATTTGAGGGAAAGGGATAGATCCTTCCTCTATGATTTAGTAAGAAGTAAAAGTATCTGGAACCAGAGAGTGGCAATTGTTTCTACGATGGTGTTCATCAAGGGAAAGGATTTTAAAGATATTTTAGAATTCAACAAACTGTTACTAGACAGTAAGCATGATTTAATACATAAGGCATTGGGTTGGATGTTAAGAGAGGTTGGGAAAGAGGATATTGGTGTTTTAAAAGAGTTTCTAGATGAATATGGGAGTAGAATATCTAGAACTACATTGCGTTATTCCATAGAGAAATTTAATGAAAATGAAAGAATCAAATATTTAAATAGATAGAAGGTGCTGGAATAGGGAGTAAATTACAGGATACTTGACACTCATCACTGATTTAGATAGATTGGTCAATAACCTCAAAAACAAGAACATGTCAAAATACATATTTATCTCGGGAGGCGTTATTTCTGGAATTGGAAAAGGAGTATCTGCAGCCTCTATTGCCTTTATCCTAAAATCGTACGGTAAGAAGGTCACAATGTTAAAGGCTGACCCATATATCAATATTGACGCTGGTACTATGAATCCTCTTGAGCATGGAGAGACTTTTGTTTTAGAAGATGGTTTTGAAACAGATATGGATATTGGGACATATGAGAGATTTACAAACCAATCATTTGCTAGACCTAATTCTATGACCTTAGGGGCAGTGTTAGAAAGAGTTATACAGAAAGAAAGATCTCTAGAGTTCGATGGAAGATGGGTTAGTTTGGATCATCACATACCAGAGAGTGTTGTAGATTGGATTAAGCAAGTAGCAAAGAGTGATGATGTACAAGTAACTATAATTGAAATTGGAGGAACAGTTGGGGAGGTGGGTAACGGTTTGATGTTAACTGCCAACCAGTTCATGAAGTTAACAGACCCTTCTAACGTCATACACATTCATGTTACATACCTCCCTGTCCCCCAAATGCTTGGAGAAATGAAAACGAAACCTGCACAGCTTTCTGTTCAGAAACTAAATAGTTTTGGTATACACCCAGATTTCATAATAGCGAGGTCTTCAGTCTCTTTAGATCAAGAAAGGATAGAGAAAATTAGTAGGTACTGTTTTGTACAAAAATCCCATGTTATATCAGCTCCCGATGTAGATTGCATATATGATATCCCTCTTAATTTCGAGAGTGCAAATATTGGGAAAGAGATCTTAAGTGCACTTGATATGAAAGCTAAGAGTACTCCTTTGTATACTAACTGGAAAAAGAAAGTTGAGAAGATAAAGAATCCTAAGAGGAGTATAAACATTGGTATTGTAGGGAAATACTACAAGAGTGGAGATTTTGATCTAAAGGATTCATATGTATCTGTCTTGGAAGCTATAAATCATGCTTGTTGGGAGTTCTCTTTAGAACCTAAGATCCATTGGATAGTAGCAGATGATTTAGAAGGTAATTTAGAGAAGCAGAAAGAACTTCTTTCTATGGACGGCGTCATAATTCCCCAAGGTTGGGGTTCAAGAGGAGCGGAAGGAAAGATTAAAGCAGTTCAACTAGTTAGAGAAAATAAAATACCGTATCTTGGTCTTTGCTACGGTATGCAGATGGCCACTATCGAATATGCAAGGAATGTACTTGGGATTGAAAATGCTAATTCCCAAGAGATAGATCCTGAATCAGAAAATCAGGTAATACATTTAATGGATGAGCAACAAGAATTAATCAAGAAGAAAGAGTATGGAGGAACAATTAGATTAGGGGCCTGGCCTTGTGATCTGCAGAAAGATTCTTTGATATACAGTATATACAAAAAACATGGAAATGGAATGTATAGAGATCTTCCTACTGTTATGGAAAGACATAGGCATAGATATGAGTTTAATAATAAATACAGAGAAATTTTCGAGAAATCAGAATTCAAATTGTCAGGGAAGAGTCCAGATGATATGTTAATAGAAGCTGTAGAATTACCAAAAGAGGTTCACCCATTTTTTGTTGGTACTCAGTATCACCCAGAATTAAAGAGTAGATTTCTAGAGCCACATCCCCTATTTATGGGATTTGTAGAAGCAAGTACAAAAAGAATTTGATAATTACTCTATGACAGTAAGATCCTCTTTATCAATCTGTTCTAATTGAGTCGGTTTATATCCTACATAGAATTTAGCATCAACCACAACTGCTCTTTGTTCTGTAAGCATAACTGGGTTTATATCCATACTTATTATCTCAGGGTAGGAGATTAATAGCTTTTGTATATCCATTATTAAATTAACTATCTTCTCTCTTGCAAGTGGAGGTTTGCCTCTATACCCATCTATAATCTGAGAGACTTTAGTTTTAGAAAGTATTGCCTCTATTTTCTCTCTACACTCTGGTACTAATATGTGTCTGATATCTTCGTAAACCTCAGTATATATACCTCCTTGACCTATTGCCATTAGATGTCCAAACCCTAAGCCTTCTTTCTCATATATATCTACTCCCCCCTCTCTATTTGCGCCTATGAAGAATTCCAATTTCCCAGGAATCATTTGTTGTACCAGTATCTTAGGTGCTACATTCCCTGTAGTTTTTGTAATAGTTTCCTTAAGCTCTCTGTACTTCTCTTCAAGCTCAGTGATAGTCCTAATATCAAGGTAGAGAGCTTTGAAATCTGTTTTATGTGCAAGGTCCTCTGAAGTCGCCTTTATTACAACTGGGAATATGGTAGAAGCGAAATCTATACCCTGCTCTAGACTACTTACAACTGCTTGCACAGGAGTGTCAATCTTAAATTCTTCTAAAATCTTTATTCCTAACTCGTCAGGTATAACTGTATTCTTACCTTCTTCCATGTATTCGGTTATGTCTTTTTTATATCTCGGTTTTTTAAGGTACTCCTCACAATCTACAACCTTAGTAAGTTCCTTGTTCTCTTCAAACTCGGCTAATTTCGATATTAATCTGATAGCTTCTTGAATATCTGTAAACCAAGGAGCATTACCCTCTTCTAGAATCCTTATTGCAGACCTGATGTCTTTGCCTCCTAGGAAACAGGAATATATGGGCTTGGAAGATTTCTTCATTATTTCGATTATTACATTCGCTGTAGCTTCTATTTCTGTTATTAGTTGGGGTGTAAGTATTACTAAGATGCTATCTACAGAAACCTCGTTTAGTAGCTCATTTATAGTGATGTCAAACCTGTCACTTTGAGCATCTCCTAGAATATCTATTGGATTAGAGATACTGGCTTCAGGAGGAAGAGCTTTTAGAAGTTTCTGAGTGGTCTTTTCTCCTATTTGAGCAAGAATCATATCTTTCTTCTCAATCTGGTCTACCGCTATAATTCCAGGACCTCCAGCGTTTGTCACTATTCCAATTTTTCTGCTTTTTGGAAGAACATTTAGATCGACAAGCTTCATGAGCTTAAAGAGTTCATTTGAGTTCTCGGCATAGATCATATTCCCTTTCTTAATGGCTGCTATAGTAGTGTCAAAAGAGGAAGCAAGAGATCCAGTATGGGAAGAGATGGCTTCCTGTGTCTTCTCTGAGCTACCAGGTGCTACTATGAGTATGAGCTTTTTTGCTTTCTGACAAAGGGTGACAAATTCTTTACCATCAGTAAATTCTTCTAAATAGAGAGCTATTGCCTTAATATCGTTGTCTGAAATAAAGAGTTCCATAAGCTCATTCTCATGTATATCAGCTTTGTTACCTATTGATACCACATGAGAAAAGCCTAAATTTTTCTCACAAGCCATATCCAAAATCGCAGTACAAAATGCTCCTGATTGAGAGACAAAGGCAATTTGTCCATTACCAGGATTTTCCCTAGCGAAGGTAAGATTAATCTTTGCTTTGTTATTTATGAATCCTAAGCAGTTAGGCCCTATTAATCTTATACCGCTGTTCTTAAGTTTTGTGACTATTCTTCTCTCTAACTGCCTGCCCTGCTCTCCTACTTCTTTAAATCCTGCAGATATTATTACAACACTTTTGACCTTTTTAGTAACACAGTGATCTACAATATCCTCCACAAATTGGGATGGTATCGCAATACACACCATATCTATATCTTCTTTAATTGCTAAAATATCAGGATATGCTTTCCTCCCTTGTAGCTCTTCATACTTAGGATTAACAGGGTATATTCTCCCATTGTATTCAGAGGTTATGAGGTTTTTGAGTATAACAGACCCTATCTTCTCTGAATTTTCCGATACCCCAACTATTGCAATTGATTTAGGTGAAAGTATTGATGATTCCATTTACTATTTAAAATATGTTAAAAGTTTTTTAATATTGTACTCCTTTACCTCTTCTGTGAGTTCAGTAAGAGAGTTTTTTCTTGATTGCGAAGAATCATAGAAAGTAGGAATATTTGAATCTCTGAATATTATACCAGTATATATGGAATCTTTTTTAAGAAGGTTTTGTGCATCTTCAAAGGAAGTAGGTGTGTATTTTTCTAACTCTTCTGTCTTCTTCATATTCTCTGTAGCCCATTGAGGAGTAAACTCTTTGTTGTATGATGGACACAGTTGCATAATTTCAATTACACTACAGCCTTGGTTTTGTACTGCTTCCTTTATAATTTGAGTCATTTGAACTGGGTCTCCTGAGTATGTTCTAGCGTAGAAGGATGGGTGTAGATTAAGTATAAAGTTTGAGATATTTAAATTCCTCTCTGGGATTCCAAAGGGTAGACCGTACATAGGTTTCTCTTTTTTAGTTGTAATTGTAGCTTGACCCGTTGTTAGGGCAAAATTTTCATTGTTATGAATTAAGATAGTGATGTTATAGTTGGATCGAATAGCGTGCACAAGATGATCTAGGCCTTCATGGAAACAGCCTCCATCTCCAATATCTGCAAATACTGTGAATTTCCTGTTTGCTAAATGCGCTCCTGTAGCAAGAGCGATGGCTCTTCCGTGTAATCCTTTAAAAGCGTATGTGTTGATTTTGTCTGCAGCATTTCCATTACAGCCAATATCAAAGGCTATGAATGTCTCTGAAGGAGATATATTTAACTCTGCTAGAGCCTTTCTAAGAGATACTTGAAGTGCAAAGTTCCCACATCCTGGACACCACGTAAAGGCATTTTCTGAATTGTAATCAGCTATATTTATACTCATTTAGTTTTTAAAAAATCTAATATATCTTCCATAAAAAATGGTCTCCCATCATATTTTAGTAATTTGTCTTTAAATTCATATCCTATGCTTTGCTTAATTAAATCTCCAAGTTGGCCTGTTTGATTATTCTCTACCAAAACTAATCTGTGTCCTTTTGAAATTATTTCTTCTAGAAGCTCTGTTTGTAGAGGGTAGATATATTCGTAGTGTAGGTAGGAGATTTTACTTTTTTCGTTACTACTAACCGTCTCTTCGATAGCATCTAGTACAGCATTTTTTACACTTCCCCAGCCTACAAATGTGATGGGGGCATTCTTTTGTCCGTAGAGGGTTGGTTGAGGGATTTCATTTTGCAAAACTTCTAATTTCCTCATCCTTTTGTCTGCCATCTCAATAATTTCTTTAGAAACTTCTGTACTGGTTGAATCTTGCGTATGCTCATCACTACTTGACAGGTATGGTTTTCTTTCTTTAGAAGGAACCCATCGAGGAGAGATTCCGGTGTCTGTAATTTGATATCTCTGTTCATCTCCTTGTAGTCTCTCTGTTAGACCTCTTTCAATGGGAAGGTTTTTAGGAATATCTTTAAGGCTAAATATGGATTCTGAGATTTGTTTTTCTGAAAGTAAGATTACTGGAAGTTGATATTTCTCTGCAACATTAAAAGCTTTTTGTACTAGTGTATAGCTAGATTGAACATCACTAGCCGCAAGTACACATCTAGGAAACTCTCCGTGTCCTGCGTTGACGGCTAGGTTTAAGTCAGCAGCCCCACTCCATGTAGGAACTCCTGTTGATGCACCGGCTCTTTGGGAGAGGATAATTACTAAAGGTGTCTCAGACATGCCTGCACAAGAGAGAGTCTCTGTCATTAGATCAAAACCTCCTCCTGAGGTTGCTACTAAGGCTCTTGTTCCCATATACATACTCCCTAGTGCCAACTGTACTGCGGTAATTTCGTTTTCTGCCTGCTTTACTAGAATCCCTGTCTCTTGAGCAGTATCTCCTAGATATTTAAATATGGAGGTAGCAGGTGTCATGGGGTAGCCGTAGTATCCTCTAACACCACAAGATATTGCTCCTAAGCAAAGTGCATGGTTTCCTGTCATGATATAGTTACTTTGTTTTAAAAATCCTGCCTTTGGTACAGCTATCTTCTCCTTAAATTCTGGTCTAAAGGTCGGGGAATTGTATCCTGCTTTGATACAGTTCTCCTCTGCTACTATATCTATATTCTTGCTTTTGAAATGATCTAAAACAATTGCTGTTAAACTATCTACATCTAAATTCAATGTTTTCCATACAAATCCTAACATTACTACATTTGACATAATCTTTGTACCACCGGCATCTGTTGCAATCTTTTCACTATCAAGGAAAATTAAAGAAATATTCTGTTTTTTAATGAAAAGCTGTTGTTGCTCTGTTGTAGTAATTCCTTTCTGGTCATACATTACGATACCATTCTCTCTTGTATCTTTAAGGTATTCATCGAAAGATTCTTGTGTGAATGTAATTAAAATATCACACTGTCTCGAAGATGAATTTACTTTGTTGTTTGCAAAATCTACTTGGTAAGATGCAATACCTCCCTTTATGAGGGATGGATACTCTCTGTAAGCAAATACTTTGTATCCTTGATCATTAAGAGATTTCGCCAGTAACATACCAATTGTATTAATTCCCTGACCTGAGGCTCCACCAAACTTTATGCTACTTCTCTTTTTTAACATATGTAATAATATACTTGATGTCTTCTAATATGTAAATTTTTCCAATTACCCAAACAGAGTTCCACCACCGCTATCCAGCACCCTCTCAATATTCCATTTTAGATCATCTTTCTCTGTAAGATTGTTCAGCATCCACTCAAGATATCCTCTGTCCTCTTTTGCAACATCACTTAGTGCATATCCTGCGTATTTCCCGAAATTAATATTCCTAATGTATGCAGGCTCTCTGGATATCTGCATCATATTCTCGATACTTAATTTACTATTTTTCTTAATATATTCAAACAGATCTCTGAGAAAATATACATCACTTAATGCATCATGCGCACAGTTATGATCACTATCTTCTGCTTTGTAAAGACCTAGATAGTAACGAAGGTATTGTAAGGAGTAACTTTCTAAATCTAGCTCATTTTCTGTTAGCATGTTTCTAGCTAATTTGAATGTACATATGGTTTTTGGTATCTCTATACCTTTCTTCTCTAAAACCTCTTTGTCAAATTCTACATTGTGAGCAACCCAAATATATTCTTTAGCAAGATACTCAAGATATTTCTTCAAATCATCTCCTTTAAACTTTTGGTCTTGAAAATCTTTAGGAAGTTTTGCATTCTCAAAAGGTGTAAATTTTTGCAAAAACTCTGGGGTTAGGTGATGTATGGACATTGCTGTAAAGCTAATCTCCTGTATTGGGTTAAAGTACATATTAAGTTGTGTGCCATCTTCTTTTAACAATGCTAGTTGCACAATATCTTTACTTTGAATATCTGTCGTTTCCGTATCAAAGAAGAGTAGTTTTTCTGTATTAACTTTTTTACTTTTTTGCATGATTGAGTATATCATTAATTAAATTTTTCAATCGTAGTATAATCTATCATGATAGTAACAAAAGCTAAAGAAGAAGAAATATTAAAAGAGGCAGCAGAGATATCTGTGGGGATATTAAGGCATTTAGGAGAAAAGCTTAGGGAGGGTGTGACTGGTTTGGAGATAGATATGCAAGCAGGATATTTATGTAAAAAGTATGGTGTTAAATCTGCTTTTAAGAGAGTTGAAGGATACAATTTTAATACCTGTATTTCTGTTAATGATGTTGCAGTGCATGGAGTACCTAAAGATATCCCCTTTAAAAAGGGTGACCTTGTCTCTATTGATTTTGGTATATATTACAAGGATATATATACAGATCACTGTTGGACATGGAGTATTGGGGAACCAACCAAAGAAAACCAGAAGCTTCTAAATGCTGGTAGAGTTGCTGTAGAGAATGCAGTAAGTAAGGCAGTAGTAAGAAACAGAACTGGGGATTTAGGATATGAAATGGAGAAAGAAGCTAAGAAAAATGGATACAATACATTAAGAATGTTTGTAGGACATGGTATTGGAAAGACTTTGCATGATGATCCTGAGGTTCCTGCTTTCGGAAAGAAAGGTACAGGAGAATTATTAGAGGATGGGATGGTGCTGTGTGTAGAGTGTCAGGTTGTTGATGATGTTAATGGAGTTAGTATAGATGATGAGGATGGATGGTCTGCTAGAACTCTTTATGGAGGGAATAGTGTTATGTTTGAGTATATGGTTATAGTAAGAGAGGATAAGCCAGTAATATTGACTAATACATTGGGTTGGGGTGTGATTGTTTAATTATCTCTAAAAATGGTATAATATACTATAGGTTGGACACCTATATATTCCTTCTTGTCTTAGTACATAAGGAGTAACTGCTCTTTAAAAAGACCTATTCATAATATTTCTTTCTGGATTAATAGCGACATAAAGATATTCAAAATATGGATGTTTCTATGTCGTTATTAATCAACCTCTTTTGAGGTCCCATTCTGAAAGGAAAGAGATGAAAAAGTTATTGATCATTACCATTTTGGGTTTTGCACTCCTTTCTGCTTGTGCGGAGAGTCCTGGGATTGAAGATTCCACTCTCCCCCAAGACTGGGCTCTGCAGAAAGCCAGAGAGAAAGGGAGTGTAGTAATATTACCAGAGGAAAAGAATGTTGCAATTCCTGAAGACAAGACAGGAGCTAAGCTCCCCTCTGGGGATTACATTCTTCTGAAAAATCTTTACCAGTCAAACCTAGTGGAAGTAAGTCTTTACTTGCGAAGTTCTAAGGTTTGTACTTGGGAAGATCCGATCTCTCCTCCATGGGATTTCCAAATTCCACAGGACAATCTCTACTTTGTAGAGGAAAACTGTCCTGGGTTAGGAGAGACAGTTATCTCTTGGTATATTTTTGAGAATCTGGGTATCGACTCTCAAAATAACACAGAACTCTCCGTTTGGAGAGTTACAGGAAGTCAGTACTTTCTTCTTCCTGTAAATGAATAGGTTGCCAAGGAGGGAATCTGCCAAATATATAGAGCATATTGCTCATATAAACAGATTTCCCTCCTTAAGACCCCTTTTAAAAGATTTTCATTGTAAATATATGTTAAAATATCATTCTTGATATATATTTATTACGAAAATAACTATGAATGACCTCTATGACATTGCGATAGTTGGATCTGGATCTGCAGGACTAAGTGCTAGCATATATGCGAGTAGATACCGACTAAGAAACATTGTGTTTGGTAAAATGCCCGGTGGCACGATAGCAGATGCCCATAAGATATGTAATTATCCAGGTCTCAAAGATATAACTGGCCTAGAATTAGGTCAAAGAATGCATGATCAAGCTAAAGAGCAAGGAGGAGAGTTTTCTTTTGAAAATATTGTTGACATTAAGAAGGAAAGAGGTTTGTTTAAATTAATAACAGAAAGTGGAAAGGAGTATTTCTCTAAAACAGTTCTTCTATCTACTGGGACAGAGAGAAACAAATTAAAATTGCCAAATGAGGACAAATATTTAGGTAAGGGAGTTTCTTACTGTGCTACCTGTGATGCAATGTTTTACAAAGAAAAAACTGTCGGAGTTGTAGGAGGAAGTAATGCTGCCACTATGGCTGCTACAATGCTAGCTGATATTGCCAAGAAAGTTTACATCATTTACCGAGGAGATAAGTTAAGAGGAGAGCCTGCATGGGTTGAGGATGTAGAGAGTAAGGATAATATAGAGGTTCTTTTTAATACTAATGTTGTTGGATTATATGGAGAAGGAAGATTAGAGAAGGTCTTGTTAAAGGAGGAAAACAAGGAAACTACTGACCTTAATCTAGATGGATTGTTTATTGAGATAGGATCAAGACCTGATATAAGTTTACCTACTCTGTTAGGGGTTGATTTAGATGAAAAACAACATATTATAGTAGACCAGAGACAAGCAACAACTCTTGAAGGAGTTTGGGCTGCAGGGGATTGCACTACCAATTCAAATAAGTTCCAACAGGTAGTAACCGCAGTAGGTGAAGGAGCAGTAGCTGCTAATTCAATATATTGTTATCTTAAGCAAAATCCTAGTTGTAGTTAGTAATCTATTTCTCTTTCTCTTCTTGAGATTTCCTAAATTGATACCACTCTTCTAGGTAGTTTGAACTGGACCAAACCTTCTCTTTTCCTACTCCATACTCTATTCTTCCACCGTAAGATTCAATTATATCTGCTTCCCATTTCAGACCGCTCTCTGGGTTCTCTCTGTTCTTTTCATCTCTGTCTCCACCCTTTGTAAAAACATCTGGTTTAACAAGCTTAACAGCATCTGCACAGTGCCATGCGTCTGGGTCTTCGTGTATTACGACATAATCAACACCCTTTATGGCATCAGCGATATCGGCCCTATCAACTGCAGGCATAAATTCTTTACCCTTTTTATTCCTTGCTCTGGTATCCCCATCTATAATAACTACCAATATGTCTCCAAACTTTTTAGATTCCATAATACAAGAGACATGGCCTGGGTGAGGAGGATCCATAAAAGTAGATGTTGCAACAATTGTCTTTCCTTTTAATTTCTCCTCTCTTAACTTAGGGAAATCTTCTAGAGGTATAACCATTTTTAAAAAAGGTAAGTTTATATATAATATATATTAGCATATATTTATGCCTATAACAGATATAAACAGCCCCATAGCAACTTGCTATTTGACGAGATCTCCTTTGTTTGAAGTAATAACTCCCAATTTGCCTACTACAGGCTCTTGACGTATACAACTGGCTGTATTAGTTTATTATCCACATACAATATATTGTGGTTATTTTTATGAAATGTCCATTTTGTGACAGTGAAGCGACGAAAGTAGTTGATAAGAGAGACAACAGGGACGACAGTTCTACAAGACGAAGAAGACAGTGCTTAAGGTGTAGTAAAAGGTTTACTACATATGAAAGAGTGGAAAAAGCAGATCTTAGTATAGAGAAAAAAGATGGCTCTTTAGAAAAATTTGATACAGAGAAAATTAGGAAAGGGATAAAGAAAGCAGTAGATGATGAAAGGATTAGTGAGGAAGATATAGAGGAGTTCGTAGATGAAGTAGAGAAGTATGTATTTAATAAGGAGGATATGGTTACTTCTCAGGAGATAGGGTTGATGATATTGGATTGGTTAAAAACAAGAGATACCCTAGCCTACATAAGGTTTGCTTCTGTATATAAGGGGTTTAAAGATGTTAATGAGATAGTTAAAGAGATAGAGAGTCTACAGTAACAATTAATTAAAATTTAAAAACAGTAAAAATGCCTGCCCAGAAACCTGCCAAGATTTTAAAAGTAAAAAAGAGAGATGGTCGAATAGTAAAATTTGAGAAGGAGAGATTAGCTACAGGAATATTTAAAGCTGCCGAGAGTGTCGGAGGTGAGGATAGAGAGAGAGCATACGAAATAGCTGATGAGGTAGTAAGAAGATTGAAAGAGAAGTATTCAGGAAAAGAGTATGTTACCACTAAGAAGATTTCAAAGATTACAGCTCAAACATTGATTGATATGGGGCATGGTAAAACTGCTGTTGCATTTGAACTATTCATTGGTCTCAAGAATCAGGTCAAAAATATTAAATCATTAATAGATGCTGATACTTTAGTAAGAGGGTACATTGATAAACTAGATTGGCAGGTTAATGAGAATAGTAATATGGCATACTCTTGGCAAGGTCTAAACCACTATATCTCCTCTACTGTACAAGCTAATTACTGGCTACACAGCATATATCCAAAAGAAATCTCTAATGCGAATATTGATAAGGATATTCATATTCATGATTTAGGAATGCTAGCTACATACTGTAATGGTTGGAGTTTAGAAGATCTGCTTCTTAAAGGTTTTACAGGGGTGAAGGGAAAGATATCATGTGGACCAGCAAAGCATTTTAGTACTGCATTAGGTCAATGTGTTAACTTCCTCTATACCCTGCAACATGAGGCAGCAGGTGCGGAAGCTTTTTCTAGTTTTGATACATATCTAGCTCCTTTTATTAGACATGACAAGCTTACATACAAACAAGTAAAGCAGAAGATGCAAGAATTTGTTTTTAATATGAATGTTCCTACTAGAGTTGGGTGCCAAGCTCCTTTTACTAATATAACGATGGATCTCATACCAACGGGTCAACTAGCTAATCAGGGAGTAATTATTGGAGGAAAAGTACAAAAAGAGAAATACAAGGATTTCCAGAAAGAGATGGGGATGATAAATAGGGCTTTTTGTGAAATTATGATGGAAGGAGATGCACAAGGCAGATTATTCTCTTGGCCCATACCTACATACAATATCTCGAAGGGTTTTGATTGGGATAATAAAGATTACAAGCCCATATGGGAGATGACTGCTAAATATGGTATCCCATATTTCTCGAATTTCATTAATTCAGATATGAATCCTGATGATGCCAGGAGCATGTGTTGTAGGCTCAGGATCGACAATCGAGAATTAAAAAAGCGAGGAGGTGGTCTGTTTGGATCTAATCCATTAACAGGAAGTATTGGTGTTGTAACTATTAATCTTCCAAGGATTGGGTATTTAAGTAGCAGTAAGAAAGAATATTTTAAGAGGTTAGATAAATTAATGGATTTGTCAAAGAAGAGTTTAGTTATCAAGAGGAAATTTATTGAAAAATATATAGAAGCAGGCTTGTACCCCTACTCCCATTTCTACCTTGCTGATATAAAGAAGAGGTTTAAAGAGTATTTTAAAAATCACTTTAACACTATTGGTATCTTGGGTATGAATGAATCAATGATGAATTTCTTTAAAGATAAAGATAAAGGAATTACCTCTGAAGAAGGAAGGGAATTTGCATTAGAGATAATGGATCATATGAGAGAACGGCTTATGAGATACCAGAAAGAGACTAACAGTCTTTTCAACTTAGAGGCAACACCGGGAGAGTCTTCTTCATATAAGTTTGCAAAGGCAGATAAAAAGAAATTTGGAGAATCAATAATGACTGCAACAGATATATCTACGCGTAAATCAGCTACCCCCTATTACACTAATAGTACTCAGCTTCCAGTTGGTTACACAGATGATGTCTTTGAGGCTTTAGAATTACAAGATGAGTTTCAAACGAAATACACAGGAGGAACAGTTCTACATCTCTTCCTGGGAGAAAGGATGCCTACAGGGGAATCTGTTAAAAACCTAGTACGGAAGGTATGTGAGAACTACTCTTTACCTTACTTCTCCATCACTCCTACCTTTAGTATTTGTCCAAAACACGGGTATTTAGTTGGGGAGCATGTGTATTGTCCTCTTTGTGACGAGGAATTAGGGTATGAAGAAGGGAGGCCGTTTAAAGAGAAGTAATTTAATTTTTAATATATATAATTATGTCTAAAAAAGTAGTAGCAAGACAAAGGTGTGAAGTTTACTCAAGGGTAGTAGGCTATCTCAGTCCTCTTTCACAATGGAATGTTGGTAAACAGTCTGAATGGGAAGACAGAAAGGTCTTTAATCTAGAGTCTTAGTAAGGATATACAGATGGTAAGAATTAGTGGTTTGGAAAGAACTTCTCTCTTAGACTATCCAGGAAAGATATCTGCAGTAATATTTACACACGGCTGTAATTTAAGGTGCCCCTACTGTCATAATCCTGAGCTTGTTGTTGAGAAATTTTCTAGGAAGACAGGGATTACTCAGAAGGATCTTTTTGATTTTTTAAGAAAAAGAAAAGATAAGCTAGATGGGGTTGTCATAACAGGAGGAGAGCCTTTAATACATTCTGATCTAGAGAAGCTGATTAAGAAGATAAAGAGTATGGGCTATCTTGTTAAATTAGATAGTAATGGAACACAACCAAGTAGGTTAAAAAAACTTCTTGATCAAAATCTTCTTGATTATATAGCTATGGATGTTAAATATCCTAAGAGTGATTATTTCAAAAGTTCCACTAAACAAGATTTCTCAGAAAGAATTCAGAAATCTATTGATTTAATAATGAACTCTGATATTGACTATGAATTTAGAACTACTTATGTTAAAGGGTTACATGACTACGACTCTGTTGAAAGGATAGGAGAGATGATTAAAGGAGCTAAAAGCTACTATATCCAAAATTTTAGGCCAGGAACAACTTTAGATCCGACTCTTTCTTCTCAAAATTCTTTTAGGAAACAAGAGCTTCAAGAAATAAAGAGAATTATGAAGAAATATATAAAAAAAGTTTACATTAGGTAGGATTCTCTAGTACTTTTATAACTTTTCCATTAAACATAACCTCTGTATCTCTATCCAAAAATATAGGTTGGTTGATAGGATTACTAGACTCTGGATAAAGAGTTATCATGTTTTTGTCTTTCTTAAATCTTTTAACAGTAGCACTGTTATCCAGTACCGCTACAACAACATCTCCATCCTCCATCTCTACATCCTTCTGTACTATTAAATAACTTCCTTCATTAATATTCTCTCCATCAATTTGAGTTAGATCCATAGAGTCACCTTTCACAATTAATGCAAAAAGATTCTTCTTCTTCCCAATTAATTTAGGGTCAACTTTAAGAATCCCAATATTCTCTTCCTCTGCATTCACAAGAGGTGTTCCTGCATTCGCGTATCCTAATATGGGAATTCCAATTAGATAATCATATACTACTTCCTCCTCACCATTCACCATATGTATACCTCTTGGTTCCCCAGTCCTGATAATGTACCCTTTCTTCTCGAGGGCAATTAAGTGATTAACAACCCCTCTTTTAGAAGATATGCCTAAAGACTCTTGTAGCTCGCCCAAAGAGGGGGCATAACCATTCTCTAAGTAGCATTTCCTTATTAATTTTAAAACGGATTCCTGTCTTTTTGTTAGTATACCGCCCATGTTTTTAATTAGTAAATTTAGTTTTACAGTATACCTCTATGGAGCCAGGGTATACAAGTACCTATAGAACTGTGACTTGCATAAAAGCACTCCAAATACTATACTAGGGACATAACTTAAATTAATTTCTTTATTTATTATGGCAGAAGAGAAACGAGCCAAAAAAGTTTATACATTAGAAGAGATTAGATTCAATGAAGCGAATAAGGTGATGGCTATTTTGGCCTGCTTCCCTATCATTGGATTGATACTTCTTTTTGTAGAAAAAAATGATCAGTTTGTAAGATATATGGGCGCACAATTTGCAATAATTGGTGCAATTCAGCTAGTATTGGGAATCATTCCTGTAATAGGTTGGATTATAACAGTACCATTTACTGTTGTAGTTTGGATTTTAATCATAGTAGCTATGGTTAAAGCATCTAAGGGTCAAAGATATGACGTACCAGTAGTGTCAGGATGGGCATTGAAGCTTATGGGTGCTTTCTAAAGCAGTTTTATGCAAACTAACTAAAGGGGGGATTTATTCTCCCCTTTTTTGTTATATTATGATAGAATTCTCTAGTTAATGATATCGGGGAGTAGTTCAGATGGCTAGAACGCTGCGTTTGGGACGCAGAGGCCGCAGGTTCAAGTCCTGTCTCCCCGATTTTTAATAAAACATCAGAAAAGTTTAATCATTACTACTCTCCTCTATATATTTCTCAATGTTATCTGGGAGTATGTCTCTTAAGATGGGGACTCTGTCTAAATTAGAAGCTATTACTCCAACCACTATTGCACCAATCAGAGCAGCTCCTACTGCAGTACCTATTCCAGAAATTACAGCATTAAGAAAAATTCTCCATATCTCTAACTTCCTTTCCAAAGTATCATTTAACTTGTTTATACTATCTGTTAGCCCTTCTGAGTTGTATTCCATATATTTAATCTATGTTTAAATTAAATAACTTAGAAAACACCCCAACTCCTACCACTCTTCTATTATTATATTCTCCCTATTAACTCCTAGCAGTACTAGATCAGATATTAAAGACTCTTCAAAACCAGAAGGACCACATATATAGAAGTATTGATTAAAATCTTTAATATGTTTTTTCATCATTACCGAATCTATTCTTCCATATTCACAATCTTTAACCTTCTCTCTTGTTAAGGTTAATAATAGGTTATTTTTGCTAAAAAGATCCTCTAATTCATCTTTGATGATAATATCTTTATGATTTTTATTAGAAAATATCAACGTATTACTATCCAGTTCATTCTTCTTCTCTAGATCTCTAAATATTGCAACAAAAGGAGTAATTCCTGCTCCTCCTGCTAAAAACACGCCCTTTCCTTTATACTTTATAGTTCCAACAGGTCCTTTAATCAGGAGTTCATCTCCAATTTCTAGTTGATGTATTCTTTCCGTTACACCTGAATGATTAGGGTATTTACTTACAGGATATCCTTTAATCATAAATTCTAAGTAATTATCTTCGTTTAAATTAGTAAATGTGAATGGGTGGAATCGATCTCTAAAATCTCCCTGATTTACTGCTACCTCTGTAGCCTGTCCTGGTATGAATCTGTAATTTGTTGGTTTTTCAACCCTAAACCTTTTAACATCATGCGTTAGTTGATCAATTTCTAGGATCTTTACTATGTGGTTGCTATTTTCCTTGTTCATATAGTTTATTATATCATACCCTGTTTTACAGCTTACATAATACACTCTTGACAGAGCTGTCAATGGTTGTTAGAATGGTAATGGGTATATACCCACATTAAATTATAATAATAAATAATATGCCTAACTTAGATGGAACTGGACCAATGGGACAAGGTCCTAGAACAGGAAAAAGAGTAAATAGCCCTCGTCCAAGAGGCTTAGGTGGTTCTGCGGAGTGTAGCTGCCCTACTTGTGGACACAAAGAACCTCATAAAAGAGGTATCCCTTGTACCTCCATAAATTGTCCTAAATGCGGAACTCCCTTAAAAGGAGAACTGTGCTAATACATTAAAGAGGCAGTTAGCGATAATTGCCTCTTTTCCATTATTAATCATTAATAAACATATGAGAAGGAGAAGAAGAATTAATTACAATTTTAGAGAGACATATTTCAAACCTAGAGGAGTACCTCTTAACCTATTACCAGAAACAGTGATCTCTTTTGAAGAATTAGAGTCCTTAAGGTTGAGATATTTAAAAAAATTAGATCAAAATCAGGCTGCTCAAAAGATGAGAATTTCACAGAGTCAGTACCAACGAGACTTGACAAATGCTTTGGAGAAAATAACGGATGCGTTAATAAATGAGAGCGCCATAAAGATTGAAAAATCTATTGCAAAACCATAAAGAAACAATTACAATATAAATATATAAATTAATGATGGTAAATATATGATATATGCAATTGGAGTGTTAGTTTTGTTGCTAATAGTTCTGGTAACTCTTTTTAATAAACTTGCTAAACAGAAAGTTTTAGTAGAGGAAGCTTCTGCTGATATCGAGACTTTTCTAAAACAAAGATACGATATGATTCCTAATCTTGTTGAAATAGTTAAAGGATATGCAAAGCATGAACAAGAAACCTTTAAGAGTATAACTGAGATGAGAGCAAAGGCAATGTCTGCTGGATCTTTAGAAGAGAAGATGGAAATAGAAGGAGAGTTAACAAAAGCTCTTTCAAGAATAGTAGCAATAGCTGAAAACTATCCAGAACTAAAAGCCAACACAAACTTCTTAGAGTTACAATCAGCTTTGAAAGAGTTGGAGAACAATATTCAGAAATCTAGGAGATTCTACAACGGTGCTGCTAGAGACTTTAATACCATGATAGCTGTATTCCCAAATAATTTGCTTTCAGGTATTTTCGGTTTTAAGAAAGTAGCCTTCTTTGAAGCAACTGAAGAAGAGCAGAAAAATGTAGAAATAAAATTCTAATCGTAAAGATATCTATGAAAAATTTCTTTAAGGCATTCTTCGTTGGTGTACTTTTTTTAACACCCCTACTTTCACTCTCCCCTACATATGCACAGGAGGGATTAAATATTGAAAGAATTACTCTTTTTAAGAGTGATATTCAATTAGATCAGAATACAGACATTAAGATTAGGGAAGAGATCCATTATTTTTTCCCTATCCCTAAGAGAGGAATCATTAGAGAAATTCCTGTAGATTACAAAGTACAGGCTGCTTTGCGTAGACCTACAATATTAGTACTTGATGAAGTATATTACTACCCAGTAAATGAGCCTACTCTTAAAAGAGTCGATTATAAAAGGAGTAAAAAAAGTGGATATGAGATATTTAAGATAGGTAACCCAAATATCACAATACAGGGAGAGTATGTATATGTCATACAGTACTCCTTGAAAAACACAATTAACTACTTCGATGATCATGATGAGCTATTCCTAAATATTACTGGTAACGGATGGTCTGTGCCAATAGAAACAGTTTCTGCTAATATAGAGGTTCCTGGTACGATTACTGATACTATCTGCTTTACTGGGCCAAAAGATTCTACAGCATCGGAGTGTACCTTTGAAAAATTAAGCGACACTCAAATAGTAGGTACAACTACTAGAGCTTTAGGTTCTCTCGAAGGATATACTGTTGCCCTTAAAATGCCAAAAGACACCCTGAAGGACACTAGAGCAGAACAAACGGTTGCTTTCTTACTTGCAAATATAGGAATCTTCTTGCCCATACCATTCTTTTTCTTCTTCCTTTTCATTATTAACAAGAAAGGTAAAAACAAAAAAATTACTGTAATACCCCACTATGAACCTGAAAAAGGTATGTATCCTTTGCTTGCGGGATATATACACTCTAGCAAGCTTGATAATAAGCATATTACTGCAGAAATTATTCAACTTGCGATAGAGGGTCATATTCGGATTAAACAGGAAGGGAAAAGAAATTATATTTTAGAGAAGACTCAGGTAGAGAAAGATATCACAAGAGATTCCTCTAGAATGTTATATGCAGGGCTATTTAATGGATCTGATTCTGTTAACACTAAAAAAATCTCCTCCTCTTTTTATTATTTAACCGTTCAAAATCTATCAAAGGAATTAGACAGTGTAGCCTACGATGAAGGGTATTTTGAGGAAAAAAGAAAGAAGTTAAGAAACAGAATGTCAACTTTCGGAATTCTAGGTTCCACTCTATCCTTTATGACCTTTGGGTACTTCTCTGAACTTGCTGCAACAGGTTGGAGTATTGGGTTTTTACTCTCCTCCATTCTCGCAATTATTTTCTCTTCAAAAGTTAACTTGAAAGCTAAGAAAGGGAGTCAATCATACTATGAATTAGAGGGGTTAAAGATGTATATAGATACAGCAGAGAAACACAGGATTGAGTTTCATAATGATCCAGAGAAATACAGAGGTGTTTTTGAGACATTACTCCCATACGCAATTATTTTTGGATTAGAAAAGAAATGGGCAAGTGAATTTAAGGATATATACAAAGAACCCCCTGACTGGTATCAGGGAAACATGAATACCTTTAATTCCTACTATC
This sequence comes from uncultured Candidatus Saccharibacteria bacterium, assembly GCA_964618765.1. Lineage (GTDB taxonomy): Bacteria > Patescibacteriota > Dojkabacteria > SC72 > SC72 > UBA2177. The sequence goes on along the minus strand of CAZUDZ010000003.1, from coordinate 60,422 downwards.
TTGCCAACTCTATTTCCAATATTGGTAGGAGTGTTAAATTTAAATCTACTGCTCCTAATAGTGCAGGAGGATTTACATCAAGCCATGGAGGCTCAGGTGGTAGTGGTTTTAGTGGTGGAAGTAGCGGAGGAGGAAGTGGTGGCGGTGGTGGAAGTAGTTGGTAGTGTTAAATTACCACTTTATCGTATGACCCTTTATCGAAGTTCTAAACCAAGAGTATATATAGTATATTGGGTACAGTAATTTGTTTAATGCATAATCTCTACTGTGCATGTATGTTACCTTTTGCCCTCCTAAACTTCGTTTAAAATCGTTAACTCCTCTCCAAGGATGTTTCTTCTCTTCAAATGCCTCTGGGACAACACCTCCAAAAAGATCAAAAATTTCACAGTTTAACTGTTTACCTAATTTTATAGCCTCCCAGAAAAGAATATACGAGATATTTATGTTCTTATCTCTAAATTCTGTATCCGTAGCTGCCTGATATAGGTGCATATGTTTACCATATACTGTACATTGCCATACCCCTATCGCTTTCTCCTTGTAATATCCCACTAACATGTAGCACATCCCTTTCTCCACCTGTTGTTCTAATTCTTTTAGTAATAAATTCACAGGTTTATCTGTATATCCCTTTAGCTTTACTGTCTGTTCATGAAATTCCTTAAATATTTGAAATTGAGAAGTATCATTAAAAACTCCTACCTTAATATCCTCATTCCCTATCAACCTGTTTAGCAAATTCCTTTTTGTTTTATTCATTCCTCTTCTAATACTTTCTATATCCTCTTCCAAATTAAGTTGCTGAGAAATTAATGCATCTACATTATGTATTGGGGCTTCTTTGAAAGAATTGGCATTGTAAAATTTTAAAAGCTCATTATTTTCTACATACAAAGGAGCAAATCTTAAAAGAAAACAGCTATTTTCTTTTGCAATACTCTTACAGAAGAAAAATATCTCCTCCCAATACTTTTGAGTGTTTCTAACTAAATAAGGGGAGTGTTTACACTCCAAGAAGTTTCCAAAGAGCTTAGATCGGCCTACAGAGGCCATAATTATCCCTATGTATCGGTCTTTCTCAAAAATTGCAAATCTAAAGCTTTTAGACCCTACTTCTTGGTTGTATCTGTATCTAGCACTGCTATTTAAGAAGGAGTAAGTGGGAAGTTCTTTAACAAGCTCATCCCATTTACTGTCATCATCAATATTCTCAAATTGCAAATCCATACTATATGTTAATTAAATTTAGTCGCTTTAGCAAAAGTATTTACTGTTTCTATAATTTCCTCCATACCTGCCTTTCCTACTTCTATATTTGTTGGAAGATTAAGAACTAAAGAGCCCAATCTTTCAGCAACGGGGCAGGATCCTAGTTCATAATGACACTTTTTTAATTCTTCTGCAGAAGTTAGTGGAAAGACAGGAGAGCTATACCAGATACCTGCTATTATTCTATTGCTCTTCAATCGATTTTTTATTTGCCCCCTATTACTAATGAGCAGTGGATATCTAAGTAACGTATTATTATTAGAGCTATATCGCAACTCTTCCCTTAGGTTAATGTTGTAATTTGTTACTATATTACTTCTATGTTTATTAAAGGTTTCAGCTTTGCTTAATTGGTTTAAAAGTAAAGCTGCTTGATCGTTACCAAGTTTTTGTACATTACTAATAGTAAATGTGTCCAAAGAAGCCTGTTTTTTAATTAATCCAAGAAGGCGGAAAAGGATTAGCTGGATTCTCCCTACTGTTATATTTGTAAAAGGAATTACTGTTTTAAAGTAGTTTCTTTTTATTCTATCCCAAAGAAGTATATATCTTGTTATATATTTTTCTTGTTCATTAGAAACTCTTGGAAGTTTTTTATATTCTTGTAGTAGTTTGGATTGAAGCTCCTGACTATTTATGAAAAGAGAACTCCCCTGGGTACAACTTATACTTTTGTCTTGGGCAAAACTAAAAAAATAGAAGTCACTATATTTACCTATGCCATGACTGGAGGTTTTAGTTGTAAAAATATGGGCACAATCCTCAATTATGTATATTTTTCTGTTTTCTACTCTATTTATATTTATCTCATCAACAATGTCTCTTACCTTCTTAACATCTACTATATTCCCAAAAGTATGCTGTAGAATAATAGCCCTTGTTCTTTTTGAAATATTCTTTTTAAGAAGATCCAGATTCATATTAAAAGTTCTAGGGTCAATGTCTACAAACAGAGGTTTGGATTTTACCCAAAGAATAGGTGCAACAACTGCAATACAGGTAAATGCTTGTACTAAAACCTCATCGTCCTTTGTTAATTGGAGCTCTTTAAGTAAGAAGTACAGAGCCTCTCTTCCTCTATTAAATAGGAGAGCTGTACTGTTGAAAACAGATTGAAACTCTTCCTCTAATTTTTGTATACTATCTTCAGTAGAGATTTCTCCCTTAGAGATGCTTTTTGCAAGTAACACATCATCCTTCTGTGTGTTTGGTATCGATCCTATAAATATAGACATACTTATATATTCTTATTTATTAAAAATAGACACGGTTTTTTCTCAAGATTAATATTTACTTCCTTCCACTGAAGAATACTTCTTGTAGAGAGAAGCTCCTTTTCCCCCATTATATCCATAGCAATACATAGTAAAGTCTCTTCTTCACACACATCTAAAATGTCTTCTAACATTGATTGATTTCTGTATGGAGTTTCCATAAAGATTTGCGTTTGATTTGTGCTTTGTGCAATTCTTTCTAGAGTTTTAATCTTTTTTCTCTTTAAGCCTTTTTCCCTTGATAGGTATCCATGGAAGGTAAAACTTTGTCCGTTCAAACCAGACGCCATTAGAGCAAGTAATATAGAAGAGGGACCTACTAATGGAGTGATTTTAATGGAGTGTTTCTGCGCTAAAGCTACTATTTTAAATCCTGGATCTGCTACTGTAGGAACTCCGGCATCTGACATTAAACCTAAGTCTTTGCCTTCTAAAAGTGGTCTGAGGAATTTCTCTAGATCTTCATCTTCTGAGTGCTTATCTAACTCTTCAATATTAAGTTCCTGTACTTTCTTCTTTAGAGGAAGCTGTGTTAAGAATTTTCTAGCTACCTTGCCTTTCTCCACAACAAAATACTCTAAATTAGATACTAATTTAAGATAGTCAGGCAACAGAATATCACTCATCTCTTGTTGCTCGCTTATTGGCGTTGGGATTAGATACAAAGTTCCTTTTTTCATTAATATGTTCTTTCGAAATTACTATCAATCTCTTTTAGAGTTAGTTTCCATACTGCTGGGCGACCGTGAGGACAACTATATGGATTTCTACAGTGTAAGAGATCACTATATATATTATACATCTCTTCCTTGGAGAGTTTTTGGCCACTTCTAATACTACTATGACATGATATTGTAGCTAATACATTTTCCTTCAATCTTTTAAAGTTTTTCGTTAAAGTTTCTGTATCATCTTCTAGGGAGAATATTTCCTTAAATACCTCTGAGAAATCTGAATTAGCAAATTCTACAGGTACTGATTTAAGCTTCACTCCCTTCTCTTCAAGATCATACTCTATTCCTATATTACTAAAAAACTCTTTAAATTCTTTTAAAAACATTGCTTCTTCTTCTTTTAATTTCACTGTTACCGGAACAAGATAGCTCTGTATATCGATCTTATCTTTCCCTCTCAAAAGCTTCTCAAAGTTAATTCTCTCAGCAGCTGCATGTTGATCTACGATCCAAAGCTCCTCATTGTTAAACTCTATAACTATATACTTATTAAATACCTGAAACATATTTACAATACCATTCTCCTCACTCCCCAACAAAAGATCCTGATCGGGTTGAGGTTTCTGCTCTAGTAGCTCTTTGGAAAAAAGTAGAGAATCCTTTACAGAGTTTGATCTTTTGCCCATATATATGTTTGGAGATTGATACTGTTTTGGTTCAGAATCTGAGCTTCTGAATGATTTCCTCATTGAAGCGAAGTCTCTTTTACTACTATCGGAAGAAACATCACTAAAAGAAAACTCCTTCTCTAAAGTATGTTTTACTGCAGACTCTATAGCAGAATATACTCTGTATGGGTTTTCAAAACGAACCTCTTCTTTCCTTGGGTGTACATTCACATCTACAATCTCAGGATTGATTTTTATATTTACAACAAAATCGATCTTCTCACCGTATGGTAAGTATCTAGAATAGCCTTCATAGACAGCTCTGACTATTCCTCTGTCTACTACTGGTCGATTATTTACAAATATATACAGTTTAGAGGATCTACTTGAGTGTGTGCTAGGGTGTGCAATATATCCGCTAACCTTTATACCCGACCCTTCGTAAAAAAGTTTGAGAAAGTTTTCTGATTCTCCTACTACCTCCTCTACTCTTTCTTTTGTAATTTCACCAGAATTGGCATTGATAACTGAGGGGAGGTTTTTAGAAACTTTCCCATCTTTTTCTAATGTAAAGCGAATGTTAGGATAGATTAAGAAATAGTTACACAGTAATTCATATATTTTCCTGTATTCTGTTTGAGCTGTTTTAAGATATTTTCTTCTTGCAGGGACATTGTAAAAGATATTCTCAACTCTTACTGTACTCCCTCTCTCCTTGGCAGTTTTCTTCACCTCAGATTTACCTTTTTCATCAAACTTTATCTCACTACCAAATTCCTCCTGCTCATATTTTGAAGTAAGTATGACTTCTGAAACAGACGTTATTGTTGAAAGAGCCTCACCTCTGAAACCCATGCTCAACAGAGTATTTAAATCCTCAATATCCTTTATCTTCGATGTTGTATGAGAATCAAATATCAATGACATATTCTCACTAGGAATCCCAATACCGTTGTCAGAGACTTCAATGAGATCCAAACCTCCATTCTTAATCTTAATCTCTATCTTACTTGCTTGAGCATCTACTGCATTATCTATTAATTCTTTTACAACAGAAGAGGGTCTCTCTATAACTTCCCCAGCCGCTATCTGATTAATTACCTGTTCTGTAAGTTTGTTTAACTTCGGTTTTGACATATTTATCATTCTAACACATCTATATATCTGCTAAAATACACCATGGATCAATTTAAGTTAGCTTCACCATTTAAACAGCCTCCTGACCAAGAGAAAGCCATTCAGGAGGTTGTAGATGGTGTCTTAGAGAAAAAACAGAAACAAACCTTTTTAGGAGTAACAGGATCTGGGAAAACATTTGTAATGGCAAATATTGTAAACAAATTAAACAGACCAACCTTAGTAATCTCCCATAACAAAACACTCGCCGCACAACTGTATGAGGAATTTAAAGAGTTTTTCCCAGATAATGCTGTTAAATATTTCGTATCATACTATGATTACTACCAACCAGAAGCATATCTTCCTGCAAAGGATCTGTATATTGAGAAAGAGTCTGAAGTAAACAAAGAGATTGAAAACTTAAGATTTGGAGCTATGAATGCCGCTATTACAAGGAGAGATACTCTTGTCGTAGCCTCAGTGTCTTGTATATATAATATTGGGAATCCAAGCAATTATGAGAATAGAAGTATCTCTTTTTACATCGGACAAGAAGTTGACATATCAACTGTTTCTTTAGAACTTGTATCAATGAGATACACAAGGGATAGTATGGATTTCACCACAGGAGTGTTTAGGGTAACAGGAGATATCATTGAGATATTCCCACCATATGAGGAATTTTCTTTTAGAATTGAATTATGGGGAAACAAAATAGAAAACATTGTGAAAGTACATCCCATATCTAAACAAAAAATAGAAGATTTAAAAGAAATCTTAATCTTCCCGGCAACTTCTCTTGTGTACTCTGAGGATATAATTAAGAATGCAGTGGAGCAAATACGCAAAGATCTGAGGAAACGGGTAGACTTTTTAAATAATATTGGAAAGAAACTAGAGGCATACAGATTAGAGCAAAAAACTAATTATGATATTGAGATGCTTGAGCAGGTCGGTTACTGTAAAAGCATGGAAAATTACAGTATCTACTTTGATGGTCGTAAGCCTGGAGAGCCTCCATATACCCTCCTTGATTACTTCCCAGAAGAGTACCTCCTATTTATAGATGAATCCCATATTACTATTCCTCAAATAGGAGGTATGTACAATGGTGACAAAGCCAGAAAGGACAACCTCATAGAGTATGGATTTAGACTTCCTACTGCAAGGGATAATCGACCTCTTAATTTCAAGGAGTTCCAAAAAAGGCAGGGCACTACCGTATACTTTTCAGCTACTCCATCAGAGTGGGAGATAAGAGACAGTAATAAAAATGTAGTTGAACTATTAACAAGACCAACTGGACTACTAGACCCAGTCGTGCAGGTAAGAGAAACCGAAGGGCAGATAGATGACGCTATTGGGGAAATTAATGCAAATATAGCTAAGGGGCAAAGAGTTTTGGTTACTACCCTTACAAAACGAATGGCTGAAGATTTAAGCTCCTTTCTTAAGGATCTGAATATAAAAGTTCAGTACTTACACTCTGATATCGATACAATAGAGAGAGTTGATATATTAAGAGATCTAAGATTAGGAGAGTATGATGTACTAGTAGGAATAAATCTATTAAGAGAAGGGATTGACTTGCCTGAGGTCTCCCTAGTTATCATACTAGATGCAGACAAAGAAGGATTCCTAAGGTCAAAAGTCTCTCTTGTTCAGACAATTGGAAGAGCAGCTAGACATGTAGAAGGAAGAGTCATTATGTATGCAGATAAAATCACCGAGAGTATGAGATATGCAATAAATGAGACTAAAAGAAGAAGAGAGTATCAAATTGAATACAACAAGAAACACAACATTACTCCTAAGACTATTGAGAAAGAGATAAGGGGGAGATTAGTTGAGAAAGAGGAAGATGAGAAGGTTGATATAGAGATTGAGAAATTAGATGAGAAACAGAAAAAACTTCTTATCAAAACCTTAGAAAGAGATATGCTAATATCTGCTGACAATTTACAGTTTGAGAAAGCAGCTAACCTTAGAGATGAAATCAAGGAAATAAAGGCTAGTTTGTAATTACTGAAAGAAAAATGTAGGATTAGAACATGAAAAGAGGAATATTAACCCTTTCAAGAGAAGAGCTACTTACATTGGCAAGCTGTGTTGAAAATGAAAAGCTAAAAATAGCAGTAGAAAACCTGCAGGGTGAGAATAGAATTCTTACTACAGATGAAGAGTTGGAAAACATTTTAGATGTAATCGGAATCCCTGAACCTAATACTGTTATTTGTAATATCTCTGAAAAAATTTCTAGTCTACTACTTTCTCTAAGAGAGTAAGGAAATATATTAAACAGATTTCAATTGCGGGACATGGACTCGAACCATGATTGACGGCTTCAAAGGCCGGTGTCCTACCGATTAGACGATCCCGCAATACAGAGAAATTATACTACATGTGTATGTTAAATAAAAACGAGATATACTGTAAAATACTCAACATATGCCCATATTAAAAAAGAAGAAACAGAAAAGGCCCAAAAGAGAGAGAAAGAAGAAACCTGCTCAATCGTCACAACTAGGAGGTAAGATATATATGCCTAAAAGGAAATCTAATGATAGAGTAGTCAAGAGGAAAAAGGCATCCGTTTTTAAAAAACAAACAGCATCAAATCTCAGAAATGGACATAGAAAAAGAAGAATGAAAAAGTTCCATATCCCCTATTTACTTGTTTACATATTTGTTCCACTAGTATTTATTGGACTATTGTATCTATCAGTACGATTTATAATTAATACAAGAACTGCAGGAGACGAAAAAGATTTAGCACTTGAATATGTTATTGGCTTAGATGAAATTCCAGCATACCCTGGCTCTGAATTCATATTCCAGAACAGTTTGAAGGAGGTATCTGTTGCTAACTTTGTTAGTTCTGGGAATTCTGCTTACAGGTTGCCTTTAAATAGAACTGTGGCAGAAGCATACGAATATTACAGAGATGTTCTAGGTCAACTAGGCTGGGAACATGTTCTCTCTGTACCTGTAGGTTCTGAGGAGATGAAGCATGGGGAATATTGGGTAAAAGAGGATCATGGATTAAGAATATACTCTAAATTTAATGATCTTTGGTATGAATCAGTAAGTACTGAACAAGCTAGTACAGGTCTTCGGGACAAGGTAGAGAGAGAGATAGAGAGAGATCTACTATTAGCTTCCAAAGATCTGCAGGAATTACTTCCTGATTTTCCATGGATTGTTAAAATTCCCAAAGAGTATATTATTTCCTACAGAACCTCTGATTACAAAGATTACAGAACTGTAGAATTTAAGAAAATAGGAACAGCAGAGAGTGTTGCTGTAATCCCTATTGGTCGATCAGGAGATGTTTTAGATAACTATTTAAATGAGTATATAGATATTCTAAATTCTACACAGGAGGAAGAGAATGGTAGTACTTGGGGAGTCACAAACACTCTTTTAACCTATACTTCCTATGGAAGAGCACTCCAAGGGACTATTAATGCAAATGGTCGAACTGACACGGTTGCTGTTGTCTCAAACACTTATGATGGAGTTACCTATGTTATACATTCTAATTCTTCGGACGAATCATTTTTTGAATATATACTTGCGAATATGGAACCTCAAGGAATGCATAAGGATTAATTTATTGACTCCTTTTAAAGAAATTTAACACCTCTTTTGAAACTTTCTCGTTATTTAAAACCTTGTTTATATCCTCCTCTGTAGCTTTTTTAATATTATCTACACTTTTAAAATACTTCATCAGCTCTTTCCTTCTTTTATAACCTACCCCAGGTATTCTGTTTAATTGTGAGAGTTTGGAGTTTTTAATCCTAGATTTCCTATGATGTAAAATAGCAAATCTATGAGCCTCATCTCTTAAGTCTATTAGAATACTACTATTCAATATATCAATTCTTTCAATCTGTTTACTGCTTTTGTCACCCTCATTCTTCTGTAGTAGGAGCCAAAATTCATCTACTTGTTTACTTCCCTTCCTTTTCAATCTTTTTCCTTTTGTGATTCCTAGAAGAGTAATCTCTTTTGGAATAACCACTGAGGAATCAACCTTATACATAGAACTAACAGCTGCAAGCTGTGATTTGCCTCCATCTATTAATATAATATCAGGTACTCTTGGATACTTATCTCTATTCTCCTTCGCAAATCTCCTCTCTAAAACCCTTCTGAGCATAGCTGGATCACTTGGACCCTCAATGTCATCTATCTTAAATATTCTATACATATCTCTCCTTATCTGGCCATTAACAGCGACTACCATTGAGCCGTACGCTTGTTTACCTTGGATGTTAGAAATATCGTAGCACTCTATTCTTTCTAACCCTTTTAAACCCAATTCATTTTTAAGATCACTGAATTGTTTTTTAAGAAGCTCTTCTCTTCTTTCTTTATATGATTGCTCTGTATCTTCGGGAAAGAGATCTATCTGCTCTCCTAAATATTTTAAATCATTCACTCTATCTCTTAACTGTGCTGCTTTTTCATAGTTTCTTTCTTTGGAATATGCACTCATCTGTCTCTCCATTTCCTTAATCTGTCCTCTTTTCCTCCCTTTTAAAAATTTTATAATCTCGTTAATATTCTTTCGATAATCTTGCTCTGAGATATGTCCCTGGTGAGGTCCTGGGCAGAGGCCTAAATGGTAGTACAAACACTCCTTACTGTTTTCTTTTTTACAAGTACAGAAGGGATATATTTTCCTTAAGTAGGTAAAGATTCTTTTAGTAGCTGCACTGCTGGGATATGGGCCAAAAAGTACTCCCTTTTTAAATTCCTTGTTGCTTATTTTGCGAACTATCTTAACTGTAGGAAATTTTTCTTTAGTAGAGATATATATCCATACATATGACTTATCATCCTTTTTATCAGAGTTGTAGAATGGCTGGTATTTTTTAATTAATGCTGATTCCAAAACCAAGGATTCTATCTCATTGTTTGTTTCTGTAATTTCGATATCAAAGATGTATGGAACCATCTGTTTTATACGAGGACGATCATACAAATCGGAAGAAAAGTATGACCTAACTCTGTTTCGAAGATTTATTGCTTTACCTATGTAAAGTATCTTCCCCTTCTTATCGAGGAATTTATATATCCCAGGAGATTCTGGGAGAAGGTTTAATTTTAATTGTGAAGAGTTTTCCATATATACATATGGATTATATCAGTTACTATACTTTCTATTAAAACTTTTTAAGCCACTCCTCTGTCTCTTTGGACATCGAGATAGTCTTTTTTAATATAACTCGCCTCTTTTTGAAACCATCAGAAACTACTATTTTAACTGGGGTATCCCCTGAAGATTCCCTTATATATTCCTTTAAGGAGGCTACTTCTGCTTCGCTGTGTAACGGAGTTATCCTAAAGGTAATTCCTTCGAATTTCGAGGAATATTTTTTCTGGTCAATATATTTTGCCTTCTGTACTATGACACTCTTCTGGCCATCTCTTACGTTTAATCTTCCTGCAATTAGCATTGGTTTGTTTTCAGAAAGAGAATCCTTAAGGTCCTTGTATACTCTGGGAAATACAACAGCCTCTGTTTTGGCAGTTTTATCCTCTATGGTTAGAAATGCCATTACCTCTCCTTTTTTAGTAGTAATCTTTCTCACTTTTGTTACCATAACCCCAAGTACTAGAATGTCGTTGTTCTTCTTTATCTCCAGAGCATCCAGTAGTGGGACGACATCCTTTGTCTCGAAAAATTCCTCTAGATCATCTAGGGGATGACTTGAGAAGTAAAGACCTAGTAGCTCTTTCTCCCACTGTAGAATCTGAGAAGTTTCAGATTTAATCTCAGTAGGAAGTGGTGTTTTAGCAATACTTTCTTTCTGTTGTGGGTGTCCATTCATGGACTTGTTCATTGCAAAGATATCAATTTGACCCATCTCTTCTGTCTTCTTACTTAGCTTGGCTCTTTCATATATGTCATTTAGAATATCCAAGAGAGCTCCTCTGTTTCCAAACTGATCCATTGTTCCTGCCATTATTAAATACTCCATTGCTTTCTTGTTAACAAAATCAAATGTTCTATGTACAAAATCATCTAGGTGCTTAAAATCACCTTTTTTCTCTTTCTCTTCAACAATTTTCCTAACAATATCTTGGCCGATATTTTTAATACCAGCCAAGCCAAATCTGATGTTTTTCTCATCTTCAACCTTAAAGTAGAAATCACTTCTGTTAATATCAGGGGCAAGAACAGAAATGCCTAATCTTTCACACTCGCCTAAATCTAAAATAACTCTGTCAAATTTCTCCAAGTCTCCCTCAAGTAAAGCAGCCATGTATTCTAATGGATAGTTTACCTTAAGGTATGCTGTCCAATATGCGATAGTGGCGTATGAGGCGCTGTGTGCTTTGTTAAAACCATAGTTAGCAAACATAAGAAGCTTTTCCCAAATTTTTTCCATGTCTTTCTTCTCATACCCTTTTTTAACACCTCCCTTTATGAAAACGGGTTTTTCTGCCTTCATTACATCCAGCTTTTTCTTCCCCATAGCTCTACGAAGATTATCTGCAGCTCCTAAAGAGTATCCCGCAACTATCTCTGCTATCTTCATAACTTGCTCTTGGTAAGATATGACACCATTTGTAACCTCAAGAATCGGTTTTAAATCTTCAATGATGTAATCTGGCTCCTGCTCTCCTCTTTGTACTTTTGCATATTCCGAAATAAATTGCATAGGACCCGGCCTATACGCTGCTAATATGTAAGAAATATCCTCCATATCCTCTGGTTCTAGTAGCTTAATAGTTCTTTTCATCCCCTCACTCTCCAGTTGGAAAATTCCTACGGTATGTCCTGATTTTATTAATTTGTAAACTTTCTCATCATTGGGATCTATTTTAGCTAAATCTATTTTAATACCTTTTCCTTTCTCTATCTTTTTTAATGCAGAACCGATTATGTGTAAGTTTCGAAGACCTAAAAAATCAAACTTCATTAAACCGACAGCTTCTAGATCGGACATTTCGTACTGGCTCATTCCAAATCCCTCACCATGTGCATCCCTTTGAATTGGGACATACTCAACTACTGGATTAGGAGTTATGATTATTCCACAAGCATGGGTAGAAACTCCTCGGCACAAACCAGAAACCTTCCTAACTACCTCAGCAAGGTGTCTTGTCTTCTCAGAAGTCCTTATAATTTGGGCAAACTCAGGATTATGTTCCAACATGTAATCAATGCTCTTTGTCTTTCCGAATACTATTTCAACCATTTTGGAAAGTTCGTCTGCTATTTGCAAATCTACATCAATTACTCTAGCTACATCTCTAATTGCCTGTCTTGTTTGTAACTTACTAAAGGTACCAATCTGTTTTACATTCTCCTGCCCATATTTCTCAATTGTATACTGCACGACCTCATCTCTTCTTTGATCTGCAATATCTATATCGAAATCTGGAGGACTTGGTCTCTCAGGATTTAAAAATCTCTCAAAATACAGCTCCCATGATATCGGCTCTATATCAGTAATCCCCGTCGCATACGCTACAACAGAGCCACACCCTGAACCTCGCATCCCTACGACTATGTCATTCTTTTTACAAAATTGAATAATATCTCTAACTATGAGGAAGTAGTCATCGTATCCCTTGTCATGTATTATTTTTAATTCATAATCTATTCTCTCTTTTGTATCTTTAGTTAATTCACCATACCTTTTCTTCGCACCATCATAGCTTAACTCTTGAAGATGCACTCTAGCAGTTTTACCTTTAGGTAGATCTTTAAAGGGAATCTCTATTCTTCCGAAAGTTATATCAAAATCCTCTATTTGATCAGTTATCTTCTGAGTATTGGATATCGCCTCAGGTACATCCTTAAAAAGCTCTTCCATCTCCTCTGGAGTCTTAACATAGAATTCATTCGTAGGCATCCTTCTTCTTGAAGGGTCGTCCATTGTCTTCCCATCATTTATACACCAAAGAATTTCTTGAATTTCTGCATCCTCCTTGTTTAAGTAGTGAGAATCGCATGTTGCAACTAAGGGCAAATCTAATTCCTTGGCTATTTTAATTAGCCCTTCATTAACTATTTCTTGCTCCTCCATACCATTCTTTTGAATTTCTATGTAAAAACTCTCTTTGAAAATCTCCTTGTACTCTTTGGCTCTTTTTAAAGCTAATGGAAAATCATTATTTAAAATGGGACGACTAACTGGTCCTGCCAAGCAGGCCGACAGAGCTATCAAACCTTCGCTATACTTAGTTAAAGTCTCTACATCTATTCTGGGTTTGTAGTAGAAACCTTCCATATGGGCTACAGATACAATTTTCATTAAGTTTTTGTATCCCTTAAGATTCTTTGCTAATACAACTAAGTGAAAATATTCGTTATCTATACCAAATTCCTTCTTATCCATTTCTCTAGGAGCTATATATATCTCAGCCCCTATTATGGGTTTAAGACCAGCTTCCTTCATGGCACTCTGAAATTTGTAAACCCCATACATGTTCCCATGATCAGTAATAGCACAGGAGTTCATACCTGATAACTTTAGTTTTTCTACTAATTCTGGAATTCTGATAGTGGCATCCAGCAAAGAGAACTCTGTATGTAGATGTAGATGAGTGAACATAGCAAATGTGCCCCAATTTGATATACTAGACTATTATGCCAGAAAAGATACCCAAGAAGTCAAATGTTTCTTTAGTAAATAGAATAGTCCGCTCTAATATTACTAGAATTGCTTTAATACTGATACTCTTTGTTGTGTATACTCTGTTTCTTTCACCAAAAGTAGAGAGAATTCTCACTGAGAGCTTTGGGGCTACAGTAAGGAAATCATCACCTATTGAAGTTAACTCCCTTTCTCCAATATTTGACATTCATGTGTATGCGGGTGAATACAATCTCTCTTCATCACACTCCACAGCTTCCATAACAAACTCAACTCGCTTCTTTACTGTTGACCCGAGAATTTTAGCTATGACAAAATTTTTGAATGACTATCACTCTCCTATGGCACAACATGCCGAATTATTTATTATCGAAGCAGACAAACAAGGTTTAGATTGGAGACTCTTAGTTGGGATATCGGGGGTAGAATCTGCATTTGGGAATTTAATTCCAAAAGGATCAAACAACGGTTGGGGTTGGAGAGGACAGAATCCAGATGAGAGAGGATGGAGCATGTTTAGAAGTTGGGAGGAAGCAATTATACATATTACGGAGCGGATAGCTGTAGGCTATGGAACTGACCTATCTCCGTATGATATAGAGAGTACATACTGCCCTCCTTGTGGAGCTACAGGTTTACATCTTTGGGCAAATGGTGTAAATCGTTACATGAATGAGTTAGAATATTATGTAAATAATCTAGAAAACCTTTAAGATGTTAAAAGTAATAATAAGACTCGCATATTTCACAGTTATATTTGTAGAGGCTCTAGTACTAACTAGAATCGTACTCCTACTTATAAATGCTAGTACGCAAAATCCCTTTGCTTCTTGGGTGCTAGGAAGCAGTACTATGTTTGTCCAACCATTTGAGGGTATAGTAGCAACTTCCTTACAGATTAACAACTTCTCACTTCCCTTAACACCTTTGGTAGCACTACTTTTCTACATCATTCTTGCTTTTGTTCTCTCAGAATTACTCAAATCCTTCTCTGCAGATTAGCAGTAATGTGATATAATAGCCTCTATGGCACGAATCGATCTCAAGAGCAGTAGCGGATTTCCAGCTACCTATGATGGAGAAGAGTTGCTAATAAAGGACTTCTCCTTTAAAAGTAAAAGAGATGTAACAATAGATGATGTTAGGAATCAATTACTTAATAAAGAGCTAAATTGCCCAGAAATCTTCTACACCAAGTATAAACAATTAGATAATAATGACATATACCTAAGTAAGGGTATTATAATTAATTTCTATGTTGTTCCCCCTAATCTTGCAGGAATAGAGTATGTTAAAACTAGAGCAACAAGAGCTAGTAAATATCCAAGGATCTTTGATTTTGTTTATGGAGGTGCTACTGTTTTAATACAAAATTACTCAGGAGTTAGAAAAAATAAGGTCATTAAAGCAACTGTTAAGAAAAAGGACAAGATAATAATTCCAGCAGGATACGATGTTGCGATAGTAAATATTAGACAGAATTCAAATCTTATATTCACAGAGTATTACAGTACAAAAGCTAAACCAAAGGTAGTCCTTGATGAAAGGAATGGATTAGCCTATTATATTATTAGAAAGAATGCCAAACAGGAAACTGTCCGTAACCCTAGTTACAAGATTATAAATGAACCAGACAAAGTTGATTGGGATAGTATAAGAGAGGAGTATGGGATTACACCAAAGACTCCTATTATTAAACAAATAATGAGAAAATATGAAAGATTCGATTGGTTATTTAAAGAAAATTCCGTACAAATCCCAACTGCGTAAGCTTTCTTCCTTTTTCTTAACTTCTTTTCTCCCTTGCTTACTCCTTCTTCACTTTCCATTTGGAAAAAACATAGCTGCTGCAGAAAACTTTGATATTACAACTAGGTTTGAACATACTCTTGAAAAAGAGAGGATAATCACAGAGGCTGTTATGCAGATTAAAAGTGATACTCCCCGAGTTATATCCTACTATACCGCCATCATCCCACTTGAGAGAGTAAGAGTAGAGTGTAAAAACCTAAGTTCAAAGAAAGAGATAGAGTGTACAACATTTAACAGAGGCTCATCTACAGAAATTCTAATTAACCTAAATAATTCTGTAGTACAACCAGATACCCCTATAAGCATCTCTTTAACATATTCTACAGAAACCCTTGAGAAAACCTCATACAATATTCTCTCAGAAATTCATGAAATTAAAACTACTTCAGTACTAATAAGATATCCTAAAGAGAAGGGAGAACCATTATGGTCTTCCGACCCTATACAAAACATAAAAACTGTAGGACCAAACTATGAGATCTCCATAAATAACCCGACACATACGAACATCTCTTTGCTTTTTGGACAACAGTTGCTTTACAAATTTGATATTAACAAAGTTTTTTCAAACAGCCTAGATGACCAAAATCAAACCTTTGAAATATATGTCCCCTCAGATACCTCTACTCAGATAGTAATTTGGGAAGAAATAGATCCCCTGCCTGATTCAACTTTAAAAGATGAAGACGGAAACTATCTATTTAAATACATTGTACCTCCAGATGAGACTCTTAATTGTAAAATATCTGGGTATATCCAAAAGATAGAATCCCTGGAATATAAAGACGCAGTAAAGAATTTTTTAGTTCATAAAACTGGCTACTGGTCAATTAACGATAATGCTGAATTCAAAAGAGTTAATACTTTTTTACAAAAAAGAGGTCTTAAAATTGAGAATGATTTTGATGATATAGAGAAATTAGAAAGTACTCAACAAGAACTATTCTACAAGTATATATATGAATATGTCTTAGAAAGATTAAATTATCCAGAGGATGTGACCTTAGGTATAACGAACCAACCAAGATTAGGAGCAAATACTCTTGTAGACACACCTAACAATGCCAGTTCTTTAGATTATGTAGACTTCCATATTGCTTTACTTAGAAGATACAATGTTCCATCAAGATTAGTTGTAGGATATATCTCTAACATAAGTGGATATACTTCTGACGGATTCTATCATCACTGGGTAGAGTATCTAGATATGAATGCGAAGAAGTGGCAAACTGCTGATCCTTTCTTAGATGAATATTTCAGTAAGAATCTCTTTGGTAGCGCTTTCCTAGATCATCTTGCTGTTGTAAGAAGAGGAAAGTCAGCTGTTGCTCCCAAGATGTCTTTTTTCCAAGAAACAGACTTTGTAGTTAAATCAGAAACAGAGAAAGATATCTCTCCTACATTCAATATGGATTCAAAATTTACAGTAGAGGAGTACAAAATAACTCATCCGTATGTAAAAGGGTATATACAAATTCTAAATACAGGTAATATCGCTATAAATAGTTACGAAATTATCAAATCGAACATAGAGAATATTCAACGGTATGCAGATCCAGTAAACAATCTACAATCTCAGATAATTCTACCCAAACAGAATAGCTCTATACAATTTAATATTCCATATACAAGGATTTCTTCTAGTAATATTTTTGTAAATATACAGCTAAAGAATCTGGATAGATATAATAAAGAAGAAACTTTAGAAACCCAAGTAGAGGAAAATGTCCCACTATACATCTCTGTCATTTCTAAGATAATTTCTATCCTAATTTTCTGTGTAATGCTTTTTCTGATATACTTTTTAGTACTAACATTTAAAAAGAGATTAAAGAAGAGGAATGAATAACTCATTATTGCTACCATTAATAATACTATCACTAATAATTGTTTTGTTTGTAATAGTCTCTATTAGCTCAAAAAGAGTTGACCGAAAGAAATCAGAAAGATTAATAAAGGAACTTTTCTCTCTAGAGAAAGCAACAAACAATGATGAGATAGCAATAAGAAGAGATGCAATCATTAAGTTAGATAACTTGCTATCTAAATCTTTACAGCTGTACTTTAACAATGATCTCTCTTGTGGGGAAAATCTAAAGCTGGCAGATAAACTATTCCGAAAAAGAGAGTATAACGCGCTTTGGGATGTCCATAAACTGAGAAATAATGTTGTACATAACGATTATGCAGTTTCTAAAGAAGAATCTCTAAAGTCCTTTAGAATATATAAAAATAGTATAATAAAGATATTACAATGAAAACAAAAAATCTGATTTTAACAATCTCTCTCACCCTACTCTTCCTACCCCTATTTTCTTCTCCCCTGCTACTAGCACAGGAAGATCCTCAAGTGATGTATGAGGAAGAACAGGAAGAAGTTTCAGAAACCGTTATAGATGAAAACAGCAAATCAGGAACTAATCGATACTTTGATCTTACAATAGAAAGAAAGCCTCAATCACCCTTTGGACAACATGTCCCATACATTTTAACTGTAACTCCACATATAGACTCTCCAAAAACACAAATTCTTTGGAATGTGCCTACAACAATAAAGGTAAAAAGGAAACATAAAGAGTTTAATGCCTTAAAAAGTGGTCAAACCTATGTCTTTGAAGGAAAAATAACACCCCTAAGAGCTGGTACCTATGATTTCTCCATTACAGTAATATCATGGCAGCATGACACTAACTACACCAATTCCATAAGTGACAATGTTGAGTTTAATAAGGCTCTTGTACTACAGCCTGTAAGCTCCCAATACAAAGCATTAAACACAATAAAGATTATTTTAATAACACTGATATCTTTGGGGATAGTTGTAGGAGCTGCTCTCATAGTAACCAAGTACACCCAGAAAGCTAAACAGTGGCTAACTCCTCCTACTTAATCCTGTAGAAAATACGAAATATCTTTTTCTAACTCCTTTGCTATCTTAAGGAGATTTGTAACTGGGGGATACATGCTACCTTTTTCATAGATACTAATTGACTTGTCCGATAGCCCAACCCTAATCCCAAGAGTTTTCTGTGAATATCCCTTCTCCTCTCTTGCTTTTCTTAATCTTTCTGCAAATATTTTGGTGTTCATTTTTAATTCCTATTGCCAAATAACAAGTAGCTTAATCTGTCCCAAAACTTTTCATCCTTCTGCTCATACTTATGCCCTACCCTTGATGCATTGTAATGCACATTAGTTTGATTTAATATCTTCTCTTCTGTTAAGTATGGGAAGTTTTTCTCTTGCCTTAATTCCTGTATTGCTTGATTTTTCTCTTCTAACAATCTTTTTAGTTCCGTGTACTCAACTACCCTGTCTTTTGATCGAGACTTAAGCTTTAAAATCGTAGATTCTAATTCCTTGTTCTTCTCTTTTAACTCTGGGTATTTTTGCGATTTATCTAATATTTCTTTATGCTCATCGCTTTTAAGTAGTCTTTCCATAATTTCCTCTTTCTCAGAAGAGCTGTACTTGTAATATGCCATCTCTCTGGAAGAAGGCTTTCTCCCTAATATCTGCTTGTAGATCTTCTCTATTAACCCAGATTTCTTACTAAAAGTAGAGCTCGTGTTAAAAGAAGGGGTATTAGAAGCACCTCCTTTCGAGAAATCATCTGTATCATCACCCTTGTCCCATAACGGTACATCAACATTCTTCATATGCTGATTATATTACAAAATGTGGATAATTAGTAGATGGAGCAGGAGACGGGACTCGAACCCGCAACCCTCTGTTTGGAAAACAGATATTCTAACCAATTGAACTACTCCTGCATCTATTTTTAAATATGCTACTTCTTTTCTTCTGCGCTTTTCTCTTGTATCTCCTCCTCTATTGGTGTTTCTGTGTCTTTTTCTACTACTCCTTCTACTACTTCATCTTCTTGCAAATCCTCAGTTGCTGATACTTCTGGCTCACCTGTAACGGGTACTTCTAGCTCATCCGTTAAATATACATTACTGGTTTCTCCTGTTTTGAGAGCTCTTTTTCCTACTCTACCTCTGAGATAGTAAAGTTTTGACCTTCTAACAGTTCCTCTTTTAATCACCTCTATCTTCTCTAAGACTGGAGCATGTAGAGGAACTATTTTCTCTACTCCAACTCCGTAAGAGATTTTCCTTACTACAAGGTTTTTACTTAAACCAGAGCCCTTAATTGCAATTATTACTCCCTCAAAGATCTGTATTCTCTCTTTCTCTCCTTCTTTAACCTTAAGATGTAATTTAACGGTATCTCCCACTCTAACATCTGGTCTTTTTTTGTAAAAAGCCTCTTCTATTTTCGTGATCACATTAGTATCCATAACTATTTTCTTTTAAATATTACTTTGTTTGCAGTTGTGATTATAGAATAAAATTGGAAAATATGCCACAATGTACAAAGGAACTGCCTATGAATGTAAAACAAAGAGTTCTGTTAATAATACTAGATGGTCTCGGAGCTGCCCCAGAAAATGAGGGGAATGCTGTTGTATTAGCAAATCCTAAAAACCTTTCAAGTATGTGGAGTACATTTCCCCATACATATCTTTTAGCATCGGGACAAGCCGTAGGCCTTCCCAAAAATGTTAAGGGCAATAGTGAGGTAGGTCATTTAAATCTAGGAGCTGGTACTACAGTTTTACAAAATCTTCCGAGAATTAACAAAGCAATAGAAAGTGGTTTGATTTACAAAAACAATACCCTTAAAGAAGCATATACTCATGCGCTAAAATATAATAGTAATGTCCATTTAGTAGGTCTACTTAGTAACGGAAGCGTGCACTCTCATGTTGACCATTTCAAAGCGATAGTTAGCTATTTCTCTAAAATGAATTTTCCAAATGAGTTACTAATACACGCAATAACAGATGGCAGAGATAGCTCTCCTCACTCTTCTCTGAATTCTTTAATAGAGATGGATAAATTCTGCTTAGATCAAGGGCTTGGGAAGATAGCTACCATTATAGGCAGATACTACGCTATGGATAGGAATAAGAAATGGGACAGGACTCAAAAAGCATACTACCTTCTTGAAAAAAATATGGGTGAAAGATTTCCTACATACCAGAAAGCTATTGAAACATACTACCAGAGAAACCTTACAGATGAGTTTTTAGAACCAACAGTAATTAATCCTGCTACTATTCAACCTAATGATGTTGTCATAATGGTAAACTTCCGTCCTGATCGTGCCCTGCAATTGACAGAAGCCCTGATAGCAGAAGAATTTGTAGGATTTACTAGGGAGCCCATACCTAATCTCTTCCTAGCAAGTATGACTGAGTACAGGAAAAACTTCCCCAAACATACAATATTTCCAAAACAGTATACATCCTTACCTTTTGGGAAAATAATAGATTCTTTAGGTTTAAGACAGCTACGCATATCAGAAACAGAGAAGTTCCCACATGTTACATATTTTTTTAATGGAGGTTTTCCTGCTCCCTACTCTAAAGAAGACAGAATTGTTGTCCCTTCACCTAAAGTCCCAACATATGATATGAAACCAGAGATGAGTGCTTTTGAAATTACCAATGTGCTAGAGAGTAGAATAAAAGCAAAAATGTATGATTTCATACTAGTTAACTTTGCAAATACTGATATGGTAGGACACACAGGTAATTTAGAAGCAGGGGTGAAAGCAGTTCAAACTGTAGATTACTGTGTGAAGGAGTTGGTTCGTACCTTTACTAGCTTAGGAGGAGCAGTAGTAATAACTGCTGATCATGGAAACGCTGAGGAAATGATTAACTTGGAAACAGGGGAAGCGTATACAGAACACTCTCTTAATCCAGTTCCATTGATAATTATGGGCACAGATATTTCTGCTAGATCCCTTCCTTACGGCTCTCTAAAGGATGTAGCACCAACTATGTTGCAAGTCATGGGAATAGCCCAACCCAGTGAAATGAATGGGAAATCTCTCATACAATCTCTTTAAATATCTTTCTCTGTACCCTTCTGCTTATTCTTCTCAGACAGCTTTTTGATTCCCCTGCCGATATAAAGAAGGAAGATAATCAATAGAATTCCGATAACAATTCTTTCATACTCATCCGTATATATAGCTACAATATGCCATTTCTCACCCATAAAGTACCCCGCTAAACAGAGAATTGTAGCAAATATTAAGCTCCCTGTATAAGTAAATATTGAGAATATTCCAAACTTCATTCCTGCTGCTCCTGCTGGGAAAGATATAACGGATCTAACAATGGGTATTAATCTCCCGAAAAAGACGATTCCATAGCCGTACTTCTCAAAAGCAGTATACCCTTTCTCTAAATCGTCCTCTGATATGAAAAGATACTTACCATACTTCTTAAGGAAATTTCTAACAAAATCATCTCCCCATAATCCTATGAAATAGAAAGGAAGAGTGCCCAAATATGCTCCTAGAGCTACAACTAGTATTACAACAACAATATTTAAAGAGCCTTGAGATGCGACAAAGCCTGAGAAAGGAAGTATTATTTGACTAGGAATAACTGCTATGAAACTCTCTAAAAATACAGCTAGGCAAACCCCTATATATCCGAGAGAATCTATTGCTTGGACTAACCAATCTACTAGAGAATTAATCATATCTTAAAGACTAAAATAAATTACCCAAAAACTATATCACCTTAATTGGAAGATGCCAAATGAAAGGTGAGACTTTGACCCTCTTTAACCCCATTAATTTGAGAAAATCCACCTTTAACTTCTAAAACATACTTATACTGCTGTGTAGATAGAATCTGAGGGCAATACTCCTCTGTACACGGCTCATTATTCTCTTTGATGTCAACAATGAAGCGATCTTCATCTATAAACATTATATCCAAGTTAATAAAAGTATCCTTCATCCAGAAAGGACTATTTCCTTTCTCTTCGAATATAAATAACATACCGTTGTAATCGCCTAAATACTTTCGATTTGACAAACCTAGACCTCTTAATACGGGAGTATCTGCAATTTCGACATCTACTCGGATACTTTCTTGATCCCCGGTGGATATTAGTACGAAATTTTCTTCATCACTCTGCTTCTCTTTTTTCTCCTTCTTAACAACCTCTTCCTTTTTCTGTTTGTTTTCTACAAGAGAAATATCTAAAAAATCAAATCGATCTTGAAAGTAGAAAAGGGCTCCTCCTACAAAGATAATATAAAACAACAACTTCAATTGATTACTCATATACCATAATATACCATTTTAAAACTCTCTCTTAAAGCTCTTACCCTTGAGTTTTTGCCCTTTTTAATATATACTCGCTACTTGTAACTTCAAAGCCTCACAACTAATCATGCAAACGTTTAAAAAGTACCTAAATCCTTTGTACAAGGATATAGATAATGTTGCTGATTTTTCAGACCTTACAGACCTCTCTTTGCTTGAGAAAGAAGAGTACCCTAATTTACAGAAGATTACTGAATTAAAAAGAGACTTAATTAAAAAGCTTCTCCCAAGACTTACTAACTTAGAAAAAGAACTAGAACATCAGATATCCCTCATAGACACAGAAAGTGACTTAGATGAAAGAGCTGATGCCAAGAAGATCTACAACCAAATTCTTGAAAAAATCAGAGAGCTTTTAGAAAGGATAAACAATGAATTAATCGTACTGGATTCACCCTACTTTGGGAAGATAAGGTTTGAACCTAAAGAATCTAGGGATAACAAACTACTAGATCTTTACATAGGAAAATTTGCCCTCATAGATGAGCAGTCACATATTCCATTAATTACAGATTGGAGATCCCCAGTAGCAAACCTCTACTATGAAAACAGTGGACCTACAGAAGATGTCTCTTTTAAAACACCAGTTGGAGAAAGAGAGGGGAATCTCAAACAGAAAAGACAATTCCAAATTTCGAGAGCCAGGATAAAAGGCATATATGACGCGAAATCAGGTAATGTGGCAGCAGATGAATTCCTTCTTGCCCAACTTGATGAGAGACTTGGAAAGAAATTACAGGATATCGTTTCTACAATTCAAGCATTACAAAACAGCATTATTAGAGACACCATCAGAACACCCGTCCTAATACAGGGAGTGGCAGGGAGTGGGAAAACTACAATACTACTGCACAGACTAGCATATCTCTTGTACACATATAAGCAAGAGATTAATGAGAGAAACACCTTAATCATTGCTCCTAACCAAATGTTCATAGATTATGTCTCCGATGTTCTTCCTAATCTAGGAGTATCCAAAGTGGATACAGAAACATACCTTTTCTGGGCAAAAAGCATATTAGGTTGGGACGACAGATATATCATATCTAATCAAAGAGAAGAGTTAGAAGTCAAAGAGTACAAGGGATCATTACAATTCCTGTCTCTTTTAGAGAAGTACTTTGAAAGATTTGAAAAGAAACTTTTAGAAAACATCCCATATTCCAGGAAAGATATCATTGAGAAAAGATACTATGAATTAAAAGAAAGTTTCGGAGATATCGAGATGGTTGAGCGATTAGAGTTAGCAACAGAGTATGCTTTTGCACGCAAGCAGTTTAAACAGGGCAACACAGGTTTCTATGATTCTACAAATGACTCTGATATTGAATTGAAGAGAAATATTTCTGCATACTTCAGGAGAAATTGTAATGTTTATTCTCTCTACAGAAACCTTTTTAAGAGTGATTTGGTAAACAAGGATATCTCTAAATATACATTAGCAGGATTAAATCAAAGAAAGAGTATCCGACACTACAGAATGGAAGATCTAGCTGGGATGGCATATCTACACCTTAAAATTAATGGGACAAAACAGTACGAGAGGGATTACATTGTAATAGATGAAGCTCAAGATATGAGCTTTGTTCAACTTGCTACAATAATAAAGGTTGCTAAGAAGGGAAATATTACAATAGCAGGAGATTTAGCACAGTCCATCATAGCCCCTTTCTACATTAGAGATTGGGATTATGTGATTAAACTATTAAAAGATATTACGGGCAAAGATACTAAGTACTACCAATTACAGAAGTGTTACAGAACCACTGTAGAAATAGTTGAATTTGCTAACAAGATATTTAAAGATAAATTCCCTAGCACTTACAAACTCCCAGAGGCTGTCTTGAGACATGGAGATGATGTAAAGATATTGGAGTTTGATACTGACATTAAGAACCTTAGAAGCAATGAAATTGAGGAATTAGTTAATATAGTGAAGGAACAATTTAGCAAAGGAGCTGTTACTTGCGCACTCCTTTGTAGAAACAGAGAGCATGCAGATACTCTTTACAGTATATTTAAGGAGTATGAGGATACCATAGATAGATCGGTCATTAGTTACAAAGAGAATGACTACAAGAGTGGCCTATTAATCCTCCCTATCGAAAATGCAAAAGGGTTAGAGTTTGATACTGTAATATTTGCAGATTTAAACAGTGACTACTACCAAGATAATGAACTTGATATTAGGTTGTTGTATGTAGGAATTACAAGAGCATTACATAGAGTCTTTGTTGTTATTAAAAAGAACGACAATATGTCAAAACAATTTAGAATTAAGTAAAACTACTCCATATGCAATCTCTCTTCTTAAAGAGTACAGTAGAACAATTATATCTTTTAAGCTAGAATAAATAATGCCCAAAACAAAAATAGCAAGAATAATTTCTGAGATATTCAACGGCTTTCTTACAATGATTCTTACTCCTTTAGTTTCCATTCTGACATCCCCATTAAGTATTAGTAACAAAGTAATTTACTCTCTTGCATACACACTCGCCCCTATCCTCCCCTACCTTCTACTTAAAAGAAAAGGCCTCATATCCGACTATGAGTTAACCAACAGAGAAGAAAGACCTCCCTACTTTACTATCATATCCATACTCATGGGTATACTCTTCTTTCTAGTCACTATACTTAACCAAGAAATGTTAACGAGAATTTCCTTAAATATATTCCTAGTATCATCCGTAGTTACAATGATTACATTCTACTGGAAAATATCTGGCCACATGACATACTCAACAATACTTTTTACTACCTTAATATATATTTTCCCTACTACACCTCTTCTTCTTCTCCTATTCCTTTTTACACCATTCATAGGGTGGTCTAGAGTAGTTTTAAAGAAACATACAGTGACCCAAGTGATATTGGGGGTTTTAATTCCTCTTTCCATTTCCATTTTTATTTATTGGTCTTTTTGATAGAATACTGTTGTTATGAATCTAACAATTACTCAATTAAGAAAGAGCCTATTAAAAAAAGAAATCTCGTCAGAGGAGATAGTAAAATACTACATAGAGAGAATTAAGAAACTAGATCCTAAACTAAACACATATATTACACTGTGCGAAGAGGAATCTCTTAAAAAAGCCAGAGTGTTGGATAACAACTTTGAGAAATTGAAAGAAACCAAATTAACAGGTATACCCATTTCAGTTAAAGATATCTTCTCAACTAAGAATATTCCCACAACGGCAGCTTCTAAGATATTGAAGGGATACATACCTACATACGATGCTACTGTCATCAGAAAGTTACTTGATGAAGGAACAATCCTCATTGGCAAAACTAACCTAGACCAATTCTGCCACGGCTCTGGTACAGTCACATCATATTACGGACCATCTAGAAACCCGTGGGATACACAGAGACTTCCAGGAGGATCCAGTGGCGGCTCAGCTTCTGCACTAGCAGCAGACTTATGTACAGCAAGTATAGGGACAGAGACCGCAGGCTCAATAAGATTACCTGCTTCTTGGTGTGGAGTAGTAGGTCTTAAACCAACATATGGAAGAGTGTCTAGATATGGAGTTCTCGCAATGGGTTCTTCCCTAGACAGTCCCGGTCCATTAACAAAAAGCGTAGAAGATGCTGCGTATTTACTTGAAATAGTTGCTGGCTATGACAAAAATGACTTTACTACTTCTAAAACAGAGGTACTTAACTATTACAAAAATTTAGACCCAACAGCCATCAAAGGAATGAAGCTAGCTCTTCCCAAAGAGTATTTAGAACTTGAGCTAGAAGAGGGAGTAAGGAAAAATTTCTTACAAGCCGTAGAAGAACTAAAGAAATTGGGAGCCAAAGTAGAGCAGGTAAATATCCTAGACCCCAAGTATGGAATAGCTGTATACACCATAACCTGCAGAAGTGAGGTCTCCTCTAACTTAGCAAGATATGATGGAACCAGGTACGGGTACGAGGGTAGTAGGAATAATACAATAGTTGAACTCTACAATTCCACAAGAGGAGAAGGCTTCGGAGAAGAAAACAAGAGAAGGATCATGACCGGGACATTTTCTCTCTCTGCAGGCTATGCTGATGAGTATTTCAAGAAGTCTGAACAGGTAAGACAGTTAATCAAACAGAATATTGATGGTATACTTAAAAAATATGACGCAATTGTAGCACCAAGTACTCCATCCATAGCTTTGAAGGAGGAAGATGCTCAAGACCCTCTCTTTGGAGAACTAGCAGATGTATTAGCAGAGGCAAGCTCAGAGGCAGGGCTTCCGAGTATAACTATACCATCAGGATTAAGTGATGACATGCCTACAGGTATACAGTTCATAGGAAGATACTTTGATGAACAGACCGTATTAAATATTGCATACGCACTAGAGAAAGAGATCGGGAGATTACCTTTAAAGATATAGGTTGGGATATACGGTATAATAGAATATATGGCCACTATCAAACAACGATATGCCCCAGATATTAAAAACCACAAATACCTGATACACCCCTTAAAAGAGAACGCAAATATTACAGAAGCTTTCCTCTATACAAAAGACGAAAGAGATGTTCACGGATTCTACTTCCACAAGGGTATAGATTACGCATGCCAATGGAGAACTCCTGTACATGCAGCTGCTAGTGGTTATGCCGTAGCAGGGTATCATAGATTTACAATTTTAAATGAGGATAAGACTCCCAAACTGTATGAAGGCAAACCGTTCTCTACTGGATTAGGATATTTTGTTCAAATATATCATCCTTACAGAATATCTAGGGTAAAGGGAGGAAGAATCACACAGTACGGACATCTTAGTAAGTTTGGGGAGGGGATATATGCTAGAATTCACAAACCCTTAAAGATAAATTACAGGAGAGAAATCATCAGAAAAAATAGCGAGAGAAGAAGATACAGGAAGAGTAAATCTCAATTAGAGGAGATAATTAAGGAAACAAGAAAATTAGCATGGAAGTACCCATGGATTAGAAAACTGTATGGATTTTCTTTCTCTGATGACATTAACAGAAAAGAAGCTTACACATATACACCAGAACAATTAAAAGAATTACTAAAACAGGGTAGTAAATATGTTAAATGGGTAAACCAAGGAGATATCATTGGATATGCAGGGACCTCTGGATTAATACATGGAAGACTAAAGTACTGGGAGAATTGTCAAAGAGCTAAAGTTAGAAAATTTAACACATGGGATGAGATACACCTTCACTTTGAAGAGGCTGCTAGAAATTTTAAAACAGGTAGGAAAATATTAAACAGAGATCCATATGATATATATTTAAGTAAAGAGCAATACAGAAACTTCCCATATGACACACTTTTTACTGACTTTGAAAAACGAATTTCATTGTAATATATAATAGGGTATGAAATCTCTAAGAATTATTTCAATAATTGGGTTAGCATTTAGTATCCTAATAATTCTCTCCTCCCTTACCCTACTCTTTCTAAACAGAACTTCCTCCGAAGAAAGTATCCGTACTGATATATCCAACCAGCTTCAAGAGTATGAAGCCGAGAAGAATAACGATACTGATTTGCCAAAGGGAGAGGAAACAGAAGATGAGGAATTAAATGTCGAGGAGGAAGAATTAATTTTAAAAGAATCGGGGTGGATTCCTGATTGGGGTTTTGATTTAGGATATGAGAGTTTAGAATACAACAAGGGTCGTATAGATACCATTATGCCTGTACTTTACACAGTAGGCAAAGAAGGTCAGATACTGTCTAGAGCTGTTCCTGAAGCAAAGATTAGAAACCTTCTAAAATACTGCAGAGAGAATAGTATTAGAGTCATTCCTACTGTAGGTTCATACGATATTGATGCAACAAGTTCAGCTTTTGCTACTAGTAGCTCTTACAGTAAACAGATAGATATAATCATTGATGAGGTAGAGAAATATGGGTTTGATGGCATAGATTTGGATTATGAAATGATTAATTCAGAATACAAAGAAAACTTCTTAAATTTTCTTAAAGATTTAAGTACAGAGTTAGGAAAAAAGAAGTTAATTCTTTCTGTAACTCTCTTTCCACAATGGGAGAACGCTGTATACAAGGATCATCAAGACACAAGGGTTGTACAGGATTACAAAGAGATTGGGAGATATGCCGATGAGGTTAGAATTATGGCATATGACTATACATTACAAAACTCAAAGAGTGCTGGACCCATAGGGCCTGTTAATTGGATAGAGGATGTTTTAAAGTATGCCACAAAGTACATTCCTAAGGAAAAGGTATGGCTGGGTATACATTTGTACGGGTATCAATGGTCTAGTGACAGAACAGTAGCGTTTACATATACTACAGCTCTAAGTAGTATTGTAAAGAATGAGAATATTAAGGATATATTTAAAGAGGATATTGGAGAGGGGTATGCTCAGTTTAGTTGTGATAATGGTTTTACATGTAAAACATATTTCCAAACTCCTAAAGGTATACAGATGAGAAAGGATATAGCTGAAAAGTATGCTATAGCAGGAGTATCATACTGGAGATTAGGTGGAGAGCTAGATCTTCTTAGGTAATTTCTTCCCCTTAAGGTATTTCCAATTAACAGCTTTAGCTGTTACTCTAACTGTCTTTTTAGGATCATGAGTACTTTTCTTAATAGCCAATCCAACTCTATTAAATATTTCCTGATGTTCTATACTATTTTCTGTCTGTTCTAATACATTAGCTAAGACAGATACTGCACAGTATCTCACTGTATAATTATCATGCTCTAGTTTATCTAAAGTAAGATTTAGCCCTTCATTGTAAATCTCTGGTTTCTCTTCTAGTAATTTAGAGGACATTCTACATAGAAGGTATGTCATACCCCTATTTACTAAACGGAAATCATCATCATTTAACAGAGAACAAGCATCATCCCAGTATGTTGAGACATTCTCTGTTGCTTCTTCAGTTTGGAAATCTTTTTCTGTCATGTTTAAGTATATCATATTTAGTGATACTTTTACTATACTGCTAGGATATTAAGGGTGTTTGTAAGTAAGGTTTTAAGTAAATAGTTAAGTTTTCTGCTATAACATTAGCGACATACGGGTGGTGATACAAAAAGAACAACAAGAAAAGGAGAGTCTTTTACAGAACCTTTTAAAAAATTCAAACCCTGTGGCACATCCAAGGATATATATGAAGATGCTGACTCTTCCATATCGTTTACAGTAACTGGATAGCCACAACTGTTATTTATTACAAGGGACGGCTCAGCACAATTATTTATACCAAAACTCAAACAGGATGAAAAGTTAAATTTTGCTAAAATCCCCATAGATTGGTTTCCAAAGCAACCTCCTAACTCCCCACCTGAATTTCTACAACCTGGAGGAAATAGCGAAAAAGGTCCAGAGATGAAAAATGATAGAGATAAAAAGAGAACTATCAGAATTAAAAGAAAATATTTTTTCATAGATGTAAGTTTACATATTAATATTTAAGTGTACTACATACATAAAACTTTATCTATTTGTAAAAAAGAAAGAAGAAACTAAAATAATCCTAGAGACAACCAGCTACCGCCTAATTGTCCCACCGTCTCTCTTTATCTTTTCTACAAAGTCAATCCACTCATCCTCAGCTTTTCTACATATATCTTGATAATAGGAGATTTCCTCTTGGTATTGCTCGTTACTAGCTACTAAATCCTTGATAGGATTCTTTAGTTGCGACAACCAACCAGCTCTGAGCGATATATAGTCCTCAAGTGTACGGGTTGGAAAGTATCTAAGGGTACGGTTGTAATCCAGTATAATATTAGACATCTCTGTTGGTAGATAGTCAATTCTATGATAAACCCAACGAGTTTTCTCTTGCAGAAGAGCACAAGAACCTCTGAATTGGTAGATATTAAAGTTTTCTTCATCCATCACTGGGAGTTCTTTATGATTATCAAAGAGCATTAGGGAATATATATGCCCTCTTGTAAACTTCTTGAAATCAATATTGCGCCTTCCAGAATAATTTCTAATCACAAAATTGTATCTAGCAATTGGCCAACCACACTCTCCGAAATCTTTCTTAAAATAGAATATTGCTTTTTCTAACTCACTATTTTTCCGAAGTATGGCTATTTTTGTGCCTTGATAATCTTTATTCTCATATACACCAATACCTAATTTTTCAGCAATAAATCTCCATTTAAAATTCATCTCTTCTGTAAATTCTGGATCAAACAGACGGAACATATCAAACATGCCACCATCATTGACTGAGAATATACCATTGTCTCTTAATACGAAAGAGACTCCTTTTCCTACTTCATTTTCGTAATCACAGAAAGACGGCTCGAAACTCTGAACATATGCCATATCATAGCTACCTTTAAACGATTCTGGGAGTTTACGAATATCATTTTCATGTATCATTACACCGTATCTTTCCTCTGCAATTTGTGATAACTGGGGGAACCGTCTTTTTACTGGGGATATGTCCATAACTTCTGGCTTAAAGCCTTTACTGGCTAAATACATTGCAGGGATTAAGCCTGTCATGTATGAACCTACTTCCAATATTTTAGGCTCTTTATTTGCTAACAACTGATCCCTTATCTCTAGATTCGCATATGTTGAGATGATATATCTAGCTTTAACCTCCCATAGGTCTACCTCCCTACCTCCAGACCAAGTTCTCCCCAGATTCTCTGGATCTATGCCATACTCACTTACTAGTTCATTAGTAAATCTATCAAAGTCCCTAGACACTTCTTCGAATCTCTCTAAAGAAAATCCTATCTCTTTTTGATTCTCACTTTCTGTAGAAACCTCATCTAAATCCTTAAACATGCGTGGATTATATCATAAAAAGGTACCGTGTACTATGGGATAGTTAGGTGATTTGGGGATATATAGATTGGGATGTGAGGCGCCTGGGACTCGAACCCAGCACCTACTGCTTAAAAGGCAGTTGCTCTACCGGATGAGCTAGCGCCCCACAAAGACCCGCTATTATACTACTATCTTTTTACATATTACAAGACCATTTTCATAGTATAATACAGTACCATGATATCTAAAACAGACTTCCTCATATACCTAGACTCTCCCTTACATCTCTGGGCAGCTAAAAATAGGAGGATAGAGAAAGGTATGTTAAATGAATACACTAAATACCTACTAGAGCAGGGAGACCAAGTAGAACAATTAGCTGTACAGTATGCAAAAGAGCATCTACTTAAGAAATACAAAGCCAGAGAAGAACACCTCCTTATTCAACCGACCCATCAAGACGGACAATTCCAAGCTAGAACAGACATACTCATACTCAACCCCCAATCTAACAAATGGGATATGTACGAAGTTAAATCATCCAGTACAGTTAAAGTAACACACAGATATGACATCACATTCCAGTACCTCATATTTAAAGAAAAATATGATATTGGAGACACCTACATCCTTCACCTAAACAAAGAATATGTTAAAAATGGCCGAATATATTTGCCTGATCTCTTTCTTGCTCAAAATGTAAACAACTATGTAAAAAAGCTCGAAAAGGAAATCCTCCTCAAAAGAAACGAAGCCCTTCTACTGTCCCAACTTCAACAAAACAAAGACATACAAACCTGCATACGACCTAAAACTTGTCCCTGCCTTTCACTCTGCCATCCCAACCTCCCGGAATACTCGATATATGACATTAATAACATCTCAAGAAACGAAAACAAGGTAAGAGAGTTAGAGGATATGAAGATATTTAGCATATATGATGTGCCCAACACCTTTAACTTAACTAAAAAACAAAAATTTCAGGTTAATGTAGCTCAATCTAAAAAAACATATATTGACAAAGAAGGCATAGCGGAGAGATTTAACAAGTTAAAATACCCTCTCTATTTTCTAGACTACGAAACATTTAACTGCGCAATTCCCATATTTGACGGATACAAACCCTTCTACCATATTACCTTTCAGTACTCTGTACATATTAAAAAAGATAAAGATTCAAAATTAGAACATTATGAATATCTACATACCCAAGAAAGTGACCCCATCCCTACTCTTCTAACCTCTTTAAAAAACATTGTGGGAGAGAAAGGGAGCATAGTAGTTTGGAACAAAGGCTTCGAGGCTACTAGAAACAAAGAAATGGCACTAGTAGAATCCCAGTACAAAAAGTTTTCTGAGAATATGAACGAAAGAATATTTGATTTGATGAGAATATTCCAAGATCAACTGTACGATGATCCACTCTTTAAAGGCAGCTACTCAATTAAAAATGTTCTACCTGTTTTAGTGGATGATCTCTCATACAAAGATATGGGGATAAAGGAGGGGGCTACCGCTATGATTAGTTGGTATGATATGGTTTTCAGAAATAATAAGGAAAAAGATATTGAAGAAAATTTACTAAGATATTGTGAACTAGACACATTAGCTATGGTAAGAATATTTGAGGAATTAGAGAAGATAGTAAAATAGCCTCCCTATACACACAGATCTCCTACAGGTTTAAAACTCCTTCTGTGTATTACTGTTGGACCATACTTCTTTAATGCTTCCATATGCCTCTTGGTACCATATCCAACATGCGTATCAAAGCCGTAGTTAGGATACTTAAGATGATATTTCTTCATAATATTGTCTCTTGTAACTTTTGCTAATACAGATCCTGCAGATATCGAGTAATGATATAGGTCTCCTTGCTGGATCCTCTCTGTTTTATATTTAGCAATATCTAAAATATTCTTTCCATCAGCAATGATATAGTCAACCTTACTATTTAATTTCCTCTCTACAACCTCTATGACAATACTCATTGCTTTAAGAACTGCACTCTGTATTCCTAAATCATCTATCTCTCCAGGGCCCACTATACCAACAGCATACGCCAAACTATTACTCTTGATTAACTCATACGCTTCATTCCTCTGCTTCTCCGTCATCTTCTTACTATCCCTTACAGAGGGTATAACTTGACTCATATCGGAAATCACAACTCCTCCAGCTACCACAGGACCCGCTAGAGGCCCTCTACCTGCCTCATCAAGACCCAACACAATCCCGTATCCCTCTTTCCACAACTTCTCTTCTAATTTTGTATCTGGATATATCATATGGATATATGCTACCATATGATCATGAAAAAACTACTAACCTTTTTACTTCTTTCAATCTTCTTCCTGTTACCAATTAATTTCTCTCTTGCCCAAAGTACTGAGAAAGTAACAGATACTGCAGAAGAGAAGATAGTTGAAAAAGAAAAAGGGAATACGGCAGATGAAGAGGAGCAGAAAGGAGAGGAAGAAGAGCAGAAAACTTTGGCAGACACATTAGAAAGAAAACAGATTGAAGAGATCGAAAATCAAACCTACTCTTTCTGGACAATTCTCTTAGCAATATTAATACCCAGTATATTCATAATATTGGGATATCTCATGCTTAAATTCCTACAAACTTAACTGGACAGATATTTCTGTATGCGTTAATATGTAGTTAGAATTAAATTTAGTTTTAAACATATTATGCAGAATAATAATACAGAATCCTTTTTCAAAGGTTTTCTCCTAGGAGCTCTTGGTGGTGCCCTTGCGGGTATTCTTTTAGCACCTAAATCAGGTGAAGAGACACGAGAAGATATCAAGAATTTAGCCATAGATTTAAAAGAGAAAACCATAGACCTATACGAAGATGCAAAGAGAGAGGTTGAGAAAAAGATAGAGAATGTTAAAAAGGCAGGAGAAAAAATAGATGAGGGAAAATACAAAAGAATCGTAGCAGAGGTAGTAGATGAGTTTAAGCAAGATGCACAGGTTACATCTTCTGCAGCTAAAAAGTTAGGGACACAGTTAAGTGGAGATTGGAATATGGTAAAAAGAGAGTTAGCTAAATAATATCTCTAAACACATTTGTAAAAGAAAGGGACTGGATATAGTCCCTTTTTCTTAGTAAAATGCTCATATATGCGAGAGTAGTTCAGTTGGCTAGAATGTCTCCTTCCCAAGGAGAAGGTCGCGGGTTCGAATCCCGTCTCTCGCTTCCCTGTCTCTATTTGACACCCCATTAATATCATGTAACAATATTGTCATAATAGTATATCTATTATTTAAAATTTAAAGGTATTTTTAATATGGCAGATGTTAAGAAAGAGAAAGTAGACCAACCAGGGGAAGCATCCCCTAAGAAAAAATCCAATGCATTACTTTACATAGTTATTGGTGTTATTGTTCTTTTAATAGCTCTTGGGGCTGCAGCATTCTTCGTTGTTAAGGGATTACTTAACAAAGGAGTAGATACATTAAAAGAGGGGCAGGAGTGGGTAGAAGATGTTACAGAAGATTACGAATTCTCAGATGAAGATGACTCCTTTACATACAAGAAAACAACAGAAGAGAAAGTAGATGGGGATCTAGAAAAGAAAGATCTAGTAACTGAAAAGTTTCCTGAAGATATTCCATTACCTGGAGGTATAGTAACAGCATCTTCCTATGATGATTACTCCATAGAGGTACAGATAGATGTAAATTCCTCCGTAGAGGAAATAATGGAATGGTATGTACAGGAGCTTGAGGAAAAGAACTGGGAGATTACTTCAAGATCTTCTGACGAACCTATGGAAGGATGGATGACTGGATCAATTGAATTTACCAAAGAAGAACGACGGGGAACTATTAATTTGGATACAAATCCCTTCCTAAAGGTAACCAATATTACAGTAAAGGAGTTACTCTACTAGCCTGATACTGTCTTGAAGCTACTGATAATATAGTCGGGAGAGAAACTCTCTTCCTTTATACTCTTTTGACTAAAGAGCATCGTCTTCATACCTAATTCTGAAGCTGTTTTTAGGTTTTTAAGTTGATCATCAATAAAAAGCATCTTCTCTGGATTTATTCCTGTCTCTTTAAAAAGCTCAATAAATATTCCTCTATTGGGTTTTGATATGCCTACTACACTACTAAAAAGAATGGGATTAAAATCTTTGTCAAGATTGAATTTACTACATAGATACCTCCCCCAACTTTCTGGCATATTTGAGAGAATACTCATCTTAATATTTTTTTCTTTTAAAAGCGTTTTAAAGTCCTCAAAATTACTACCTATTACATATTTATCTAAGAACTTTACTCTTGAATGAGAAGGGACTTCCTTCGCAACTAAGCTAGTATCAGTTATAATAACACCCATTAGATCAAAAACAACCATCTCTATTCCTTTTAGAATATCATTCATAATATAATATAGATCAATATCCAAAAAACATCTAGATTGAGAAGACCTCATGTGTTACAATACTGTTACATTCGCTGATGTAGCTCAGTTGGTAGAGCGCTCCCTTCGTAAGGGAATGGTCGATGGTTCGAAACCATCCATCAGCTTGTAAAAAGATGTACTTAAACGACTAAATACTGAATATGAAAACACCTAAATATACATTAACAAATCTCCTACTTGATTACATAGTCAAATATGAATTAAATATAAATAACCTTAAGAATATAAGACTCCCAGAGAAACACAGAACTCCCCTAGAAGAAAAGTACGGTGCACAGGATACTCACAAACTAGGTGAACTTGTTGGCAATGGAATAGGGTATAACCAAGCTTTACTAATTCAAAGAGGTCAAGAAATGCCCTCTCAGAAAAAGGATCTAAAGCTTTTTACAAACTTTAGAAATGCTAAAGATTTTGTTAAATCATATAACGACAGCAACTCTTTAAAACCCTCTGTAGATCTAGCTGCACATATAAATAAGTTGGTGATGAAAAATTTGGTGGATGAATGGGATCTTGCTAAAATAAGAAATTTCTCTGAGAAACCAAATGAGATATATGATACTTGGTACAAGGCAAGAGATTTCTATCCCAACTTAGATATGGCAAGTCATTTTAATGAGCTACTTGATTGGATTGAGAACGGGAAAGATAATAATCACAAATTAATCAAAGTTGGAATTTTACTGTATGAATTCATAGATAAAGCTCCATTCCTTTGTGGCAACCAGATAACTGCGATCCTTCTTCTAGAGACATTAACAAAAAAGTACGGTTACAATCCTAATAACATTGTTCCCTTCTTTGTAAGCATTGAAAATATATCTGAAGATATTCTCTCTGCTTTTAAGCTCTCTAAAAGCAAATTGGATTTAACAACATTCCTAGAAGCATTCCTTTACACCTGCTCTCTTACGGTAAGAGAAGTTAGCAGAGACTTTAAAGAGACTTACAATAGTAAAGTTAAGAAACAGGGTTCCTTAGAATTACATCTTAACCAAAGGCAAATACAACTTCTTGATTACTTAGAACTGAATCAGAAAGTAAACAGAAGTAAGTATACAAAACTGATGGGGATCTCCTTTATGACATCCTACAGAGACCTACAAGATATGGTAGAGAAGAAATATATTAAACAGAAAGGTAGAGGAAGAGGCACTTTCTACATATTAACGAAAGAGATGACTCCAAAGGATGAAGAATTGATATAGCTAGGTTAAATTGATAATATTACATCATGTCAAAAAAGAATATCCATAACTTCGAAAATATGAATTCTAAATATGATTTAATCGTTGGTTTAGAAATACACATACAAACAAAGACCGAATCTAAAATGTTCTGCTCCTGCTCTACTGGATATTTTCAGAAAGAGCCAAACACTCTCGTGTGCCCCGTATGCCTAGGATTACCTGGTGCACTACCTGTACCAAACAGGAGAGCCATAGAGCTATGTATACTAGCAGGAGTAGCTACTCATTGTGATATTGACAATGAGATTAACTTTGACAGGAAACATTACTTCTACCCTGATCTACCCAAAGGATATCAAATTAGTCAGTACAAAAGACCAATAGCTTCAGATGGATATGTGGAAGTACCTTCAGGAGTGAAAGTAGAGATCGAGAGAATCCATCAAGAAGAGGATGTTGGGAAGTCTACACACCATACAGAGGTAGAAACAGGCAAAGAGTACTCCCTCATCGATTACAACAAATCAGGTATTCCTTTAATCGAAATAGTTACTAAACCATGCATTAGAAGTGCCGAAGATGCTAAAGATTTTGCTACTGAAATAAGAAAGATTGTAAGATATTTAGGTATCTCAGATGCTGACATGGAGAAAGGTCAAATGAGATGTGAACCAAACATATCTCTACAAGAGAAAGGAAAATGGGAATACAAAGATGGGCAGATCTTACCCATAGGAGATTACAAATTAAACTCGAAAGTTGAGATAAAGAATATTGGATCAATAACGGCGGTAGAAAAATCCATACAGTATGAATATGAAAGAATCATTAAGGAGCTAGAGCAAGAAAAAGAAATAAAGCAACAAACAAGAGGCTGGAATGCACAGAAAGGAATATCTGAGTTCCAACGCAGTAAAGAAACAGCAGACGATTACAGATATATGCCAGACCCTGACATCCCAATTATTAAGATATCTCCTAAGGACATTGAACGAATATCAGAGGAATTAATAGAGCTCCCAAATGAGAAAATTAAAAGGTATGTAGAAAAGTGGCAGATATCTAACTATGCAGCAGAAGTCATATCTTCTACCAAAGAGAATGCCATTTACTTTGAGAAGTTACAAAAAGAATTAAGTAAGCAGTTAAGTGCAAAGGATGCTGCCCTAGAAGCTTCTAACTGGTTAATGGGAACTGTATTTGCCACAGGCAATCTGGATGTTGATATAAAAGATCTTACACTGTTAATACTTGAATTTAAGAAAGGCTCTATTACAAAAAACAAGGCAGAAGAGTTACTGAAAAGCTGTATTGAGAAAAACAGTAATATATCAAAAGAACTAGAGAAAATTTTAAAACAGAAGGAAGATATCTCAGACAATATAGAAGACATTGTAGAGCAGAGTATTAAAGATAATTCTAAAGCAGTTAAAGATTACAAAGAAGGAAAAAAAGCATCCTTAGGATTCCTAGTAGGACAGGTTATGCAAGCTACTAAGGGAACTGCAGACCCCAATAGAGTTAGGAGTATTTTATTAAAAGAATTAGAAAAATGAAAATAGATGTAAAACATATTGCAGAGCTTTCTAAAATAGAACTTACTGAGAAAGAGTTAGAGAAATTCCCAGCACAAATGGAGACTATTTTGGAATCAGCTTCTGTTTTACAAGAAATGGATACTTCTAATGTACAGCCTATGAAAAAGAGAATCTCTTTTGACAGTTTAAGAGAAGATACCCCTGAGGAAGGATTAACACAGGAGGAAGCAATTAAGAACGCTCCCCATACTGAGAACGGATATGTTAAGGTATATGGAGAGATTTTCGGTGGTAT
Source organism: uncultured Candidatus Saccharibacteria bacterium (assembly GCA_964618765.1). Lineage (GTDB taxonomy): Bacteria > Patescibacteriota > Dojkabacteria > SC72 > SC72 > UBA2177. The sequence continues at coordinate 21,558 of CAZUDZ010000003.1, read as the reverse complement.
AGAGGAGAGTTAATAATTTGCCACAAACGCTTTGCCCTATTAAAAAAAACTAATATTTAGTAAAATGTTACCTGCACTTAGCCGAAGTGGTGGAACTGGCAGACACGCATGCCTTAGGAGCATGTGGGGAAATACCCCGTGGAGGTTCGAGTCCTCTCTTCGGCATAGATACATAAAATAGATATATACTATGAAAAAAATAATAAGACCATTCCAAAATATACTTCTAGAAAAAAGATTGTGTGTAGGATGTACATACCCATTAGATAAGGCTAAGAAACTAGGAGACCTCTCTGATAACAGAGTTATGGTAGAGTGCAAGTGTGGAAGAAGATATGTTTTTGATAAGCAAACAAATCAGTATCAAAGAGGAACCTTTGCAGAAGAACAACAGATTTTAAAAGCCCTTAACAATCTAAAATCTCTTTAGCTTCACAAAAATAGTTAATTATAGTAAAATCTTCTGGTTATGCCGCTATCGTCTAGTGGTTCAGGACAACAGGTTTTCATCCTGTAAACCGGGGTTCGATTCCCCGTAGCGGTAAGAGTATATCCAAATTTACGCCTTGGAAGACTAAAAAGGACACTTAATTGCATAATTTCTTTTTTTCCATTACTATTGTTACAGAGCTTTTAGAATAATTTAGTTCTAACTACACGGTATGTACGAAAAGGATGATCAGGAAGAAACTCCTACACAAAAAATATCTTCTGTATTTGCCTCTGCTGGTAAATTCATACTTTCTTTCCTAGAAACAGTTGTTGTGGCATTGGTTATCTCCATCGTCCTATACATCTTTGTTATGACACCTCATGAGGTCATTGGAAACTCAATGCACCCTACATACAAAAATGGAGAGTACCTGATGGCAAACAAGGTTACCTACAGACTTAAAGAACCACAAAGAGGAGATGTGATAATTTTTAAATATTCCGAGACTCAAGATTTCATTAAAAGGATTGTAGCTCTACCTGGAGACAGCGTAATGTTAAAAGATGGACAACTATACATTAATGGGAATCTTTTGGATGAATCAGAATATTTAGATCAATCAATATATACCAAAGGTGGGGATTTTCTTAAGGAGGGAGAATCTAAGAGCGTTCCAGAGGGTGAATACTTTGTTTGTGGTGACAATAGACCAAACAGTTCTGACTCTCGAGTATTTGGGACAATAGAAGAGAAAAGTATTAAAGGGAAGGCATGGATTGTGTATTTCCCTTTTTCCGAATTTAGAATAGTCCATCACCAAGAGTACCCAAACCTGTAGATATCATTTGTGAAACATGATAGAGTAAAAAGATGAAAGTATTCGTAATAGCAAATCAAAAAGGCGGGGTTGGAAAGACCACGACAGCTATGAATCTCGCTGCTAGCTTAGCTATGAGGAAGAAGAAAACTCTAGTTATTGACATGGATCCGCAATCTAACCTTTCCTCAGGACTTGGATTTACACAACAATTTGATAAGCAAAGCTGGAATTCCTCAGACGAAGCCCCATACAAGAGCATTTACAATGTACTTGTAGAAGGAGAACCTCTTTCTACTGTATTTGTATCTACCTCTACTGAAAATCTCTTTCTGGTCCCCTCTCATCTCTCTTTAGCAGGAGCTGAGATAGAAATGGTAAATATGTTAACTAGGGAATCTCTACTTAAAAAAGCCCTCTCTAAAATGAATGAAGATTTCGACTATATAATCATTGATTGCCCTCCCTCACTAGGACTGCTTACCATAAATGCACTTAGTGCCTCAGACTATCTGCTAATCCCCATCCAGTGTGAATACTTTGCACTCGAAGGATTAGGACAACTGATGGAAACCACTAAACTAATTAAAGGTATTAATCCTAAATTAGTAATTGGAGGAGTCATATTAACTATGTATGATAGTAGAACAAAACTTTCAGAGAATGTTGTAAGTGATGTGAAAGAATTCTTTAAAGAAACAGCCTTCAGTACAATAGTTCCTAGAAATGTCAGACTCTCGGAGGCACCATCCTACGGAAAAACAATATTTCAGTACGATGATAGATCTACAGGAGCTTTAGCATACAAAAAATTAGCTAAAGAATTTGTAAAAAAGTTTGTTGTTTAAATTATTACTTAAAAAAATACCATGGACAAAAATACACCCAGATTAGGAAAAGGTCTAGCAGCATTGATAGATGCAAAACAGATAGATAACTCTAGTAGCGCATATCATGCAAATTTCGACATCTCCTTAATAGAGCCTAATCCTTTCCAACCAAGAATGCATATAGATCCAGAAGAATTAATTGAGATAGCAGATTCAATAAGAGAGAAAGGAGTGATCCAACCCCTAATAATTACGAAAGATAAAGAGTCAGAGAAATATTTCCTCATTGCAGGAGAACGAAGACTGCGAGCTGCCCAGTTAGCAGGCCTTAAAACAGTACCCATTGTCATTAAAGATAGCTCTCCTCAGGAAATGCTAGAATTGGCTTTAATTGAGAATATTCAAAGAAAAGATCTCAATCCTTTGGAAGAAGCATTTGCTTTTCAACAGATGATAGAGGAATTTGGAGTATCTCAAGATGATATTGCAAAGAAAGTAGGATTAAACAGAGTTACAATTACAAACAAAATCCGCCTACTGTTAATCCCTGATGAAGTGAAAGAGGATGTACTTAATGAAAAACTAACAGAAGGACATGCGAGGGCACTCTTAGGTCTTAAAGATGAGACATCCCTAATAGCTGCTGCTGATTTAGTAGTTAAGAGAGCAATGAGTGTTAGAGAAACAGAGGCTTTAGTTAGAAAAATTAATTATGGTAAAGGTTCTACAACTAAAAGTTGGAAGAAGAGTGATAAAGAGACAGAGAAATACTCAGAAATGCTTAGTAAGAAGCTTGGATATACTGCAAACATCACCAAAATGACTAAAGGAGGAAAGGTAGTAATACGATACAATACTAGAGAAGAGTTAAAAGATTTGATTGAGAAATTGCTATAAAAGAAATACTACTTTTAACTTTTAACTTCCTGTCTAAGTTTCTCATAGGTCAATACCGCAGCTGAAGCACTTACATTCAAAGAGCCTACTCCTTCTCTCATAGGAATAGATATTTTACCGTCTACTCTCTCCATTATACCTGGGGAGATACCTACATCCTCTGCTCCTAAAATAAAGCTTACAGGTCCTCTTAAATCTTTGTCATAATAATAATCTCCTTCCATATCTACAGCATAGATTTTAATATCATTCTCTTTAAGAGTCTTAAGTGCACTAAAAAGACTTGCTTCCACTAAAGGAACCCTCTCTGCCGCTCCCATTGAAATCCTAAGAGTTTCATCTGATATTAAACTCTTCTTCTGAGGATTTACTATTACCCCATTAACTCCTGCTGCAAAAGCAGTTCTCATTATGGCTGCAATATTTTGTGAGTATTTAAGATTATCTAAGATTAGAAAGAAGGGCTGTTTCCCATCTCCGTATATCTTATCCAACAACTCCTTTAAGGACCATGCATTCTGAGAATACATATACCCTATTATGCTCTCAGCCGAAGAACTTCTTAATTTCCTATTTATCGATCTTCTCGCTAGCTTTACTATTGGGATATTATTTTTTTGTGCCAATCGAAAAATTTCCTTACTTTTGTCATCCTTAAAGGCGTTTCCTGCAACAAAAATCTTTTCGAATTCTCTTCCCTCTCTTAATAGCTCTAAAAGAGCATTCTTGCTTTCTACTTGTACAAATTTGGGTTTAGGCATACTACTTTGATTCTATCACATCTATGTAAAACTGATCCCTCTTGAAACCTGTCATTCTTCTAAACTGAACAATTCCTTTAGTTTTAGCGTGAATAGAGTGAGTTTTTGATATGTATGTATTAAGACCAGGATGGAAAACAGAGCCATTCTGTTTAACAATAATGTTTCCAGGTTTAACTTCCTCTCCTGCATATCTTTTAACTCCTAATCTTTTTCCTGCGACATTTCCAAAGTTCGATGATGTCGCTGCTGCTGCTACTTTTGACATTTACAATATTATTCAAAATTATCTAGATACTACAATCTACGTTCTGTGTAGTATATAAAGGTTCCTTGTGATAATACTATTTTTACGACCCCACTTCAAGTCCTTGTTGGGAGAATACTCCGAGTTTAGAAGATCCCAACGATTACTTACAATGTCATATATACTAAATGTTTTCCAACCATCTAAGGTTTTGTAAGAAGGTACCACTATAACTGCCTTAATACCTCTCACACCAATCTTTTCATCTAACATTTCAAAAAGAGCAAGGTAGAGAGATTTTACTTCCTCCAAATACTCTTGAGCCTTCTGCTCAGAGAGAATTGACTTCTGTGGAGGGCCCATAAAGGGCTCACATACCACAGCAGAGATTTCTGTATTCTTTAATTTTTTAATAATTTCTTTTTCAGGATTTTTAACATCTAATTTAAAAACATCATACAAAACATTTCCTAGATATCCTAAACTGTTTAACCATTTAATATTTTCTTCCGTATAGTAGAGGGCATTTTCATCTTCGTCAGAACCTAAAAAATTGTATCCTAACATTGCACTTTCCATTAGAACCGTACCCGATCCACAGAAAGGGTCCCATATTACACCTTCTTTAAGAGAACAGAAATTGACCATCATTCTAGCAAGTTTGGGAGGTAACACTCCCATCTTAATATCAGAGTATGGCCTATCCATATCTCGCTCTACATACCCTTCTAGATCTTGAATGAGTAGGGTCTTTCCATAGATCTCTTCCTTCTTCCCACGATCTTCTCTTCTCATAATCGAAAGTTCGAAACCTTTCTGTAATATCTCATTGTTGAGTATCTGAGCTGCATTTAATTGGAAAGAAGAACCTCTGGGGACAAGGAACCGCGCAGAGCCTCCACTCTTTTTAATCTCTTTTTTAATACTGTTTGCTAACTTCTTTAGAAAAGAGTTATCCTTTCCTGCATCCTTCTTGTCCAATTGCCCTAAAATACTTAATCCAAAAACAACTCTCTGATTGCTTTCTCCATATTCTTTTAGAGTAGTCTCTGCAGAGTCTACTCTCTGTCCAAATCTAATGAAGCCTCCTGCTCTTTTAAAAATTTTAATAAGAACATCTTCTGAGATATCCTGGCTCTTAATTAAGAAAAGATCTTCTGTAAAAAGATGTATTACATCCTTACTTAATCCATATATCTTAAAAAGAGATACAAGCTCAACATATGACAAGTTTGGAAAACTTCCGGCTTGGAAAAAATATTGCTTGGACATTACGATATCTTTTTAACAAGTACTCTTGTTATTAGAGGTCTGTAACCATATCTTCTTCTGTGTCTAGATTTAGCTTTGTATACAAGAGCGTCTACTTTTTTACCTTTCTTCTGAGAGGTAATTTCTAGTTCTACTTTAGAGTCTTTCACAAAGGGTTTCCCTACTTTTATTTCTGTACCATCAGTTACTAGGAGTACCTCTGTAACCTCTATTTTGTCTCCTTTCTCTCCAAGAAGTTTGTTTACTTCATACTCTTTTCCCTCATATATTTTTAACTGTGACCCAGCTAGTTTAATAAGGGCGAACTTCTCGTTTCCCTTCTTTTTGCTTTCTTCGTTTTTCTTAACAGTTTTCTTTGTATTTGCCATCAAGAGCGATTTTAATTTAATACAGGGAAAAAGTCAACTTTAGATAGCTATTTAATCATATTCCACATTTTTGGTACTACCTTTTGAATTGAGCATAATGTTTTGCACTATGCCAAGAGATATCGCACTCATTACAGTTATACTGCCTCCTGCGCTCATAAGGGGCAAGGGAATTCCTGTAGCAGGTATTGCCCCCGTATTGGTGCCGATATTAATAAAAACTTCAAGAAGAAGCTTAACACCTATACCAAGGGCAAGTAACGAGAAATACTGATTCCCAGACATACTCATACCCATTAGGAAACAAAGTAAAATTAAGAAGCCGTAGAAGGTCATTAAAAAGAGGCTTCCAACTAGCCCAAATTCCTCTGCAAAAGAAGCGAATATGAAATCTGTCTGATGTTCTGGTAGGAAATTTCTCTTGCTTTGTGTACCATTACCGAAGCCTTTACCAAAGAGCCTTCCCGAGCCTATTGCTATGCGAGATTGATTAACATTAAATCCAATATCGCTTTCTGTTTCCTCCGGATTAAAGAATGCTACTATCCTATTCTTTTGATAATCTTTCAGTAATCTGCTCCAAACAGTAGAAACTCCAAAACCTACAACAAAGGCAACTGCTAAAGATATGATTACTGCCTTTCTCCAAGGGTTCTTTGAGTATGAGGTAAAAACCGCAATTATTAAAGCAGGGATTATTAGTAACAACCAAAGTAGATTTCCAGTTATTGCAGAAAGAAGAATACCTCCTACTACACATCCTGCTATCAAGAGAATTATGGTATTACGAATGGGGTTTGTTAAGCCCATGAAAGCAACAAGGAACCATATTAGTAAAGTAAGAAACGCCATACTGGCATCTGGTTCTAGATATATTAATAGTACGAATGGAAGAGTCAAAAAAAGCGAGAGGAAAAAGAGTAACCATTCGTTGTATTTATCTTTCTGAGAAAGGATTATAGCTGTAAAAAGGATTACAACTACTTTGGCTATCTCGGAGGGCTGTATCTGGACTCCTGATATAACTAACCACCTTTTTACATTGTTAATTGTAGGAGCAAAGAGTAGTGTGATTAGTAACAGAAATACAGTTAAGATGTAGATGCCTGTGATAATTTGCCAATGCTTAAGATAGCTTAAATCTATTTTAGTTATGATAAAAAAGAGAATAATTCCTACAATGACAAAAAGGATTTGCTTGTAAACTATCTGTAGATCTCCAAAGCCCCCTTGGGGTAAAATAGTTGTAGATAGGAGAGTAATAATACCAATTATTGAGATAAGAAGGGTTGGGATAAAAACTTTAAGGTCTGACAAGTACACTCTTTTAGGATTAGATGTAGAAAGATTCATAACTGAGTTATAGCATTATGGAAGTTTAGTTTCCAGTTTTTTTCCTCATAAACGCAGGTACATCTAGGGGATCCTCTCCCATATCTTCTGGAAGTGCTCTCTTTTTGTCTTCTGTACTATCAAACTCTGTATCCTCCTCATCCATACTTTCTTCAAAGGATGGAAGATCATCTACATGAGTATCAGATGGAGTTCTTGCTTCATTGTAATCTTCTGTCTCTTCTACCTCCGCTATTTCTTTCTCTTCAGAGTCAAATCCGAATGTTCTAACAGGTGTTGCACCCGTGTATCCTTTCTGTTGTTTTGTAAATACCTGTCTTCTTTCATCAAAACCGGTAGCTACTATTGTAATGGATAGCTCATCTCCAGCATCGGGATCTATTTGTGCTCCAAATTTGATGTTTGCTGATGGATCTACTGCCTCTTTAATTAACTCAGAAACTAAACTAATTTCAGGAAGTGTTAGATCAGAACCCACAATATTGTAAAGGACACCAGTTGCACCCTCAATTGACATATCTAAAAGTGGGCTTGTAGTTGCAGCTCTTGCAGCATTCTCAGCTCTATTTTCGCCACTAGCTCTTCCAATACCCATTAAAGCTGTTCCTGAATTTTGCATTACTGATTTTGCATCATTAAAATCAGCATTTATATACCCTGTCTGACTGATTAAACCTGAGATACTGTTTACACCCTCTGCCAATACTGAGTCTACCTTTTTCATAGCATCAATGAAGGAGAGCTTCTCACTCTCATCTACTATCTCTAAAAGTCTTTGATTTGGAACTACTATTAGTGTATCAACTTTATCTTTTAGAGCATTGATTCCTTCCTCTGCTATCTCCTTCCTTTTATTTCCTTCAAAATCAAAAGGTTTGGTTACAACTGCCACTGTTAAAGCACCCATATTCCTTGCTACTCCAGCAATTATTGGGGCTGCTCCTGTTCCTGTTCCTCCTCCCATTCCTGCGGTTATGAATATCATATTAGCTCCTTCTAAAAGCTCCTGAATTTCATCAAGACTTTCCTCTGCAGCCTGTGCTCCTAATTCTGAATTTCCTCCAACTCCCAAACCTTGAGTTAACTCTTCTCCCAACTGCAAGGTAATTGGTGCTTGAGACATCTTAAGTGCCTGTGCATCGGTATTAAGAGCCATAAATTCAACTCCATTAATATCATAATCAGAGATCATGGTGTTTATAGCGTTACAACCACCACCACCGACTCCTACTACTTTTATTTTTGCTACAGGATCTATATTCGTTGTAACTAACATATCACTTTACTGTTAAATTAAATTATTTTCTAGGGCAGTAAAGACTTAAACCATTCTATTACTTTATTAAAAAAACCACTAATATTTGAACTAGACTTGTCAGAAGGGGACGATATCTCTACATCATCATCTAAAGCATGTTTAATTAATCCTTGTACAGCAGCATACGAGGGGTCGGAGATCTCTTCAATCATCCCTGTAAGACCAGATGGATACCCTACTCTTGCAGCAACCCCAAATATATTTTGAGTCAATTTAGTTAAATCCTTCAGTAAACTTGTACCACCTGTTAGAACAATCCCAGCTGGCATTGCTACTTCATATCCTGCTTTTGTAACATTCTCCTTTACCATCTCAAATATCTCCTCACACCTTGCCTCTATGATTTTTTGTAACATCTCTTTAGATACCTTTTTATCAATCCCTATGACATTTAAATCAATCTCAGGACCTTTGGATTTTTTCTTAGGTTCATCAGTTTTCCTTAATAGTGCAGGTGTAGAATCTAAATCTCTTCCCTTAGACTCTGAATATTTGTTATCTAAAAGATCACTCATATTTACCTTTATTTTTTCTGCTTCCTCTAAAGAAACCTGAAGACCAATGGCGATATCACTTGTAACACTATTACCTCCCAAAGGTATACAGCCACTGTATGTGATAGAACCTTCCTGGAAGATACATATACTAGTTGTTCCAGAACCAATATCTAAAAGTGTAACACCTAACTCTTTTTCCGTTTCCGTTAAAACAGAAAGAGAAGATGCCCAACCAGTAAATATTACATCATAGACATTAGAACCTATCTGATCCACACACTTTTTTATGTTCTGCCAGTATGAATTAGGAGCTGTAATTATATGAGTTTCTACCTCTAACCTACCTCCACTCATCCCAATTGGATACTTAATCCCACCCTGATTATCCACTACAAACTCTCTAGGAATTATATGTATTGGATTAAGGTTATCTGGTAAAGAAAGGGTTCTAGCGTTCTCTATGGCCCTGTACGTATCATCTATTGTTATCTCACTCCCTGCTACTGCTACAACACCCTTATTATTTAAGCTTGTAACCTGCTCGCCATTTATTGAAACATATACATCTGAAACTGTAACCCCTGCCATTCTCTCAGCAGCAGTAACACTCTCAGAGATAGCTGCTGTAGCATCATCTATATTTACAACTACACCTTTCTTTATCCCTCTACTGGGGTGAGAACATACTCCGATAACGGTTGGCTGTTGGCTATCTTCGACTGAAGTTATTACTGTGGTAATTTTAGAGGAGCCTACATCTATTGCTGTTATTATTTTGCGTGCCATATTTGTTTTAGAGGCAGTAATTTAATTTTAAATTTATTATATATAAAAATTCCAATTAAACAAGCTGTATTTAATAATATAATCAAAAACAGTTAATTTATCAAGGGCTTCTACTCTGTCATTACGGGTCTTTCAAATCTCAAGTCCAGTGTCCCTATCTCCATATGTTCTGATTTAATTCTTCCAACAACTACTAAAAACCTCTTTAATTGTACAGTAAAATCTCCAGCAATTGTAAATCTAAAGATACGACTCTTCTCATCCTTTATTTCTAGTATGTTATTTTCTAACAATATCTCCTCAATCTTGTACTGAAACGCCTCTACTACCTCAACAGCCTTCCTAACCTCCTCCATAATCAAAAGTCTTTCCTTCTCATCATCAAAGTATGATATTTCCACATCCTGTGATGTGAAATATATTAATTTATTTTCTTTAGCAAATTCCCTACAACAATCTTGCGGCTGATCCTCACAAATACCCTCTAAAACCACCCCATCGGAAGAAAGGATTTTGCACTCTTTCTGTTTTAGAGATACCGCATACTTGGGTGTATATGTTTCTACAAAGAGGATCACTTTATTAGGAATCGTCTTCTCTATCCTAATTCTTTTTATTCTAGAAATACTTAGATAAATTTCCTGTTTCTCCTTGATTGGAGAAAAAAGGAAATAGTTATTTCCAAAGATATTCTCTTCTATATACCCAGTTACTTCTTTTGAAATTTCCTCCTCAATACTATCCCCTTCCAAATCATATATCTCATATTTCTTGATATCCCACACTCCCAAAAGAATTGACAGTAAGAAGAGAAGAAGGAAGGAAAGAAAAAGGACATTTTTGCGCACGAAAATTACAGGCCCCCACCTTTGTATTCTTTCTTTGAAGAAAGTTCTTGATTGTTTAGAAACTTTTTTGTGTTCAGAATCCATATGTAGATATTATCATTCAAACAGGACAATGGAAATAAGATGTCTTTTATTATAATATTTGCTACTATTGTATGTTATGTTAAGCAACCTCTTAAAAGAAATAACTTTGTGGTTTGGAAGTTTAGGCTATTGGGGAGTATTCTTAGCTTGTCTTGGCCTATTCCCAGCAGAAATTGTTATTGCAATGGTAGGAGCAGCAATGCCACAGAATATTCTACAAATTGCAATAGCAGCAGCACTTGGAGAAATGATCGGTGCATATCCTACATATCTTGTTGGTTACTATTTTAGAAACAAGAATATCCTAAGATTCTTAACCGAAGGTAAGGGTAGGTTTTTAAATATATCTGAGAAATCATACAACAGTGGATACAAGTCCGTGAGAAAGGGGGGTGCATTTTATGTTCTGTTTAGCAGACTTGTCCCTTGGCTTAGGGTAGTTATCGGCCTAGTAGCTGGATATGTGAAATTTAACATTGTTCTTTTTTCATTGGCTGTATTTACTGGGACATTAATATATGCCTATGCTTTTGCATATATGGGAGCTGCTGTTGGATTTAATTGGAGTAAGATTAAGGGAGTAATAGATACGTTTAATAATGTGTCTACAGCCCTAATAGTAATTGGTATATTAATATATATATATAGTAATAGAAAGAAATTTTCTAAAGAGAAGAAGGATCAGTCCTAGCCCCAGTAATACGAGCAAAAGCGAGAGACGGGGTTCGAACCCGCGACCTACACATTGGCAATGTGTCGTTCTAGCCAACTGAACTACTCTCGCGGGTGCCAAGACCCAGATTTGAACTGGGGACCCCCTGTTCTTCAGACAGATGCTCTACCAACTGAGCTATCTTGGCTTTACAGAATGTAAAAAAATCATATCAAAAATACTCTTTCTATTCAACTAACACACTCTGTACTTTATCTTTAAAACTACTTACACTATTTACATTCTCCAAAGATTGTCTTACCTTCTCATACTCCCACTTTGTTCCATTGAACTGCTTTAAAACTTCTCCAAACTCCTCAACATCCCAATTCTCAAAAAAAGTTCCACTTACATCCTCTTTCAGTATTTCCAAGCTACCCCCACCACTAAATGCGATAACTGGAGTACCACAGCTAACTGCCTCTGCACAAAATATTCCGTAATCTTCTATTCCGGCAATTACAAAACCCTTAGCTTTGGAAAGTAAGTCCCATTTCTCCTTCTCTGAGATCCAATCTAAAAATTCAATATTTCTGTACTTCCTGTATTTCCTTTGCAACTTCTTCTTCATTGAACCAGATCCTACTATCTTCAAATTAAAATTAAACTTTTTTGCACACTCTAAAAGAAAGTCTCCTCTTTTATTCGGTTCAAAGGGAGCACCGGCAACAAAATACTCTTCTCTCTTTAAAACTGTTTCCCCCTCATATTTTCTAAAAGGTGGGTATATTATCTCATCTACTTGCCTATCCCAATACTTCAAAACTCTTTTTGCCACAAAGTGAGAGTTTGCTATTACAAAGTCTGCCCTCCTACTAGCAATCACATCCCACACACGGTTTACAGTAAGAAAAATTTCCTTAACAACCTTTCTTAAGAAGCCGAATTTAACAATATCTGAGTACAAGAAGGAGAGATCCCAAGCATATCTCATTGGAGTATTTAGATATACAGTATGTCTACAATTTAATGGAGTTATTACTCCATGTGCTACAGAGCTACTCACAGAAACTACAAGATCGTAGTTTGTAAAATTAAACTGCTCTATTGCTATTGGCCAAAGGTGAAAAGTATACCTATATATTTTTTCTATAAAGGGTATTCTATTTAAGAATGAGTAATGTATATTTCTTTTCTTAAGAATTTGGGAAAGATTAAAGTTTTGTCCAAAAAGAGCATATATGTCTGCCTGAGGATATATCTTGGCAAAAGATTCTAAAACCCTATTTGAGCCTCCCATCTGCCAAAGAGATTCAGTGACCAATGCAACCCTGTATTCAGAAGGCTTACTCTTTCTATTCATCATATACTACAACCATACCTGTTTTTTTTCTTAAATTCCCTGGTCTAGTAAACACCATAAATGCTCCAAAAAGTATCAATACCCCTCCAGTTACTAATACATACTTATCCAACTGTAATCCTGTTTCTGGAACAGAAGGATCCACTATAACATCCCCTATTACAAATGTAGCTGCATCAGGTTTCGCAAGAAGTATATTTTGAGGAGGACTCCCATCCTTGTACATACCCGTATTGAAGATTGGATCATTTCCATACTCCCACTCTAATTGTGTTTCGCCCTCTTGCACAACATCAAATGTTAATCTTGCTAAAACATCGGCTTTCTCCTTGGTAACATACAAAGAGTCTGCTCCCGACTGTGTAAATCCTGAGAGCATAACTACACCATTTCCGTTATCAATACTTGATTCGTCCATTGGGTACTGAGAGAAGAGGGTGTTGTTTCGCTCCGCCTTTTTAAGCTGTAAAAACTTAGGATCAAAAAGAACCGTGAATTTTGCAGAGAGGATTGCTTCCGCCCCACTATCTATCAAGATATCTACTACAAATCCCTCCTCTTTGTTCATTACTGTACCTCCTTTAGGGTAAAAGGAGAAGTTGGGTTGGGCAGCTCTTACTGGAGAAGTGGAAGCGGTCAAGATGAGAAGAGTAAAAAAGAAAGATGCTGTTGTTAATATTTTTTTGTTAAGTTTCACTTAGGTAGATCCTGTGTAAATATTTATGTTTGATTAATTCAGAATAGCAGATTGTAAGAATATTTTAAAGGACAGATCTTAAATCTACACCTGTCATATTCGCAGGAACCTGCATTCCAAGTAAACCTAGTGCTGTAGGAGCAATATCTGCTAATATCCCAGTTTCTCTTGCCCTGGGTCCTGTCCCAATATTTAACATAGGGACACCTGCCTTTGACTCTATCTCACTCATCTCTGTTAAAATTGTTAAAGGTACAGGATTATTTGTATGAGCAATATCTACCTGCTTAGTAACTCTGTTAACCATAGTCTCGCAATTACCATGATCTGCAGTTATGATAACAGCACCACCTGCTGCTAATGTTTCCTTGGATATCTGTGCAACACATTCATCTACAACCTCGTTGGCTTTAACCGTAGCTTTGAAATCCCCTGTGTGCCCAAGCATATCTGGATTTGCGAAATTGAGGAGAATGAAATCAAAATGGTTACTATTAATTTCTCTAATTCTTCTAACTACTTCATCTTTAATTGGATATGCGCTCATCTCAGGAATATCTGCATAGTCTGCTACTCTCGGAGAAGGAATTTTGAAGAATTGTTCTCCTGGGTTTGGTTGTTCTACTCCACCATTAAAGAAATATGTAACATGCATAAATTTTTCCGTTTCAGAGATATGAAACTGAGCCTTGTTTTGTTCTGCCAGATATTCAGCAAGCGGCTTTTTAATGGGAAGAGGAGGAAAGATCGCATTTGCTGGGATATTATCTTCATAACCTGTCATAGTTGCAAAATATATATCCTTAGGATAGTTTATTCTAGCAAAAAAAGGGAAATCTTTTAGAACAAAAGCCTTAGTTAATTGCCTTGCTCTGTCTTCTCTAAAGTTCCAAAAGAGAATAGCATCTCCATCTTTTACAGGACCCACTGGTTTGCCATCCTGCCCTACTCTTACCCTAGGTTTAAAATACTGATCATCCTCCTGATTTTGGTATGCCATATTTACAACCTCAACTGGATCTGTAAAACTCTCTTCCGATATTCCCACCATGACATCATATGCTAACTTTGTTCTTTCCCATCTAGTGTCTCTATCCATACCGTAAAATCTTCCCTGTATGGAAGCTATTTGCCCTATCCCTAACTCTTTAATCTTCTCTTCTAAGCTCTTAACATGCAAATGTCCCTCCATGGGAGTTGTATCTCTACCATCTAGTATGACATGAATATATGGGTCAATACCGTTACTTTTGCACAGCTCCATAAGGGAGAAGAGGTGAGCAATATGTCCATGTACACCTGCGGGACTTAATACTCCAACCAAATGTAAATTTGTTTTCCTTCTTCTTACAGTAGAGACCATTTCTTTAATTACAATATTACCTCCTAATTCGTGAGCCTCTATGGCATCATTTATCCTCGGCAAAGATTGATATACTACTTGTCCAGCTCCTAAGTTTAAATGACCAACCTCTGAGTTCCCTGGTTCTTCTCCTGGCAACCCTACGTACACACCAGAGGCATGAATCAGTGTAGATCTCCCATGTGTCCAAGCAGTATCTAGAAAAGGAGTCTTAGCAGCTAATACAGCGTTCCCTTCCCTGTCTGGGTGAACTCCTAAACCATCCATTATGATTAAAGTCACAAACTTCCTCATGTCTAGAAATTTCCCGAATTCCTCTTCCTCTGGTTGTTGTTTCTTGTTAAAAAAGTTCATTTTCTTAAGATTAGCATTTAGGTAAATATATAACATATAATATATGGTATGAATGATTTACGCAAAAAAGATCTCCTTTCCCTTAAGAAGGATATTGAAGAAACAGTAAAAACCCTAAACCTTGAAGAGAAGAAGAAAGAGCTTCTACTTTTACAAAATGAAAGTGTGCAAGAAGATTTCTGGAAAAATTCTCAAAAAGCACAAGAAAGTATGTCTCAGATTAAACAGCTACAAAATGAGATAACAACTGCAGAGAACTTAAAAAACGATGTAAATTCTCTTTTGGATATCTTTAATTCAATACAAAAGGAAACTCAACAGAATGAACTCATAGAGGAGTACCTTTCTTTAAAAGAGAAATTTGATAAATTCTCCTTAAGAGAATTCCTCTCAGGGAAATATGATTCCCTAGGAGCTATTCTTTCAATCAACGCAGGACAGGGTGGTACAGAATCTAATGATTGGGTAGAAATGCTTTACAGAATGTACTGTATGTTTTTTGAGAAACAGGGTTGGGAATACACAAGCATGGATATCTCTAAAGGGAGCGAAACAGGTCTCACCTCTGTCACGATGTTGATAAAGGAAGCCTACTCTTTTGGAATATTAAAGGGAGAGCATGGAGCTCATCGCTTAGTGAGAATCTCTCCCTACAATGCTCAAGGTTTAAGGCAAACAACATTTGCAGGAGTAGAAGTCTTACCGCTTTTCAAGGAAAGTCAGCAAGAGGAGTCTCTTGATATACCAGCAAAAGATATCATCTTTAAAGCTGTTAGGGCTTCTGGACCCGGAGGGCAGAGTGTAAACAAGACTTCTTCTGCAGTACAAATAACACATATACCTACGAGGATTACCGTGCAATCCTCACAAAACAAAAGCCAAGCTCAAAACAGGCAAGATGCTATGCAATTACTTAAAGCTAAACTATGGAGGATAAAGGAGGAGAAAGAGTTGAAGAAGATTTCAGATCTTAAAGGAGAGTACAGGGTTGCAGGATGGGGCAATCAGATAAGAAACTACATTCTCCATCCCTACAAGCTTGTGAAAGATTTACGCACCGGTGTAGAATCTAAAGATCCCGAGAGTGTTCTAGATGGAAACATTGAAGAGTTTCTTGAAGCTCAGGTCCGATTACAGTAATATATATAGGTACATAAATTTACAGAAACTGCCATGCTGTTGTTTGATAAGGTTAGTAAAAAATACGATAAGGACATCACAGCACTAGAAGACATACACTTCTTCATTGAGAAGGGAGAATTCTCTTTCCTAGTAGGACCCTCAGGAGCAGGAAAAACAACCTTACTAAAGCTTCTCATTCGTGAAGAGCTTCCTACCTCAGGCAACATTGTGTTTGAAGAGATAGAGGTATCTACACTACCTAAAAAGCTTCTTCCTAGATACAGACAAAGATTAGGAGTAGTTTTTCAAGATATTAAGCTTTTGCCAAGCAAGACTTTAGAAGAGAATATCGCTTTCTCTTTGGAGATACTAGGCAAAAAAGCAGAAGAGATACAAGATGTAACGGAGTATTTACTCGAGTTAGTAAGACTAAAGGAAAGGAGACACCTCTTTCCACAACAACTCTCTGGAGGAGAACAGCAGAGAGCTGCAATAGCAAGAGCCCTAGCAAACAGTCCTGATCTTCTAGTAGCAGATGAGCCAACAGGAAATCTTGATCCCGATAGTGCTATGCAGATTTTAGAAATATTAAAAAGCATTAATAAGGCTGGAACTACAGTTCTTGTAATTAGCCACGACAGAGATATTGTAAATCAGATGAAGACCCGAGTTATTCGAATGGTAGAAGGAAAGATAGTTTCTGACACTAAGGGTGATTATGACTGTATTGGTACACCCAAACCTGTCAAAATAGAAAGCACCTCAAAAGAGGGGGACATTAAAATAGATGAGGATATAGATAGCAAGGAGAAGGAGGAAAAGAAAAAGAAATCAAAGGAAGATAAAAAGGAGAAGAAAAAAAAGACTGATGAATCTCTTAAGGGATTAAATAAGAAAGTACTCAAGAAGTTATTAAATGCTAATATAGAGAATATGGATTTAGCTTTAAATCTTACAGAGAGTGATCTCATGAATTTAGAGCTTACAAAGAAAGAGCAGAAAATTCTTGAGGATTTCGTTCGCAAATATTTAAATAGTAAGGAAAAGTAATATGGCAGTACAAAAAATATTAATAACAGCTAAAAACAATATAAAGAGAAATAAGTGGTTATCTCTTTCTACAATATTTGTATCTACCATTGTCATAGCTATATCTTCTTTCTTCATATCAATGGCTATATTTGCTCAAAAAGGTGTTAAATATTACGAACAGAAGGCCCAAGTAATTATCTTTTTCAAAAGAGATACTGCAGAGACAGATATCCTTCTTTTGAGAGATAAACTATTTGATCCTGAGTTAATAGAGAGTATAGATTTCGTATCTCAGGAAGATGCCCTATTAATATATCAAGAAGATTTTGCCGGTAATCCAGATTTAATAGCGACTGTAACTGCCGATTCGCTTCCTCCTAGCTTAGAGATTAGAGCTAAATCCATAGATTCTTTAATTCAAATCATAGAGAACATTAATACAGAGAAAGAAACGAATGCATATATTGATGAGGTTATGTATTTCAGGGATGTTGTAGAGAACTTGAAAACTCTCTCTAAGATAATTGGGATAGGTTCCTTAATATTAATATCTTCACTGTTAATAATTACTGTTTCCTTAATTAGGATAACTATTGGTTTTAACATTAATACCCATCAAGATGAGATAGAGATTATGCGTTTGGTTGGTGGTGCAAATAAGTTCATAAAGCTTCCCTTCATAATGGAGGGTCTTTTTTACGGTTTAATGGGAGGGATTTTAGGAGCTACTTTGTTAATTATTCCTTGGTATATAACTGTCTACTATACTCAGAATTCTGATTTTGCTTTTTGGATTAATCAACTTCTTTCAGATCTTAACTTAGATTTTCTTAAATCTTTTAATATTATTTTTGTCCTTATTTATTTCTTAATTCATATGTTTGTAGGTGGCTTGTTGGGTGTATTAAGTAGTTTTAGTGCTGTTAGAAAATATTTAGAATAGTATGAGAAGAAAAAGGTTTGTTTTAACAACTATTTTGGTACTTTTTTCATTTTCCTTCTTTTTGGGATTACTTAGTTATTATGAAAAACCATTGTTTGCACAAAGTAGTTGCCCATCAGATATCGACGCTAACTCAGAGGCCTGTCTGCAATATTTACAAAATCAATTAACTGAGATTCAAAAGCAACAGAATCGTGTAGAGAAAAAACTAAAGGCTGAAGAATATGAGCAACTATCTTTGCAAGAGAAGATTGATTACATAAATAATCAAATAGCTCAAACAGAAAATACTATTAGATCCCTAGAGATAGAGATAGCTTCCCATAATGTTGAAATTAATCTTCTTGAAAAAAGTATTCAAGAGAAAGAAGATAATGTTTCTGTTTTAGGACAAGAGATTAATGTTCTAGACAGTACTGTTGTAAAAAGAGTAACAGAGTCTTACAAATACTCCTTCGTAGGACCGCTGGAGCTTCTCTTAGATTTAAAGAATTTCAGTACAATCTTAAGAAAATCCAAATACCTAGCTATTACTAGGATGCAGGATAGAGAGTATCTTGGAGTATATAACAATAAAGTAAAAGAGATCAAACAGGAAGAGGAAACTCTTGCAGAGAAAAAAGCACAACTGCAAATTAAAAGAAACTCCATTGAAGAAGAGAAAATTTCTCTGGCTTCTTCAAGAGAGGAATTAAATGCACAGAAGGGTGAGCGAGAAAAATTGTTAGCAGAATCCAAAGCTAAGGAAGCCCAATTAGCTGTGGAATTAAAAAACTTGATTAACAAATCTAACCAGGTAACCGCAGAAATCAGTAGTATGATTATGAGTCTATTTAGATCTGGACAAATACCTGCAAACACTCCCGTTAAGGCTGGGGATGTTATCGGCTTTCAAGGACATTCAGGCTTCTCTTACGGCTCACACCTACACTTTAACTTAAGCGGTGCTGGGAATGGACCTCTAGAGTTAGGATATTTCAGGATATCTGGAGGTAAAGTATATGGGCAGAATGCAGCTTCACCGCTTGGAGACGGAGCTTGGTTAACGCAGGGTTACCACTTTGGATACTCTCTGGATATGGTTGGGACATATGGATGGAGTAATGACAAATACTATGTTGCCCCTAATTCTGTTTGCTGTACTGGATCATTCACATATCTAGGATGTGTTCCCTCTGGCTATTACAACCTAAATGGAGAGGGTACACCAGTAAGAGCAATAAAGGATGGGATGGTAACCTCAGTACGGACAGATCCATGCGGAGGTAGATATGTCGTTATAGATCATGGCAAAGGAGAAGCATCTCTTTACCTTCATCTTAGATAATTTTCCTCTTCTTCCCAAATATCAAATATTTTGTTAAACTAGTCATATTAAATTTTACATAACATATAGTAATGCCTAAAAGTAAGAAAAGTACTACTAAGAAAACTACCCCTACAAAAAGTACGAAGAAAGAAATATCAAAGAAAGTTGATATTAAAAAAGTTAAACTTCCTAAAGTAAAAAATATGGAAAGTTTGAAACCAGCTCTTAAAATAGTGGCAGTTGTTCTTTTAATTATCGCATCCCTTGCCGTTATAGATCTAGCTGTGCAGTATTTTAACAATGACTACAGTGTAGCGATAGTTAATGGGAGAAGGGTTCCTGTAAGTCAGTGGCATGAGAAATTAGAATCTGCATATGGTCCTAGCGTTGCTTCTCAAATGATAGATGAGGAAATAGTGAAGATGGAAGCAAAAGAAGCTGGTATTAAGATTTCCAAAGAAGACATTGACAAAGAGATGAATACAGTAATAGAGAGTATTGGTGGTGAGGAAATGTTTGAAGCTGCACTTGAGGCAAACAATATTACTAGAGAAGAACTTAAAGACCAAATTGAGATGAATCTTCTTACTACAGAACTACTTGCACCAGATTTAGAGTATACAGAGGAAGATGTAAAAGAGTTCTTTGATCAATATAGTGGTGTAATATTCCCAGAAGAAACAGCTGAATTAGAAGAGGGAGAGCTATTGGACTTTGAACAATACAAAGAAGAAACAGAGGAGATGTATGTACAGCAGGAAGTACAAAACAAAAGGAATACTTGGTTAAATGAGAAAAGAAGTGAGTACAAGATACAAGATAACTCCGCTGGCAAACCTAAGTATGGTTTTCTAACTATAACTACAAACATAGTAAACAGTCTATTGGAGAATATTTCTTCAAAAGAAGAGTAGTTAGAAGTTCTGTATATTTGATACTAAGTAAAAGGAGGCTGTACAGCCTCCTTTTCTGTTCTACTTACTATCTAACATTTACTCATCCTCAGGCTCTACAATACCATACCCTCCTTCTTCTCTTCTGTATATCATAGAGATCTTACCTGTGCTTTTATTTTTAAACAGATACTGATCATATCCTAATAATTCCATCCTCTCTATAGCCTCTGCTTCCTCCATCGGCCCTATATCCTTTATCTTCTTCCTTCTAACTATACTTACGATATAGTCAGAGTAATCATCTGGACTCTCCTCGACCTCCTTGGTTAAAGACTCAATGGCAGCCTCTGCTTCTAAAATCTTCCAAGGCTTACTTCCTTCCCACTCTGCCCTCCTATCCCTATACCTTTCTAATCTCCTGTCTAAGGTATCCATACCTCTATCAATATTGGCATACATATCCTCCCCTCTTTCTTCAACCCTTACCAAGGAATTAGGTAAATTCACATTTATATTCATCCTAAAATCATCTTCTACTCCTCTACTATTCTTTTCATTTTTAAAAAACACGTCTATGGAAGTAGCCTCCTCTAGCAGCACTTCTCTTTTGAACATTTTCTCTAATATATATTCACTTAAAGCATCGGAAGACTCCATACCTAGAAACTTAATGTTTACCTTTTCTTTTAACATTGTAATGGGGAATTAATTTAGATATATTAATATAATATAATTTAAGCAAAGAAATTTCCAATGAAAGATATGCCTGAGATGGAATTTGTACCTACAATTACAGACAACAAACAGCTTTATGATGCATACCCTGAGTTGTTTGAAAAACTAAATATATCATCAAGTACAAATGTATATTTAGAAAAACCAAACCCTAAAGACAGAGATATGTTTGCAAAAGAGAGTCGTATTATGTTACTACCCTCTGGTATTATTTCCATAACTACGTTGGATCTAGATTTTCTCTGGGGTATATCAGAGAAAGATACAGAATTGATAGGGAAATTTAATCTTTTAGCAGAGGAGTTTAACAGAAAAAGAATAGATGGCAATTTAACAGAGTGGTATAAAACAACAGTAATAGATAAGAAAGAGTATGGTGTTAGTTATTATGCATATAACGATTCTTCTAGTAATACAAAGATTTTAGATTCTTTAGAAAAGAAAATACTTTCTTTGAAAGGAATGCCTAATAGATAGGGTTGCAGAAATGGTTTTGTATATATATAATTGGTTTGTTGATTAATAATCCACGGTAGCTCAATGGTAGAGCAAACGACTGTTAATCGTTCGGTTGAAGGTTC
>CAZUDZ010000002.1:3165-136268 GCA_964618765.1 uncultured Candidatus Saccharibacteria bacterium | reverse complement strand
TACTAAAAAAAAGGGAGAGAATATGATCCTCACCCTTCTCTTTGTATAACTTCCAAGCTCAGTATAGCATGAAATTTAAGTCTAAATCAATATGACACATCCAAAATAGTGTGGTATTTCTTCTAAAATCCTAAACCCAACCTAATTCTCTGCCAACTCCTCCCACAGCCTCTTCTCTTCTCTACTTAGCCTAGATGGGATATCTACATTAACTCTGACATAGTGATCTCCTCTTTTCCCTTCCTCATTAAGTATGGGAGCCCCTTTCCCTTTAAGTTTGAAGATCGTTCCAGATTGTGTGCCCTTGGGAATCTTGAGCTTAACATTCTTAAATATCGTTTCTACCTCAACGGTATCTCCTAAAACTGCAGTATATACAGGAATAGATTGTTGGGAATATATATCATTACCCCTTCTTTCAAATTTGGAAGAGGTTTCTACTTCCACTTCAATGTATAAATCGCCGGAAGGACCACCATTTCTTCCTGCATTTCCACCTCCCCTAAATCTTAAAACCATACCGTCGTAAGCCCCCTCTGGAATCTTTACTGTGAAAGTTTCCTCCTTACTCTCTACACCTGTTCCCTTACATTTTTCACATGGATCTTCAATCACCTGCCCTGTACCTTTACAGTTAGAACAGGTAGACATTACTGCCATCTGTCCAAGTATTGTGTTTCTTACCTGTCTTTCCTGTCCAGTACCCTTACAAACAGGACACTCTTTCTTCTTCCCATCTTTACTTCCAGTTCCATCACACTTGTCACATGGGACACTCCTTTTAATCTTAATCTGGTAATCCCCTCCTTTCATAGCCTCTTCAAAACTAACTCTTACCCTGTATCGAATATCTGCTCCCACATCTTCTTTAAGGTTACCTCTCCCAGAGTCTGCTTGTGAAAAATCAAAACCAAAGCCACTTCCAAAATTACCTCCTCCAAAGAAAGTATTAAAGATATCCCCCATATCAAATGGTGTTCCCTGCTGGTAGTATTCATAGCCTCCATTACCAGCTCCTGGATTAAATCCTGCAGTCCCGGCATGACCGTACTGATCATATGCAGATCTCTTACCTTCATCCGAGAGAGTCTCATACGCCTCTTGAACCTCTCTAAATTTTTCCTCTGCATCAGCATCCTTGTTTACATCTGGATGAAATTTCTTAACAAGTTTCCTGTATGCTTTTTTTAATTCTTCCTTAGATGCATCTTTCTTTACACCTAGGACTTCATAGTAATCTCTTTTTTCCATAACTAAATGATTTTAGCAAACTAAAAATATATTTGCTAGTCCATATTTCATCTCTTAATACAAATCTGTTAATATTATGGGTATGAAAAATACTTGGAATGTTGCTACTCACAGTGAGAGGAAAATAAGGAGAACAAGGATCATTATCTCTGCGATGTTGGCTACTTCTGGGCTGGTCATAGTTGCAAGTCAGATAATTCCTTTAACTAAATCATATGTAGAGGGAGTTGTCGAACAGAAAAGGGAAGATGTTAAGGTAGAACCGGTACCAGAGACTTACAAAACATATATTCAAGAAGAATTTGCATACTACGATCCTGGGCAGAGTTACTTTGCAAACTTGTCTAGACAGCTAGGAGATTTGGATGTCACGGGGCAGTTTTCATTTGATCCAAACAATAACTCTCAAAAACAGATCGTCATTGACGAAAATTACAAAAAAAATATGGTCTTAACTATCGAAAGTGTTGGTATCAAAGATATTAGAATATCTCCGAATGTGGAAAGCAACAAAGAGTCAATATACAATCAATATCTTAAAAATGGTGTTGCCCACTTTAAAGGTACTCCCCTTCCAGGAGATGGGGGAAATTCCTTCATATATGGGCACAGTGCAGTAGAGTCCTTCTTTAGTCGCCACAAGAATTTACCAGAAACAATATTTTCAAGACTAAATGATATTGATATCGGTCAAAAGATAGTTGTAAACAGAGACGAGAAAGTAATAGAATATACGGTAAGGAACAAGAAAATTGTAGAGCCTAATGATTTCTCGATCCTACAACCAGTACAAAATAAAGAAACAGTAACATTGATGACATGCTGGCCACTGGGGTTAGGGACAAAAAGGTTGATTGTTGTAGCTGAGATAAGGTAGAAATTGAGAAGAGTATCTAATATATATTTACACACAACTAGTCATGGATGACAAAAAGAAAAAGACAGTTATTATAGTTGGTACAATACTATTTATCTTTGTAATTTTAACTGTGATATTACTGCTACTAAACAAGAAGAAAGCAACTCCTGAAGTAGTAGATTCTGGGGATGGGATAGTAATTGAAGGGAACGCTGACCTGAACTATTGGGGATTATGGGAGCCTCCTACTGTTGTGCAACCAATTATAGATGAATTTGAAGCCCAAAATCCTAACATTAAGATAAATTACTCTCAACAGACATTCTCTAATTACAAATCAAAAATTTACACAAGATTACAACAAGCAGCTGGAGCACCAGATCCAGCTCCTGATATTTTTAGGATTCATAATACCTGGGTGCCTAAGTATTACAAATATCTCTCTCCACTACCTGACCAAGTAATGTCAGCTCAAAAATACGCTGAGAAATTCTATCCAACAGCAGTATCTGACTTTACAGCCAAGGACGGAAATATCTACGCTATCCCATGGTACATAGACGGTCTTGTTGTTTTTTACAACAAACAACTCTTCATGGAAGAGGGAGTTGAAAAACCTCCTACAGATTGGGACGGTTTTTTTGAATTAGCACAATCTTTAACAAAGAGAGATGCTAGTGGAAAAATTACACAATCTGGGCTAGCAATAGGAGCGTCACGCAATATTAATCATTCAGCCGAAATTATTGCATATCTCCTAGTTCTAGAAGGAATCGAAGTTATGGATGAAACAAGAACGCAAATTACTTTAGATACTCCAAGAGTTCATCGTGTTTTTGAAACATATACAAACTTTGCAAGAGGACAAAATGCAATTTGGTCACCTACATCTAGAACAGATTTAGAGATGTTCTTCGCTGGAGATTTAGCGATGATGATTGCACCTAGTTGGAGAGCCTTTGACATAATCGAGGCTGCAACTACGATAGAGTTTGATACAGCTCCACTACCACAACTTCTCGCAAATCCTGAAGATGTTTTCTACGCTACCTATTGGGGAGAGGCTGTAAGTAAAACAAGTAGTAATCCTCTAGCAGCCTGGAAATTTATTAATTTCTTAACCCAAAAGGAACAACAGTTGAAATTGTATTCTAATTCTTCCAAAATCAGAGCTTTCGGAGAACCATACTCTTTGGTAGAGCTAAATGGAGAGATGTTGGGAAAACCGTATGTCTCAGCGATAGCAGAGATGGCTCCCTCTATGAAATCAATACCTCTCGGAGAGGAAGAAATCATAAATGAGGCCATAAATCAAGCCATAACAGACATTGTTGAAAATGGCAGAGATGTAAGTACTGCTCTAAACACCGCACAGGAGAGAATTAATGCTACAATAGAGGAAACAAATAAATAAATATTTGATTAAAAATTAAATGCCTTTAATAAGTGCCCCTAAAAAACATGCCCCAATGGCAACAATATACCTTACATTCTTCATTCTTCTTTCCATTCCGATAATACTTTTTGGATTAGCCCAAGATGACTTTGACACCAGAAAGGAAGCATTCCAAGATCTCGAATTAAACGAGGAGAACCCCTGCCTAATATCTCTACCACATGTAAACCCATACTCATTAGAGTCTGGCAGAACAGTTACAATACAGGTAGATGCTAAATTAAAAGATGAAGGGATATCAGCAGTTGAAATATCAAATTCTCAGGGAGAAATAGTACATCAGGAAGATTTTGATAATTCTCCTATAGAAATAGCAACTAGCTTCCTCTTTACCCCAGAAATGTCAGGCGAAGTAGATCTTTCCGGTATACTTAAAAAAGCAGAAGGAGGAAGTGTTGCATGTCAGATAACAAGCCCATATGACATACAAGGTCTCCAAGTAATCCCCAATAACAGCGCCCCTGAGTTCACATCCAACCCTTCGGAGTCTATCCCTTCTCAGAATATAAGCACAAAAGAAAGATATGAATATACATTAATAGCAACCGATACGGAGAAAGATAGAATTAATTACAGTTACTCATTTACTCCTAGAGCTGACTGGTTAAAACCTACAATAATAGAGGATGGTTCTGGAGGGAAATTGACTATTAAGTTTAGTGGAGAGACAGATAAACCTGCCAGCTATCTAGCCAATATTTTCATTCATGATGGTTACAGTAAGAATTTAAAATCTCAATCATGGGTCATTAATGTAAGCCCTAGTGAAAACGATATCCCTGTTGTCACTTTCACAAATCCAGCAAAAAGTCTAAGAGTTGATAAGGGAACGACTTTTAAAACAGCTTGGGAAGCAACAGATTTGAATCATATCCTCGATTATGAACTATACATCACAAACAATCCTGCAAACGAAGAGAGCTGGATTACACTTCAGAAGAATATCCCGTACGACACTTCTTCATACAATATAGATACTACCTCCCTAGATTCAGGGACATACAAAGTCATAGCCAAAGCAACAGATAATCAAAAACCCCCAGCAGTTGGGAAAGGGGTCTCACCCGAAATTGTAATAAGTGCAACTTCAGACCTACAACCCGAATCAGATGACAGTGTCATAATAACCCAACCCCAAGTGGTAAACATGTCCCCTCTTAGTACTGAAGATATAGCTAATAAAAGAACAACAGTAAGAGCAACCATAATAGCTAGTAAGGGTGCACAGGTACAAGAGGATAGCATACTGTTTAAGCTGGATGAAAAAGACATTACGGAAGAGATTAAAATCAATCGAATATCTGAACAAGAATATACTCTAATATACCAACCCGAAAAAGATTTAGACCCAGGCCTTCACAAAGCAGAGACTACTTTTTCAGACTCACAGAATCTTGAGGCTACAAAATCTTGGACCTTTACGATACAACAAGAAGATCAAACTTCCGAAGATATATATACAATATTTGGATACAAGATTGCTAAAAATATAGTCCATATAGTTGGAATAGGAATATTAACAGTTATTTTAGCTCTGGTAACCCCATTCATAATCTTCTCAATATGGAAGGACGATAAAAAAAGAAAGAACGATTCAGATGAATATGTAAACAGCAAACTCCCTCCCTCGATCCCTTCGGACACAACCCAGTACTACATTCAGCCAGATGTTGAGTCTTCATCTCTGGTGGGAGAAAGAATAGAACCAAAGGATAAAGAGGAAGAAAACAAAGAAGATGCATGGGACAGATACTCTGCTCCTAGCCCTACTGAAGTCATAGAGACACAAGAATCCCTTCCTGAACAACCTACCGTTGTCGAGACTTCTAAGTTTGAATCCAAGCAACAAAAGGAAGAGGTGTCCACACCAATACCACAGACCCATACCCAACAAGCATCGCCAGCAGAAGTAGAAACACCCCCTCTAGAAACAGCTCCTGCTTCCTCCCCCGCTACAATCCCAGAACCAGAAATCCCTGAAATATCAGAACTTGAGAACCTCTCTCTACAGCTAAAGAAAATTAAAGAACAGGAGAAAAAGGAAGAGCAGTCTCCCGCAGAAAACAAATAGTTAAATATAAAAGAAGTTGATATAATCTCCATATGGAAGTTTTAAAATATTCAGAAATAAGGAAGAAGTATATTGACTTTTTCAAAAGTAAAGAGCACTCAGAAATAGTAAGTGCTCCACTAATCCCAGAAAACGATCCCTCAGTACTCTTTGTTAACGCAGGGATGTTTCCACTAGTTCCGTTCTTAATGGGAGAAAAACATCCTAAAGGGAAAAGATTAACCAATTCACAAAGATGTATTAGGACTGGAGATATAGATGAAGTTGGTGACAATTTTCACTGTACAGCCTTTGAGATGCTAGGAAATTGGTCTTTAAATGATTACTTCAAAAAGGAAGCCATCAACTATACCATTGAGTTTTTTGTAAAGGTATTAGGTTTAAACATACAAAACATATATGCCTCTGTCTTTGGAGGAGAAGATAACATACCAGAGGATGCTGTTTCCATCTCTGTTTGGAAAGAGCTTTTCGAAAAGTACAACATTAAAGCACAGGTAGGTGCAAAAGAAAGAATCCAAAAGTATGGAAAGAAAGAAAATTGGTGGGGACTAGAGTCAGGTGGACCGTGTGGTCCAGATTCTGAAATTTTCTACGATACAGGTAAAGAGGAATGTTGTAGTGATTGCAACATTAATTGTAATTGTGGCAAATATGTAGAAATCGGCAACAATGTCTTCATGGAGTATTTCAAGAAAGGAAACTCTTTTACTCCACTTGGCAGACATAATGTAGATTTTGGAGGAGGACTAGAAAGGATAGCTGCCCTTATACAAAGAGTAGATAGTATATACGAGATAGATATTTACAAACCAATACTACAAAAAGTCCAAGAGCTAGGAAAAGTCAGTAATGTTAAATCGGAAAGAATCATAGTAGATCATATAAAGGCTGCTACTTGGATCATTATGGATGGAGTGCTACCAGGAAGCAATCAGCAAGGATATGTCCTTAGAAGATTAATTAGAAGGGCAGTAAGACATGGAAGGAAACTGGGCATAGAGAACCTCTTTACAAAAGAGGTGGCAAAAGTTGCAATAGAACAGTTCTCTGAAATATATCCTGATTTAGAAAAGAAGAAAAATGAGATCTTGAAAATCATAGAAAAAGAAGAAATAAAATTTAGTAAGACCTTAGAAAATGGCCTTAAAGAACTAGAACGGTTACTGACTAGCGAAAGTTTGGTAGACGGAGATATGGCATTCAAGCTTTACGAAACATACGGATTACCCCTCGAAGTAACAGAGGAGATTTTGCAAGAAAAAAACATTACACTTCAAGATAGGGAAAGCTTTTTTAAAGCACAACAAAAACATCAAGAGAAATCCAGAGGTGCATCTAAAGGACTGTTCAAGGGAGGACTAGCAGACACTTCAGAGATATCAATCAAATATCATACCGCTACACACCTACTACTTGTTGCACTACGCAAGGTACTTGGAGAACATGTATATCAAATGGGTAGTAATATTACTTCAGAAAGATTAAGGTTGGACTATCCAAACAAATCTAAACTAACACCAGAGCAAATTAGACAAGTAGAAGATATTGTCAATGATGTAATCGATAAAGGTCTAGAAATATCACATGAGGACAAGTCTAAAGAGGAGGCTCTTAAAATCATAGATAAGTATTCTTCTACTGCATCCTTTGTAGAAAAATACGGGGACATAGTCAAGCTGTACTACATTGGTCCAAAAGATAATCCCTTCTCCGTAGAGATATGTAATGGCCCTCACGTACAAAACACTAAGGAATTAACAAAATTAAAAATTGTAAAACAAGAGAACGTAGGAGCAGGAATAAAAAGGATAAAGGCCGTATTAGATTAACAGTAACAATCATGTACCCAATATTAGCAATAGATTATGGAGAGAAACATTTAGGACTAGCAATCTCTGATTCTAAAGGAATAGTTGCTTCTCCTTTAGAAGTTCTCTCAATTACAAAGAATAGAGATATTCACACCCTCTTAGAGGAGATCTCTAAAATAATTGGAGAGTACAAAGTTCGAACAATTCTAGTAGGGAAACCGCAAATATTTACTCCAAAGCAGGAAAAAACAGAAGAGAAGGTTAACAAATTCATTTCATTATTAAAAAAAACTACTGATACACCAATTATCACCTACGATGAAAGTTTCTCTACAACCAATGCTCAAAATATGCTAACATCTTTGGGACAAAACAGTAAGCGATCTAAAGGTAAAATAGACAAGATAGCTGCTACTGTATTCCTACAGGAATTTTTAAATTCTAAAAAACAAAATCAAGATGAAAATGAAGAGTAAGAATAACAACGGATCTGTAAAGAAGACAGTTCTCTTTCTACTACTGTTAGTACTAATTGGTATAGTAGTAGTTATAATTGATTACAACAGAGCTATTAATTTCTCTAATAGTAATAATGACGAAAAAGTTCTTTTCGAGATATCCGAGGGAGAAAGTGTTAATCAAATATTACAATCACTTACAGATCAAGATCTCTTAGCCTCAAGAAAGAACATGTATTACACAAAATTCTACCTAAAAATAAATGACTTAGGTCATAAGTTGCAGGCAGGAGTATATGAAATACCCAAAAACTTAACTATTGTTGAATTGATCGACTCATTACAGCTTGGAAAGGCTCAGGAAATCTGGGTAACTATTCCCGAAGGACTTAGAAAAGACGAGATAGCAGATATCATATCCGAAGAATTAAACAAGGATGGGAATTCTAATTTCTCCAAAGACAACTTCTTAAAACTCTCCAATGACAAAGAGTTCATATCCTCATTAGGGCTAACAGTAGAAGTAGATAACCTTGAAGGATTTCTTTTCCCAGATAAATACTCATTCCCAAGGGAGATTACAACTGAGCAGGTGATTCTAAATCTTGTTAACAATTTTATAAATAAGGTAGGAAAAGAGTATACCTATCAAGACATAATATTTGCTAGCATAGTGGAGAGAGAGGGATACAATGGTAATGACAGGCCAATAATTGCAGGAATAATAATTAAAAGATTTGAGGAAGGATGGCTCTTACAAACAGATGCCACACTACTCTACCCAGTCAAGGATTGGAAACATGTAATTACACAGGCAGATAAGGCAGAAGAAAACCCTTACAATACATATAAAAAGATAGGCCTTCCTCCTACCCCAATATGTAATCCCGGACTTCAATCAATAAAGGCTGTATGGGATCCAGAAGAAACAAAGTATTACTATTACATTCACGATGATGATAAACAAGCCCATTATGCAGCTACCCTTGAAGAGCATAACCAGAATGTAAATAAATACTTAAGATAGCTAACACGCTACCACAATGACCATAGACATTGACTTAAAAGATAGTAAGCTGGACCAAAAATTTGTCCCCGTAAAGTCCAAGAAAATCTCCTCAAGAGAAAAAAGGAACTCCTTTGCAACTCCAGAAGAGAAGAAGAAAAGAAAAAAGAAGAAAATAATGATAATAGTTTTCACTGTTCTACTCCTTGTTTTAGGAATGGGTTTTCTCATTTACAAAGGATATATTTTCTCCCATGACTTCGGATTTAGATTTGGTCCGGGCTCATTAATTTTAAGAGAAGAACAAGAGCTTAAGAAGGATTCCTCTGGTAATTTCACTAACGTTCTGCTGGTGGGATTAGATACCAGAGAAAACGGAGGATTACTAAACACAGACACCATAATAATGGCTTCATACAACTACAAAACTGACAACATATCTCTCATCTCTGTCCCTAGAGATTTCCATGTTGAAATCGAAGAGGATTTAAATTGGTATGTCAGAATAAACAGCATATATAGCAATGCAGAGCAAAAAAAGAAGAACTCTGGAATAGAAGAGTTGAGAAAAACAGTAGAAAGATTAAGTGGTCAAGAAATACAGTACTATGCAGTAGTTGATTTCAAAGCATTTACAGAGATCATAGATGCAGTTGGTGGTCTTGATATTAATGTAGAAAATAGCTTTACAGATTACAGATACCCATTAGGAAAGGATTACCAAACAGTGTCTTTTCAAGCTGGACCCCAAAGTATGGATGGAGAAAAGGCATTAATATTTTCTAGATCCAGACACTCTATGCAAAATAGTGAGGGATCTGACTTTGCCAGAGCTAAAAGACAACAGAAGGTAATACAAGCTCTCAAAGACAAATTACTCTCAAGTGAGTCCTTAACAAATCCTAAGAAATTAATTGGGATATTTTCTTCTATCGCTGGTAATGTACAGATATCTGAGTTTACAATCAAGGATGTAGAGGCTGCATTAGAACTTGCTAAAACATATGAAGAGAAGGGAGGAAAAACATACTCTTTTGTTTTAGACCCTTCTGTTGGGAACTACTCTCTGGTTGAGAAAAAAGTGTTAGAAAGTGGTGCCTATGCCATCGGGCCTAAATTAGGATTAGGAGCATACAAGGATATTCAAAACTATATTTCTACAGTCCTAAATGCTCCAGAAATATACAGTGAAGACCCAACCATAATGGTATATGATACTGGAGCTGGGAATCAGAAAGCTAGAAAAACTACAACCATCCTACAGGAAGAGTTCCCCTATTTAAATATCCTATTTGGAGGAACACTTCACTCTGACAAACAAGAAGTGGTCATATATTCCAACAAAGAGAAAGAGAACCAGTACAGTATTGAAAGATTTTCTAAGTTTCTAGAAAGTGAACAAAAGGACAAACCAGAATATATTACTACCAACCTTAACGGAGAAGATGTTACAATCTTGTTAGGAAGTAATCTTGGAATAAAGGAGAATTAATAAAGTGAAATATACCCTATACCATGGGAGCTCTTCTTTCCTCTCATTGGAGGCAGTACACGCCCATATAGAGGAGATAAAAGAAAAGGAACCCTCAATAACTCTAAATATTGTTGAAGCTAGTTCCGTCCAAGATCATAATATAATAGACCTTCTAACTTCTAATTCCCTATTCTCATCTAAAAGAATTCTTCTTCTTAAACGCACCTATAGAAACAAAAGCAAGGATATACTAATAGAAAATATACTGCAAATTTTAGGACAGAAGAGAGGAGATGATCACATAATTCTTTGGGAAGATCAAAAAATCAGGTCTAATACAAAGTACTACAAATTTTTTAAAAAAAACAACTCTGTAGAAGAAATCGCTGAACTAAACAAAAGAACCTTCCTAACATGGTTAAGAGACAGGCTAGAAAGCCACCAATTGAAAATAGAACCATCTGTTGTAAAAGAATTAGCTGAAAGAACAAACTATGACCCCGAAAGATGTAGCAATGAGATAGAGAAATTTAAATTAAATAATTTGAACAAAATTATAAGCAAAGAGGATGTCCAAGCTCTCATTACAAACACATTAGAGAGGGAAATTTGGGATCTCACAGATGCTATAAACCAACAAGACAAAGAAAAGAGTATATCAATATTAGAGAAGCTCTCTTTTCAGAATACTGATCCCAACTATATCCTCAGTATGCTTGCTCGAAACCTTCGCTTAATGTATTTAACAAAACACTTATCAGAAAAAGGTCTAGATTACAGAAGAATATCATCATCTTTAAAAATACCTCCATTTACAACCCCCTCCCTTATGAGAGCATCCTCTAAATACTCAACTGATCGGATTAAACTCCTTTATTCAAAGCTTTCTAATCTTGATTTTCAAATAAAGAGTGGACGAATTGATCCTAATTTAGGATTAACTTTGATATGCCCATTCTTGTAGATATCAAGTCATTTTCTAAAAGATTTTTATATCTGACAGAATCTTACTCCCTATTTAAATCAGAAACAGACCTCAACTCACCTTTATACAGTTGACAGTCGTGCAGCATTAAACTAAACTTTACTGAATGAAAATAAGGATTTCAATATTATAAGTTTAGCTGCCCCACATGGAAGAAGTTAGGAGAGTTCCCACCACAAAAGAAAAGAAAAAAAGTACAACCCTATTAATAATATTGGCAGTTATGTTGGGTATCGCTCTCATCGCTACTGCTGTGTATTTTTACACAATAGGAGAGAGTCCTGAAAGTGAAACTTTAACTGAAACCACCTGTGCCTGTTACTACATAGATCCTGCTATTATCTCTGAGTGTGGAGACCCTAGAAGAGGTTTCCTTTTTGAATTAACAACAGTACCAAGCGACCAGGTTTGTAAGGCCCCATGCTCTACTAGCAATATCTCCACAAACTTACTAAATAGCAATACTGAACAGGAGCTTTACAAGATTTGTAACCTTCAGGTAGTACAAGATGTTCGCTGTAATACGATGACAATTACAGACAAAGCTGGAAAGATAGTTACTGGAAAGATACTCCCCGACGATGAAATAACCATAGAGGCTAAGTTCGACAAAGAATATACTGCACACAAATTTATAATAAACAATCAAGAAATAGAACCAGATCAAGTATCACCAGACGGGTTAACAATTACTAAGGTCTATACTGACCTAAGTACTTCTGCCTTAAATATTTTTGCGACAGCAACTGATAGTAGTGGAAACCAAATCAACTCCCCTATCTGTCGAAGATTAGTAGAGATAACTCAAGAGGCTGAGTCTGATGTTAGTGATCTTCAGGTACAACCAAGACAAGATGGTGATAACTACAAGATCTCTAAGGTACGAATTGGTATAGGAAATATTTCAGAGGAGATGCAACTTAAGATAAGATTCTCTTTCAACAATGACCTAGCAGACCTTCTAATGAAGGAAGGGTTTACAGTAGATACAGCAAAGGGAGAAATCACGATACTAGAACAAGCTCTTTACAACAAAGATAATTTCGAAACAGAACTGAACTTCTCTCAGTTAGACAAATTAAAAGGAACAATAGAAGTCACTGCCGAGGTAAGAACAGAGACAGAATTAATCGGTACTGTTAAAGGTACTGTTAATCTTCCAGAGATAACTCCAGAAAAGAAAGAAGAGGCTCCCCAAACAGAGAGTCAAGAATCTAAATTTAATGTGACCAAGACTTCTAACGTAGAGTGTGTTGAAAGGGTTACCCCTAATAATATCGCCCAGTTTACGATTACAACTACAAACCAAGGAACCATAACTCAAAATGTCTCGTCTGTGAAAGACAAGCTCCCTCTTGGATTTACATATGTAAAAAATTCCTCAAAAATAAATGGGGTCTCAGCATCAGATACTGATTATGTTACAGTAACCGATGTAGGAGAAACAAAGGAAGTGGTTTGGGAGAAATCCGATGAATGGGAGATAAAAGCAGGAGAATCCCTAACGATACTTTTCCAATCCCAAGTAGATGAAAATGCACTCACAGGTGACAATCAAAACGAGGTAGTTGTAACTCCCCTAGAAATACCAGAAGATCCAACAACCTTAAGAGCTGAGTTAGTTTTGAAAGTTGCACAATCCTGTAAAGATCCTGTAGAAGAAGAGAAGAAGGATGAAGAGGAGGTCACGAAGCCAGATACACCTACCACACCTGAAACAGGGATATTTGATTCTGTAATAGGAAGGATAATTACTGGAGCACTTGTACTCTTAATTGGTTGGTATATATATTCAAAACCGATGGGACAGGCACTCGTGGAAAAGCTAGTAGAATCAGGAGTGTACAAAGAAGCAGAAATGGCCTCTTGGAAGATATTCAAACCAAAGAAATATTTTGAAACGAAAATCATTAAAGAACTAAGTAAGAAAGAAAGAGACAGAAAGTAGTTTAGAGATTTTCCAATACAAACTCCAAAGGTGCCCCGTTATTACCGTAAGTTTCTTCTTGAGAGTTGATAAGGAAATAGTATGTTTCTGTTGTAAGTAACTGATCCAAAGTAACAGTATGCTCCTTAGAACTACTCCTATTTACTAGATCTACACCCACCATATCCAAGTTTCCCCTATCTCTACCGTACAGTACAAAACTAACACACTCAGCCCTTGTACTCCACATGATATCAACGGAGTACTCATTGGAACTCTTCATGACAAAAATATTATATGGAACACAATCTCCCTGAGAAGCTCCTTTAACATCGATCTTTGCTGACTCCCTAGTTGCTATTAGTAGAAATCCAATAGTGGCAAGAATAAAAGATAAAATCCCTCCTATTATGCAAAACTTTTTCCTATTCATTCTCTTCCTCTACTAAGATATAAGTCTCTTGGATTGAACTATTGTAGCCATCAGAAACCTTTAATACAACTTTGTAAGTACCTTCACTCTCCTGTGGAACTAATCCACTTAAAACCATATCATTTAACACTAACCATCCTGGTCCTTCAACATACTCTACCACCAAATCTCCCTGTCTTGTGTCACGATCTACAGCGGTAATAGGATACTCATACAAACTACCTACTTCTGCAACAATTGGCGCTAAACTAATAATATATGGAATCCCAGTATCTGTGTTAACTCCCATGACCTCCTCCTCTGTCTCCTCCCTAAGCTGCTCTTGCCCATAAAACTCTACATATACAAAAGTAAGAGATGCTACTAAAATTACTAAGAATACACTTAATGATATCTTAAACTTACTACTACCTTGCATAGAAATAGTCTAACACAAAAACAATTGTTTACAAATAAGGGTAAAATATATATAATGCCCTGACATACCAGTCATATATTTTACATGTATTAAAAATTCAAATGCCAAATCTTCAAGCATCAATAAAAGATTTAAGACAAAATAAAAGAAGAAAAGTCAATAATGACAGATTAAGAAACAGAGTTAAAAGAGCGGTTAAAAAACAAAATACCCTAGTGGAACAAGGAAATAAGGTAGAAGCAGAAAAAAATCTTAAAAATGTTTACAAAGTTCTTGACAAGACAGCTAAGAAAAATGTTATAAAGAAAGGTAAGGCAGATCGTATTAAATCTCGTCTTACAAAAAATTTAAACAAACTGTCCCAACCTAATGTCAAAACTGCTAAAAAGAGCGCTTAAAATATCCCTAACTCCAGCTATTTTGATGATCGCTGGGAAGTTTTTAGGTATCATAATTCCTACAGCAATATATGATCTAGAATTTTTCGTACAAAACGAAATGAATGGTCTTGTATCAATACAAATCTCCTTTACAGACAATAGTACTACCCTCTTTGTTAACTCTGTTTCTAACCTAACTATGTTACTATTCCTTGCAGTACCAGCCATATATTTCATTGCAAAAACATCTATTTACCAAACTACATTGCAAAATCCTAGAACTATAGCGAAAGTAACAAAACTAAACATCTTAAAATGGATAACAAAAAAGGACACCTCTTTTTTACAAATATTTATATGGTCTAGCTTTGTAACAATAAGCTCCATCATTACGATAATCCATACCCTACAGGGACAAACATATGAGTGGATAGGAATTACATCAGGTGTAATTGCACTCCTCTCTATTTGGGGAACCATAAAGACATTTGAATTGGAAACTGATAAGATATATCCTAAGGAAAGCAACTATTACTAACAATGAAGGAGACAAATAAAACTAAAAAGGTATTTTCCCAAATACTAGAACCGTTTGCTTTAGGCTTACTAGCCCTTTTCTTCATCCTCCCCATAATAACTGTGATGAATCTAACTCCAATTACCAAACAACTTAAAAAACTGGATATCTTGGGAGTGACGACCCAGAATGATACCATCGTTAGGCTAGTCGGAGGAAAACATGAAGTTTTCTCCGAAGAAACTCTTAATCAGACTGAAGATTCTAAATACGCATACTCTGCAAGACTAGGGAAGCGAGGTGCGGACTCATACTCAAAACCGATATTGGAAATAGAGAATAAAACAGCAGAAGAGAAGGTTATTTCCGTTTGGGGACAAACTCTCAGCAATACTAAGTCTGAAATATATTTAATAATTAATGAAGAAACATACAGGCTTCAAGATTACAAGGGAAACACATACGAGCAAAAAATCCCCGTTTCATCTGGAGATAAAATTATTCTTTTTCTTGCATTAGAAAATCTCTCTGGAATACAATTCTCAGAGATGTTTGATATGACCTTGAATATCAATTAGTTAAAACTTGATAGGAAGTTCCCCTTCAATAGCATCAAAAGTCATTTCTTCCAGTATTCCTGTGATATAATTCCTCTTATGAAAGAATTAGATAAGATACGCAATTTTTCAATAATAGCACATATAGACCATGGCAAATCTACTTTAGCCGATAGGATTCTAGAAGCTGTGCATACAGACCTTTCTAGGGAAAAAAGGAAAGAAAGGATCTTAGACAGGTTAGAGCTAGAACAGGAAAAGGGTATTAGTATAAAGTTACAAGCGTGCAAAATGATTTGGAAAGGATATGAACTAAACCTCATTGATACTCCTGGACATGTGGATTTCTCTTACGAAGTATCCAGATCTCTTGCAGCTTGTGAATCAGCAATACTCTTAGTAGATGCTAGTCAGGGGATACAAGCCCAAACCATATCTAACACTAAAAAGGCTCTAGAATTAGGATTAAAAATAATTCCTGTGCTTAACAAAATAGATATCGCTCACATTAACATTGAAGAGAGGGAGAAAGAGATAGAAGGATTACTCGGATTTAAAAAGGAAGAAATAATTAAAGTATCCGGAAAAACAGGAGAGAATGTAGATCTCCTTCTAGATACAATTGTAAAAGACTCTCCCCCTCCAAAGGGAGATCCAGAAAAAGCTTTTAAAGCACTAGTCTTTGACTCCTTCTACGACGAACACAGAGGAGTTGTAATAGCAATCAGAGTATTTGATGGGAAAGTAGAACATATCGCTGGAAAAGCACAAGTATTACACATGATACAAAGAAAAGAATCCTTCAAACCTACAGAGATAGGGATATTTAATCCAAATCTAAAAGAGACTAACATTCTAAACACAGGACAGGTAGGATATATTGCAACTGGGATGAAAGATATCGGTTATTTTACTGTCGGAGATACGGTGTCAGATAGTGAGGAGATGGCCGCACTAGAAGGCTACAAGATCCCCAAACCAAATATGTATGCAACATTCTTCCCCATTGATCCTGAACAATACGAAAACTTAAAGATTGCTCTTAGGAAACTTTCATTAAACGACTCCTCCCTAGTATTCACAGACCAACGGTCAAACCTCCTTGGTTCTGGTTTTAGATGTGGCTTTCTTGGTCTACTACACATGGAGATAGTACAAGAAAGGCTAGAAAGAGAGTACGATGTAAACCTCTTAGTAACAGCCCCTACTGTTGAATACAAAGTAAAGAAAATGAATGGCACTGAGATAGATGTCCAAACTCCAAGTGAACTTCCAAACAGCTCTGAAATCAAAGAAGTCCGAGAACCATGGGTAAGAACAGAAATCTTAACCCCAGACAAATATATTGGAGACCTAATGAGACTTTGCCAATTAAAAAGAGGACAGTATGTTAATACAAAATATTTAACAGTCGATGAAGACATAAATCTGAAAGAACAGTATGTGAAATTAGAATATGACATGCCTCTCGCCTCTCTAATATCAAACTTCTTTGACACCATGAAAAATATAACAAGCGGATACGCTTCAATGGAATACGAATTCATTGATTTCTTCCCTGCCGATATTGTGAAGGTCTCTGTACTTGTTAATCATGAAGAGATAGAGGCTTTAGATTTCTTAGATGTTAAAGAAAATACTCGAACAAGGTCTGTAAAACTTCTGGAGGAAATGAAAAAAGTCATTCCTAGACAACAATTCCCAATCCCTCTTCAAGCAGCCATAGATGCTAAAATAATAGCAAGAGAGAATGTAAAAGGATTCAGAAAAAATGTTACAGAAAAATTGTACGGTGGAGACTACTCAAGAAAGAAGAAACTTTTAGAAAAACAGAAGAGAGGGAAAAAGAGATTAAAAGAGTTCGGAAGAGTCTCCATACCACAGGAAGCATTTCTAGCTATTCTTAGGACATAATGAAGATTAAAAATATTAAGCTCTCAAATTTCAGGAAATTTGATAAAATGGAAATCTCCATAGAGAAAGAAATTGTAGTATTGCATGGAAATAATGCAAAAGGAAAAAGTACAATCCTAGAATCAATAATGCTAATTACAAATGGAACTTCACCCTGGGCTTCTTCAGATGAATATGTATTAAATACTCAAAAAGTAAAAGGTAAACACACTCGTATAGAAATGGATATAGACGATAAAATATATTCATTTTACAAGGATGATGAGAAAAGAGTCTTTAAAATCAATGACCAAAAAACAACACCCAAAAAATTCTTTGAAAAAACGGCTTCCACTATCTTCAATCCAGAACAGATAGAAATATTAATGATATCTTCCAGTAAACGAAGAAACTTCCTAGATGAAGCCATAGCCCTCATGGAATATGACTTTTCAGACACATTGAAGACATTTAATAAAACATTAAGACAGAGAAACGCATATCTTAAAAAGCTCTCTAAAGATTTCTACGAGAAAGGCATAGTAGCCAGAAATGACACTCAATTAAACTTCTGGACAGAGAAGCTAATAACAGTAGCAGTAGAGATTCAACAGAAAAGAGACGATCTGTGCAAGGACCTTTGCTCAAAAGACTTGAGTGTAGAATATATTAAATCTAATGGAGATCATGATATAGAAACAGCAGTAGAGGAATCAAAGAAGAGAGATATAGCGACAGGATACACTAATGTAGGACCACATAGAGATGATTGGAGATTGATTAATGGAACAGATATTAAAAAATTTGGTTCTCGTGGAGAAAAGAGATTAGCAATTGGGCAGCTGATTTTCAACAAACAGGAATTAGTTGCAAAAAAACTAGGTTTCTACCCTATCCTACTTCTTGATGACATATCATCCGAACTAGATACAGAGAATACAAAAAGAGTTTTTAATGACAAATTTTTAGGAAAACAACAAACCTTCATTACCATGATAGAGTATAAAGAGTTACCCAAGAGATTACTTGAGAAGGCTCAACTAGTAGATTTAAACTCTTTTTCTTAATTTTTGAAAAACTTTGTTAACTTATCTTCTCTAAAATCCTGGTCAAAAAACTCTATCTTCCCTTTCTTAAAATTTTCCTTGAGTCTTCCAATCTCTGGATTATGTCTTGAAATACTCATGAATACTAACTGAGCAATGAATGCTAGATGGTTAGCTATCTTAATTACGAGAAATGCATCTTTTTGAGAAACTACTCTTGTTCTAAGCAATTCTTTTTTAACAAAATACTCCCTCTCTAACCATGCGTTCTGTGAGAAGATGTAATTTTTATACTTTCCGTTATATAGAGGTTTAAGAAAGATTAGTTCATGAAAATTAAAGATATCATTGGGAAACTGTACTCCCCTCTCCTCGCATATGAGATTAAGACATAACTTATTTTTTACATTCTTATGCCTCTTAGCACGAATTTTATTATGGAAAAGATTCCTTAAAATTATAATAACCCTATATAACCATACCGTTCCATTTTTAACTACTATAAAAACATCAATATCATCATCTTCCTTGGCAAACCCCGCGGCTACCGATCCCGATATTCCAATGAACTGTACCCAATCAAAGACCTTCAATTTTGATACCTGCTCCTTTACAATCTCAATCTTTCTAGCTACATACTCATTTTCATTCTCTCTAATCTTTTTAATCTCCCTACTTAGTTCTTTCTCTTTGCTTGTCTCCCAGTTTCTCAGAAATCTTCTCCCCCATATATATTTGATATCATCCCTAGAGAGAGTTAAATTCATAGCGGATCTGAACTTAATTAGATTTAAGAACGCTTTCTGTGCTGTTTGCATAGCTGTATTATAAAGGAAATAAAGAGACATCTAAAACTTTTCTCAATATTCTGGTAAACTTTACTATCTAAAAGTAGTAAAATCTGCCAATATATGAGACAACATGCCATTCCTCAAAATATATTAGATGTTGAATTTAAACTCTTTACAAAGTTTACACTTAAGGAATTCGCCTACCTAGCGATAGGGCTTGGTTTTGGAGGAGTAATGATTTATCTAGTTGTCAGCAATGTACTCCCTGCGATTTTAGGAATACCTGTTTTCATCTTCTCTGCTAGTGCTGGAATATTCTTAGGACTAGTCCCCATTAATGACCAAGATGCTGATGTCTTTATTAAAAATTACATAAGTGCAATTACAGCTCCCACACAAAGAGTTTGGTTGACAAAGGATATGGAGAACAAAGGAATTAAACCTAATGTTAAACCTGACCAAGAAGGTCGACTGATTCCTACGGATGTAAAGGTTAAAAAGAACAAGATAATCGGAGAGGCTCTCCCCATCAAGAAAGATATTCTCGCAGAGGATGAGGTAAGTGATATGCTAGATGAGCAACTTACTGTGGATCCTGAACTGGTTACTCCATCTCCTGTAGATCCTAATTTCCTGATCATAACGAAGGAAAATATTTCTAACTACCAATTTCAGATTAAAAGCCAGGACAGATTACCAGGAAATATAAATATTTGGCTTTCTACAAAAGATTTAAAACCAATACCCAATGTCATAACTTATCTTAAAAATTCTGAAAGAAAAATTCTGTATGCAAATAAAACAGGAGAGAGTGGATACTTCCTTACAAACAAACTGTGGGATCCAGGAACATATATGTTAGAATTTCAACATCCTGTGTATAGGTTCCCGGAGGTTCAATTAGAAATTATGAATAAGGAAGACAAAGCACCAATTAAAATTAATAGCATTTAAAGTGGACAAGAAAACTAGAGCAAGAGCAACAGAATCAACACAAGATCATCTTGGGATTAAAGATATCTTAGATGATTTAATAATAACTAGTAAGGGAAGTGTCACTATGGTTATACAAACTTCCTCCATTAACTTTGATCTTCTGGCAGAGTATGAACAAGATAATAAAATATATGCTTTTGCTGGTTTTCTCAATTCTTTAAATTTTCGAATCCAAATACTAATCAGAACAAAGAGAATCGATATCTCTAACTATTTAGACTATCTGAAAGCAAATCTCGACAGAGCAGAGATTAGCGAAGGATTAAGAAAACAACTAAATATATATACCCATTTTGTACAGAAATTAATTGTACAAAATGATGTTTTGGATAAAAACTTCTTTATAGTAATCCCCTACAGTCCAGGAGCCCCGATTCCAGGGTCAAACATTCTTGATGTCCGTAAAACAAAAGAAGAAGAAGAAAAAGCAAAAGGAATGAAAGAAGAACAACTTCTCGAAAAGGCTAAAATATTTCTCTACCCAAAAAGAGACCATGTATTAAAACAGTTAAGTAGAATGGGTCTCTTTGGACATCAATTAACTACTAAAGAACTCCTTTCTGAATTTTATACCATATATAATCCTGACGAAGAGTAATGGACGAAACAAATAACAACTACAATCGAAGTTTTCAAACAAAGACATCGGAGATGTTAACAAAACAACAAGAGAAACTAAAAACTCCTGGAGAGAAATACACCGATCTTCAACAGGAAGTTCTTAATATTAAAAAAGAGGCAGAGGAGAAAAACAATGAAAAAGAAAAATTTAATAGATACAATGACCCCGAGTCTACAGAAAATAAAAAGAAAAAAAAGAACTTCATAATAAAAACCCTTGATAAGATAGCTGGGCTTGTTGGAAAGAAGAAGGAGAAGAAAGCAAAAAAGGAACAAAAGGAAGAAGAGGTTGTTTTAGATACTGATACAGAGAGAGAGCAAACCCATGACCTAATACCACCAGATATGTCCATTCAGGACATCATCGCACCAATAGATCTAGAGGTAGACTTCAATAATATCCAAATGGGATCTTACTTCTTTAAAACTCTTTTTGTAAGTGGATATCCAAGATTCGTAGGGCCAAACTGGCTTTCTCCAATAATAAACTTTGAACATTCTCTCAGAATTAGCTCCTTCTATTATCCCGTAGACAACAAAACCATTCTAGAGAAGTTAAAGAAAAAGATAGGAGAAATGGAAGCATCCCTCTACTCCCAGATGGAAGAAAGAAAAGTAGTAGACCCTTCTTTAAAGGTAGCACTCTCAGACGCTCAACAACTCCAAGACTCTATCGCGGAAGGAACAGAAAAGTTTTTTCATTTTTCTATGTACATCACACTCTACGCAAAAGACCAAGAAGCTCTAGAGAAGATCTCTAGAAATGTAACCTCAACACTTGCCGCTATTAATGTAACTGCGAAGCCTGCAACGCTTCAACAGGAACAAGGCTTTGTAAGTTCACAACCTTTAGGACTGGACAATCTGTACATAACAAGAAACATGGATACTACCTCTCTTGCTACAACCTTTCCATTTGTAACCTCTGAGTTAACAATGGATCATGGGATAATGTATGGGCTTAATTTACATAATAGAAGTCTTGTAATCTTTGACAGATTTGAACTGGAAAATGCAAATGCCGTGATATTTGCTAAATCAGGTGCTGGAAAGAGCTACTTTGTAAAACTTGAAGCCGTAAGAAGCTTAATGCTTGGAACAGAGATATTAATAATAGATCCAGAGAGAGAATACGAAGACCTCGCTAATGCCGTTAATGGTGCATACATATCGTTCTCACAGGACAAAGGAAACAAGATGAATCCATTCGAACTTTCTGGTGTAACAGAAGAGGGCGATGACGAATTAAGAATGAAGCTACTGGCTCTTCAAGGATTCTTTAAGGTTATGTTAGGTAAACTGACAAACATAGAGAACTCTATACTAGATAGAGCATTAATTCTCACATATAGAGAGAAAGGTATTACATTTGATCCTAATACACAAACTAAAACACCTCCTATGCTAGAAGATCTTTACAAAGTACTTAAGGGAATGGCCGAAACAGAAGCCCATGGTCTAGCAAGAAGATTAGAAAAGTTCATAATCGGAAGTGGAGCAGGTGTATTCAACGAAGCCAGTAACTTCGAAATAAACAATCCGTTTACAGTTTTCAGTGTAAGAGATCTACAAGAGGAGCTAAAACCTCTAGCGATGTACCTAATGCTTGATTTC
Organism: uncultured Candidatus Saccharibacteria bacterium; assembly: GCA_964618765.1. GTDB lineage: Bacteria > Patescibacteriota > Dojkabacteria > SC72 > SC72 > UBA2177. The sequence goes on along the minus strand of CAZUDZ010000002.1, from coordinate 113,701 downwards.
ATTTGGACTAAAATCAGGAAGGAGAAAAAGAGAAGATTACTAATAGTAGATGAAGCTTGGTATATGATGCAGTCAGAGGATTCTGCCAACTTTATGTACTCTATTGCTAAGAGAGCCAGAAAGTACTATTTAGGACTTTCTACCATCACGCAAGATGTAGCAGATTTCTTAAACACAGATATGGGCAAAGCAATAATCTCCAACTCTTCAATACAAATGCTAATGATGCAAAGCCCTACAGCTGTAGAGAAATTACAAGAAGTATTCAACCTCTCAGACGGAGAGAAGAACTTCTTACTTAACTGCGATCAAGGCCAAGGACTATTCTTTGCAGGATCAAACCATGTAGGAATACAGGTACTCTCTAGCGTTGCAGAACACGAACTAATAACTTCAGACCCAAGAGACCTAGCAAAAATGAAGGAAAGAGAAGGTCAAACAGATACAAGAACAGTTGCTGAACTTTCTGAGATATTTGATCCTCCAACAGAACAGAAACCTATGAGAGACGGGAAAACGATGGAGAGACAAGATCTCATTATTAAAGAGGCCATAGAAAGAACAAAAGGACAAAAAAATACGATAAGTAGCGAAAGAGAAGAGTATCAAAGGGAACTACAGGAAAGATTAAACCAACAAGAGAGAGAACTAAATCCAAAGAAGTTTCTGAAAGAAAGGACGATATTAGATGAAGTAAGGGAGGGAACAGTATCTGGACAGACTGTAAAATCAAGAGAAGATATACAAAGAGGAAGGGGACACTTAACCCCACAAGGATTAATTGAAAGCTATCCGTCAAAAGAAGATGAACAAACAAGACAATACTAAAGACAAACAGAAAGATGCTTACCCTACCAATGAGATAAATATCTCAGATTATCTTGTAACAGAGTCCGTAGATACAAACAGTTTAAACAAGGAAAAAGTTAATGAAGACCTCTCTCTACTGTGTAAGGCAGAAGAGAAACAAGGATATAAGGCTGATATAAGCAAGGGAATAGCAAACCCTCAAGTAAGAAGAGCTGTTTCATCTTTAAGATTAATCAACCCTTTCAAGGGATATTAAGACATCTTAGGATTAACTTAGAGGGCCCTGATCTGCAAGTACATATTGGGTTAAGTTCCCACTATTAATAATTATTGGCAAGGGCTTTCCCTCTACTATCATCCTCGCTGCACTTCTTACAATAGTTGTAACATTCCTTTCTAACTGCCTTATCCCTGCATCAAACCCCACTGGTCTTATGATCAATGGCCAAACTTCATCCTCTATTTTAATATAATCAGGAGATATATTTAAGTTCTCCAATACTTTGGGAAGAATATACTCTCTACCAATAACCTCTTTTTCTTGATCCGAGTAACTTGTAAAGCGAATAACTTCAACCCTATCTAAAAGTGCAGCAGATAAACCGCCTAGGTTGTTTGCAGTACAAATAAAAAAGACCTGTGAGAGGTTAACTGGATAATCTATATAATGATCTACAAAACTAGAGTTCTGTTCTGGATCTAAAATCTCTAAGAGAACAGCCATTACATCACTTAACAAACCTTTCTCCCCACTAGATTTCTCAATCTCATCAAGAAGAATAACGGGATTCATAGTACCGCATCTTATCAAAGCCTTTATAATTTGACCTGGTTCTGAGTCAGCTGAGTATCTTGGAGTCCCTCTAAGAGTCCTCACATCACCTATTGCACCTAAGGAAACTCTTGCAAACTTTCTCCCCATAGAGCTTGCAATAGATTTCGCAATAGACGTTTTACCTACACCTTGAAGTCCAACAAACAGGAATACAGGAGCATTTGCTGAAGAACTTTTTAGTATTGCTGCCTCATCTTTCTTAAGCTCAAAATTTGTAAACTGACTAGAATTAGATAGCGGGTTAGGTTGATAGCCACTAGAAGCTACAGAGTTAACATAAGGAATTTGCGAAGGAATACTCTCTCTCCTAACTCTCTCTATGCTTCCCATAGATTGTAATTGCATAGTAGCAAGATAATCAAGGATCAGCTCTTTGATGGTATCCATACCGTGATGACTCTCATCCATTAGTTTCCTTGTATTCTGAATATCCAGATTATCTCTACTTATTACTCCCCAAGGAATTCTTGTAACCCAATCAATATACTTATTAACCGTTTCAAACTCAGAACTATACCCTCCCATCCTAAACATTCTCTTAAGCCTCTGGATTCCTCTCATAGCCTCTTCCTTAAGTCCTTCAGGGGTGTTCGAAGAGATAAGTTTCTTTTCCAACTCTAACACTTCATTTAAGTTTTCATCTATAACAGCATTAATATCTTGACTTGGCAATGCTGAATTGTAATTTGGATAGTTCATAGTGGACAGATTTAATTTTGTACTAAAGTGTATATTTAGAAAAGAATTAAGTCAACTTAACTTCGAATTACTATTGATATTGCAAATCTGGCATGATAATCTTAGAGAAGATAATATAAACTGCCTTAATTATGAAAAAAACATATCCCATCTTGGTTTCTTTTCTTATGCTTTTAATTCCATTCTCTGCCTTTGCAGCAGTAAATATAGAAATGGTTGATAACACTAAGCAAGATGTACAAGAAATAAAGATAAACATAGACACAGAAGCTGATCTAGCTGAGAACATCGTCCTTCCCATAGAATTCTCAAGTGATGTTACTGTGGTAAATATCTCAAAGGGAGATGTGGAATGTTCTACTTTCTCTACTGATGATGGGAAAGATGACAATATTGCAGTAATAAATTGTGAGTTAGAAAAACCTACAGCTCTCAATGGAGTTCTTGCCATTATTTCATTCACATCTACTGAGGAATCATACACTTTTAAACTTCTAGAAAATGAGGCTTTAGATCTAGGAGAACTTAGCGTGGGAGAAGTCGTTAATATTGGAGTCCCCGAGCAGGATACCGCTGTAGCATTAGAAGAAGGACAACAGGAGGGTACCCCAGTAGAAGATGATTTACTAGTAACTCCTCAAGATACTCAAGCAATAACAACAACATCTGAATCTGGCTTTAGTCTAGACAACATTACAGAATATCTTCCATATATTCTAATAGGTGCTTCAGTAATATTACTAATAAGCATTATTGTTATACTACTAACAAAAAAGAAGCCCACAAAAGAACCGAAAGAGTCAGAATCTTCTCCTCAGGAAGCCTCTAAAGAGGAACCAACGTTGAGAAATATGGTTAATAAGGAAGTCCCACAATCTGCTCCTGTAGAAACAGGAACCTATCGAGACATTCAACCTCCACAGCCTTCACAATTTCCTTTTGAACAAAATGTTCCTCAAGTACCACCACAACAGAGAGAACCCGTAGCAAACATTGCTCCAGAGACACAAGAGGATGATTTGCAAGAAATTCTTAAGAGAGAGGGAGGTGCTACTCCTCCAGAGTCACAAGGTATCCAAGATACACCATTTAATCCTAGTATTAATCTAAACACAGGGGCAATGCCTCCTTCCGAGCAAATGGGTAATCCACCAGTAGCACAAAATATTCCACAAGAACCCCCTCAAACTCCTCCTGAGAACCCTGAAATATACATGCGAAATAATCCTTCGATTGTACAGCCCGATTATGAATCTCAAGGAAGTATAGACAGGGAGATTGGTCAAATGCAAAGAACTTCTCCTCCTACAGACGCTCCAGGAATAATACCTCCTAATCAGCAAAATAATTTCCCAGATCTAAATATGGGGAGTACTCCTACGGTAGAACCAAATCCTTACCCTCCTGTCCCAGGAAACATCAATCAGCAACAAGACGATGGGAACACAGAAGATATTCCTCCTGCACCTCCTCTGATGTAGAGCTGGAAGAGGAGAGAATTAGAAGGGTAATCATTTTTAATTAAAGACTTCTACTACTTTTTGAAATTTCTCCACATCTCACTTCCTCTTACTTTCAAATCGCCAGTATATTTACTATTTAGCTCTTTACTGCCGTATGGTCTCTTACACTCCCTATCCAGTGTTTCAAAAGCTATCTGTGCTATTTTCATCCCAGGATAGATTCTAATTGGAAGTGGAGAAACATTGGCTAGTTCTAGAGTTAATCTTAACTTATTTCCTGGATCTAAGAACCCTGCAGTTGCATGCACTATCAAGCCTAGCCTGCCCAGAGAACTCTTTCCCTCTAGTCTTCCGACATGCCCACTATCTACTCCAGTTATTTCTTTAACATTAGCAAGCGCAAACTCACCAGGATGAAGAATAAATCCCTCCTTCTCACTAGCTTCTATCTCCCTCATTAAATCCTTAGGCTTATCTTTGACATCTACAATTGCAACATTCTCTCTATTAAAAACCAAGAAATATTTATCCAAGTGTAAATCATAGGAGGCAGGCTGTAAAAACTCTTCTGAGAAAGGCTCTATAACTATCTGTCCACTCTTAACCTTCTCCTTAATTGTTCTATCTGAAAGAATCATAATCTAGTTTTTTAAATTTAATTTGTTTTTAATTCTTTAGCTTCTATCTACAAACTGATGTTTGTCATCGACCTTAGGCTCTACAATCTTCCTTAAAAGAGGTCTCCATATCGGATCCAAGTAATTAAGATTCTTTAACCATTCATATACTAGAACCCTGTATGCAATATGCCCACCATTTCTTGTCCTTAAATTAATCACATACTGTAAATCATCAAAAGAACCGTAAAAAATATACTTTGTCGCATGTGCATGAGGAAGTAAATACTTAGTAAATTCATCACATACCTCCTTGGAGAGATGGTTTTTTGCTAATTTTCTCCACTCTCTAATCAGTTGATATGTTTCCACTAATCTTTTTATATACTCTTTCTTAAGCTTGGAGAGCGAATTTATTTCTAGATGGTTACATAGGTAGAAACATTGATCATCCCTTCTATCTAATTCGCTGTTCATATCTATTTCGTCATGTAAAAGAGGTATGAATCTTTCCATACTTCTATGCCTATTTAAATCTTTTAATGTTCCTAAACTTGCGAATCCTTCTATCTTTATAGCGCCAGATTGACCAATATTTCCTAGCTGATTGTGATGATCATGAGTTTCAAAGATCATCTCTCCTAGCTTCTCTTGGTCCTCTTCTGAAAACTCGAATTCCTTTTTAGATCCTAAAGGATTTATTAAATACTCATAGTGAGAGATTAGTGATTCCATACAATCAGGAGAGTATGCTATCCCAACTGCATCACTCTCATTCTCAGGGATATCAGTTATTTGCTCGTAAGAGATATCTTCTCTCAAATACTGCAATATCTTCTCTGTGGATGCTTTTCTACAACAGTTTGCATCCGTATGTCTAATTAATCCATCTGCCTCTCTAATATATCCCCTCGCATCCAGTTTAGATTCTCCTAGTAGATTAAGTAGCATTTCAGATATCTCATTTTCAACTACCGTGTCACTAGCACACATAAAACTAATTAAATCTGACCAACTCCTTGCAGAGGTGAGGTAAGCTGCACTTGTACTAAGACCATATGGCAGAAGATACCTAGCAACGTCAAATGACCTAGCCTTCAGAGCAGACAGCTCCTGGGGACTTTCTTCATTTATCCTAAAATGCTTTTTAAGAGCATCTTTGGTAGTCCCTAACAACTCTCTGTAATCTTTCATCTCTTTTAACATTATCCTTTCATATTCTCTGCTTACTTCATAATCATCACATACTTCTTTCGGGATTTTCACAAAGTTAGGATCTTGAAAGTTCTGATACCTTGTAGATCTTTCTTGTCCTGAGATAACTGGTGTCATGTAGAAGACTTTCATAGCGGTATACATAGGAATATTCTCCAAACAAACAAAAAGCTCTGCCATATCTCCCACAGACTTGTGTCCATATCCAGAAAATATCTTTTCTAACCTTTCTGCTGCATCAGTATTGTTCTCTACTATTTCCGATGCAATATCCAACACGGAATCAGCAGACCTACTATACCTTGCTCCAAGGTATGCATTGATAGAGGGTTGTTTGCTTTCACAGTTTTGCAACAGTGCTTGAAGCTTGAACTTGTTCCAAGAAGACTCGGACTTAAGTGTTGCGATGTGTAAATCTTTTCTAAAGCTTAATTTCATGCTCAATTAGTTTAATTTAATACCCGGTATAGGGAATTTAGATGCAAACTTTTTAATATCTTCTCTCATTTCTTTAACTACCTTCTTGTTATCTCTGTTTCTCAAAACCGTATCTATATATCCACTAACCTTCACCATCTCAGCTTCCTTCATTCCTCTAGTAGTTAGTGCTGGAGTACCAATTCTAATCCCTGATGGATCCCACGGTTTTCTTGGATCATTAGGGATAGCATTTTTGTTTACTGTAATGTTTGCTTCTTCTAACACAGAGGAGGCTTCTTCTCCCCCTATTCCTCCCATATTCTTGGATTTCATCAGATTTACAAGAAAGAGATGGTTGTCTGTACCTCCAGAAACAATACTGTATCCTAATCTAGATAGTTCCTCTGAAAGAACTTTTGCATTCTTAATTGCCTGTTCAGAATATCTTCTAAATTCCTCTGTGTTTGCCTCCTTTAAAGCTACAGCTATAGCTGCGGTTATATGGTTGTGTGGGCCTCCCTGAAGGCCTGGAAATACTGCCTTATCTATTTTCTCACCTAACTGATCTGTAGACATAATTATGGCTCCCCTAGGCCCTCTGAGAGTCTTGTGGGTTGTTGTAGTAACGACATCTGCAATACCTACTGGAGATGGATAGAGACCCGCCGCAATTAATCCAGCTACATGTGCGATATCCGCTACTAAGTATGCACCAACCTCATCTGCTATTCTCCTAAACTGGTTCCAATCAATAATTCGAGAGTATGCAGAGAATCCTGCCCAAATTAACTTAGGGTTATGTTCCTTTGCAATCTTTAAAACCTCATTGTAATCAATATATCCCTCATCATTAACCCCGTAACTAGCAGAGTTAAAGTACTTGCCAGAGATGGATACCTTAAATCCATGCGTAAGGTGTCCCCCTGCATCTAAAGCCATTCCTAAGGTTTTCTCACCAGGCTCTAAAAGAGCGAAATGGACAGCCAAATTAGCAGGAGAGCCTGAGTATGGTTGAACATTAACATGCTCTGCCTTAAACAGCTCTCTAGCTCTTTGGATTGCCTCTCTTTCTATCTCATCCACATACTCGTTCCCTTTGTAATATCTTTTAGAAGGATATCCTTCAGAATACTTGTTAGTTAGAATAGATCCCATACATTGCAGGACTGATTCCGAGACATAGTTTTCAGAAGCAATCAGTTCTAAACCTTCTAATTGTCTTTTCTTTTCTTCTTGCAAAAGATCATCTATCAATTTGTCCTGTATTTTTTTCATAGCAATTCATTAAATTTAACATTAAAGAAGCAACAGTCATTGGACCAACTCCCCCAGGAACTGGAGTAATGTAAGAAGGAACCCCCTGTACATCCCCCCAGTTAACATCACCAACTAATTGACCCGTTTCAGGATGCCTGTTTGATCCGACATCTACGACAACAACATCCTTCTTTAGAAACTCAGAATTAACTAAAAGTGGAACTCCTGTAGCAGAAACTAATATGTCAGCACTCTTTGCAATCTCCTTAATGTTAACTGTTTTAGAATTACATATTGTCACTGTAGCATTCTTTCTTAACATCATTGCAGCCAAAGGTGTCCCTACAATATTACTAGAACCTAATATGATAACCTTTTTTCCAAAGATTTTAATACCATACTCTTCAAGAAGTCTCATTATTCCTAATGGTGTGGCTGGAGGGATAGCTCTTGAATCTTTCTGAAAAAGTCTACCTAAATTTACTGAGGTCAGACCATCAACATCCTTTTGTGGGTTAATACTCTCTAAAACAAGATTTGTATCTATACTGTCTGGAAGTGGTAATTGAACCATCAAACCATCTGTCTCATTAAAAGTATTTAATGTTTCAATTAAGTTGACAACATCTTTAGTATGCACGCTTTGGTCCAGATGGTGTGTTTGACATGCTATCCCCAACTCTCTAGCTGTTTTTTCTTTAATTTTGACATACCGAACACTTCCAAAATCATCCCCAACCAAAATCAAATCAAGACGAGGAACTTTTTCGCCATTCATCGAAATATTTTCTACCCTAGTAGATATCTCATCCAATATTTTTTTAGAGACATATTTCCCATCAAGAATTTCCATATGTGCGCTATTTTACCATTCTATTAAGTAAAATTACAGGTTAGAGAGGGGATATTAAGAATATTTTAGTTACGGTTATGTGTTTGCTTATACAGTTCTCCCTTCTTTTTTATTAGCTCATCCCAAGATCCAGATTCAATGATCTTTCCTTTATCAAAATAGTAGATTCTATCAAACTCCTCCAACAGATTAACACTTCTAGTAATGTATATTATGGATCTGTCATCTCCTACAAAATCAAACATACCCTCAAGAATATCCTTTGCTGAAATGTCATCTATGAAGGTAAACGGTTCATCCATTACAAAGATGTTTCTATTTCTGTAAAGCATTCTTGCTATCGAGAGCCTCTGCCAATATCCAGGAGAGAGATCTTTACCTGCAGGAAAAGTCTTTCCTAAAATACTACTGTCTTTTAGATTAATCTGCTTTTTAAATTTCCCCACATGGGCTATTTTACTAACCTCATCATACAGCTTCCTATCTATATTCTTCCTAACTCCAGAAATCACTACATTCTCCATGAGGCTAAAGTGATAATCTATGAAATCTTGAAATATTACAGAAAGTTTCTTCTTTAACTGTCTTCTATCTAATTCTTGAATATCATGGCCATCTATGAAGTAATTTCCCTCTTTTACTCTATACAAGCCTGTTAATATTTTTACGGCTGTACTCTTCCCAGAACCATCTCCCCCAAAAAAGGCCACTTTCTCTCCGGGTTTAACTTCAAGATTTAATTTTTTTAGAACTTTGGTTTTTGGATCATCAGGATATGCAAAGTCCAAGTTTTTGAATTCTAATGCAGAAGTTCCTTCCTTTAATTTAATATCTCCATGTTCATAATCTCCAAAACCTTTGTATTCTATTAAGTTAAAGAACTCTCCTATGTATTCCAAATTAATTGACATTAAGGAGAAAGAATCTATTACTCTAAAGATACTGGTGTATACAACATCTACATAGTCATAGAGGGCTTTAAAGGTACCAAAGGACAAACCTTTTACGATGGAAACAGAAAGCATATATATGACATACGAGAACTTCATAACCTGACCCATGATGGAATAGGTAGCTTTATCTCTAGAGAAATCTCCCTCTTTCTTTAATAGTCCATCTACATATTCATCATACTCCTCTTTATACCTTCTCTTAAGGTATGAATATATATTATTAACTCTCAGTTCTACAAAATTAGCTATTGACAGTCCTAGATTTTGAACATAGTTGAGAAATTTGATTTTACCAATCTCCTTTTCTCTGTACACCCAAAGCCTCTTCCTTCTAATATGCACAACTACTGTTTCCGGAAGTACAAAAAGTAAAAGCAGCAAGACACTCCAACCCATCGTTCTAAAAAGAATAGCTCCAGCACTTATTAATCTAATACTGTTACTCAGTACAGATGAAAAGTTCTCATATACCGAGGTTATTCTCCCAATTGAAAATGCAGGTGCAAAAGTTAACATATCTTGAAAATCTTCTGTCTCTATATCCTCTAGATTAGCTCCTGAAACCTTATCTAAAATCATATGATGAGAATCCTCCCACACCTTTTCGCTTATAACTTGGAACATGTACTCCCTTGTTCTAATACATATCTGGATAACAATCCAAAGAAGCAATATCAACAAAAGATAGTAGAAAGAATCAGTTGAAAGATACTTACTAAAATCAAATGATTTCCAATTAAGCAGAATGTTTGTTGTCTCATCTATAAATTTTCCTAACACAGCAATTTCATATATTTCTGCTACAGTAGATAGTACGAAAAGTATGTCTCTAAATATAGCAGGAAAGGGGTATTTAGAATATATGAACTTTAGAGCTTTTCCCAAGGAAGAGATTTTTCGTTTCAATTTTTGTACAATCATTAAAATATGATAGCATGCTTAAAAGATGAGTAAAACAAGAAGCGTAGAATTTTTAGAAAATTTGCTGTATGAAATATGGGAGAATCATTTCTGCGATATCCCTAGGAAAAATCTTGTCATAATTAAATATGGGAGATATTCCAAACGACAGCTTGGAAGTATTACGGTAGCGAATAAGAGCACCAAGATAAAGGGGATATTAAAAAAGAAAAAAAGTGATTACTACGTACAGGATGACAAAAGTATTACTGTTATAACAGTAACTAGATACTTTCAGTATGACATAGTTCCAAAGTTTGTTGTAAAAGCTACAATAGCCCACGAACTATGTCATTACGCTCACGGATTTAGTTCCCCCCTACAAAAACAATTTGATAAGCCTCACCAAGGAAATATAATAAGAAAAGAGTTACAGAAAAGAGAATTACTTAAAGAACAGGAAAAAGCTGATATATGGCTTAAGGAAAATTGGTTAGATATTATATCCTCTTAAAAGCTTCTTCATTCTTTTAATCTCTTTCTTCAAAGAGAGTATCTCTTCCTTTGTTATAAATTCTTCTCTGGTTATTAATTTATCCAAGATCTTTTGAGCCTTAATAATAACTTGTTCAGAAACAAGTTTAATTTGGAGTTTCTCCTTAATATTTCCTTGCATAGAGATATCTTAAATTAAAATTCTTACAACTTCCTGTCAAACAAGAAACTTCTTTTCTTATTTATATAATCTTCTTCTATTCCAGAATAGGTAATATGTAATTAGAATCTATATATATGAACAAAAATTACATTGGCGAAAACATTAGAATATACAGGGAGAGAAAGAGCATGACACAGAAAGACCTTGCAGAGAAAATAGGGAAAAGTTGGGAAATGATTTCTAGATATGAAAGAGGGATGAGTTCTCCCTTTAAACAGATAGACTCACTAGCTGATGCTCTAAATATTAGCTCCTCTGATCTTTTAAAAAATCCCAAAGAAAACAAGCAGTATGTCTTAAATAGAGTTCCACTATTCAAAGAGATTCCTGAGGATATGGATTTTGTGAATGCCCAAGTTTTTGAGTATTATACTGCTCCTGATTGGGTATTGGATAAGGACTTCGAATGTTTCGTAATAGATAGCTCTTTGATAGATATTAAAGACGGTTCTCTTAATGATAAAGGCTATCTCTTCATTTCTCCAAAACTAGGAGTCGCTACTGAGAGTAACGAATTGGTATTAAAGAGATATAATGATGGATTAATCGTAGAAAAAAGGTTCAATTCAAAACAACAGGATATTATTGGGAGAGTATTAGCACAGGAATTAAGATTTGTATAAAAGAATTGATAACAAGAAGATATATATAAAAAGGAGGCTGTTTCAGCCCCCTTTTTATTTTTAGATTACTAAGGATTTTACATCATCCCTGGCATGCCTCCCATACTATTACCCATTGCAGGATTACTGCCTTCTTTGTTATCAGGGATATCTGCGACAATAGCTTCTGTAGTAACTAGCATAGAACCTACAGAAACAGCGTTTGTTAATGCCAGTCTAGTTACCTTAACTGGATCTATTATCCCTTCTTTTATCATATCTACATACTCTCCTGTTTTTGCATTATATCCTATCTCATCCTTACAATTAGCAGCAATTACTGCACCATCTTCTCCCGCATTCTCTGCAATTTGTTTTAGGGGTTCACTTAAGATACTTTTAAGAATCTCTATTCCTAACTGTTCATCTCGATCATCTAACTTTACTTTCTCTAAAACTTTCTTAGCATTATGTAATGCTAATCCTCCTCCAGCAACTACACCCTCCTCTATGGCGGCTCTTGTTGCATTAATTGCATCCTCTATTCTCATCTTCTTCTCCTTTGCTTCTACTTCAGAAGCTGCTCCTACCTTAACTACAGCTACTCCACCTGCTATTTTCGCTAATCTCTCTTGTAATTTCTCTTTATCATAATCTGAAGTAGCAGCCTCTATTTGAGCCTTAATCTCCTTAACTCTGCTATCTATCTCTTTTTTAGTGCCTTTTCCCTCAACAATTATTGTCTTCTCTTTGGTAACAATAACTTTTTTAGCAGAACCAAGATGGGTTATCTCAACAGAATCAAGTGTTTTACCAACTTCTTCTGAGACAAACTCTGCATTTGTTAAAACAGCAATATCTTGTAACATCTCCTTCTTCCTGTCTCCGAATCCCGGAGCTTTAACAGCCACCACATCTAAAGTCCCTCTTAACTTATTTACAACCAAAGTTGCTAGTGCCTGATTCTCGATATCATCAGCTATGATTACCAAGGGCCTATCGGCTGCTCCTAAAACTTTCTCTGCAATAGCTTGAATATCTTGGAGATTAGAAAGCTTTTTGTCTGTAACAAATATATATGGATCTTCCATAACGGCTTCTAAAGTTTCTGCATTTGTTACAAAATATGGACTAACATAACCGTTATCAAACTCCATACCTTCTGTATATTCGACCTCATCTTTAAAACCTTTAGCCTCCTCTACTGTGATAACTCCTTCTCCTCCAACTTTCTCAAATACTTCCCCGATCATTTCTCCTAATTCTTTCTCATTATTGGTAGAAATTGTAGCTACTTGAGAAATCTCATCTTTATTTGTAATCTTCTTTGCACTCCTCTTTAATTCTTTAACTATTAGGTTAGTACCGTAATCTAAACCCCTTTTAAGAGAGATTGGATTAGAGCCTGCTGCTACATTTCTAAATCCAGCAGCTGCTACAGCTTGGGCAAGAACTGTGACTGTCGTAGTTCCATCTCCAGCAAGATCATTTACTTGGCTTGCAGCATCTTTTATCATCTCTACACCAACATTTTTAAACGGATCCTTATCTTCAATCTCTTTCGCAACAGTAACACCATCCTTTGTTATGACCTGAGAACCAAAAGCTTTCGCCAATGCCACATTCCTTCCCTTAGGACCAAGTGTTGTTTTAACAGCATCTACGATTGTATCAACGCCAGCCTTAAGAGCTCTTCGAGCCTCTTCATTGTAAATTATTGATTTTGCCATCTTTATATATATTGATAAATTTAACTATTTTATATATCTCCCTTTACTTAATAACTGCAAGAATATCCTCCTCATTTAGAAGGAAATACTTCTCTTCCTTTATTAATATTTCATCAGGAGAGTATTTCTTAAAGTAGACTCGGTCACCCACAGAAACTTCAAAAGATATGTCCTTTCCATCTTCTTTGCCTTTCCCAAGTTTAGTAATAATACCTGTTTCTGGTTTTTGATCTTCACTTGCACTAGGTGGTAAAACTAAACCTCCCGATGTAGTTTCTTCTATCTCATCAGGTTTTACTAGAACTCTTTTACCTAAAGGTTGAATTTTTATACTTTTAGCCATACTGTTTTAGCAGATTAATTTAATGATTGCCAAAGAATTGTATCACACAAAACAAGGATTATTCAAGTACAATGTGAAAAGACCTATCTACAAGAGAAATATTATATTGTCCCCTTAAAAACTACTTTCCCCTCAAGCAATTCTATATTCTCTATCCTCCTACCCAAGAATCTATTCTCATTAAGCAGAATTGTGGCATCTGTCATCCCCTTGTTTATTTCTACAATAATGTTTTTGGTGAATATCTCAGGAAGCTTAATATCCCCAACCCTTATTTCCTTAACATATATTTCAGGTGTCTCCCTATTATCCTTCACAATATCCATAACAATCCATAGGGAGGAGAAAATCACTTTCTTAGAAGAGAGAGGTCGGATATCATACCTCGTATATATATGCCAAAGACCAACTGAGGAAGATAAGCAGATATTTTGCAAATCAAAATATGGCTGTTCCTGAATATTGTTAGCTAAAATATGTAAAACTTCCTGTTGATCTAAAACAACAAAATCAGTTCTACTATCCGAGAGGATAAATTTTTCTACCTTCTGCTCTATTTCACTCTCTATCTCAGCCATATTCTTCTCTGTATAAATATCATCTAAACAGACTAGTGCAGAACTCGATTTTAAAATATTGTCCTCCCATCTACTATATTTTCTTGAAAGAGTAATAAAAAAGACGAAAAGTAATATAATTAAAATAGAAAGAAAGAGGAGGAAAATTTTAAAAGTTTTTTGCACTTTGCCCATTTTTTCCATTCCTCCTAAACAAGTTATTACCAATATCAGTTAGAATTTCATCGATAACCCCTATCTCCTTAATCCTGAAGACCTTGGCACCTAACCAATATGAGAGGAGTCCATACAGAGAAGTTACTACTGTTAAGATCACAATAGAGAGTGTCCTAGTAGTATCTAACTGGAAATCAAATAATTTGAAGACAAAATACATCCCTATACACATTAGTACAGTGTTGAGAGCTTTTTTGAAAGTAGGATAAACAGATTTCTTCCATGTTAGGACTTTACTTTTAAGATTAAGCAACAGTACTAAGACTACCATCTCTACCAAATATGAGATACTTAAACTTAATGAGAGACCTCCTACAGCAAAATCAGAATCCCCCCTCTTCGTTGACCATCTGACAATATCTCCTAGAAAAGACATGAATACATTTATGAATTCTTTGCCATTTGCCTCGGTAATCTGCAGGAACATTTGTTCTACTATTGGTCTCCAATCGTAATAGTGGCTAAAGAAGTTGGTAAGAAGTAAAGCTAACAGTATATTCACAATTATTCCTACCGTTATGGCAAGCAAAGGTAACCAAGTCTCCTTAAGAGCATAGAATGCTCTTAAAAGAATCTGTACTACCGTTTGTCCGATAACAGAGATACTAAGAAGTACAAGACACCAAGCCGTTAAAATTGTTGCCCTCCAGTCGAAAGCACCTGTTCCGTACGCTAACCTAACTATGGGGAGTCTCAAAACTATTAGAATAGCAACTATTGGGAATACCAAGAAGAGAGCTGTTTGTATGGATTTATTTAAAACTCTGCAGTACTCTTTTTCATTTTCACAGTTCTCAGCTAAGTCAGGTAGCGCTACTTGTGCTATAGCACTGCCTATGATATTTATTGGGAAAAGATGTAAACTTACTGCAAATTTGTAAGCACTAAGGGCTCCTACAGCCAGGGAGAAACTAATCAGTGTATTAATTACTGTATTCATCTCCTCTCCTAGAATCGAAATAGTCCTAGGAATAGCAAGTTTTACAGTTTGAATTACTTTACTGCGCAAAAATTTCTCTTTGAAAGGTTGAGATTCTTTCTTTACACGATTCCTAAAATATTTCTTAAATTCAGGGATCTGTACTAACAGGTGAAGTAAAGACCCTACTACAGCTGAAATCGCAATCCCTTCCACCCCCATACCAAATACAGAGACCAAAATTATTGATCCTAAAATCATCGCCATATTGTAAAAGAGAGGAGCTAGTGAAGTAACAAAGAATTGTTTTCTAACTTGTAGGTATCCTGTTAAAAGGCTACTTACTCCTAAAAGAATTGGAGAGATCATCATTATCCTTGTTAAGGAAACGAATTGGTCAAAATCTTCTGGTCCTATTCTATCTCCAAATTTTAGAACATTTTGAAGAAAATCAGATTCTATTAATAGTGTTGTAAGTTGAGGTGTAAAAATGAAGAGAACTGTTGCAATAACTACAAAACTAATAGAGATTATTATTGTTAAATAGTTGAAAAATTTGTTTAAGGAGTCCTCTCCTTCTTTATGAAGAATTTCCGAGAGTGTTGGAATTATAGCTGCATTTATTGACCCAGCAACCAAAAGCATAAAAAGCATATCTGGGATTGTAAATGCAGCCCAAAAGATATCTAGCTCATGGGAAACACCAAATAACTGTGCAATAGTTCTTAATTTAAGGAAACCAAGTATCTTAGTAATTAAAAGAAGAAGCATTACAAAGTGAATACTATTTTTTTGTTTCAAAATTTTCGACATATTTCATATATGTTGGTTATGCGAATATATGATAATTTAAACTGTACTTTTTATCAATTAATCTTGATTTAATAACAGGGTGTAATAATGAAGAAATATGCAAAATATCCTAGATATTGTTTTCCCCAAAACTTGTAGCATATGCTCTAGAAAGGGAAGCTACCTGTGTGAAAGGTGTAAAAAGCTTTTCAAAAGAACTCTTCCCGAATGCTACGGCTGTAGAAGACTCTCTTCAAATTACACAACACATAAGGAGTATAAAGAATTAAAGAAAATCTCTGCTTTAGATCATGTCTTTGTGTGTTGGGAATATAATTCTCTTACAGCAGATCTATTAAAGAGATATAAATACAATTATGTATACGATCTTGCAGACACCCTTTCTGAGTTTTTCATTGAGAACATCTCGAACTCTTCCTTCCCATCAGTTTTAGAAGGTAGTATTTTAACTAACGTGCCGATTTCTTTAAACAGACTGAGGGAAAGGGGATTTAATCAAACATTAGGGGTTTCAAAAACTCTTGCTAACAGATTAAATATCCCGTTTTCAGAAGACATTTTAAAGCGAAGAAATAGTTATGGGCATCAATCTTTAAAAGACAAAGATGAAAGGAAGGCTCTCTCATACAAAGATTTTATTGTTAATAGTAATTTTAATATATCTTCATATAGAAGTATCACTATCATCGATGATGTAATTACAACTGGATCTACCTTAGAAAGTATTTGTTTCTGTTTAAAAAAATTTTGGGGAGAAGACTTAATAGTTAATGCAGCCTGTATGTTCAGAGGAAGAGCATACTATTTGAAACAAACTAATCAGTAATGAGATTCTTCTTCTCCTGCTTTGATTCTATTTCTTTTTCATCTCCTAAATTAGTATCTGGTTCCTTATCTAACCCCAATTCTTCAAGATCTAATTCCCCTAAGGTTTTAATTATTTCATCATAGATTTCAGTATCCGTAGCTTCCTCTTTCTCTAAAATTTGCTGTGCCGCTTGTAGATAGGAAACATAAATATCCATATTTCCTTTCTCTTTGTTTAAATCTGCGATAAGGAGTATAGATGGAATGTGCTGAGGGTTTATCTCTAAAACCTTTGTTAGTAGCTTCAAGGCACTATCTTGATCACCTTTGACTATATATACCTGTGCCATACTGTAATAGAGTTGGTAATTTAAAGGATTTAAAGTTATGGCTTTCTCTAAGGAAGATTGTGCATCTGAAATATGCTCATTGAATCCTATTCCCACCAAGCCTGTATATATTGTTGTTCTGGTTAACCAATTGGCATAAACAGAAGGAGCTAAATCTGTACTTTTCCGTGAGTACTCTATAGCTTCACTCTTTAATGCTGTAACAGCAGAGACTAATTGATCTACCTGTTCCGTATCTTCTTCATCAACAGAAGAGAACTGTTCAGCAACCACACCTATCTTCTCCAATAGCATTAGAGCCTTTTTCCTGTTATACAAAGGGTTATTCCTGTCAAAACTTAAAGCAGAAGTGTACAGTTTATCTAATGTAGAAATTGCTTCCTCCCTTTCCTCTATAGTAGGAACTAATTCTGTATTAACATTGTACTTTTGGTTTTCCCTTGCTAAATAGGCTTCTGCCCTTACTGCCTGTATACTCCCAATCCCTTTAAAGGTCCACATCCCAAAAAGACCCAGGGTGATAATAGATACAAGAACTGTTAGAAATATATTAAAACTATACAAAGAGCTTCCTACTTGAGGAGTTGATGACACATTTAATGCCCAGAACTTGAGAATGAATTTCTCGTTGGTTAGTTTCTTTAAGTCATATATCAACACTGATCTTAAAGATACAAATAGTAACAGAAGAAAAATTACTAAGACAGAGTAGGAGAGCAGGAAAGAGGAAAGGTATATTGTTAAAATAACTACATCTACTATCAAGATTCTCCATCCATTTACTTTTTTTAAGGAATCTTTTCCTATTTTAAGATCAGAAACAAAGCTTTTTACAATCAAATATCCTATGAAAAGCCAAACGAGAAACCACAGCAGTCCTCCACTTGCTACTTTTGTTAAGACTTCATTTGTACCTGTGTGGAAAGTTGCATCTCCTAGCATTAGTAATCCAAGATCATACGGCTTAAACATATGGTATACAATTGAGTAAGTTGCAGGACCAAATCCTAGGAGTCCTCCTACAAAACCGCTTACTATTACAGATCCCGTTATTATCCAAGAGATATCAAAACCTAGGGATACTTCGGATATCATTTCAAACTCCTTTGTTAAAATAGCATCTCTTACTCTAGGTATCTGTAGAAAGATAACGGGTATCGCTATTAAGAAAACACATATTAAAGAGAAAAGAAATATTTGTTTAGAAGTTTCTTTCTCTAGCTTAATTCCTTTCAAAGCAATTAACAAAAGAATAGCTACACCTACCAAGAGAAAGAGTGTAAGGGTGATTTTTTGATTAATGGAGTAAAACCAAATATTAATTACGGAGAGTAACCCAAACAGAAAAGAGAGAATGTATTCTAATTTTCTCTTACTGTTTATTAAATACTCACCAATAATCCCTATACATGCAATGATATTTACAAAATTAATTAGCAAGTGAATCTTTGACGATCTTAAAAGTGGTAATCCTGCTTGGTATAAATCACGATAAGCAGGAATTAAACCCCAGATATTAACCCCAAAGAATGAGAGTAAACTTAAAAAGTTATTTATAAAAAAGCCAATTAGAAAAGCCATTATCAAAGAATGAACATCCTCCTCTCCCTCTATGAATGTTCTAGAAGATATTGCAACAAAGAGAACGGATATGAAAAGTATTAAACCACCACCCAACCTTCCATCTATACCCCATATGCTTGTAGAAAAATCAGTGGAGAATATCGTTGAAAGAAGTAGGGATAATAAAAGGAGGAAAAATCCTATATCCATAGTACTCTTTAAAATGGTCAACTTACCATCCCAAAAGAGTTTAATTACCTCTAGACCTAAGATAATCATTGAGATAGAGAGAATTAACAAAGACATAGCTGCTTCGGTCCAATCCCAAGGAAAGGGGAAAATAGCTAATGGCAAAAGAAATAGTAGAGCTTTGAATAAGCTTTTCTGATAAAGAGAAATATTAAATTTCTCTTTTCTCTCTACTTTGGAATCTTCTAGCATTATGGGACAGGAATCCTATATTAATGTCTAAATGCTACCATAAATATGGGAGAACGCCAACTGCTTTCTCCCATATCCCTTATGGTTTTACTCCTCCTCGACTACCTCTCCCTCTTTCACTTCTTCTCCTTCTTTTTTCTGATCTCCTTCCTTATTTTCCTTCCCATCCTTTTCCTCTTCTTCCTCTTTTTGCTCCTTACTTGCCTGTTCATACATCTTCTTCCCAATCTCTTGCATCTTCTCAGACAGTACTTCTGTTTTCTTTTCTACCTCTTCCTTGTCGAAATCCTCTTTCTCTATTAATTTCTTAAGCTCCTCCGAAAGTTTCTCTAATTCTTCTTTCTCCTTCTCATCAATCTTATCTTTATTTTCTTTTATTAAATTCTCTGCACTAAAGCAAAGAGTATCTGCATTATTCCTTACTTCCGCCCTCTCTCTCTTCTTCTTATCTTCTTCGGCAAACTTCTTACTTTCTTCTACCATCTGCTCTATCTCCTCCTCTTTAAGACTCGTAGATGCTGTAATGGTAATCTTCTGTTCCTTTTTAGTTGCCAAATCTACAGCTTTAACATTTAAAATACCGTTAGCATCTATTGAGAAGGTAACCTCAATCTGGGGTACTCCTCTTGGAGCAGGTGGGATACCATCTAAGATAAATGTTCCAAGGGTCTTATTATCTGCAGCCATTTCTCTTTCTCCTTGAAGAATATGTATTTCTACACCTGGTTGATTATCTGCTGCTGTAGAGAATATCTGTTTCTTTTCAACAGGGATTGTTGTATTTCTATCTATTAGTTTTGTCATTACTCCTCCAAGAGTTTCTAAACCTAAAGATAGAGGAGTTACATCTAGAAGAGTTATATCCTTAACATCTCCAGCTAATACTCCCGCCTGAATAGCAGCCCCAATAGCTACTATTTCATCAGGATTTACACCTTTGTTTGGTTCTTTACCGAAAATCTCTTCTACTTTCTTCACTATTGCGGGCATTCTTGTCATTCCCCCAACTAGAAGTACTTGGTTAATATCTTCTTTCTTTAGTCCTGCATCTTTAAGAGCTTTTTCGGATGGTTTAACTGTTTGTTCAATTAAATCTGCAGTTATTTTCTCTAGCTCTGATCTTGTTAATTTCTCTTTAAGATGTTTTGGGCCTTTGTCAGTAGCTGTAATATATGGGACATTGATGTCTGTCTCTTCTGAAGTAGACAATTCTACCTTAGCTTTCTCTGCCGCCTCCCTTAATCTTTGAAGTGCTGTTCTATCTTCCCTAAGGTCGAAGTTTTCTTTCTCTTTGAATTTGTCAGCTATGTAATCTATTATTCTTTGATCAAAGTCGTCTCCCCCTAAATGAGTATCCCCATTTGTTGAAAGTACTTCGAAAACACCCTCTCCCATTTCCAGTATAGAGATGTCAAATGTTCCTCCACCTAGGTCAAATATTGCAACTTTCTCGTCCTTCCCTTTATCTACACCATAGGCTAAGGCTGCAGCAGTTGGTTCGTTCACTATCCTCTTAACTACTAACCCTGCTATTTTCCCTGCATCTTTAGTAGCTTGTCTTTGAGAATCATCGAAATATGCTGGGACAGTAATTACAGCCTCCTTAACTTCTTCTCCCAAGAACTCCTCGGCATCTTTCTTCATCTTCGCCAAAATCTTGGCTGAAATCTCTTGAGGAGAGTACCACTTACTTCCCATTTTAACCTCAAGGCCCCCACTATCCGACTTCCTCATTTCAAAAGGGAGTAACTCTTTATCCTTTTTTACTTCAGGATCATCCCAAGATCTACCAATTAATCTTTTAACTGAGTAGATTGTACCCTCTGGGTTTGTAACAGCCTGATTCTTTGCAGGAGTCCCGACTAGAACTTCTCCCTTTTCATCCTCTGCTACTACAGAAGGAGTTAATCTCCCTCCCTGTGTATTGGGTATTATATTAGGCTTACCACCCTCCATGTAGGCCATACCTGAGTTAGTGGTTCCTAAATCTATTCCTATTATTTTAGACATATTATTTTATTTAATAATTTAACTTTACTTCGATACTACGACTCTTGCGGGTCGTACTACAGAATCATTTAAAATGTATCCCGGTTGTACAATGTCATATATTTTCCCTTTCTTACCCTCTGGGACTGTCGCTACTGCTTCGTGAATCTCTCCATCAAACTCTTGACCTTTTTCGGGCATATACTGCTCAAAACCAATTTCCTTAAGAGCTTTCATTAGTCCCTCTACACTAGCCTTTATTCCTTCTAGCCAAGACTTCCCTTTCTCATCTATATTCACATCCCTACTAGCAACAATCCCTAGCATTAAGGCATCTAGAGTAGGTATTATGGCTTCAAAAAGTTCCTTTTTGGTTTGCAACAATCTAATCTGATCTCTCTTCTCAGAATTTTTAAGAAGATTATGATAGTCAGCAAGGGCTCTTTTCAGTTGATTCTCAACTTCTAGCTTTTCATCCTCTACTTCATCTATTGTTAACGCAAGCCTCTGAACCCTTTCTTGTAATTCTTTTACTTGGTTACTTTTCTTTTTCTTCACTCCTTTTGAATCTTCCATTAAAATCCCTTCTTAAATTATCTCCATCCTGAGATGGAATTTGTTAATGCACTTTTTACTTCACTTAAAGCTGCTAACACTTTCGAATACTCCATCCTCTTAGAACTAATTATCCCTACAAATGCTCTGTCCTCTTCCCAAAATGTAACTTGAGCAAAGGCTAGGGCACAATTTGATAGGTTCTCAACTCCACACTCTTCCCCTATTAGTAAAGATACCCCGGATCCAGAATATTTCTCAACTAAATTAGGCAAGAACACTCCATCCTCAATAATGTTCATAATTGTCTCTATCGTATCAATATCTCTAAACTCCTCATACTTGAGTAGATTTGAATATCCATATGCTCGAATATCTTCGTTGAGAATCATGAATGCTAAAGACCCTGTCTCTTTTGAGAGTATTCGTAAAATTGCCTTAATGACACTCTCCTTAGAAAACCTGTCTCTAAAGATTCCCTGCCTTATCTCCACCATAACCAAAGGATTCAGACTATCTCGATCTAGATACTTTGTAACATACAACCTTAGAGCTTGATCTGTAGGAAGCCTTCCTGAAGATATATGACTCTTTTCCAAAAGTCCCAATCTCATTAATTTAACCATTTCGTTCCTAACTGTGGCAGAACTTACTCCTAAGTCATATTTTTCTAAAAGAGCAAGAGATCCAACCTCCGACGCCTCTCCCATAAATTCCTTTATTACTGCCATTAATATCTCTTTTTGTCTCTCTGTTAAATCCATTTTTAGCAAAAGTAAAGATTAACTGCTAAAGTATAGTCGAAGATTAAGAAGCTGTCAATAACAGAGGGAAGTTATTGCTCCTTGTATCTTTTTTTGATATACTCCTACTCGTTATGGAGAAAATCATTTTAGAAAAAAGAAGTGTTACTGGAAAAGAGAATAGGAAACTAACAAAGGAAGGTTTTATTCCCGCGGTTGTTTACAACTCAAAGGGAGATTCACACAACATCAAAATTGAGTACTCTATTGCTAGTAAAGTGCTTGAAGAAGTTACATCAGCTACAGTACTTGATGCCCAATACGATGGCAAAGACATAAAAGTGATTGTAAAAGAGATAGATATAAATCCTTTAACAGAAAAAATCAGGCACATGGCCTTTTTTGAAATTGATAAAGATCGTGAGATGGTATTTACCATTCCATTCAATATCACAGGTATTGCTCCAGCCGTTAAGAACAACCTTGGTATATTAGTCGAGGTTCTTTCTTCCATAGATGTTAAGTGTAAACTTTCTGAGTTAATTCCATCCATTGAGGTAAATGTTTCTGGATTAGAACACCCTGGGCAATCAATATCTTTAAATGAATTAGATATTCCTCAAAATATTTCTTTAGTAAATGAAGATCTTGCAGAGACTACCGTAGTAACAATAACTGAGCTACAGGAAGAGGTTGTTATAGAAGAACCTGAAGTAGTGGAAGAGGAAGAAGGAGAGGAAGGCGAAGAGGGAGAAGAAGGAGAGGAAGAGAGCACAGAGGAAACAGCAAAGGGAAAGAAAGAGGAGGAATAGACAGGAGCCTTTCAAATTTGGACTGTTGTACGATATAATGACATATGATTTCAGTTATCATTACATCCTTTAAAGAACCACACACGATAAGGAAATGTATCTCCTCTATTGCAGATCGGAACTACTCTGGCATCCCTACTCCATTTGAAATTATCCAAGTATCTCCAGATGAGTTAACTCTTAAACAAGGTAAAAAAGAAGCTCATAAGCTAGGTTTAAGTAAAAAGCAGTACATCCAAATCAGGGATCCTAAAAGAGGGAAACCGTATGCACTTAAGATGGCCTTTAAGAAGGCGAAAGGAGATATAATTGTCCTTACGGATGGAGATGTATACTTTGAAAGAAACTCTGTAAGAGAATTACTTAAACCATTTGAGCTTGAGAATGTCGGAGGAGTCAGTGGGAGACCTATTTCTCAAGATAGGAAGGATAATTGCTACGGGTATTGGGGCAACCTATTAGCAGATTCGGGTGACCACAGAAGAAGAAATACCATGGAAATGATTGAAGGAAAAAAGTACTTTGTAAGTAAGAAGACCTTTTTCCCCATGAGTGGATATATTATGGCTGTCAGAAATGTTGATTTTGATATCCCTCCTAATGTTTTGTCTGATGATGCATATGTTTCCTATATTCTCAGAAATATGAACCTAGATATTGCCTATACACCTACTGCTATTTGCTATGTTAAATATCCTACAAACTTAAAGGATTACTACAAGCAGAAAGTTAGATCTATCGGAGGTTTTAAGCAACTTAAGAAGATGGGGATATTCAACAAGGATAAACAGAGTAGAAGCTTCTTTATTGAGCTAAAGTACACCTTTTTTGTATTAAGATACGCAAAGAATATCGAAGAGTTCTTCTGGTCTCTTCTCCTATTCCCCGTAAGATTGATAACCTGGATTAAGATATTTTGGCAACATAATGTTTTAAAGAAGGGAATGCCTAAAGATGGTTGGGAAAGAATAGAAAGCACAAAGTAGTTAAGATCTTAGTTTCACTGTGTAGGAATTTCTAAAACAGATTTACCATCTGAAGTGTGCGAAAGCTTTGTTTGCTTCTGCCATTCTTTCTGTCTCCTGTTTCTTTCTAATAGCATCTCCCTCTCCATTATATGCGTTTGTTAGTTCAGTTATTAAAAGCTCCTCAAAGGATTTTCCTGATTTATTTCTTGTACTATCTACTATCCACCTTATTGCCAATGCTTCCTGTCTCTTAGGAGAAACAGGAACAGGGACCTGATAGTTTGCACCTCCTACTCTTCGAGCCTTGATCTCTAAGGCAGGTCTAATATTGTCTACAACCTTATCTATAAAGGCAGTCACATCCTTTTCTTTTACTATTTCTGTTGCTTTATCAAGAGAATCATAAACAATTCTTTCTGCCAATGACTTCCTTCCACCTTGCATTACCTTATTTATTAATCTGTTGATTAAAACATTCCCGTATTTCCTATCCCCTTTCTGTTCTCTTTTTTTTGCTCTTTTACCTCTCATTGTAGTTATTTTTAATTAAAAGTTTCTTATTCTTCTATATCTTCCCTCTTAACTCCATATTTAGATCGTGCCTTTTTCCTGCCCTTAACCCCTGCTGCATCGTACTTTCCTCTTACGACAATATATTTAACCCCAGGAAGGTCTCTTTTTCTTCCAGCCTTAACCAGAACTACTGAGTGTTCCTGTAGATTATGTCCTTCCCCTGGAATATATGCGGTAACTTCCATACCATTAGATAGCCTTACCCTCGCTACTTTTCTTAAAGCAGAGTTAGGTTTCTTTGGTGTCATTGTTTTAACTTGTAAACATACAGCCCTCTTGAAGGGATTAGGTGTTTTTTTATACCTATTCTTCAAAGGATTAAAATTCCTCGCAAGCTGTATATGTTTAGCTTTCTTAGCTTGGGGCTTTCTAGGTTTTCTTATTAATTGGTTTATTGTTGGCATCGCATCGTATTATATATTAAAACTACTTAAAAATTAAGCTCTGGTATCTCTCTTATATCCTTTATCTCTGCTCCTTCTCCAACTGGGATTGGCCTACCTATGATTACATTTTCTTTCATACCTCTTAAATAATCCTTCTTACCCAATATGGCAGTGCTAGTTAAGACTCTTACTTGCTCCTGGAAGGAGATTGCAGAAAGGAAGCTTTCTGTATGTAAGGCAGATGTCTTTATACCAAGCATCTTAGGAATTATCAAGGCCTTGTTCTTTCCTTCTTCCAACAAGAGTTCATTTTTGGCTTCAGCTAGATATTTGTTTACAAGAGAACCTACAAGATAGTCGGAATTTCCTGATTCAAATACTTTCCCTAATCGAACCATTTGTCTAAGTATTATTTCAATGTGAATATCATCAATTGAAACTCCTTGCTCATCAAATACCTGTTGTACTTGGTCAAGAATATACTTCTGTGCTGTTACAATATCAGCAACCTCTGTAAGTTTCTTAGGGTCTATTGATCCTTCTGTAAGTTGTCGACCTGACTCTACTGTATCTCCATTCTTAATTAAAATCTCTACTCCTGGAAGAACGGATATGACCTCTTCAGCCTTAACCTTTCCTACTACAGTTAAAATCCCTCCCTTTAACATTACTTGAGCATCAAATGGAGCCTGTCTTTCTACCTCCTCAGCATCTATGTACATAAGCTGGCCTGTTTTTACATCCTGTCCATCTTCTATTGCAACTTTCTTAGCTTTGGATACAACATAGTGTCTAACCATCCTCTTCTCCCCTACAATGGTAATTACTGCAGATTCATCTTCAGCAAACTCTACCATTGCCTTTCCATCGATAGAAGCAACCTCTGCTTCTGCTTTAGGAGTCCTTGCTTCAAAGAGTTCCTCTACTCTTGGCAAACCTTGTGTTATATCTACCTTTGCAACACCTCCCTTGTGGAAAGTTTGCATAGTCATCTGTGTTCCTGGCTCTCCTATGGACTGAGCTGCTATCACTCCAACAGCTTTACCCATCTCAATCTCTTCATCATTCTCTAGATTCAAACCGTAACACTTCTTACACATCCCCAAAGGAGCTTCACACAGTATTGGAGATCTAACAAAAATTTCTGGAATATCTGCATCTAAAATTTCTTCCGCAATATCTTTAGTAACTACATCGTTCTTTTTCGCTACCACTTTATTACCTATCTTAAGATCTTGTGCAAGAACTCTCCCGTAAATTCTATCTTCAAAAGAGATTCTCCTCTCATCTGATTTCCTTATGACAAAACCTTCTCCGTCATAGCCACAATCCTCTGATCTTATGATGACATCATGAGCAACATCTACCAATTTTCTAGTAAGATATCCTGAGGAAGATGTCTTAAGAGACCTATCTGCGACTCCTTTTCTTCCTCCATTAGCTGCTACAAAGTATTCAAAAGCACTAAGTCCATCACGATAGTTGCTTTTAATAGGCATTGGTACCGAGTTTCCTCTAGAGTCTCTTACTACTCCTTTTATGGTAAGAACCTGTCTAGCCTGAATCTTACCTCCATTTCCTCCTGATTCAACCATTTGATAAATAGGGTTGTCTGTATCCAGTTTTTCCCAAGCTTTATCTGCTAACTCTCCAGAGAAATCATCCCACATGTTTGTAGATATATTTATCTTCTCTGCTTTTGTCATAAGTCCTTCTAGGTAATTTTCTTGTAACTGCTCATCTTTCTCCTCCATCTTCTTAATCTCTGTTTTAAGATCAAAGTCTACTTCACAATCTTCCATAGCAAAGGAGAAACCTAAATCAGTGGCATATTTAAAGCCTAAGAGCTTTAGGTTATCCAAGATTTCAACAACGACTTCTAAAGGATTTTCCTTTTTAATCTCGACTATTATTCTGTTAATTGACTTAATATCTATCTGTTCATTTACAAATTCATAGTCTTCAGGAAGAATACTATTAAATATGACCCTACCTGGAGAAGTATGTATAGTTTTACCCTTAATTCTAACTATTATTTCTTCCTCTATGGATATTTCTCCTCTTTCGTATGTTCTTATAACCTCTAGCTCATTAGCAAAAAGTCTTGGTTTCTTGACTTCTTTCATATCTGTCATTAAGAAGAACCCTATCAACATGTCTTTAGCTGGGGTAGCTAATACTTGACCATTTGATATATTTACAATGTTCTTAGAAGACATCATATCCTTCCTTGCTTCTTCCTCGGCATCTTTTGTTAAAAGAATATGTACTGCCATTTGGTCTCCATCAAAGTCTGCGTTAAAAGCTTTACATACCAAAGGATGTATTCTAATTGCCTCTCCTTCGACAAGCTTTGGATAGAACGCCTGAACACTGTACTTGTGTAGAGTAGGAGCCCTATTTAGAAGTACGGGTCTGTTCTGTATGACTTTTTCTAAAATATCCCAAATCTCATCAGACTCTTCCTCAATCATCTCCTTAGCAATCCTTACATTAGGAGCTAGTTCTTGATCTAAAAGTTGGAAGGTTACGAATGGCTTAAACATTTCCAATGCAATAGATTTAGGCAATCCGCACTGATCAAATTTAAGACTTGGATCTCCTTCGATTACCGCTCTTCCTGAATAGTCTACTCTCTTACCAAGTAGATTTTTTCTAAAAATTCCTTTCTTACCTCTCAAATCATCTGTAAGAGCCTGGTAAGGAAGTCTTTTACTATTCATCATAGGCTTAGAAGGTCTATGTGAGTTGTCTATTAATGCATCTACTGACTCCTGAAGCATTCTTTTCTCATTTCTTAGAATAACTTCTGGGGCACCTATCTCTACTAACTTGGCTAACCTATTATTCCTGTTGATCACCCTTCTGTAGAGGTCATTTAGATCTGAAGTTGCAAATTTCCCACCCGATAGAGGGATTATTGGTCTTAACTCTGGAGGAAGAACTGGTAATGTTCTTAACACCATCCAGGTAGGACTCATTTCATTATTTTCAAATCCTTCAAGATACTGAATTCTTCTTGTAGTTTTCGCTCTTTTATCGCCTTTCTCTCTATCTGCTTTTAGTCTCAATTTCGCTATCTCTTTCTTTAGATCTAACTTTCCTAGAAGTCTCTCTATGGCATCCGCTCCCATCATCGCTTCAAAGAACATTAAATCTCTTTCCAAAAGATCCATATATTCGTCCTCTGAAAGAACTGTTCCTACTTTTAATTTTGTAAGTATTTGAATAATTCTTTGATAGAAAGAATCTATTTGTTCTTCTTTCTCTGCAAACTCTTTTCTAACTCTAGCTAAGGCTTGCTTCTCTCTATGATCTATCTGGCTAATCTTGAAATCGTTTTTCTTGTCTTTAGATTTCTTTAAATCCTTTGATTGATCTTTGAAATCTTGCGCTGTTTGTTTCAACTCTTTTTCCAATTGACTTTCTAGCTCTGTTACCTCTTCTTCTCTTAATTGGGTTGCTCTTTCAATTATCTCTTTCCTCTTCTGCTTCTCTACCTCAACAACCATATACCTTGTATAGTAGATTACTGAGAGAAGTTTTTTGTGAGGCATATTTAATACAATAGACATCTTGTTGGGAATTCCGTAGGCAAACCAAACATGAGTTACTGGAACAGCTAGGTTAATATGACCCATCCTCTCTCTTCTTGAATCTTGAGTTGTTACCTCTACGCCACATTTGTCACATACTATGCCCTTGTATCTAATCTTTTTGTATTTTCCACAGTAACATTCGTAGTTTTTTGTTGGACCAAATATTTTTTCACAGAAGAGTCCATCTGGTTCAGCCCTAAATGTCCTGTAATTAATGGTTTCTGCTTTAGTTACCTCTCCGTATGACCACTCCATAATTTGATCAGGGGACGCAAGAGTTAACTGCAGGACATCAAAGTTTTCAAATCCGTTTTTACTTTTCTTCATCTTCTTTTACCTCCTTTTCTTCAATATTTGGTTTTGTTGAAATTAAATCAAGGTTGAGACAAAGAGCATTCAGTTCTTTGACTAGTACCTTAAATGATTCTGGGATATTTACATTTTCAATTTCTTCCCCATGTATAATTGCTTTGTAAGCAGCGGATCTACCCTTAATGTCATCAGATTTGATTGTTAGCATTTCCTGGAGAGCATAAGGTGCTGCATGAGCCTCTAATGCCCAGACCTCCATTTCCCCAAATCTCTGACCTCCCATCTGAGCTTTTCCTCCTAATGGCTGTTGTGATACTGCAGTGTATGGTCCCGTTGATCTTGCATGTACTTTCTCATCCGCAATATGATGCAGTTTAAGAACATATTTTGTCCCAACAGTAACTTTCCTTGGGAATTTTTTCCCAGTTCTTCCATCATACAAATCTTCTTTCTCTGCCATATCTGCACCAGCCTTCTTGAGTTTTCTTTCAAGCCACTTAAGATTTTCTCCTTCAAAAATTGGGAATGCTAACCTTTCATTTAGTATTTGTGCATACTTCCCAAAATGAACCTCCTCTGCTTGTCCCATGTTCATTCGTTTTAGGAATGTTGGAGTAAGTACAATATCTACTGGTTCGCCATCTTCTGTAAATGGCATGTCTTCTAATGGTCTAATTGCCGCTATTGTATTTTTATCTCCATGTCTTCCTGCAATTTTATCCCCAAAATCAATCTTTTTAGTGTTTGCAACCCAAACTCTTAACTCATGTAATACGCCTGGTCTTAATTTGTCACCTTTATCTGCAGAAAGTATTTGGCTTCGGATAACGATACCCTCTTCTCCATGAGGAATTCTAAGTGAGTTATCTCTAACATCGCTTGCAGATTCTCCAAAGATTGCTCTGAGTAATCTTTCCTCTGCTGTTAACTCTTTCTCTCCTCTAGGAGCTACTACTCCTACTAAAATATCCCCAGACTTAACTTTTACTCCATCTCTTACAACTCCTTGTGCATCTAGTTTTCTCAAAATTCTTTCATTAACATGGGGTATGTCTGCAGTTATTACTTCAGGGCCAAGTTCTGTATCTCTCACAGATATTGTATATTCTCTGATATGTATAGAGGTTAAAAGATCATCTCTTACAATTCTCTCTGATATTATGACTGAGTCTTCATAGTTATATCCTTCGTAGAACATAAGGGCTGCTTTAA
This sequence comes from uncultured Candidatus Saccharibacteria bacterium, assembly GCA_964618765.1. Classification (GTDB taxonomy): domain Bacteria; phylum Patescibacteriota; class Dojkabacteria; order SC72; family SC72; genus UBA2177. The sequence goes on along the minus strand of CAZUDZ010000002.1, from coordinate 83,450 downwards.
GATTGATTCCTACTGAAAGCTCTGCATTAATCATAGTTGGGCCATCTGCTAGGATTTCTCCTTTCTTAAATTTGTCTCCTGCCCTAACAACTGGTTTCTGTGAAAAACTAGTATTGTCATTACTTCTATAGAAGGTTGCGAGAGGATACTCTTTTATCCCCTCCTTTTGATACTTAACAGATAATCTCTTGGCATCTACATACTGCACTTCCCCATCTTCTTTCGCAAAAATTCCCCATGAAGACTGTCTAGCGACTGTCTCTTCCACACCTGTTCCAATTAAAGGAGATTCTTGTTTTACCAGTGGAACTGCTTGTCTCTGCATATTTGAACCTGTTAAAGCACGCATTGCGTCATTATGAGAAACAAAAGGAATCAATGCCATACCAAGTCCTGCCTGTTGACTTGCCAAGACATCTACATATTTAACAATATCTACAGCCTCCATCATGAAATCTCCTCCATGTCTTACAGGAATTAGTGTATCTGTTATATTGTTATCCTCATCTGTAGTAATTGTTGCTGTAGAGATGTAGTGTTTCTCCTCATCCATTGCATCTAGATACTCTATCTCATCCGTTATGAATGGCATTACTTTCACTGTTTTTAGACCCTTTATCTTTGTAAGTTTCTCTATTAATTTCTCATCTACTCTATCTCCTTTCTTCGCAACTACTTTGTTACCATCCTTAATGCTTTTCCCAATTATTCTACCTTTTAAGTTTGTTTTATTATTATTAACCCTATTTACTACCTTTCTGTAAGGTGCTTCTAAGAAACCAAACTCATTAATTCTGGAAAGCATAGCTAACTGGACTACAACTCCGATATTTGAACTCTCAGGACTTGTTACTGGATCAAATTTAGAGTAATGAGAATTATGTACCTCTCTTATGGAGAATGTTGCTCTCTGTTTCGCTATTCCCCCTGGTCCTCCGGCGGTTACTTTCCTTTTGTTTTCTAACTCAGAAAGAACATTGGTCTGATCCATGAAGCCAGAAAGAGCGTTAGACCCAAAGAATGACTGTATTGATGCAGCTATGGGCTTTGTACTAACAAGCATAGAAGGAGTAACCTTCGCATCTTGTCCATACAAGCTCATCTTGTCTCTAATATTTTTCTCTAACCTTCTAATCCCGTTAGCTAACTGTCTTTCGAGGATTTCTCCAACACTTCTGATCCTTCTATTAGAAAGATGATCTATGTCATCTGGCTCTACCTCTCCATTGTTCATTTGGATTAATCTCTTAACAATGAGGGTTATATCCGAAGGATACAACACCATTTCTCCTGGACCATTAATATCATAGTCCGTTCCTAGTTTTCTATTTAGCTGATACCTTCCTATCCTCCCAAGATCAAATTTCCTAGGATTAAAGAAGTTACTCTTAATATATCTTTCGGCACTCTCTAATGTAACAGACTCATCAGGTCGAAGCTTATTGTATACACTAATTACTGCTTCCTCCTTGTTGTTGGTAAAATCTCTTGCAAGGGTTGCCTCTATATATTTATTCTCCTCATGTGTATCTACATCTGCAAAAAGTTTCCTTATCTCATCATCACTCTCCCACCCAAAAACCCTAAGAAGCTCTGTTATCAAAACCTTTGGTCTTTTAGGAAGTATTCGCATTGATATGACATTATGTTTGTTTGTATCAATCTCATACCAAGGCCCTCTTCCTGGCATTAATCTAACCTTATACAGAGTTCTTAAGGGAAGTTTCTCAGTCTTCTCATACAAAACTCCTTCTGATCTTACAATCTGATGAGTAACAACTCTTCTAACCCCATTAAACACAAAAACTCCATCATGTGTCATTATTGGGATATCTGTAACAAAAATCTCTTGCTCCTTTATCTCTCCTGTTCTGTTATTTAAAAGCTGAACTTTTGCATAGACAGGTACTTCGTAAGAAAGACCTTTGGTTATTGCTTCATCTATACTTCTATATGGCTCACCATATTTAAAATCTTTAAATTCTAAAGTCCACATTCTTTCCATTGTATCTTTCACTGGATTGATAGTAGTGAAAAGATTTTGGAAACCGTGGTCTAAAAAATCCTGGAAAGATTTTAACTGAGCCTCTATGAGACTAGGAAATTCTACCTCTCCAGAATAACCTAACCCCAAATTTATTCTCCCGGATCTATTGCGTTTGGGCTTTACCATAGGATAAATTTTTAGTAATGTTATAAGGTATTACAAACTGGGACAGTATTCATCGTAGATCCAAAAACTAGATTATACCGCCCTAAAGACAAAATTAACAACTCGAAGGATATTATCATATTTATGTAGAATAGTCAAAGAGTATTGTTGTAATCCAAATATGACCATTCCAAAAAAGGTATTTATACCATTTTTAGAATTTTTCTGATACATTTATTATATACTGTACCCTGTATCTTTGTAAAAATATTTTTAATATCATATTATATACTATACAAATGCCCAGAAAGAAAAAGAAAAAAACAATTACTATTCAAAGCAGTGAGACCAAAATCTTATTCGGTTTAATCCTTTTCCTTGTCGGACTCTCCATCCTCATCTCCCCCTTCATACCAGAAGATTCCCCTCTGTTTGACCAAGTAACGCTTTCCCTAGGCTACTCCTCCATTGCTTGGGGCACCCTTGTAATATATCTCTCCCTTTTTCTTCTTACCAAAAAAAGGAAATTTACCTCTACCAAACAAGCCATAGGGTTGCTTCTTTTCTCTCTCTGTTTAACCGTACTACTCTCTTTCTGGCTGATTGAAGAACAGTTGGAGAGCAATAGCGCACTAAGAGGAGCTGGTGGGCAATTAGGAAAAGTACTCCACCTGTCCCTAAACAATTTCTTTGGAAGCTTCATTGAAATAATAATTGTACTAATATTACTAATCATCTCTTTCTCCTTGATAACAGGGACCACACTAGAACAGATTAGAGATTTCCTTGAAGATTCTGTACCAGAGGAAGAGAAAAAGACAGATTCCTTCCTTAGATCCTTCTTAAAAAGATTTTCTCCTACAAAAACCCCTAGCAATCTAGCTATTCCAATAGAGCAAGAGGAAGCCGATGATGATACTCCAAAACCAGAGAGTGAAGAGGAAATTCAGAAAAGGCTTGATAGTATTCTTACTGAAGACAGGACAAAGGAATCAGAGAGAGCACAAGAAGAAAGCTCTGACTCTGATGATCCGGTCAAGAGCAGTAACATTCCTGATGGGACAGAAGAGAAAGAGCCTGACAAGCCAAGATACCAAAACTGGAGATTCCCTAGCCCAGATATCCTAGAAGAGCCACAGGTACAAGAACAGGACAAGGAACTTTACAAAGAAAAAGCTTTAATCATTGAAAAAACATTAAGAAGTTTCGGGATACAAGGAACTGTAGTCGCTGTCGCAGTAGGCCCTACTGTATTAAGGTTCTCTTTAAGTATTAGTGTGGGAACAAAGGTTTCTAGAATTAAAAACCTTAGCAATGATTTAGCATTAGCACTAGCCTCACAAACATCATCTGTAAGGATAGAAGCTCCCATACCAGGAACTTCATATGTTGGAGTAGAAATCCCCAATCCTACACCTAACTTCGTCTACGCCAAAGAGATGGTAGCAAGGCTTAATAAAGAGAAAGAGAAATACGAGTTACCATTGATTTTAGGTAAAGATATTACAGCAAAAACAAGAATCAAAGATCTTGCAAAAATCCCACATCTCCTTGTCGCTGGTGCTACAGGAACAGGGAAATCCGTTGCAATTAATTCTTTACTAACAGGTCTTTTGATGACCAAAAGTCCAGATGAAGTGAAGTTTTTAATGATAGACCCTAAAATGGGAGTAGAAATGTCCATATACAATGGAATTCCTCACCTTCTCAATCCTGTCATAACAGACCCTGAATCCGTTATTAATGCCTTGCAATGGACAATAGAAGAGATGATGAGAAGATACAGGCAATTGAAACAAGTTAGAGTTAAAAAATTAACTGAGTACAACAAGAAAGTAGGATATCTAGCCATGCCATATATCATAGTTGTAATAGATGAAATGGCAGATTTAATACTGACATCTGCACTAGAAGTTGAAACTAAAATTCAAAGACTTGCTCAAATGGGAAGAGCTGTAGGAATACACTTAATTCTAGCTACACAGAAGCCTACTGTTAATGTAATAACCGGATTAATTAAATCAAATATCCCAGGAAGAATGGCATTCGCTGTCGCTACCAGTATGGATTCTAGGGTAATCTTAGATGAATCTGGAGCTGAGACCCTCCTTGGGAATGGAGACATGCTCTACAAAGATCAAACCACACCAAAAGCTTTGAGAATACAAGGAACAAACACAACTACCGAAGACTCTGAAATGGTAATTCTGGCAATAAAAGATCAGGTAGACGAGGAAGAAGTTAAATACTCAGAAGATCTTGCAGAAGCCATAGAGAAAGGACCAAGCGATGACTCACCAGGAGGACAGAAACAAAGGGATCCTGAATTTGAGAAAGCTCTTGCAGTAGTAGTGTCTTCCCAGAGAGCCTCTTCCTCTTTCCTTCAAAGAAAAATGAGAATCGGATACAACAAGGCCGCAAGAATCATTGACCAACTACACGAAGCTGGAGTTATAGGACCCCAGAGAGGCTCTAAACCACGAAAAGTTCTCATAACCTCCCCAGACCAGATATCTGAGAAACTCACAGAGGATGACGCAGACACGCAAGAAGTAGTAGAATAGGAACATGCTTACAGCCGGAGAAGTTTTAAAAAACAAGAGAGAGATTCTTAAAAGAAGCCTAGAGAAAGTCTCTTTAGATACAAAGATTCAAAAACGATTTCTTGAATATATAGAAAATAATCAGTTCGATTACTTTGACTCGGAGGTGTTCCTAACAGGATTCATAAAAATATACGCACAGTACTTAGAATTAGACACAAGCAAGATACTGGCCCTTTACAGAAGAAGTAACCCAAGGAAAAGTACAGACAAGGTAAAAGAAGTTAGAGAGGAAGTATTTACCAATAGAAAGAAAAAAGCATTAAGTTTCTTAAACCCTAAAAGCCTTCTCACTATCTTTTTAATTACCTTCTTACTCTTGGTTGTAGGATATATAGGGTTTCAAATATATAAATTCCAAAGCCCACCGAAATTACTGATTACACAACCACAAAACGAAAGCACAGTAACTTCTGAGGATATTTTACTCAAAGGAGAAACCAGTAAAGAGGTTACTCTAGAAATTAATGGAACTGCAGTAGAAATTGAGGATGATGGATCCTTCCAAAAAGAAATAGCCCTCAAAGAAGGTTCCAATACAGTAACAGTAAAAGCAAGAAAGAATAGCTCTTTAGAAAGAGTTGAGGTTGTAAAAGTCACCTATGTAAAAGATACAGAAGATGTTAAGAAAGAAGAAAAAGAAGAGATTGGAGAAAATACGATTACAGTAGAAGTATTTGATTCTCCTGCCTGGGTAAGGTTAGACATTGACGACGAAAACAAACTTTCCGAGGTTATACAACCCTCAAAGCAGGAATTTACCATAAAAGAAAAACTTTACATAATAACTGGGAGAGTTAGTAACACAAAGGTTCTTTACAACGGAGAAACTATTCAATGGCGAACAAACCAAGGGGCTGGAGTTGCAGAGTTAACATGTGAAATTGCTGACAATCAACTTTCCTGTGAGTAGTAATCTCTTTAAATTACCTAAAAATGGTATAATTTAGGTACATATGAACTCTTCCAACAATCAAATAGAAGAAATTAAAAACAGGCTAGATGTTGTTAGTGTCGTTGGTAAATATGTTAAATTGAAACCTACTGGTAAAAACTTCTCTGGACTTTGTCCCTTCCATACAGAGAAAACCCCCTCTTTCATTGTAAGTCCAGACTTACAAAGATATAAATGTTTCGGTTGTGGTCAGACAGGGGATATATTCAATTTTTTACAAGAAATAGAAAATATAGATTTCCCAGAAGCATTAGAGAAACTTGCTAAGGAAGCCGGTGTTGAGCTTCAAAAATCTTCCTATGACTCAAAATACAAAACTCTCGAAGAAATTAATTACAAAGCAACTACCTATTTCTACAATCAGTTAAAAGAAAGTCCTAGCGCACTTTCTTACATGCAGAAAAGAGGTTTTAATAAAGATATCTTAAAAGAATTTGGTGTGGGATATGCTCCAAAGAATTCAAAGCTTAAGGAGTATTTGTTAAGAAGTAAAGAGTACAAACAACGAGAACTTCTAGATTCAGGCCTTTTCACGCTAAAAAACAAGGAAGTAAAGGAGAAATTTTATGACAGAATTATGTTCCCCATTAGATCCAAAAGGGGGAAGGTCATTGCATTTACTGGAAGAGTGCTTCCAGGCAACGATTGGGGACCCAAATACATGAATTCCCCAGACACTCCAATTTTCCATAAGAAAGAGAATCTCTTCGGACAGTACGAATCTAGACAAGAGATTAGAAAGAGCGATTTAGCAATAATCTGTGAAGGATCAACCGACGTAATGGCTTCACATCAACATAACATTAAAAATATTGTAGCTCCACTAGGAACCGGCTTAACAAAAGAACAATTAGAAAACCTCTCCAAGATAACTAAGAATGTTCTCTTTTTCTTTGATAGCGACGAAGCTGGGAAATCCGCACTATTGCGGGCATTTAAATTAGCATCAGAATTAAAATTAACCCCATACGCAACAACATCAGAACCTTATAAAGATATAGACGAATTATTACAAAAAGATCCCAAGAGAATGAAAACCCTAATTAAGAACAAGAAGGAAGCATTCTTCTTTATTCTAGAGCAATATATAGACCAGAAGAACCTCAACAGGCTAGAAGACCTCGGGAGGGTGAGAAACTTTATAGGCTCCCTGATTTCTTCGGTAAAAGATGAGGACATTAAAAAATACTATAGCAACAAAGCTGCGAGCATTACCAAGATAGATTCAATTAAGACAACAATTTCTGACAGCCGTAAAAACCCCTCAGATTACCATGAAACAAAAATTCGTGTGAAAGAGACCGATAATAAAATCTATAAGGAGTTTCTCCAGTTGCTGTTACTACTAGACAAAATACCAGAGGAAATCTTACTTGAAAAAGAACAGATCCGCCCACCCCTACTACAGAAACTCTACTCCGAAATCCTTGCTCACCACAAGAAAGGCAAAGAGCTTCTTTACACAAAGCTTCATGATAACCAAGAAGTCTCAGAGAGTTTCGAAAATATCATCTTTAACCTAACAGAGACTCCTACTAAAAAAGAAATCTTGGATGAACTCAAGAAGGTGAGAAGACGAATCATTATTGATAACCTGAAAGTGAAACAGAAAGATGTTAGTATGAAGGTCGCTTTCGCGGAAGAAAACCACAGGCAGAAAGAAGCAGAAAAGCACTTAGAGGAGTTAACAAAAATAAATAATCTTTTAAAAGAAGCAGAAAATGACTGAGATTTCAGAATACGATAAGCTAAACTACGATTACTCAACATACTGGGAGAAGAGAGGGTATGAAAACTTAGCCGAGAAAAACATTCTAGATAAAATCTTCTCCAAACAGAGAGGAAAATGGTTTCTAGATATTGGAGGATCTTATGGAAGGTTAGTATCTACATATGCGCATCTATATAAGAAGCCCTTGATTATTGATTATTCCTTAAAGACCTTGCAAAGAAACAGAACTATTATTAAAAATAAATACCCAAATATTGAGCTAATAGCTGCAAATGCATATAAAATGCCCTTCAGAGATAATGTGTTTGATGCCGGTATGATGATAAGGGTTTTACATCATATCAAAGAACCTAAAAAATATTTAAAAGAAGCAAGGAGAGTTTTTAAAAACGATTCCATATATGTACAGGAATTCCCAAACAAAATTCACATTAAAGCCCGTATTAAGGCCCTTGTGAAATTTAATCTCGAGTTCTTTAATATATCTCCATACAACCAACCAATAGGGAAAAATCTAGAAGGTTCACAGAAAGAACATGGAGGAATCTTCTTAAACTATCACCCAAAACATATTCACAAGTTATTAATCTCTCAAGATTTTATTCTAACAAAGAAATTTGGGAGTTCTTTTTTGCGTTCCCCCTTCATTAAAAGACTAATTAACCAAGAAATAATGTTCTTTTTTGAAAAGATATTGCAAAGAACACTCTCTTGGACAAATATCTCACCAAGTATTATGTATGCTACAAAACTTCGAAAGAAAGAGGAGCAGCAGAAGGATTTGGATACAATAGAAAGCATACTGATTTGTCCTATCTGTAAAGGAAATCTCAATTTCAACAGTAACAATTCTGCTACATGTCAAAAATGCTCTCAGGCATTTAAAAAAGAGGAGGAGGTATGGGACTTCAGGGTAAAGTAAAAAACAAGAGATCCTTAGGCCAGAATTTCTTCGTAAATAGAAACCTCGCAGAACAAATCTCCGATATTGTTACTCAAGAAGAGCCCGATTTAATAGTAGAAATCGGACCTGGGACAGGATCTTTCACACAGTTTTTAGCTCAACAGGACACAGATTTAATTCTTGTCGAAAAGGATAATGCTCTCTCAAAAGCACTGTGCGACCAATACCCTAATGCTAATGTAAAAAACTATGATTTCCTGCAGTGGGATTTTACAGAACTAGAAGAGCATGCTGGTAAAAGAATACTTTTTTTCGGATCCTTACCTTACAATGTTAGTAAGAGAATAATTAAAAAGATTATAAGGTCTAAGTATTTCGTTATGAACTGTTATTTTATTATTCAAAAGGAGGTTGCACTCAAATATACTAGCCAACTGCCCAATAACAACCTTCTTTCCCTTACAACCTCTCTATTTGCTGATGTACAAAGGGTTTTCGATATCTCAAGAGATTCCTTTAAGCCAAAGCCTAATGTTACTAGCTCTTTTATAAAGTTCTCTCCTAAAGATATCCCTGGTGAGATTAATATTGCAGATTTTGAAAAATTTCTTAAGATTTCTTTTATGCAACCACGAAAGACTTTAAGGAACAACACCAAGGGCTCTTATCTGTTCGCAGAAGAAGAAACAGAAGTTCTTCTTTCAAAAAGACCACAGCATCTCTCTCTTGACGACTTTTTATTTCTCTTCAGTAATATCAGATAGCTTTTGATATAATAAGTGAATGAAGAAAAAGGAGGAGAAAAAGGAGAAAAACGAACAGCTTGGATTAGGGATAAAAGAACCCTTCAAAAACAAGTTTTTCAAAATAAAAGGAAATATTGACCTAGCAATTCTCAAATTTGAAGTAAAAAAATTTCTGAAAGATCCTCTTGTATGGGCGACTTTTAGCATAAGCTCCGTTTTGATTGCACAACAAATATACTTGATAGTAACAAAATTACCCGACCTTCCTACATATGTTCCTATTTTTAAATATTTCATCTCTATCTCTAATAAATTAGCAGTAAAAGATTACATTATTCTCTTCCCAACAATTTCCGTAATAGGTTTACTCCTTTCTTTCCTCTTTACATCAAGGTATTATAATAGTGAGAAGATATTAATTAAATTTTTACTTTTTTCTTCCATACTTTGTACCGTATCCCAAACACTTATTTTAATTGATCTAATTAATCTTTTTTAATATGGATTTTTCATCTACGACATCGTATTTCTCTGCTTTTATTAATCAATTTCCTGTATTCGCCCAAGGAACAGAGTATGGCAAGTATCTGGAATACTGGCCGGTATTTTTAATCGGTTTTGTGATTTCCCTTTTTTTGGCTCCGTTATTAGGTAATATCGCTTCAAAATATGGGATTACATATATTCCAAGAGTTGGAAGGAGAGATTCAGATAACTCCCAGAAAGCCCTGCATGAAGGGATAACTCCATCTCTAGGAGGGGTAGCGATTACAATCCCTGCTCTACTAGCAATTCTGTTTTTCTTTGAGCTTAACAGTTTTACAATCCCCATTGTTGTGGCCCTTGTAGTGTTGATTGTTGGTGCAACATTGGATGATGTCTTGAATTTGCCAGCTAAAGTACAAATCATTTACCAGGTTATGGCTGCAGGGATAATAGCACTCTCTATTTTAAGTATAAATTCCATACCTTTCTTTGATATTGATTTAAACTTCTTTAATTTAAATTTCTCTGTACTAGGAATACAGCAGTCTCTTTCTCTCCCTGGCGATATATTCCTCTTTTTCTGGATTCTTGTTTGTATTAATTCTGTTAAATGGACTGCAGGTTCTCCGGGAATCATAGAAGCAAATTCCTTGGTAATATTTTCACTAATATTCATTATCGCCATAAGGGATTCATCTGTTTTCTCCTCTACCGTTAGTATCTTCATCGGAGGAGGGTTACTTGCTTTTTTGATTTTCGCCTTTCCACCTCAAAAAATAATGACGGGATCGGCGGGGAAATCCGTCTATGGCTTTCTTATTTGTATACTGGCTCTTGTTGCAGACGCTAAGATTTCTACTACAATAATGCTACTTATTCTTCCCTTAATAGATTTTATCTATGTAATAATTAAAAGATATATTACTCACAAACCAAAAAGTCTTGGTGAATTAATGAAATTAAGCGGACCTGACCATTTACATCATCAGTTAATGAAACTTGAGCTCTCTAGGTCTCAGTTAGTTTTAACAGAAATGTCCGTTACACTCTTCCTTGGCTCTTTTGCGATATTAACGACTGGTGCTCTGCGCTATTTCGCACTGACTATTTCTTTGGCTTTAGGAATAGGTTTCGTAGTATATATAAATGTAAAGGCTTCCAGGCGAAAGGAAAACAAACAGAAGCAAGAAAGTCCTGAGTCAAAATACTCTTACTAAGTCAAGGTTAAAACTCCCTTTATATCAAGATGACAATATCTTTCCCACTAGGAAGATACTATAGGGCCTGGAAGCCTGGCTTCTTAGTGCATATAATTGGGAATAATGAAAAAGAGTAAAACTGCTTTAATAATAATTGTTTCTGTAATAGCAGTATCTATTCTGCTATACTTTCTCCCTCTAAATCAACTGATTGGACAACTCCCCATAATTAATCAGTTCTACAATAACACAACCTTAGAAATCACAACCAAAAAAGGAGTTGCTAAAATCTGGATAGATGGAAAGGACTATGGAGAGACCCCAACAACAATAGAAAACCTAGCAGAAGGAACATACCTGGTAGAGCTAGAAAGAATTGTTGGAGAATCTTCCTTCTACAATAAACAGGCGTTTCAAATTCAATTAACTAGAAATACTTCTGCTAGAATAGATCTAGAGATCGGTCCAGATGATTTACTACAAGGAATAATCCTTTATTACACCCCCGTTAGAACATCTTCGCAAGAAGGTTTCCTCTCTGTTATTAGTAATTCTGATGATGCAAGAGTTTTCCTTGATGGAGAATTTCTTAAAGTTTCTCCTGTTACGAATTTAAGTCTAAAAGAAAGCCAATACAACATTAAAGTTGTTCCTACAGGAGCAGAAAGTGTTGAAATTCCAGTTCTAATCAGAAATAATTATGTGTTAAATCTAAAAACTTTCCACTTCCCCATTCCTGTTATTTTTGATACAGTCAAGAAGGATGATCCCTCTAAAGACCAAGAGGAGGAAGAAGAAGTACAAGTAGAGGAGGTTCTAAATGAGTAACTTAAGATTAAATAAAATTAAGCCACAAACCCCAATTTCAATTATTGTACATGGGGGCAATAGAATCGGCTATCTGACTGCAAAAACCTTGATAGAGCAAGGTTGTTATGTTGTCATAATAGATCGGTTTAATAGTGAGACTAAGAAGTACCTTTCTGAATTAAAAAAATCTGAGCTCTTTGACTTCTTTGATTTTAAGGGTTTTAATTCTCTCTTTAAGAATATTAAAAGGTTTGATTATCTCTTCTATTTTCTAAACAGTCGTCTCGCTCAGGAAGAGTTTGACAGCAAGGAGTTTCTTAATGAGACAAAAATATTAGAAGATACACTTGTAAACAGCAAAAAGAATCATGCGAAGTTTTCTCTCATTACTTCCTTACCATTAAACCGTGAGCTTGCAAACAGGGTAAATAACGAGAAATTAGCTACTCCCTCACCATATTCAAATATGGAGTTACAGAAATACTCTGAGACTTTGGCTGCTGAGTTCAAAGACAAATCTGATCTTAACCTTAGGATTTTAAGGTTGGGGACAGTAATTGGGAAAGGTGTAGAGAGGGTAGATAACGAGATACTAGATGAATTGTTAAGTGATAGCGTGCAGAGAAATCAGATAGTTATAAAGGGTGAGGGCTTAGATATCCACTCTTTGATCCATGAGGCTGATGCTACTTACGGCATTTTGAAACTCTCTTTTTCTGACAATACAAAGGGGGAGGTTATTTCTTTAGCAAATAAGAATGACTATACTACCTTGTCTTTAGCATACAAGCTTTTAGAGCTTAATACCGAAGCTCAAACGATTAGATTTGTTGAAAATCCAGAGAGTCAATTTATCATCCAGGACCTTTATGTTCCAGCACCACATGCCACTAAGTATGGATGGGTTCAACAGGTGATTTTGGAGGAGGCTTTAGTAGAGCAGATTCAGAAATATTACGAGAATACAAACAAAACTTGGGATATAGAAAAGAAAGAGAAAACACAGAAGAAAAAAGATACGGTCACAGTGGGGAAAACAAAGCTTGGAGAATTTCTCTCGGGAATTTTCTCTCCTCTTAAAAAAGTTGTTAGAAGAGAGAGAAACAAAGTATTTGATATTAAAAAGCTTCTTACAATAACTCTTTCTTCCCTTGGTCTATTAGCATTAACATACTTTCTAATCTATCCCGTTATTGGAACACTGATTGGAGTATTTTTGATTAATTCTTCGGCGAAGGAATTGACTACATCTGTATTGGATATAGATCAAACCCAAACAAGAAAAACGGTGGAGAGAATGAGTAGAAATGTGGATAGAGTCGCCCAGAGTGTAGATAGCATGTACTGGATTTTTAAAATCACCAAACAGGATGAACTGTATGACAACAGTACTCAGCTAATACTAGGGGCACAATATACTGTACAGGGAGCTAAGGAGCTAGTAGAGGCTGCCTTCCCTCTGACTGAGTATATCCATGACTTTGAACCTGCATTAGACTTCCAAACAGCAACTCCGACGACCACTAGGGAGTACAGAAGTTATTTAGAAGGAATGAAGAAGAATGATTACAGATTAGTAGAGGCCTCCTACAAGATATCCCTTGCCTCTCAAATTATTAATGACCTTAATACAGCTATTTTCCCTGAAGTTCTCCAAGAGAAGGTTTTAGAAATAAAGGATATCATAACAGAATTAGAGCAAGGGACTAAGAATTTTAAGGAGATAAACTCTTTCCTACCCGACCTACTAGGAGTCACAGAACGGAAACGATATCTAATTTTTCTTCAGAACGAAGGGGAATTAAGAAGTACTGGTGGCTGGCTGACTAGTTATGGGATTATTGGTATAGAGGGTGGACAGATACGAGAACTTTTTGTTGATGATATATACAATGCAGACGGTATGTTAAGCATACAGAATAAAAGATACACTCCTCCTAGGTCTATGGCTAATGCTTTAGAAATTACACAGTGGCCTTTTGCTTTAATAAACTGGTATCCTGACCTTCTTGACACTCTAAACGAAGCAGAACCTTTTGTGAGGAATTTAGGAAAAGGGGTTGCTTTAGATGGGTTGATTACAATAGATGTAACCTTTATCCAAAAGCTTCTTGAGAAATGGGGAGGAATTGAAGTGCCAGGAGAAAGAGAACTCATAACAGCAGAGAATCTTTACGGCAGAATATTTGAAATGCACGAGGAGTTTACTCCGGGTTCAACTCAAAAAACAACTTTCCTTGCTAATCTTGCAAACGAGATTGTCAAAAAGATCCTTTCTATGAATGCTATGGAATTAATTGAGCTTGCTGATATTTTTACAAACACCCTAGACGAAAAACATCTTCAAGCAACATTTAAAAACAGAGATGCTTTTAATTTCTTTGCCTACAGGAACTGGGCAAACTCCATGAGCTTTGAGTATAACAATGCCCCAATAGGGATAGATTGGAACTGGGGAGGGAATAAAGCAAATTTGTATTTGGATAAGAACCACAATCTTCTGATAAACATAAAAGATACGGATACCGTAGATTTCACTTACTCCTTAACCGTAGAGAATACTTCTACCTCTACAAATTACCCAGAGGGAGAGTATGTTAACTACCAAAGAATCTACCTCCCACCAGAGGCTACGATCCTAAAGATTAGTGGGTTTGAAAATAATGAGTATAGTACATATAGAGAGAGTGGTTTTAAAGTTATAGGTGGTTGGTTTAATACTCCCATTCAATCTACAAATACTTTGGAAATATCCTACAGAATCGAAAGAGACTCACAGGGATCTAGCTTCCCAATCGTTTTGCAGGAACAGAATGCCTTCTTCACTGTAGATCTGTTCAAACAGCCTGGAGAAAAGAGACATGCATACAAGCTAGATGTCACTTACCCATCCACATGGAATTTAGAAAGCTCCAAGGGCCTTAATAGTATCAGTAACCAACTCTCAGGGAGATTTGAACTCAATCAAGACTTAAAGTTCCCAATAGTATGGAGAATTCCTAACTAGCTAAACACTTCTTAAACAGAAACTTTGCTGTTCTCTTTAAGATGCGTGTACAGCTTTAATATCTCTTCCAAAGTTACTTCGTCCCGATTTGCAAATTTCTTAATTTCCCCAACTGTAAGATCGGAATTTACCGGGACTCTATTGCTCATTCCTAGCGGTGGGATATAGGTGGCTATGTTCCTTGATTTACAACTATGACAGGAAAAGTGTATAATAACCGATACTCCAGTATTCTGGATTATATTAACATCGTCTGTACTATACGCAGTGCCACATTTGTCACAAAACTTTGCGACAGAGTCTAAGAAGAACTGTTTTTTTACTTGTATGTTATTATCTTTATCATTCATATATAAAATTATACCACAAGATCTAAATGTCAGATAAAAGCAAATCCATTAAATACTTAATTAAAAAGGGGAAAGATCAAGGATTTCTTACACAAGAAGACCTTCTTGATGTTTTTCCTACCATAGAGGAGGAAATTGATCTTCTAGATGAGATCTTTGAGAAATTACAGAAGAACGAGATAGAGGTATTAGAACCTGAGGAGGATATCCCTGTAGAAACAAAAGAGGAACTTACCTTAGAAAAGAAGATCCGAATTTTAAAAACTATTCAAACAAATGTTTCTACTGATGCCATAAGATCGTATCTATACGAGATTGGTAGGATCCCTTTACTCACAAAGGAAGAGGAAGTTATCCTAGCGAAACGAATGGAGAAAGGAGACAACGAGGCTCGTCAATTGCTAACAACTGCTAATTTAAGGTTAGTTGTAAGTATTGCCAAGAAGTATAGTAAAAGCAATCTCGAACTCCTAGATCTTATACAGGAAGGAAATGTCGGTTTAATGAGAGCTGTTGAGAAATTTGATTACAGAAAAGGATTTAAGTTCTCTACATATGCCACATGGTGGATTCGACAGGCTATTACAAGGGCAATTGCTGACCAAGCAAGAACTATTCGTATTCCAGTACATATGATAGAAACTATTAACAAGTTTAATAAAACAGGAAATATTTTAGCCACTAAGCTAGGAAGACCTCCTACCGATGAAGAGATTGCAAAAGAAATGGATATTGAAGTAGAAAGAATAGCAGAAATTAGGAAGATTAAACAGAATCCTACTTCCCTAGCTACACCTATAGGAGAGGAAAAGGATAGTAAACTACAAGACATTATTCCCGATGATTGGTCACAATCTCCAGAGGATTATGCTACTGGAGAGTATCTTAAGAACCAACTTCATGAAATTCTTGATAGCTTACAGGACAGAGAAAGGCGTGTCCTTTCACTTAGGTTTGGGCTAGATGATGGAGTCTCTAGAACCTTAGAAGAGGTAGGGAAAGAATTTGGAGTAACAAGAGAGAGAATTAGGCAGATAGAAGCAAAAGCTCTAAAGAAATTAAAAGAGAAATCAGCACAACAGAAACTCGATGATTATATTGATTAGTAACTAATCAACTAAAGAAAGAAAGACTTCGGGGGCCACAGGAAAATTATTTTCCACCTTTTCACTAATTTCTTCCAACTCTTCTAAATCGAAATTGCTTTTGAGCTGCTTTGTGTAATTCTCAGCATTAGAATTTATATCAATATTTGTGCTCTCAAAGTATATGTAAAAGCCGACCCATACCAATATCACAACACATAACATTACTAAAGCGGCTAAAGTTCTCTTAATTATTTCCATTCATTTAGTTGTAAAAATTATCATTCTCAATACGGTATATTCTTAGACTTATACTAAAAGAGCTTAAACCATCTGAACCCTCCTGAGTAGAGTAGGACAGAGATTCTACAACTGGATACATGGGTAGCTCTTCTAGATCCCTAAGTAAGGCAATTATATTTACTTGCCTCCCTCTTATAGTAAAAGAAACAGAGTGGGGAACGAGAACTGTTGTATTTAGAGAGTATTCTTTTCCCCTGTACTTATCGAACTTCACAGAGGAAAGAGAGAATCCATTTCTTGCAGTTATTGCCTCAATATTGGACAAAAAAAGACTAAAGTTATTGTCTGCCGGATAAACTAATTTCAAAGCATCAAAGGCTTCCCTATTAGTTGCATACTCTTTATCTAAATCATTAAGAGTGTTTATTTTTTGCTCCAAAAGGGTATTGATTCTTGCCTTTTCTTTCATCTCTTTGTTTATTCTAGAAATTGTTGTAACGGTAGGGCGAATTGCAAACAGTATTAAGAGGATAGCCACAATGAGAGAGAACCCAAAGAAGATATATGATCTCTGCTTTTCGGGAGATTCCTTTATTATCTTTATATATTCTGCTGTATTTACTTTTTTCTCTGCCATTTAATCAAATATTTTCCCTACTCGGTAGGGAATAAATTAAAAGTTACCCTTACACTAATCTCTGCATCCTCTTTGGTTATAGTAAATCGAACATCATAATAACCAGGATTTCCCTTAAGTGCAGATTCATAGTTTTTAACTGTATCTAAGTTTGAAGAAGTGATATGCAAGGACACCCTACCTTGGTCGTAAGAAAAGGATTGTAAATTAAAAGATGCAGGAATCCCACTGATCAATTCACTTATCTCATTGGAATTCAAATCTTGTCCTGTCTTTATTTCCTTAACATTAGTAAGAAGTATTTGATAGTTATCAAAAAGAATTGCATTTTTCTTCCAGTTTTCATTTGAAAGAAGTACTACCTTATTATTGATCTCCTCTGTAAGGTCATTATTCTTTCTGTCTAAAACAAATCTTGAGAAAAAAACGCCAAGGACGACAACCTCAACAGCAATTAACAGGTACTTCCCAACATTGACAATCCATATATATGCATTGCTCCATATGTCCGAAGAGGCATACAGAGTTTCTAGGAAATTTATTGATTTTGGTTGCTCTTTTTTACCAAACATACGGCAGTGCTAAACTTTTTATTAATTTTAGTATAGCATATATTTTTAGCTACTAAATCTTATCAAAAAGAATCACCCTCTCTCTTTCTTGAAGTGCTTTTGACGCCTTGATTGAACTTAAGGGAATTATTGGCTCATAAAGATCTATTACAACCTTAAGAAGATAACTTAAGTTATTAAGAACTATTTGGACTTCTTCCTGGGTCTTGTCCCCACCCCAAGGCTCTTTTTCTGTAATATATTTATTGCCGAAATCAGCTAATTCGTCAACCTTCTCTCCTGCAAGCGCTATTTCATAATTATCGTAATAGGTTTCTATCTCTTTCTTGAATTCATCAACCCTCTTTAGAAATTCTTTTTCAACTGCCTCCTTATTGTTAAGTATCACTTCTTTACTATTACCTAAATGTATAACTCTGTTTAAAAGATTCCCAAAATTGTTTGCCAATCTGGAATTATACATATTTACCAAATCTTCCTCCTTGTATGCTGAATCCGCATAGGTAGCTATACCTGTAAGTAGATAGAACCTTACCGTTTCTGCTCCAAATTTCTTCTCCTGCTCAAAAGGAGAAATCACATTTCCCAATGTTTTAGACATTTTTCTCCCATCAGGGCCTAAAATCATTCCATGCTCTAAAAGTTTCTTACTCTGTTGTAAGCCTACCGAGGCAAGCATTCCTTGCCATATACAACCCTGAAACCTTATGTTGTCTGGGCCAAAGAGCTGTACTCCTGGCCACCATTCCTGCAACCGTTTCTCATCTGTCCCAAAACCCACTACGTTAACATAGTTTGTTAAGGCATCAAACCAAACATAAAGAACCTGATCGGGGTCTCCTGGAACTTCTATCCCCCAAGGAAGATTCTCTTTTAATCTCGAAATGCTAATATCTTCTACCTCTCTAATTATCTCTTTCAATTCTCCTAGTTTTTTCTTCGGTTTCAAAACAGTAGGGTTTTCGTCCAACCATTTCAAAAGGTGCTCTCTATATTTACTAAGTTTAAAGAAGTAATTCTCCTCTTCTTTTACTTCAGGTGCTGCATTGTGTTGGGGACATTTGCCCTCTACCAAGTCCTTTTCTGTCAAAAAACTCTCACAACCCACACAGTACAATCCTTTATATTTCTTTTTGTATATATCTCCACTCTCCTGACATTTTTCCCAAAATTTCTGTGCTGCCTCATGATGTTCAGGGTCGGAAGTTCTGTAAAAATAGTCGTATTCCACAAAAAATAGTTGGCAAAAATCCTTAAATCTTTGCGAATATTTATCTGTAAATTCTTGTACACTCATCTCTTCTTTTTCTGACTCTTCTAACACCTTTTGTCCATGCTCATCTGTCCCCACATTAAAGAAAACATTCTCTTCTCCAAGCTTCTTTTTGAAATACCTTACTATTGTATCTGCCTGAACAAACTCCAAGGCATGACCAATGTGCGGCTCTGCATTAACATAGGGGAGAGTGGTTGTAATATACAATTTGCTGTTTTTCATTTCGATTTTTACTAATCCAGATTAATTAAGTATTTAACCTATACATTGATTATATAACTATTTGATTATGGTGAGAAATAGATATCCCTAACTGAACACTATCTGTTGTCCTAGTAGTACTCCTTCTGCCAGTTCTAGCTTTACCAACTCTTGCCAAACAGCCTCGGTAACGAAAGGGATAAAGGGATGCATCACTTTAAGATTCTCTTTAAGAATATACAATAGCTCGGCGAGAGCGGTAACTCTCTTTTTGGAGCCAATCTCTTCTTTCTGTACCTCTTCTTTTACCTCCTCTATCCATATATCACAGAGTTGATGCCAGAAAAATTCCCGGATACCCTCTGCTCCCAAATTAAACTGATACTTTTCAATATATTGACTGATCTTCTTAATATGTTCTTTTGTTAACTTAACTCTATCCGTATCTCCTATTTCTTCCTCTCTAATCTTAGCAATATCGTTGATTTCACTTTTATCTATATTCATAATTACAAACCTGCTCGCGTTCCATACCTTATTCACAAAGTTCCTGTTCCCTTTAATCTTTTCCTCTCTTACGGGAGCATTTGCTCCGGGCAAAGCATCTGAGTAATACCAAAGTCTTAAAGCATCTGCCCCATACTTCTCAAAAATTTCCTTTGGTTCTACACTGTTACCCTTTGATTTAGACATCTTAGAGCCATCGGGGGCTAAAATCATTCCTGTTAAGAAGATATCTGAAAAAGGCAGTTCGTTTGTTTTGTATAGACCCATCATGACCATTCTAGCTGACCACCAGAAGAGAATATCTCTTGCATGAATCATCATTTGAGTAGGGTAATATTTTTTAAAATCCGTTGCTTGTAAAGCTTGCAGGGTCGAGAATGGCCATTGTCCTGAGCTAAACCAAGTGTCCAAGACATCTGTTTCTTCCTCCCAAATTTCTCCATTCTCAGGTTTAGGCATTTCTCCAACTGCTCGAACTTCTCCTGTTCCTTCAGCCTTTAATCCCGTTTCTTCTTCATAATCTTTAACTGTCTTCTCCTCATTTTCTTGTAACCAATCATGTAATTTCTTCCCTCCGCTATACCAAATTGGAATTCTTTGACCCCACCAAAGCTGGCGAGATATACACCAAGGTTCGATGTTTTCAAAAAAGTGTCCAAGAGCTTTCTGCTGTCCTTTTGGATACACCTTAAGGCTTCCTTTTTTAATCTCTCTTAAAGCCTGCTTTGCCAGAGAAGAGACATTCAAATACCACTGATTGGAAATAATTGGCTCTATCGGGGTTCTACATCTTTCACATACGGTTACCTCGTGTTTAATATCTTCTATTTTGATCAACAAACCTTGACTTTCCAACTCTTTACAAAGAGCCTTAGAACATTCAACCGTTTCCATCCCTTTAAATCTCTCAGGGATATCTCCACTCATTTTGCCTTCTTCGTTAATTACATTAACAATCTGCAGATTATGTTTTTTACCAATTTCAAAATCCACTGGAGAGTGTGCAGGTGTAACCTTAACTGCACCTGTACCTATTTCCATATCTGTATTCTGATCAGCTATCACAGAGATTGCCCTTTCCACTATTGGGAGAAGCACTTTTTTACCAACAAACTCTTTGTATCTTTGGTCTTCAGGATTAACAACAACAGCTGTATCTCCTAGCATTGTTTCTGGCCTTGTAGTTGCTATCGTAATTCCTTCTACTCCTAGTTTCTCTTTGGCTAATTTCCTATCCTCTTTTTCAACAAATGGATATACTATATATGCGAAAATTCCTCTGGTTTCTTCATGCTCCACATCGATATCTGCAAGGGCTGTCATACAGTTGGGACATTGGTTAATGATGCGTTTATCTCGATATATCATCTCATCTTTAAACATCTGGAAGAATGTTTCGTAGACAATTGTTGTTAACCTAGGATCCAAAGTAAAGAGCTCCCTACTATAGTCTGCTGAAAGTCCTATTCTCTTTTCTTGTTTTCTAGCATTCTCAACGTTTTGCATACAGAACTTGTATGCTTCTTCATAGAATTTCTCTCTTCCTAACTCTTGTTTTGTTTTGCCCTGCTTTTTAAGCAGCTTAGTAAAAACGCTTTCTGTTTGAATCCCGGCATGATCTTTTCCAGGAAGAAGTAGGGTAGGATGGCCTGTCATTCTCATATATCTACCCATTACATCGTGGAAGGAGTAGCCACATACATGGCCTAGATGTAAATTCCCATTCGCATTGGGAGGGGGAAGTGTTATCGTAAAGGGCTCTTTAACTTGCAAACCCTTTTCCTCAAGATATTCCTCCATTTTATCTGGGTTTGCGAGTCCAGAATCGCTCCACAGAGAGTATATATCGACTTCAGCATCGGAATTGTAAGCTTTTGGTAATTCTTTCATATCCTACGAGTAATGCCCATTATATCATACCAAGCAACACTCAGGGTCAGACCCAGGGTCAGACCCCAAGCAGCTAAAAGGCCGTCGGAGTAAGGGAAAAGGGCTGGAGGCACAGACCCGTGCCAGACCCCAGGGGGGATTTACTCGATAAAAGCTTCCGTTTGTGTTAGAATACACAACTTTGTAAATTCAGATAATTTTCTCCTGATTATTTTCCTCACACAGAGTCTTTTAAACCTGTATAATTTAGCAGGTGGTAAAAGATATATAGATAATATAATTAAATAAACGATGAATAAGAATACAAGAAACGATCTACTTCAGCTATGTACACTCTCTGGGACTACAGAAATTGGAAGAAATTCCAACTTTGTAGAATACAAAGACGAAATAGTGATGATAGATGCAGGGTACTCATTCCCTGGACAAGAAATGTATGGTATCGACTATGTCATACCAAACACAAGATATTTAAAAAAGAATAAGAAAAAGGTAAAAGCCATATTAATAACGCATGGTCATCTTGACCATACTGGCGCATTAAGATGGATCTTGCCAGAGCTGGATTTTCCCCCTGTATATGCAGGTGGTTTTGCGAAAGCTCTAATTGAAGAAAAGATGAAAGAGTATGATATGGACAAGAAAGTTAAAATTATTGGAATAGATAGAAAATCAACAGTAAACATTGGCCAGTACTTCAAAGCTTCTTTCATTGGTGTAAATCACAGTATCCCGGATGCTTTCTCAATATTTTTAGAAACCCCCAAAGGAAATATTTTCTTCTCGGGAGACTACAAATTTGACAAGACTCCTGCGAATGAACCTCAAAGTGATTATGAAAAATTAAGAAGTTTAAGAGGAAGGATTGACCTAGCATTAATGGAGAGTACTAATGTATCCACTCCCGGAAAGGCTCCTTCTGAAACAGATATCGCAAACAACTTGCAGGACATAATTGCGAAACATAACGGTAGAGTTATTATCTCCGCATTCTCCTCTCTCATTACAAGGCTTTACTCTCTAATAGAGATTGCAAAGAGAACTAACAGAAAAGTTGTTCTCTCTGGGAGAAGCTTAGAGCAAACAATAAAAATTGCAAGAGAGAAGAGATATATAAATATAGAGGATAAATATATCGTGAAAGAGAGAGATATGAAGAAATACCCTGACAAAGAGTTAATGATTCTCTCCACCGGAAGTCAAGGAGAAAGATACGCCGCTCTTAACAGAATCTCTCTTAATGAACATAAATACATTAAACTTAAAAAGGGCGATTTAGTAATCCTTTCTTCTTCTGAAATACCTGAGAATATAACGAAGATTGAGAGAATGACCGATAGACTCCTAGGTTTTGGAATAGAATTAATTAAAGATAGTGAAGACACAAAAATTCACTCCACAGGCCATGGGAACCAAGAAGATATGAAAATGATGGTTGAATTAATAAAACCTAACCATATTATGCCTGTTCATGGATCATTAACATTTAGATATTTCCATAAAAAGAATCTTGTAAAATGGGGCTTTCCCGAGAACAAGGTGTTCTTAACAGAGGATGGCCAATTTTGGACATACAATGGTAATTACTGGAATAGAGGAACAAAAATAGAATCTAAACCTATCCTTATTGACGGTTTAGGAGTTGGGGATATAGGGGACATTGTTCTTAAAGATAGAAAGCAACTTTCTGAATTTGGAATGTTCACAGTAGTTCTCAACCTAAGCTCTAAGAATAAAAAGATCATAGGCAGACCAAGATTCCTTTCCAGAGGCTTCATATATTTAAAAGGATCACACGAACTACTGAAAGAAATCGAGAATCTAATCTTTGATATCCATAGAGATTGGGTTAATTTCTCCCAAAAAGGTAATAGGTTTGAAGAAAAAGTTCTAATTAAAAAATTAGAAAGAGAACTCAGTCGAGTGATTTATAAAAAAACGGAAAGAGAACCAATCATCCTTATTGCAATAATCTAGACCCTCTACAAATAGTCTAAATATGCTATACTTTCCATATGCTGAATCTGCCTTTTTTGAAAATGTCCTCCAAAAAAGATTTGATCGAGGGGGAAAATATTGTTGCTTTAGATATCGGAACAGAGAAACTTAAAAGTTTGCTTTTTACCGTCGACGACCTTGGGGTTAAAGTTAAAAAAGTTTCTAGAATAGAGCAACAGCAACATGCAATGAAAAGTGGCATCATTAAGAATTTAGATACTGTTTTAGAAAACTGTAGACTTACAATTTCAGAGTTAAATGACAAAGTCCCACAAGATGAATATCCACAAAAAGTCATAATGGGAATTGCTGGAGAATATATTCAAGGAGTCTCCATCGTAGTGAACTACCAAAGAGAGGTAAACTACGAGAAAGAGGTAACAGAAAAAGAGGAAAGAAAGATTCTTGCACAAATACAAAACAAGATAGAGATAAGTGGGAAGGAGGATCTAAGTCAAAGAATTGGACTTACCAACGAGGACATAGAAATATTACATATTACACAGACAGGATTGGAGATAGGGGGAATGCCTGTTGACTCCCTTGTTGGATATAAAGGTAGGGATGTAAGACTCAACTTCTACGCTTCTTTCGCTCCTAAAACATATACAGAAGCACTTAAAAAAGTTGCCTCGGAACTTAAAATGCAAGTTTTAAACATTGTATCCCAACCATTCTCTGTGGCGAGAGCATATTCTGGATCTACCAACAGGGACTTTTCTGCCATTTTCATAGATATAGGAGGAGGAACTACAGATTTAGCAATTGTAGAGAAAGGAAATGTTGTTGAAACAAAGATGTTCGCCTTTGGAGGTAGAACTTTCACAAAGGAAATTGCTAAGATGCTGGATTTAGAATATCGCTTTGCCGAGCAACGTAAAATTAAGTATTCCAAAAAGGAACTAAACAAAGAGTTAGCTCGAGATATTCAAAAGATCGTATACCCTGTTGCTAAACTGTGGATGAAGACCCTTCGGTCAGCCTTTAGTTACTGCGATGATATCTCTTCTTTTCCTACACAAATATACCTTTGTGGAGGAGGAGCACTCTTGCCAGAAATAAAGGAAGTTATGCTAGAATTCCCTTGGAAAAAATTTCTTCCATTCCCTGTCGTACCTAAAATAGAATTCTTCACTCCAGAAAATCTTGACAACATTAAGGACAATAGTGGTAATTTAAGATATCTTTTTGATGTAACCCCCGCTTCTTTAGCTAAATTTGTGTATGATACTAAAGTAAAAAACAGCAATGGATAGTGAGAAAAAAGTAACAAAAATTGTAGTAAACAAGGAGGACGAATTAACAGACTTGGTAACTGCCATACTAGAATCACGAAATGAAAGAATCGTTTTAACTTTTGCAGAGGAAACAGATTTGTTAATCAGTCCGATAAACCTAAAGGTTCTTCTTGAAACAGCGGACGAAACAGAGAAACTTTTAGTGGCTCAAATTATTAAAAATGTCACAGGAATTAGGAATGCCAAGCTGGCGAATCTTTCTACCATAGATTCCCCTCAATTCCCTGAAGAAGAGGTGTGGGAAACAGAAGAAATCAATAGGGCAAAGAGACTCTCCCCTCCCAAAAAGCAACTTCCCGAAAAGAGAGAGCAAGAGCAGGAGAATAGGGAAGAGGAAAAACCAACAGAATTTCAAAAAAGAATAGATGCAGCAATTGCAAAAAGTCAGGAAAAACAAAGGTCTTTGGAGGATGAAAATGATTCTGTTTTGATAACCCTCGATGAAGATCTTCCATCATTAAAAAAAGAAGAGTTAGAGATAACATACTTGGAGAATGAGCAGAGACAAGCAGAAATAGAAAGAAAACAGAGAGCCAAACAGGATCTCTCACAAGTAGATTTTAGTAGCAAAACAAAAGACCCCATTAAAACAACCCCTAAAGATAGAACTGCAAAGGCATCTGCTTTTGGGGATAAAACCAAACTTGTAGGTTCTGGGGTTACAAGTTTCTTTAAAAAACTTCCTCTCTCAGCAAAATTTAAGAAACAACTTCCTTTAATAGGGATTTCTGTAGTAGTAGTACTCCTACTTGCAGGTATCATATACTTAAACACGGCTCTACTCGTAAAAGTCAGGATATATGTCGAGGCAAAGGAGGTAGAAATCGAAGAGGTTTTTAAGGGAGATGAAAATATTAAAGAGATCGATTTTGAAAACCTTAAAATTCCAGTTAAAACAGAAAGTGTAGAGAAATCAAGATCAACAAATGTAAAAGCAACAGGAACCGCATTTAAAGGAGAAAAGGCAAAAGGGCAAGTGAATATTACATATTTCGTTCAAGATTGTGATGAGAATGTTCAACCATTAGAGCTTCCAGCAGGTCAGACCCTTTCTACTAGAGGAAAAACTTACAGTTTAGACTCAGCTGCTTCAATAAAATGTAATGATCCTACCCCTGCATCCATAAGTGCCATAGAGGTAGGTGATGAATATAACTTCCCTGCAGGACAGCTCTTTACTTTCCAAGGATACTCTACGAATCAACTCTCTGCCTTAAATAATAGTGGAGCAATTACCGGAGGTTCTAAAGAGGAATATACCGTGCTCTCTAAAGCTGACGTTGACGGTGCTGTAAAAGAATTAAGTAACATAGCAATCGAGGAAGGAGAATCTGAAATAAAAGATATCAATGATAATTGGGAACTAATTCCAGACTCTCTTTCAAGTAAGGTTCTTCCGGATAGTACCAAAACGGATGTTGCAATAGGAGCAGAAGCCAAAGAGGTTAATGTTTCAATTACAACAAAAAGCGTAGGCTCATACTACCTAAAAAATGACTTTGATCGTGGTGTTGCAGACATGTTAACAGAGAAAGCAAAAGAGGAGAATCTCTTTGAAACAGATAGTGACTGGGATCTAGAATTAGATGAGGAGATAAAGAAGGAGGTAACTGTGGTAGAGAGTAATGCACAAGGAATTTCGATTAAACTAGTGGCTAAAAGTGCTGTTAAGCCAAAGGTAAATACTGATGATATCCTCAAGAATCTAAAAACAATGAAATGGAAGGAGGGGCAGGAGTATCTTAAAGGTTTAGAGTTCTCTGATCAAGAAACAAGAGTAGAGTTTTTCCCTGAATGGTTCCCAGAAGGACTTAAAAGGTTCCCAAAGAGGCAAGGGGGAGTATTAATATCGATCAAGAATACTAATTAATCCTTTATTTTCCTACTATTTCCTGATAAAATTGCTTCTGTTAAGTACCTGTAGCTCAATCGGATAGAGCAACTGCCTTCTAAGCAGTAGGTTGTCGGTTCGATTCCGGCCAGGTACGCATCTTTCAGATAGCTAATCGCTAGTTAAGTAGTTCAATATTTGTTAGAATAATCGCCATGGAGAGATGCCTGAGTGGTCGAAAGGACACGCTTGGAAAGCGTGCGTATGAGAAATCATACCGTGGGTTCGAATCCCACTCTCTCCGTTTCTCCTTTAAAGTTTCCAAGCATAGAATCTAGATCTACTACTAGCAGCAAGTATAGAAACATAAATATTCCCAAACCTTGAGGAAGAGAAATTAAATAATGGTCCCAAAAGGCAATAATCAAGATAGTAAGTAAAACCCCTAGCTTAAAGAATGTAAATTTCTTTAAATTACTTATACAGATTCTTCCTAAAATATAGAAGAAGATTAAAAACCCTAGGAGTCCCAACTCTACAAAAAGCAAAACAAAGATATTGTGAACTGGTTGTAAAAGAGAAATTCCTCTGGATGTACTTGGGGCATAATCTCCCATGGCCTTTATAAAATTCCCCATTCCTGTTCCTAGTAAGAAATTTTCTTTCACAAGTTTTGTTGAAACTTTAAGCAGATCAATCCTCTCACTCCAGCTACTATCACCTCCTCTAACCAAGTTACCAAATCTCTCAAAGTAGAGAAGGGGAGAGACAGCAAGAACACCCGCTTTTTTGTTAGATCTCAAAAACGCACGGATGAAAAGAATGAGAAGTATCAGTGCAGCAATTAAAATCGCAGCCCTTGAGAATGTTAATGGGAGAGCAAGAAGAGAGAGAAGGGCAAGAGAAACACCAAAGCCCGGAAGTCTTTTTGCACACACAATCCCAATTAAGAGGCTTAAGATTAAGAAACCGGCAAAAATATTAGGATGAGGAAATGTCCCATATGCCCTAAGAAATGCTTGTCCCCCTAGGTTAATGAAGCTTGATCCGTACATACCACTTACTACCTGAGACTCTCCCAGAAATGTTAAGCCTAAAGAAGCTCCTCTTGAAACTTGTAAAATACCTACAATCCCCTGAATTAGAGTGTTAAGCAACAGTACGAAGGTTGCAGAAAGAAGTAAGCCCTTTAATTTCTCCTTTCGCTCCTTGTAATAGAGAACTGTACTAATAGTGACTAGGAGATAAAGGAAAATTCGAAGGGAGCTAAAGCTTGTCAGGAAGTTTTCTAACAGAATGTTTTGAATTATTAAATAAATCAGAAATATCAGTAAACCTGTTTTTAAAGATTTGAACATTTTTAAATAGAAGGATGCTCCCTCTTCTACTAATAAAGAGAATAGTAAAAGAACCACTCCTGTATCAATAATTGAAAGGGTAGGGACAAGGTAATTAACATGTATTCCATTAACGAAAGGTTCTGAGAGAGTAATTTGTGTGTTAAATATTTCAACAGCAACAGGTAGCTGCAGCGTTACATTAAATGGGAGAACAATTAATATGTACAAGAGAGAGGAGAATATCAAATCCTTCGTGTATAGAAATGTGCTCAACCATATGGAAAAAGTTAAGGAAAGAAAGATTATCCTCCCCACGGACTCTCTGCTTAAAAGAAAAAGTGACGCAATAAATAGAATGGTAGATAGAGAAACAAAAAGGACCCTTTTATTAATAAACTTCTTCATTAATCAATTCTAGCACTTACTATTGTTACTTTACAGGCTTAATAACAACATACCTATCTCTCCCTTCCCCTTCGCTCTCTGTTGTAATATCGTCAAACTGTGACAAAGCTACATGCACAGCTCTTCTGTCTGAAGGCTTCATTGGAGGAAGCTCTATAGCCTCCCCAAGTATTCTTACATCATCCGCTTTCTGCAATGCTAAATCTTCTAGTTTACTATTCCTTTCCTCTCGATACCCACCTACATCTACAAGTACTCTGTAATTTGGATCTTGATCTAACACCTTCCCTAGAATTATTTGCAAGATATATTGGATAGAGTCTAAGTGCCTTCCGTGATTACCAATCATATATCCAAGATCCTCTCCTTCGAAAAACACCTTTATATACTTAACATCCTCTTCCCCCTCATGTATTTCTAACCTTTTCTCACAATCAACATTTAACAGAGAGCATAAGGAGTCTACCTCTCTTTCCATCAGCTTAACTATTTCTTTATCTTTCATACGATAATTCTGAAAATTTAATTACTTAATCAGAGGAGCTTCTCTTTTTCTTCTCTTTTAATTTTGTTAGAAGATTTTGAACTCCCTTCTTTGTCTTGTCCCAATCTAAAACCATATACTGAATAACTAACATAAGAGATTGTATTGCCCAGTACAGACTTAATGCTGCTGGAGCACTGATTGCAATGAAAATGGTAGAAAAGGGTAGTATAAACATGAAAGACTTTGACATCTTTTTTTGCATATCCTCTGGTGATACTCCCTCGTCTTTTTTCTTTGTTTTCTTCTTCTGTGGTTGAGGATCCTGTATGGCCTGTGTGAATTTAGAGGTAAGATACTGAGAGAAACCAACAAGAATACTAAGTGCCAAATAGGGGAGGGCTGTTGTAGAAAATTTCCCAAATTCAGATGAAAGATCGTTATATGATTTAGTCAAATCCCATATCCAAAAATTTGTATTGATACTCAAAGATGCTCCATTATTTAACCAGTTGGCCACAAAAGGATATAGTCCATCTAACTCCCCGCTAGTAACATTTCTGATCACCTGTATTAAAACAGAGAGAATTATTAATTGTGGGATAAAAGTTACCAAACATCCTAAGGGATTGTATCCTTCTTTCTTGTAAAGTTTGATTTGCTCTTGTGACAGCTTCTCTGGATTGTTCTTGTATTTTTTCTGTAGCTCATCTAACTGAGGCTTTAAAGAGGCCATTTTCCTTGTCATATTTGTTTGACTTTTCATTAAGGGAACAAGTGCAAGCCTGATTACAATTGCAACAGCAATAATGGCTAAACCCAAATTATCAAAAAGAAGATTGTAAAAAACAATCAACAGATTCAGTATTGGATGATAAATTATGGTATTCCAAATTGTTGCAAACATATAAAAAAGATAACTAATATAATGCTAGCGAATATATCATAAATTTAAGCTAAGGGACAGGATCATATCTCTCAGTTCGGTTCCAAGGATTACATCTTACAAATCTTTTTAAGAAAATCCACCCTCCTTTAATTGGACCGTATTTTGAAATTGCATCATATCCATACTCGGAGCAGGTAGGAATAAACCTACAGTATCTTGTATTAGGAAATATTTTTCCTAAGAGTCCATGATCAAAAGAAAAAATTTTCTGATATCCTTTAATTGTTAAAAGAAATATCCTTTTAAACATACTTCTTATTCATCAAATATTTTTAAAGCATCTTGTAGTTGGAATTGCACCTCTCTTTTTAAGTCAGTCTTTTTATTACAAAATTTGAAAGCAATATACTGAAAATCTAGATTCAATCCTCCCATGTTCTTTTCATTAACTACTTCCATAACTGTAACCCTTAAGAGCCTTGTCATCCTATTTCTTAAGACAGCTCCTCCAACTTTTTTACTCACAACAAAACCAAAACGGGGGTTTCCCATATCGCTTTCTGCACATACAAACATTCCATACTGGCCTCTTATCTTTTTGCCATTTTTATATACTCTGTCAAAGTTTTCAGGAGGTAGTCGGAATTTTTTAGGAAGCATAATATATATACTATCTTATATCTTTTCCGTGCTTTTTTCTAAGTAGCTTGTACTCTTCGCTAACGGAGAGTTGCTCTCTGCCTTTTGCTCTTCTTCTTTGCAAAACTCTTCTTCCACCAGGAGTTTTAGATCTTGCTCGAAATCCGAATTTCTTAAGTCTTTTTTTGTTTTTAGGTTGATATGTTCTTTTCATTACAGGCTTATTATACAGACCAACAGCACTCTTGCCAAGTATATGTTTAAATCTTTAATATGTTGTCTAAAATTATTAGAGTTATTTTACTCTCTTTGAAATCGCTCTGTATGAAGGTTTCTATCACTGGGTGGACAACATATCCACATTTCCAAACAAATCCTTATAATAGAGAAAAGTCCCAATCGACCATGAGACTGCCCCCCAATTTAAATTACTAACTAGTTAATTACACCTCTCTTCTATGAAGAAAGTAAATTTTGAAAAACATTTACAGAAAATAGAAACTACGCACGCAGACAAAAGAGAAAGCGGTGACAATGATCTTGATCCACAAGAAATCTGGAAGGTTGCTAAAGAGTATTTGAAACAAGCAATTGGACAAAGAGAATTTGGAGGACTTTTTGGGAATGTATATATCGAAGACATTAACAACGGCGTTGTCCAGATGTCTTGCGAGGCAGCATACAAAAGAGAAAAAATTCTTAAAGATTACAAGTATGCTCTACAAGGAGCATTAAGAAAGACTTGTCAACGAAACTTTGAAATAGAGATAAATCTCAGACAAAAGGATTTATCTCCAAAAGATAGATATGAATACCATAATCCACAAGGAGAACAGGAAGAGGTTCTAGATCTTTTCTCTGCTGCAGAGAAAGAAGAGTCTGAATACAAAAGAGCTTTAGAAGACTCTCACCTTAACCCTAAATACCTTTTTTCAAACTTCATAGTTGGGTCGAATAATAGGTTGGCAGAGGCTGTGGCACAAGCAGTTTTAGAAGATTTAGGTAGTGCATACAACCCCGTGTTTTACTATGGAGAAACGGGAGTTGGGAAGACACACCTTATGCAAGCAATTGGAAATGAGATATTGCAAAGAAATTCTAATAAAAAGGTTATATATATTTCCATAGAGCAATTCCTAAACGAGATGGTAGAAGCAATCAGGACAAAAAGAAACGAGGACTTCAGGAATAAATACAGGGCTGTCGACCTCTTAATCATAGATGATGTCCAATTTGTAGAAACATATCCAAGAACACAAGAAGAACTATTCCACACCTTCAATACTCTCTACCAAGCAAACAAACAGATAATTCTAGCCTCTGATAGACCTCCAAAGGAAATTAAAAATATTACAGACAGGCTTAGATCTAGGTTTGAAGGAGGCATGGTCGCAGATATTCAGGCTCCTGACTATGAAACACGAATAGCAATTTTACGTCAATACTTAAGTGAAAAGAATTACAGCATTCCAGATGAGTATATAGAGCTAATAGCAAAAAATGTCGAGAGTAATATAAGGGAATTAGAAGGTGCTTTAACTAAAGTGGTTTCTCTTTTTAAGCTTGGAGTAAAACCAACAGAACAAGATGTTGCCCGAATATTACAAATAGATCTTGAGACAAAAAGAAAAAGAATTACACCAAAGAAAATAATAAATACAGTAAGTGAGATCTTCGATGTTAAACCTTCCGAGATAAAAGGGAAGAGAAGGACTGCATACATAGCACAAAGTCGACAGATAGTCATGTATCTTCTAAGAACAGAACTCGAATATCCTTTAGAGAAAGTTGCAAGAGAGGTAAATAGAAAAGATCACACCACAGTTATTCATGCCTGTGAAAAGATAGAAAATATTAAAGAGGAAAATAGTAGAATTGCAGAAAAGATTGAGGCTTGTGTAAAAATCTTAAGAAGTTAGTTATGTGGACAACTCTGTTTATAACTCACTAATATCTCCTGATAACTTTGCTACTTTTCCACACTCAAAAATACTGTTAAATAGTAGAAAGAGTATAGATTAAACATTTCCTACTTTCAGAGTGTTCACAGTTATAAAAAGTTTTACACCATCTATCCATAAATTAAATCCACACTCCAAAAACTTTACTGTTAAAGAAAGTGTGCACTATTTTAAACCCTTTCTCTTCTCTACCTTATACACAAAGGTAGAGGAGGCTGTAAGAATTAGTAGAAGTAGATATTTTATATAAATCCACATTAGTTATATACATATACACACTCTCTACTACTGTTACTACTATTTATATATAGAATATAGATAATAGTACATCTTTAATTCTTTTCTCTGAGAAAAAATGATAGAATAGTAAAACTAAACTGCTTACATTTAAAATATTATTACAGTAATATGAAGTTTTCTTGCAATCAAGACACATTTTCCAAGTATCTCAACATACTTAGTAGGGTTGTCAGCACAAAACCAGGTTTACCAATACTTAATAATGTATTTTTAGAAACAGATAAAGATAGATTGACAATAAAGACCACTGATTTAGAATTAAGTATAACAACTTGGATAGGGGCGGATGTTCAAGATAATGGGAAGATAACACTTCCAGCAAAACAACTTTCTGAATTTGTTAATTCAATTCCAGAAGAGGTAGTTACTGTTGAGGTAGAGAAACAAAATTTCAACATATCTACTACAAATAACTCTGCTAGTTTTAATACAATGCCCTCTGATGATTTCCCAAGTATTCCTTCTGTAAGTAAAAAGGATGAGCCATTTATACAGATAAATAGTGCCGATTTAGTTATGGCTATTAATAGGGTTGCTTTTGCAGCTGCAACTGATGATATTAAACCTGTTTTAACTGGGGTTAAATTTGAGATAGAAAATGATGAAATAGCTCTCATAGCTACAGATGGATTGAGATTGTCCAAACAGGTTATTAAAACTTCCAAGAGTGATAAGGTTAAAAGTTTCTTAGTCCCTGTTAGAGCTTTTACAGAGCTATCTCATATAATAAATGAGATGGGAGGCGAAGAGGACTTAATATCAATATACTTAATTGAAGATAAAAATCAGGTAATGTTTAGAGTAGGGGATATCGATTTAACATCAAGGTTAATAGACGGGGAATTTCCTGAATATAAGCAGATTATTCCTACTGGATACAAAACGAAATGTGAGATAGAGAAGGAAGTCTTTTTTAACTCCTTAAAGGTTGTAAATATAATTGCAAGATCTGTTTTAGGAAATAAGATGATTTTAGATATTGACCCGAAGGACAATAAAATTTCACTCTTTGCAGTACAGGCAGATTTAGGTAAGAATGAGAGTCATTTTAATTGTAAAGTGGAGGGTAGTGAACTTAAAATAGCATTTAGTTCTAAACTTCTCACAGATATTTTGAATCATGTTGATTCTGAAGAAATAGTATTTGAATGTTCTGAGGCTGTAAGACCGGGTGTATTCAAAATAAAGGGAGATGACAACTTCATACATCTAGTTATGCCTATGATGCTTTAGGATCCTTCCTAAGCTCTTTTAACTTGTAACCAACACCGTGGACTGTCTCTATTATCTCTTTACTCTTTAATTTGTCTCTTAATCTGTTAATGTGCACATCTACTGTGTTTGAACCAACATACTCTCTGTAGTCCCAGACATGATCTAAGAGCTCACATCTTGATATCACCCTCTCTTTATTCCTAACAAGATACTCAAAAAGGTCATATTCCTTCCTCCTAATTTCAACATCCTTGTCGTCCTTGTACACAGATTTGGTGTCTAGGTCTAACATAAAGTCTCCAATGTACATATTTCTGTCTACATAGCTTCTTGGCCTTCTAACAAGAGACTGAATTCTTGCAAGGAGTTCCTGTATGGGAAATGGATATGTTAAAACATCATCGCCTCCGTTGTTTAAAAAATCAACTTTTTCAATCCAGCTTCCCTTATTACATATTCCCAGGATTTTACTCTCTTTGCTCTTTTCTACGATGTATTTAAGTAACTCCTTGGTAACATCTTTCTCTAGATTTGTATTTAATATGAACAATTCAAAGATCTTTTTTCCAACTAAATTTTTACTTACAAAATTCTTATCATCAAGAGTTACCTTATGTCCATATGCCTCTAAAGTTTTGTAGAGTAATTGGGAAAGAGTTGAAGAATTCTCTATAATTAAAATATTCATAAGGAGATATATTAAAATTTATATAATTTAAAAATTCTAATGATCTTAACTTTAATTATTAAAACCTAGATAATATAAAGCTATGAAATACCTTTTATCCATAATCTTAATACTGGGAACCTCTGTCACATTTGGGTACTATTTGTTCAGTAACCCGAACTTTCTTCCTCTAAATGACTTAGGAGAGTACAATTGGATAAATATATTTACACTGCTAGTTTTGGTGTCTCTAATCTCTTTCTCCTTGTTTAATCTTTTAATATACTTAGTGCAAATCCTTTTAAAGAGAAAAGGGGAAAAGAGAGAAGAAGAGGAGCTAGAGGACGAGATGTTGTCCAAACAGGAAAGTGAAAAGAAGGAAAGAATAGCAAGAACAGTTAAGGCATCTTTTCTTTTAACAATGGGAGTACTAACTGTATTTGCACTCAACTTTTTTCATATACTAAATTGGATATGGGGAATATCAATTCTTTTAGTTGTCTTAATATTTACATTTATTATATGATTATCATATGACCAAGAAAAACAAAGAGGAAATGATCGTAAACGAAAAAAGTGAGTTTGGAAAACTTTTGGAAATGGTTTCTGGGGAAAGGAATTTAAGAGAGAGGGAAGAGAAGATTAAGAAGGCAAAAATAGAGGCTAAAAAACAGGAAAAACAGAAAAGAAGGGACGAGATAGTAAAGGAAGAGGTTAGGTTAGAGGATGATCCTGCTCCAAAAAGAAAGGTTGTACAAAATATAAAGCTTTTTGAGTGGAGTGCTCCAGATAGGTATCAGTTTGGCTTTAACAAGAAAGGATTTTTAGTAATTGTTGTATTTGCACTTCTTTTTGCTTTGCTCTTAGCGATATTAAAGAACTATTTCCTCATGGCAGCAATTATGTCAGTTCTCTTTCTTTTGTATGTTGCAGGTACTACAAAACCGGTTAAGCTTAAGCATCAGATTACCGCAAGAGGAATAGATACTGCAGGAAGGTTGTATGAGTGGTATCTGTTAGATAAATTCTTCTTTGCTAAGAAAGAGGGCACAATATTTCTAATTGTAGAGACTAAGTTGAACTTTCCAGGGACATTGATATTTTTAGTAGGGGAGAAGGATAAGGATCCCATATTTGTACTCTTGCAGGACAAGTTACTGTACAAGGATATTCGAAAATGGGGAAGATTGGATAGGTTAACATATGGTGAATACATACCTTTGGAGAAGGTCTAGTAGTAATACATAAATATTTCAAGATTATTGATATAATAAGCGAAAGGAGGGATGCCTGAGTGGTCGAAAGGGAAGCACTCGAAATGCTTTGTCTCATTTATTTGGGACCGGGGGTTCGAATCCCTCTCCCTCCGTTGTTGCTATGTATTCCATATTTAGTAGTTCAGAAGTCCTCTGAAAGAAAGTTAAACACAGTTGCTTCTCTTTTGTGGACAACCACAAGGGACAGCACTAAAAGGCTACTGTAAAGGCATCTTTCCTCCATACAGAAAACTATAATTTCTAATTATCGAACTATAGGAAGATAGTATTGCTACATTCTATTTTGTTTTAAAAAGTCCTTAACTGTTGTATTATTTAAATATATATTTAATAGGGTAGGGATTATGAACCAGAAGAAGTTAGACGGCGAGCATGTTTTCCTTCAATTTTTAATGATGTTTTTTGTCTTAAGTATTCTTTTAATATTCTCTGTTTTTGTTAAAAATCTGCTTTGGTTTGATAATGCAGAAAAGGCAATATCTCTTTCTTCTGCAGTTTTCTCTCTTTTTCTTTTGGTTGTAATCTTTCTTCGATATAGGGTCACTATTAAACAGAAGGGCTCCTTTTCCTTGTCTCATTCCCTTTTTGTTTTAGGCTTTTCAGCAATATCTTCTGTACGACTACAGAGCTTAGATACCTTTACGCAGATACTGATTACTGTTGGTTTGATCGTTTCTCTGTTTGTTTTCCTTGTATATTTCTTTCGAAGGAAAAACTGGATTTACTCCAACCTAGATTTTTGGATAATCTTTGCTCTTTCCCTTTTTCTTTTTTCGAGGATGTTTCTCTTAGAGAACCTACTGAATGAGGGTAGTAAATTGTTAGAGTATTCTTCTCTTGTTAACCTTTTTGGTCGTTTGGCTTTAACGGTAGGGTTTGTAAATGATCTTCGTGAGGTAAAGATTAAACAGAAAGGTGCAAAGAAAAGGAAAAAGAGATAGTATATGTACATGTTAATGCCTAAATTGAAGAAATATCAGAAGAAGTTTTCTCATTCATATTCCTTTGGAATATATCCTACTTTGGAGCTCATCAAACACAGAAAGGGAGAGGTTCTTAAAGTCTTGGTGAAGGAAGAGAGTATGCAAACAGAAGGGGTTAGGGAGATTTGTGATGTATGTAAGAAAGAAGGGATACATTTGGAGAGTAATGACAGGTTAATTGAGAAATTGGCTTTTAAGGAGAACACATATGTGGTGGGTGTTTTTGAGAAGTATGTGTCCGAATTAGAGGAGGGAGAAAATCATCTTCTTTTGGATAATCCTAGTAATATGGGGAATTTAGGAACCATTATTCGTACTATGTTAGGTTTTGGTTTTAGAAATTTAGCGATAGTTGAACCAAGTGTAGATATTTTTGATCCGAAGGTTGTTAGGTCTACGATGGGAGCACTTTTTAACATACGCTTTAAACACTACAAAGCTATTCAGGAGTATATGTCCGAATTCTCGAAACAGAACTACTACCCATTTGTTTTAGATAGAGGAAAGAACATCGAGGAGGTTGAGTTTAAAGAGCCTTTTACCATAATTCAAGGAAATGAGAGTAGAGGGTTGGGCGAGGAGTACGAGAGTGTAGGGGAGAGGGTGTATATCCCTCACAGTAATGATATTGATTCTTTGAACCTAGCTGTAGCTACAAGTATTGGGTTGTGGGAGAGTGTTAAGGGGAAGCAGGGTTAAACTTAGTGTCCAACAAGAAGATGGCATTTAAATTTTCTAAAGACTTCTACTGGGGAGCAGCTACATCGGCACATCAGGTAGAGGGAGGGCTTAACAATAATTGGTCCAAGTGGGAGAAGGATCATGCAAAGGTAGAGGGTGAATTCTACAGGAAAGGAAGAAAGGGTTTCTTCAACTATCCAATAGGGAAGGAGAATATGCAAGAGGCTTGTATATATGAAAATTATATAAGTGGTAAAGCAGCAGACAGTTTTAATCGATATAAAGAGGATGTACAACTTTTAAAGGAGCTTGGTTTGAATAGCTACAGATTCTCTGTAGATTGGTCTAGGGTAGAATCAAAAAAAGGAGAGTTTTCAAAGGAGGGATTAGATTACTACAGTAGGTTAATAAAGGAAATGAAGGATAATGGTATAGAGCCTTTTTTAACATGTTGGCATTGGCCAATACCTCTATGGCTTGAGGAAGAAGGAGGTTTGTTAGCTAAGAATATAGTTGAATATTTTGAAAGGTATGTTGATGTTCTTGTAAAGAATTTTGGAGAGGATGTTAAGTACTGGGTGACAATAAATGAACCATTAGTTATCTCTACCTCTAGCTATCTTCAAGGAAAGTGGCCTCCCCAAAAGAAAAATATTTTTAAGTTCTGGAAGGTTTGTTTTGTTAATCTTGTTAATATGCACAAGAGAGCATATGTGGTTATTAAGCAATATGATAATAATCTTCAGGTCTCTTTAGCTAAAAATAACCAGAGATACAGGGGGTATAGAAACAGGTTTATTAACAACATGTTAGCTAAAATTTCTCACTGGTTTAATAATGAGCTTTTCTTAAATAAAATTAAAAACCATTTAGATTACATAAGCCTTAATTTCTATTTTGATTTTGAGATATGTGGAATAGGGCTGAAAGGTGAATACGAGAAGAGAAGTGATATTGGATGGGGTTTGAAACCATATTCCATATATTATGTTTTGAAAGATTTAAAAGATAAATATGATTTACCAATTATTATTACAGAGAATGGTTTGGCAGACAGGGAGGATAGGTACAGGAAATGGTGGTTGGATGAAACTTTTAGAGCTATGGAGGGTGCTTTGGAAGAGGGTGTTGATCTTTTTGGATATCTTCATTGGTCTTTATTAGATAATTTTGAATGGGCAGAGGGTTTTTGGCCCAAGTTTGGGTTGGTTGAGGTAGATAGGAAGACTTTAGACAGGAAGATAAGGGAGAGTGGGTATTATTACAAGGATTTAGTAAAAGGAGAGCAAGAAAAAGAAATTTGACGATGTGTCTCTTTGTGTGATAATAGGGGCTTTAAGAGAAAATCCTTTTAATTCTAGATTATATGCTCATTTTGTTAGAATTTCCTCTTTAGGGAAAGTGTATAGCTCGAGAGTAACAGGGGATATAAGGGTTCTTTGGTTTTTTAAGGATAATGGGGTTATTGTTCTGTATAGAATAGGGGGTCATTCAGGTGGTTCAAAAGGATATAAATAAATGGTATAATACTGATGTTCTTTATCAATATGGGGACGTAAGGCATTCGACAGAAGATTGCGTTTAGTTATCACAAACCGTTTGTTGATTCGTTATTCAACACACAACTTAAGTGTAGAAAATAAGATTGTCGCCTTTGTCAATGATTTAGGTGCTAAGTTAAGGGCTGCTTTTGCAGTTCCTGCTTATGCATTTAACTTTGCATAAGGTCTAGCTAATTATTTTGGCTAGTGTCTATTTCTTCTTTCTCTGATAGGGGGATATAGATAGTCGTTATCAGGGTACGGTTAATTATTTGGTCGGTAGGGTAACTAACTTAGATATATAACCGAGGGGATATTTCTTTTTGTTAACCTTTCTAGAAATATCTTACTATACAGGGTTAACTATGTTTGTACATGGTACTAGACAAAGCTTTTGGACATGGGTTCAATTCCCGTCGTCTCCAGATCCATAAAGGGAAAAATAGAAGTAATAGTGAAAGAGCTATTGGCTCTATTCCTCCCTTTAAACTAATCAATTAGATATTTCTTGTTAAATTAACACCTTCCTTAAATCCACAAGGATTCATGCAGATATAATCTGGAAAGGTACATCTTGCACCCTTGCTGTATTGTAGAAGGTAGGTGTATAGATTAGGATTCTCTCCCTCTATTGAAGACAAGTATCTTCTCAAGGTTTCTGAGGTTTGCAACATTATTTCCTGTTGAGCATGTGTACACAACCTTTCTTTGCACTTGAGTAAGAACATTTCGAGAGAACCTTCTTCGTATATTTCAATCATCTGTCCTTGTGGAAACAGGCTCTCAACCTTTTGCATATCTTTGATCCACATTTGCTGTTTCTGAGGATAGTTTTTCAAGATTGGAGGTACGAATGCACGAAATATTGTTGGAATATCCATTTGGTAGTGAATCGTCCGATGTCTGTGTGCTTGTGCTAATTGTGCAAACGAACCAGAGTACCTAGTTGCGTACACTATCCCAAAAATTTCTTTGTACGATGAAGTTTTCCACTTCGGGACAAAGAGAGATAGTTCTCTTGATTTCTCGTTACTTTGTAGTCTTGGCTCAATTAAATTGAGTTTATTAAGACTAGATAGGAAATTTTTTATGGAAGGAGATAGTCTCTCTGCTAATGGATCGTTCCTCTCTTTTGTATAATCATCTAGCCATCTAGCTATACGATTTAACTGTCCTAAAGGAACAGTATAAACCATATTGGTTGGGACAAACACAGAGACAAAATACCTTGCGTTCTCAAGTGCAAGTTTCTTTCTTTTTCTCTCGTCAATCTCTGGATACTGCTCAGAGATCATCTCTTCGAAAATTGTAATCCATTTCTCGTACAGTTGGACTTCAATCTCGGAAAGAGGGGAGTCTTGGTTAGCTACAATGTGAGTATATCGACTAGATTTCTCACTAGTCGTGTACTGCTTCTCGTTGTTCAGTATCATTGCTAAGATCTTTGGGATCCCTTCTATCTCAAGAGATATCTGCACATGATCATAGATACTGTGGTGTCCGAGATTGATTGTTAAATCAACTCTCTTTATTGTAGTTTCGACTTTCTCCCTTCTTAATTTCTCGTACCCATCTGGGCTATAACATATTCCTCCTATTCTTCCACATTGTAGTAATGCTTTATTTATGTTGAATTTACCTTCCTGATCCAAAAAGCTTGTTGTCGGCAAAAGCAAAACATTCATCTTAATCCTCCTTCAGTTCTTGTGGGGTTTGTTTATTACTTCTATTTGTTAAAGATCTGTTCTTACGAACTTGTGGATTATAGCATTACTTATAGGCTGTGTCAGTATCGGTTATGTCACTATCTGGCACCTATAGGGGACATCCTACATTGGTATTTTTAGTCTTACTGTAGGGTTTCTTTGTCGCTTGCTTCCCTGGTGAATTTTTTAATTGCGACCTTAAGTTTAATAGGATTTTGGAAGAGTATATTGTAATCGTGGGTTGGAGTTAATCTCCCTTCTAGGTCTTTGTTAAGAGGGATTCTGCCTCCCTTGATATAGTATGGGCGAATTTCGACACTCTCGACTATTTTCTCACTGGGAACACTCTCGGAGAGTGCTACCTCGAAACCTCCTTCGTAAGAATAGTTCTTGGGATCTTCTATCGAGATATGATATGTAGGGTATTCGAAAGTAGGCATTCCCAAACCTTTTGGCATTTGGCCCTCAATTGCATATCCCATTGATTCGGAGGGGGTTTTTGAAAAGAATGTTAGTCCATTTCCTACCACATCGCCCCTGCTTTTTACAATTCCAGTCCTTTGTATCTCCTTCATTTCCTCAAAGGACATTCCTCTGTGTAGAAGGTTATCATTGTCTTTAAAATCATTTTCGACATATTCCTCATAACCACTTTCAGGTAGTAATATAATGTCCCCGTTTTCATTTTTGCTAGCAATTCTAGTATCTAGGTATTCATCCTCTCCGATCTTTTCAATTCCCTCTGTCATTACAGGATCTAGTTTTAAGGAGAGAAAACCCTCTTCATCTTCTACTATTTCTGTTAACCACTTGCCACTCTCTAAAATTTTTCTAAAATTCAGCATATATTTTAACTGTGATTGATCTTGATCTGTTGTGATTACAGTCCCTTCAGGCTGACCCTTTACTCTAATGGGGTACCATTCGTTTTCTTCGTTAGATGACAGAGTTTCGACTACTTGGGCATTTTGTTCTGTAGTTGTGGATGCCAATTCTTCTGTTTCTAAGGTAGTCTCGTGCTCAGGTATCCCCTCCATGCTTTTTCTGAATTAAGTTATATGCAATATAATATCATAGATTAGGCCTCAGTCTTGATGTGGTATGTTTGGAATTCCTAGGTTTAATTCTGCTATTTCTTTTCAGTGCTGACATTTTTAATCTACTCTTAACATCTTTTTGTATATCTAGTAACATATACCCCATGTATGTTTCTTTTGATAAAATAATATTGGGAAATAAAACAAAGAGAACTGTTCTCCTTGTTCTTGTAACTATATTTCCAATACTCCTAGGTTTTGCAATACTTTGGTTAAGAGGTACCAATTATCCTCTCTATGAAGTAGTTGGGACAGAAGATCACATAGTGGAGTGGTTACAGTTCTGTCTCTTTGGAGCATCTGGGGTGGTAGCTTTGATACTATCTTCCAGACTTAGAAAAGTTTCTAAACCTTTCTTTCTTCTTTTCCTAATCCTATCTGTAGGTTTACTATTTATAGCAGGAGAAGAAATTAGCTGGGGAGAAAGACTTTTCAATCTTCAGTCCCCAGGTATCTTTGATGGGCAGACCCAAATACCGTTTCTTCAAAACAATGTACAATCCGAGATGAATTTACATAACTTTAAAGCCATTCACAGCAGAGTAGGGTATATATATGCGGCAATATCAATCTATGCTTGTTTTGGTTGGTTAGTTGTGTGTATCTTTGGAAAGATAGTAGAGATCAGGAAGGACGTTAAAAATTTTGTTCGATTTTTAATTATTCCTCCATACCTCTCTCTCTACTTCTTGCCATTAATCCTAAATATTTCTCCAAGCATTACGATATATATGAGTCCGCAAGATCATGAGATGGTAGAATTTATCTTCTCTTTGGGAGTCTTTCTCTTCCTATTT
Organism: uncultured Candidatus Saccharibacteria bacterium; assembly: GCA_964618765.1. Taxonomy (GTDB): domain Bacteria; phylum Patescibacteriota; class Dojkabacteria; order SC72; family SC72; genus UBA2177. The sequence continues at coordinate 40,986 of CAZUDZ010000002.1, read as the reverse complement.
CTTTCTTCTATCTATTTTAAAAACAGATTTGAGAAAGAGAGTAATATTAATTAGGAACCATACTTATTAATATTTTGTCTAGCGTTTCTAAGTCCTCTTCTGAAGCCTCTTGGGATATCGTATACATGTATGTATCCCCCTCGTATCCGTCTGCATCTTTAAATCCGAATTCTTCTATTCTAAAGAAAGAGACCTCGCATTGAGGTTCGAAAAATTCATCTCCCTTGACGGTGTCGTAATAGAGGGCTGCTCCAACTCTTCTAAATCTTTCCTCTAACCATTTAAATTCAGAGTAGGGGGTATCTGCAAAATCAAGAAATTTTATCTCCTCATCAATCTCTTTCGTTATCTCTTTCTGTTCTTTTTCATAGCTAGGTGAACTATCCTTAAACCTAGGAAGTTCAGGACATCCTACAAAACCGATTCCAGAGACTCCCTCAATTCTCATGATTTCTTCTGTCCCTTTTAAGATTTGAATCCCAGTTAAACCAGTATATTCTGATCCCTCCGCTATCATCTTTGTTCCTTTCCCGTCAGGATATTCCACGATTTCCCATCCTAGAGGTATTACTGCTGAGAAATAATCTCCGTCGTACGTTTCTACTGTAAGAAGTTCCTTCTGGATCTCTTCTGCTTCTTTTTCTTCTTCCTCCTCCTCAATCTCTTTTTCCTCTTGAGTATTTAATATGTTATCCAAATTAATATATCCATTCCTGTATGCTATGTAACCTAGTAACACGACAGTTACTAGTGCTAGAAGGATATTTAAGATGATTACTCCTATCCCACGGTCTTTTCCATCTAAGGGAGTTTGCTTAGAAGGATTACTTGGGGCAGTTGTCTGTATGTTTTCTTCTACTTTCATACTATTAAAATATTTAATTTAAATCTTCGATTGGCTCTTCACAAGCCATCTCGGTACATACGACAACCCCATCGTTACAAGCGCAAGTATTACAACCATCGATGGCATCAAATGTCTCACCTGTTGCATATGCCCAACCTGCATATTCGCAACGAGCTTTTTCTCTCCCAGGGAAATCAGAAGTAAAGACAATATAGCTGATGAGGCCTATCACAATTGTCCCGAGGGTAATACAGAATCCAAGGAGGAAGGAATGATCTCTCTCTTTCTGTTCTTTCATACTTCAAGTATATATTATTTCTTCCGTAATTATAATAGGGGATAAGCTTGGAAAATATTTACGATCTGACTATCTACCTATGCTCCAATATGCAAGAGAGTAGCTATGTAGTACCCAGCAACCGATGTTGCTGTAGAAAGAAAAGTACCCCAAGCAATATCGATGAGAGTCATTGATAGTGGCCAATCCCTTAGTGTGGACAGGTTAGTTAGATCGTATGTAGAATATGTTATCATCCCGAAAAGAGCCCCCAGAAGAATAGTTTTTCCAATTGATTGAGCTTCGTACCCAGGAATAACAACAAACAGAAGAATAGTTCCGATGAAGAGTAAGTAGAAAACTAAAGCTGCAATTAAGTTTGGATTCTCAGCAAGTAAGTGTCCAACCCTTTGTGCATACATATCCTTAGCTATCCAGGTTAACCATACAAAATCGATCGCCAAAAACACTATGAAAGTAAGGAGATAGAGATAGAGATATTTCATTGCAAAAAACAATTAATTTAATAATCTAGTATAGCATATTCCTTTGTATTTCAATGGATATTGACACTCTTTTAGGGATAGAGTATATTTACCGACTATGCAGTGTAATTTTAAAAATTGTAGAGCAAATTGTAAGAAGATAGGGGATTCTGTAGAGATCCTAAAAGCGGTAGGAGAACCTAACAGGTTAAGAATATTGTGTGTTTTAAGTGAGGGAGCAACATCCGTAGGGGAGATTTCAAAAAGATTACACTTAGAGCATAACTTAGTTTCTTTCCACCTTAAGAACTTACTTGAGGTAGGTATTCTGGCAAGAGAGAGGGAAGGGAACAGGTCGATATATTCTGTCAAGAAGGGCAAAGAGAAATCGGTACAAAGCTTTCTAGAGCTGTCTAGATAATATAATTTTAATACCCTAAAATATGTTTTTCAAACTTCTTCTTGGAACAGTATTTGCACTTAGTACATTTTTTCTACAACCTACGAATGCGCAAGAAAACCCAATTCTTTTCTGGGGAACTACTTGTCCATATTGCCATGTTGTAAGGGGGCAAATAGAGGAGCAGGGTATAAAGGAAAAGATCAGCATTGAAGAGTTAGAAATATATGAGAATGAAGATAATTTAAAGATTTTTCGAGAGAAGATAGAGGTGTGTAAAATTGATCCAAATAGTGCGGGGGTTCCACTCCTTTATTTTGATGAGGAATGCTTTACAGGTCCCAATGCAATTATGGCTCAATTAACAGAAATGGTGGGAGAAGGTTTTGAAGTGGAGGAGGATTTAGAAAATGGTAAAGAGGAGATAGTGGTTGGCGCAGATGAAGAGGGAAAAAGAAATACAGAGATCTTTCTAGTAATGGTAGTTGCTCTGCTGTTTTCTCTTGTGTTAGTTGGCTATCTTTTGCAAAAAAAGAAAGGGAAGGTAGTCACTTCCATCCTTTTAATCACAACAGCAATGCTTCTTTCTAGCACTCCTAGCTATGCAATTTGTCCTGTATGTACAGTTGCAGTAGGAGCAGGGTTAGGATTCTCTAGGTACTTTGGGATAGATGATGTGATAACGGGGGTTTGGATCGGAGGGTTAGTAGTTTCTTCCATAATGTGGGTTTTAGATATTTTAAAAAGGAAAGATATAAAGAATTGGGTATGGAAGACACTTGTCCCAGTATCAACATATGCTTTCCTAGGATTAACTCTCTACCTTCTTGATTTTGTGGGGCATCCGCTTAATACTTTGTGGGGTGTAGATAAGATTGTTTTAGGAATTCTCTCCGGAAGTATAATTTTCTATCTTTTTGCAAGGCTACATTTGTATCTTAAAGAAAAGAATGATGGGAAGGTATACATACCTTTTCAGAAGGTAATTTTTACGGTAGGTTCTCTCCTGATTTTAACAGTACTGTTCTATCTCTTGGTGTATTAGGGTATATAATTAGTAATTAAAATGTAATAAATAAATATATGGTTAAGAAGAAAAAAGAAGAAATAGATATGGAGGAAGTAAAAGAATTGGTAGACAAGTACGATGCATTGAAGAAGGATAACAGGTTAGATCTTTCTGCTGATCAGGATTTGTCCATAGCCATTATGAATCTTATCTCCATAGAGGAGCATCTTTTTTTTAGTGGTGCTAAGACGAAGAATTCAGAATACTACGATATTTTAGATCAGATTCGGAGTATGAGGAAAGATTTGTTAAAGAGAATAATTAAAGAGTACGAAGGGGAGGTATGGTGTATATCTAAGCATCTTCTTGGAGCTAGTTACAGGTTGATGGAGTATGGTACAAAGCATTTAGGAAGAGGGGATAGGGAGTTGGCGGAGGATATGTTTGAGAAAGCATATGGGTTGTATTCTCTGTTTTGGGGTTTGAATATGGGCTTGATTAAACCGGAGAGTATTAAAAAGGAGAGTAAGAAGTAAGTTGTTGTATTAGAAGATTATGTCAGAGAAAAAGAAGAAGAAAAAAAAGAAGGAAGGGGGAAAGGAAAAGAGTATGTGGGAGAAGATGGGGGATTTTGTTAGAGAATCGATTGATTGTTGTATAGAGTAGGGAGTGCTATATCAGAGCTTGTGGTTTAAAAGCCTTGTCCTATAGGGTTCTTTAGTGTAAAATATCCGCATCTAATATTCCTAGGAGCTTACAGTGCAGCCGAGAATAGTGAAACAAGTTAAAACTCCTCATGACTCTAGTGACTGCAAAATGGATTTCCTCCGAAAAGTTGGTGTAGAAACTGAGGAAGCATCTTCCGCGTATATTATTACATATACCCCATATTTCAAGAATGTAGCTAGAAGAGAGGTTCAAGGTATTGATGATTCTGTTAAAGTAGGGAAAAAGATCTCAGATGGCTTAGCTCTTATAACCTCTATTGAACCTGAAGACAGGTTCTTAGATACTCTTAACGAGAAGTCTCCAGTGTTTCTTAAACACATAATGCCTGTAATGGATGCAGGAGAGATAAAGGGTAGCTTAGAGACAGATAGAGAGATCCTCCTTGCCAGTGCTGAAAAGATAGCAGATATGAATGTCGGTAGTAAATTTGCAGTACAGTGTCGAGTTGTGGGTGGGGGATTACCATACTCTGCTAAAGATATTGAGGTTTATGTAGGTAACACATATTATGAGAAAGGTTTTGTACCAACTTTTTCTGACAGGGAAATACTAAGTGATGATGATGTCTTTGTTATATCTGTTCTTATTCACGGAAACATTTACTACACAGGATTCTCTAAAAGTAGTCAAAACCTTAACTTTCATAGTGATGAAGCTAGAATACGAGCACGAGCAGGGAAGCGGGAGATATCAAGAGCAGAGAGTAAACTCATTGAAGCTTTAGCGACTTTCAAAGTAGAGTTAGATGGGGAGGGTACTGCACTTGATTTAGGTGCCGCACCGGGTGGATGGTCAAAAGTACTTGCCGATTATGGATATAATGTCTTGGCCGTAGATCCTGCAGAATTACACCCCGACCTCGAAGATCATCCAAAGATAAAGCATTTTAAATCTAAGGCAGAGGATTTAAGTATTGAGGAACCTCTAGATTTAATAGTCAACGATATGAATAGAGAGCCTGAGGAGACTGCAACCATAATGAATGAAATTGCACATCTTTTAAAAGAAGGGGGGTTGGCAATTGTGACTCTTAAATTACCTAGTCACGCACAAAGAAGCATAGAAGAGGCATCTCGTACCTTAGAGGAGGAGTATGATGTTTTGAAGATACGCAGTTTATTTCACAACAGACAGGAGGTTACCGCTTTATTGAAAAAGAAAGCAAAATTATAGAGAATGGTATGAATACTGTTAAGAAGAAACTTTCTTGGGAGAGGTGCATCAAAGAAACTGTTAAATATTTCAACTCTATCAAAAGTGTTTAAGTATATAAATCTCATTGAAGAAATAGGGAATGACGGGACATATGGGTCTGGAACCTAAAATGAGACAAAAGAGACAGTATAAAAAAGGAAGAGGGAGTGTATCATTTCTGATATAATTTACATATGGATCAAATACTAGCTTCTGAAAACGAAAAAAACGAAATAGATAAATACTTATCTTCTGGCTCACAGACTCAAATAACACCGGAAATTGAAGAAGTTGCATCAGAAATAAAGGGAACAGTTCTTGAGAAAGTCCAAAAAATTCTAGAAATAGGACCTACTTTAGTAGAGATGAAAGATTTTGATTATGAGGTGTTTAGAAAGAGAACAGGAGCACAAAGAATCCAAGATAAATATATTACTGGATGCACTGATGCTGCTTTGGTATTTATAGTGCTAGCTAGGGCAAGTGGAATACCAACTAAATATGTTGAAACCATAGGTGTTGAATGGCTTAAAAAGGGGGGAAGTCCTATTGTAGGCCATGTATATGCTCAGGTATATGATGAATTACAAGATAAATGGTTTTGGGTAGATCCAATGCGTAGAAGAGTTGGCAATCCTCCAAGAGAAGAAGTTATTTTTGGAGAAGGACTTGATTCTTGGGATTTGGGAATAAAAGGCCATAACACTCTAAGGGGTGAATTTGAAATATTTAGGAATCAATGGTTGTTAAAGTCTACTGCTTCAAAACCTCAACCTTCTAACCGAGAGGTCTAAAAAACCGCCCTTCTTTGACTCGCTAGCCCTTATCCCTAAATTTATCTACTTCTTAGAACTAGACAATTCAATCCCGTAGGGACTTAGAACGACAATGCATGGTGCTCTATAAATAACCAGAGGGTTATGACGGAGAGGGAGGGATTCGAACCCTCGGTAGGCTATTATGGCCTACGGCTCGTTAGCAGTGAGCTCCTTTCGACCACTCAGGCACCTCTCCAAACAGTCCTAATTATACTGCATTCTGCTTTCGTATGCTAGAATAGGGCATGTACCTAGGAATACATGTATCATCAGCAGGTGGTATACAAAATGCAATAAAGAATGGAGAAAAGTATGGAGTTAATACCATTCAAATGATGCCTACAGCTCCCATGAGATGGGCTACAAAACAGATCTCTAATGAAGATATCGTTAGTTTCGTTAATGAACTGGAAACTTCAGGTATAAGGAAAATCCTAATCCATGGAATATATCTAACCAACCTTGCGAGAGCTGACAAAAAACTCTTCCATTTAGGTAAAATGGGCCTTGTAGTTTACCTAGATTTTGCTGAGAAAGTAGCAAAGGAAATAACAAAAAGAGAGATAGACAGTGAAATACTAGGAATATGCTTCCACCCTGGATCTCAACAAGATCTTCCTCATCAAGAAAGTATTGAACAAATATCATCTGGGATACAATGGGTTTTAGATGAAGTAAAGGGCAACCAAAAACTTTTAATTGAGACAACAGCAGGAACAGGGAAAAACTTGGGAAGAAATTTTGAAGAACTAGTTCAAATGAGAAACGGAGTAAAAGACAAAGACAGAGTGGCATATGTTCTGGACACACAACATACATTTGCCTCTGGATATGATTGGGTTAATAATTTTGACTCTGTAGTTAAAGACATAGAGGATATCTTAGGTTTGGACAATCTAAAAAGTATCCACCTCAATGACTCTGTCCCAGAGTGTGGTTCAAACAAAGATAGGCATGCTAATTTAGGAGAAGGGGAAATAGGGAAGGAAACAATTAGGAAAATACTCAAATACAAGAAATTTAAAAACATACCCTTTATACTAGAAACCCCTGCCATGAAATCTCCCAAAACAATTGAGAAAGAGGTTACATTACTAAAGGAGCTAGCTAAATAATTTAAAAGGAAAGTTTAAATGAAGAAGAGAAACAAATTTAACCAGTATGCACTAGAGGCTCTTGAGAAGCTTCCTTCTGCAAAAACCCTCTGTGCGATTGTCATAGCACTTCTTCTTTCTGCAATCTTGTATATAACCATATTATATTTTCTTTCTAGATAGTGCCACAAATTAGATTAAATGAAAATCAGAAAAAAGCTGTCGAGTACAAAGAGGGAGACCTTCTCATAATTGCTGGGGCCGGAACTGGTAAAACTGCTGTTTTAACACAAAGAATAATCCATATTATACAAAAAAACAGGGCAAAACCCTCAGAAATTTTAGCACTAACTTTTACGGAAAAGGCAGCGCAAGAGATGCAAGATAGGGTTGATTTGGAGATGGAGTACGGATATGAAGAACCTACTATTTCAACATTCCATTCCTTTTGTGACAAAATTCTAAAAGAGGATGGTTACAACATTGGTTTAGATGGGAGTTATTCTCTAATGAGTAGCACTCAGGCATATATTTTCTTGAGAAGACATTTCTATGATCTTCCTTTGAAAACTTTAAGACCCAGAGGTAATCCCATCAAATTTATTAATGATCTAATTAAACACTTCTCAAGGTTGCAAGACGAAGATGTTTCTCCTCAAGAATATCTACAGTACGCTAGTACTCTTCCTAAAAAGAGCAAGGAAGAGAAGGAGGAATATATTAGAGTTAATGAATTAGCACAAACATACAAGAAATACTCAGATTTAAAAATGGAGCACTCCAAAGTAGACTTCGGAGACTTAATCATTCTAACCCTTAAACTTTTCAGAGAAAGAGAGAATATTCTAGCAAAATACAGGAAAAGATTTAAATATATATTGGTAGATGAATTTCAAGACACAAACTACACACAAAATGTTTTAGTCAATACTCTTGTATTGGGGAATAGAAGGGAGTTAGGAAGTGGGAGAAAGAAGTTAAGGAGACCGATTCTAACCGTGGTTGGAGACGATGATCAGGCGATATATAAATTTAGGGGGGCAGCAATATCTAACATTCTACAATTTAAAGAAACGTACCCCGAGGCAGAGGAGATAGTTCTGATTGAGAACTACCGTTCTAGGCAAGAAATATTAGATGCGTCATACACCCTCATCAAGCATAACAATCCTAATAGGTTAGAGCAGACGGAGAAGATAGACAAGAAGCTAATAGCTATGGCCGCCTTTGAGAAAGAGGAGAAGCCTGTCAATCTACTGGTGGCCAATGATGAAATGGAGGAAGCTGAGAAAGTGGTAGAAGAGATATTAAAGCTAACAGGCTATGAAAGTTACCTGGTAGAGGGCGTTGATGCACAGATATACGACGAGAAAGGGCAATCATTTTTTGTAAAAGGAGAGAATGCTAATTACAAGTTCTCAGACATCGCAATCTTTGTAAGAGCAAATACTCATGCAGACTCTTTCATCCAAGCCTTAAGGAACAAAGGGGTTCCATACAAGCTTGGAGGTACCAGGGGTTTATATTTCAGGGAAGAAATTAGGAATATGATAGCGTTTTTGAGGGTAATTTTAGACTACTCAGATGAGATATCTATGTATAGATTAATATCTATGCCAATATGGGGATTAAGTCCCCGAGAGTATTTAGAGATTAATAAAAAAGCAAGAGAACAGAAAATTACGCTTTTTGAACAGTTAGAACAGTTATGGGATATAAGATTGGGGGAAGGAGAACTAAGTGAGGGAAGCTTTAAGAATATCCCTGACAATGAACCAGTAAAATATCTCTCTGCGAAAGCTGTCTCGGGTGTAAGCTCACTACTTGAGAGAATAGATATTGCAATTAGAAAAGTCAAAGACAACAGGCCTGTTTTAGAAATCCTTTATGAATTTGCAAATGAAAGTCAGTACCTTAACTCCTTTCTTGAGGAGGAGAGTAGCGAGAATCTCTTTGCTGTTTCAAATATTCATAAGTTCTTTGAGCTTGTAAAAAAATATGAGAAAGATAACCCCGAATCAAATATTTACGAATATGTTGATTATCTTAATTACAGTATTGAGATAGGGGAGTCTCCCCTTGTAGATGAGGTAGATTTAGATGAATTCAATGCGGTAAATATAATGACAGTACACGGTTCTAAAGGTTTAGAATTCCCTGTTGTGTTTCTCGTTAATCTGGTAGCACAGAGATTTCCTTCTATGAATCGTTCTGATGCTATTCCAATCCCAGAAGACTTGATTAAGGAAACAATGCCTTACAAAGTTTCTGATAACGAATTAAATATCCAAGAAGAGCGAAGGCTTTTCTATGTTGGAGCAACAAGGGCTCAGGAGAAACTTTTTCTTTCTGCCGCATATTTTTACGGAGATGGAAAGAGAAAGAAGAAACCAAGTATTTTTCTCAGTGAGATTTTAGACAGGAAAGTAGATGAGGAATTTAAGGAGAAAGATGTTGATAATTTAAAAAGGAAAAAGTTAGGTATGAATATAATAGATGAGGAAAGTTTTCAGTCCATAGTGGAGGATCCTTCAAAATTAAATTTGGTTAAACGATTTAGCTACTCGCAACTTAATCTGTATGAAGCATGTCCCAGGAAATATGAGTATGCATATGTTTTGAAAGTTCCTCAAAGACCTAATGCAGCTCTCTCTTTCGGATCTACGGTACATAATACATTGAGAGATTTCTATACTCTTTTTAGACAATCGCAAAGAGGTTTGGAGGGGATAGTCAAAGAACCTTCTGTGGAAGACTTATTAAGTTTGTATGAAAAAAATTGGGTAAGTACAGGTTACGAAAGTAGTAAACAGGAACAACAGAGAAAGGAGGAGGGGAGAGGAATTATGAAAGAATACTTCGAAAACACCTTTAATCCTAAAGAGCAACCATTAAGGTTGGAGGAATCATTTAACGTTCATATGGGTGAAACAGTTTTTGTAGGAAAGATTGATAGGATAGATTTCGTAGAGAATAAAGGAGAGGAAATGGAGGTTTGTATAATAGATTACAAGACAGGAAAAGAGAAAGAGGATAAAGATGTAAAAGATGATTTGCAGCTTCCCTTGTATGCCCTGTTTGCCCAAGAGAAATTGGGTTTTAATGTAGTAAAGGCCCAATATATTTATGTAGAGACGGGAAAGGTTTTAGAGGCAGATATATCGAAAGAAAGAAGAGAGTTAGCAAAAAAGAAATTATTGGAAGTTGTAGATCTTGTTAAAAAAGGAAGATTTAATGCAACTCCAGGATATTTATGTAGATACTGTGATTACAATTCAATTTGTGAGTATGCAGATCTTTAATTGATGTAGTATAATTGAGCTTATGAATATCATTTACAAAATACACAGCTTATTTGTAAGTAAAGTATATGCGGATAGTTTAGGAGAAGAGTTTCGGAATAGATTAAAGGCACTTCAGAAGCAAAATTTAGACAAAGAGGGATTTGTTGGAGCTATCGCAGATGTTGCTGTCCCTGCGGCAATCTTTAGTCTAGTAGTTTTGGTCGTTTATGCAGGCTACATGTTAATCTCTAGCCAAGGGAATCCTGACAAACTAAAAGAGGGTAGAGAGGTGTTAACGAACGCAATAATTGGCTTTTTTGTTGTAGTATTATCTGTTGTTATACTACTCTTACTAAGCGATAGTTTAAATTTGAATATCTATAGCTAACTATGACTTCTATAAGTGGTCTAGGCGACTTATTGATAAAGTGGGAAAATGCTTCTGTTGATTCCTTAATTAAGGATAGAATTTGGGTTGCTATAGATTTTTTCATTTACTTTTCCGTCTTTGTTGCAGTAGTACTTATAGTTGTAGCAGGATACATGTTTATAACCTCTGCAGGAGATCCCGAGAAGGTTCAGAGGGCTCAGAAAGTCATAACAGGTGCTATTGTTGGTATGGTAATAGTTTTTCTAGCAAGAATGATAGTGGGTTTCGTTTTTGATGTCTTACAGAACAATGGAGACAGCGGGAATGATTCTAAGAATGAAGCTCCTATGCCAAACCCAACACCTGAAGGAAGATCGCTCCCTCGACCGGTCTAATTTGGTTTTAGATATACTGTTGCAACTTTTCACATCATTATATATAATTGTGTCATTAATATAATATATAAATAGAAAATATATGAAAATTTCTAAAGCATTAGGAGTAGTAGCAGGGTCTGTATCCACTCTGTATTGGACAGGAATTGTTAAGGCACAGGATACTGGTTTAGGAAAATTTCTTCCAAAGAGTCCCTTAAACGAAGGTGAAGATGTAATGGGACTTGCTAAAAGAGTTATAAACATGGTAATTCTTCTAGCAGCTTTAGTATGTGTAGTTGTCTTAATTGCTGCTGGATATTCATACATTACAGCTGCCGGAGATGAGCAGAAAATTGAGAAGGCTACAAAGACATTAACTTATGCTATTGTAGGATTAGTAATTTGTTTCATTTCTGTAATCTTAGTACAGTTTGTTCTTAACAATGTTCTTCAGACCGGAGCATAAGAAGGGGAAGAAAGGAGCTGTTAAAGGAGATAACACTGCCTTGGTTATTTATTAATTAGATTCTTATGTTTATACACTTAGATACCTTTAATAACACAGGCTTTGGGAATTTATCAGAATTCGTATTTTTTGTGGTAAATCTAGCTATGTCCTTATCTGTGTTGGTTGTAGTTGTGTCTTTAATTCTTGCTGGATTTAAATATATTCTTTCAATGGGGGATGAAGAGAAAGTCAAGGAGGCTACAAGGTCTTTAGCTTTTTCTCTACTAGGGTTAGTAATAGTGTTCTTGTCTCCTACCATTATTGAGTTTATAATAGAGAAAATATTAATAGCTAAATAGAGATGAAATTTCTAACAAAAATATATTATGTACTTCCTCTCATTTTAGCCTTCCCTGTCTATTCTGCTCCTCTACCTCCAACCAATGTCCCTTCAGGCTCTGAAACTTCCGGTCCTCCTCCTGGATTGGGAGAACTTGCTCCCCTTATTGACAAGATTTTAGGGTACCTGTTTCCAGTTGCGGGTCTAATTGCTTTAGTATTCATAATCCAAGGAGGATATATGTGGATTATATCCTCAGGGGATCCCAGTAGGGTTAAGCAGGCTCAAGGGACACTTACTTGGGCAATAATAGGTTTGATAGTGATATCAGTCATATTTGCAGTATTAAGAGTGTCAATAGATTTCTTATCCAAGTAAGAATGAAAAATCCCAAATACAAGGCAGAGAGTTTTTTTAAAAGCCAAGGTCATGCTCGTAGTGGTATTAAGTTAATATTCAGAAATGAACGCAATTTTAGAATAGATATTGTTGTTGCCTTTGTTGTAATATTAGCAGGGTTTGCTTTTCAAATTTCATATACAGACTGGATTGCCATTAGTCTTGTAATATCTATGGTGTTTGTAGCGGAGACGATAAATAGTGCGATAGAAGCCCTCTGTGATACTGTGTCTCTAGATTACAAAGTAAATATCAAATATGCTAAAGATGTAAGTGCTGGCGCAGTTTTAGTTACGGCACTGGTCTCTGTAATTACTGGATTGTTGGTCTTTATGCCATATATAATCTTGGGTGTTAAAAAGCTTCTTGAGCTAGTGGTATAATTACCGTATGTTAAAAATGCCCCGAAAATTCACAAAGACAGTAGTGATTTTAATCATCGCAACATTCTCTTTTTTGGTTTTTCATTACCCTGTATATTCCAACACTGTAGGAGAGTTGGAGAAGGAGATAACCGAGAAAGAGCAAGAGATTAAGGAGAAAAAAGGTGTATTAGAGGGGGTGGAGAAAAGAATAAAGGAAATTGGAAGCAGTAACTATACCGTATCTCAAAAGATTGAGTTACTCACGCAAGAGATTGATACATTGGAGAAGAAAATTAAAGAGAAAGAGATTGAGGTAGAAAAAAAAGTTAAAGGGATTGAGCAGAAACAGGAGGATTTAGAAAGGGTAAAGGGATTGATAGATGAAGTATCTGGAGATCTATATATCCAGAGTAGATTTAAGATGGCGAATTTCTTCTTAAATAGTGGAAATTGGGGGAGCTTGGTAGAAAATTTATACATTCGGGCAAGTACTATATCCATGCTCAAGTTAGAGGTAGAGAAAATGGGGGGAGAGTTTAGTTCGTTAGCTGAGAGTAAGGCAGAATTAGATAGAGAGAAGGAGGATTTGGGTAAGGAGAAGGAAAGTTTAGATGAAGCACATAAGTTACTAGCAAATGAGAAAGCAAGGTTACAGGTGGAGTTGAGTAAGCAGGTAGCCGCAAAGAGTGGTTTAAGTTCAGAGATTACAGATTTAACTAAGAAAGTCTCTCAATTACAAGCCGCATTGATAGCAGCAAGGAGTGCAGGGTTTATATCTAGTGGAGGCTACACAGGGAGTGAAGAGGGGACTTCCATATCTCAAGCTCCTGGAGGGTCTTTTGGGGTGTTTTCCATAGGTGCATACACTCACAGGAACGGTATGAGTCAGTGGGGGGCAAAGGCGAGAGCAGAGATCGGGGGTCAGAATCACAATCAGATATTAAGTTTCTACTATCCTGGAACTATTTTAAGAGGAGAGAATATTATAATTAATGGAGCTCAAGAAAATATTTTGACGGATATCTCCGTTGATGGTCACGGAATTGTGAATTTTGAGGAACACTATCTTATGGGGATACAAGAAGTTCCTGAGAATTGGCCTATGGAGGTTCTTAAAGCACAAGCCATCGCGGCTAGGACATATGCAGTAAGATATACCAATAATGGAAGAAAGAGTATTTGTACATCTCAAACATGTCAAGTATTTAATTTGCCTCTTAAAAGTGGGAGATGGAAAGAGGCGGTTATTGCTACCAGGGGTATCGTCTTGGTTAATGGAGATGGAACTCCAGCATCTACACAGTACGCAGCTGTCCATGGTGGGTGGATAAATAATGCTGGTTGGGATACCCAAAGTAGTGGAGGAGCCAACTGGTTTGAGGATGCGTGGGAGAGAGCTTCGGGAGTTACTTGGTTTTACAAATCTTGGTATAGGGCAGGATACAGTGCTGCGGGAGAAACCTGTGGTCATTCAGCGTGGCTGTCTCATCAGGAGATGGTTGACATGATAAACGCGTACTATATAAAAAATGATGTCGGGTTAAATGGCACCCCTGACAAATCAAGACTGCTTCCCAGTGACTACGGGAAATGTTCTGGAAGATTAGATTATGGTAGGGCAGACAAGACCCCATATACATCATCACAGTTAAAATCCTTATTAAAAAATCCTGTTACTGCCGTATATAGTGTTACAACTGCTCTTTCTAGCGGGAGCACCACCAATGTATCCTTCAGTACTGATAAAGGCAATGTTAGTGTCAAGGGAATGCTATTTAAAGACATATATAACCAGATGGCTCCAGGGCATATGCGAATTCAACAACAATCACACTATGCATACTTTAATGTAGAAAAGAGGTAACAATATACTTCCTATTTACTATTTATGCTATTATTAAGCATGGCTAGAAGAGAAGACCCCAATCAGATACCAAAGAAATTTAGGAAGTTAGGAAAATCTTTTTTAGAGCATCTTCCTGAAAAAGACAGTAGTTCCCTTTCGGTTTTTCCTAAAGGGTTAACCTTCTATGGAAAAGAAAAAGACGAAAGCGTTGTACTCGTTGTTAGGTCGCATTGGATAATATATGTTCCATTTGTATTAGTTTCTCTGATCATAATGGTGCTTCCTCTCTTCTTAGGACTTCTTTCTTCAGAATTTTTTACTAATACATCTCTTTTTCTAGCTCTTTCTCTTTCCTGCTTCACTATATCTCTGAGTATAATCGTTTACTCTTTCACAAGGTGGTTTTACAATGTAAATATAGTGACAAACAAAAGGATAGTGGATTTGGATTTTACAAGTGTAGTCTCCCATAGTTTAGCAGAAGCTAGATTGAGGAAGATAGAGGATATAAGTCACAAACAAATCGGAATAATAGGAAGTGTTTTTGATGTAGGTACAATATATTTCCAAACAGCAGGTGCTACCCCTGAAATAGAATTTGATAATATTCCAAGACCAAGAGATATTCAAGATGTAATATATGACCTTTTAGATTCTAAAAAGAAAGGAGATATTTAATGGATATAGAAAGGATATTAAAAGAGTTATCAATTGGTGGGGGAGATGTTTTCTCTTTTAATTTCATTTCTCTACTAAAAATCCCCGTAGTTCTGGCATTAATAGTAAACATTCTCTTCTCTGTACTTCTCTTTCTAAGAGTAAGAATACTTTCGGATACATTCAAATCCCCACAGAACAAGGTCGTCAAAGCGATAATAGCGGGATATGTCTTTCTTGTTGTCATAGGAGCATTGGTTTCTTTGTTGTTTGTAATTCTTACGTAATATGAAAATATCTTGTAAACAATACATATCCAACAATAGGGATAGGAACTCCTATACTACAATATTTAAACATTCTTTTGATAAATCGGAGAAAAAAGTAGATAAGCAAGGAGATATCTATGCTTTTCTTAAAATATCCTCAGAGAAGAGTGCACCAGCAGAAAGGATTTCCAAATTTGTGTGGGATAGTATCGTAGATGGATATCTTTACTCTACTTCTGCTACAACGAACGAATCTCTCAAAGAAGCAATAGCAAAGGGGGTTGAGAAGGTAAGGGAGCTCATTAGACACGACAAGCAGTTGGAAGAGACTGGTATTGATGTTAGCTTTACAATAGTTTTGGTTAAGGAAGAGGGCCTGTATATTGGGGTTTTTGGAGAGAGTGACATATATGCGTTTAAAAAGGGTACTCTTGTAAATATCTCCTCCATTCTCGAAGAAAAGAAAGCAAATACTGCTGGATTAGCACTTTTGAAAGATGATATTTTGATGGTTTCCTCCAAAGCCCTCTTAGATGGAAAGGAGAAAATACTACTCAGGCTTAAGAACAAAGAAGAGTTTGTGAAAGTTTTGGAGGAGGTAGGGTCTAAACTTGATGGGACAGAAGTGTTACTACATTTCGCAGAGGAGTTAGAAGAGAAGAAACCTCAAGAAGAAAACATACCTGTTGTTAAAAAAGTAGGGGATGGGGTAGGAAAGATTTTTGCTCCAAGAGGGAGAATTGAAAAAATTAAGAAACCGGCGAAACAGAATACACTTCAGAATCTTAAGGATAAAATCCAATTAGAAGAAAAGGTTCGGAAGGTTAAAGAGTTTGGGGAGAAAATTAAGGTAAAAATTTCACCATTTGTTTTGAAGATAAGAGATTTTTTATTAGAGAAGTGGGGAAGTCTTAAGGAGTCAGTAGTTAAGAGCTTTGGGAGGAAAAAATGGTATAAAAGATTTGCTTCAAAGTGGTCAGAGGTAAGGGTTGGAAAGTCTCGCTCTAGGGGAATTCAGGGAATGAGGATTGATGGTTACAAGAAGAAGGATCTAAAAAACAAGAGGTTTAAATTACTCGCTCTGTTTCTCATTATCTCTGTGTTGTTAGTTTTGGGAGTTAATTTCACAATTAAAATGAAAGAGGCAAGAGAAATTAGTAATTTAGCACAAGAGTCTTTTGTGCAAATAGAAGGTCTTCTCAAGAAGGTAGGGGATAATTTTGTTGCAGACAGGGATTCTGCGGAAACATATCTTTTTCAGGCTGAAAAGGCATTGAAAGAGGTTCCTGAGGATTTGAATGAGAAAGATAACCTGAGGTTTGTAGAGTTAAAAGAGAAAACATTGAGTTTAGGTGATACATTGTACAAAAGAGTAGGAGTTAAAGAGAAGGATGGGGCTCTCACTAGTTATATTGATTCTAGATTGGCCTTTGGGGAGGGCTCTGAAGTAGTTGATTTAACGATATACAAGGACAGATTAGAGAATGAATATTTGGTAGCTGCGGATTTAGGAAGGAAAAGTATATACAGGGTTTCTTTGTATGACAAGAGTGTGCGGGCTTTACCTGATGAGGGGGGGTTAATTCGGAAACCTAAATTTGTGTATGTAGGAGAGAAAGGAGTTTATGTATATGACGAAACAGGAGGGATGCTGAAGGCGACTTTTGACAGTGAGGGGTGGTTTTCCTCTTTCACTTCTCTGTCAGGATTAGGTACAGGGGACATTAGGGCTTCAGATATTGCTGCCATGACTGTATGGACAGTATCGGACAATGTGTATTTCCTCTCTAGAGATAGGCAAGCTTTTTTAAGATCAACTGCAGTGTATGAAGACCGCTACGGTTTGCCATATGAATATTTTACGCATGAGAGGATGGATATTGCTACTGATATGGTTGCTGATTTAAGTATATATATAATAGTTCCAGAGGATCCCCACATATTAAGGTTTAACTACAGTTTCTTTGAGGGAAAATATTTCGAGGCTCCTCTTGGAGTGGTTGGTTTTGATGGGAATTATGGCAAGCTAACAAAGGCATTTACGGGAGGGGATTTGACATCTCCTTTGTATGTATTTGATTCTGAGGGGAAAAGGTTTTTGCTTTTACAGAAGCCAATAGAGTCGGGGGAGGATGTTAGACATCCAAATCAGGTTTCTTTGCTAAATCAGTATATATACAGAGGAGAGAAAAGCTCAATTTGGTCAGATGTGAAAAATTTTGTTGTAGACGAGGGTGGGGAAAATATATATATTCTTGATGGTTCTGAAATTTGGAAGTTGGCATTGTAGTATAATGATGCGATGAAAATTAGGAATAAAAAAGCATATTTCAATTATGACATCTCTGATCCTTTTGAGGCAGGGGTCGTTTTAACAGGGGCAGAGGTCAAATCCGTTAAAGCGGGGAGGATTAACTTAAACAATGCCTATGTAAGGATCCTTGGTGGGGAGCTTTGGTTAATCAATGCAGATATTTCTAGGTACAAATTTGATGGAAGTGAAAATTATGATCCTAGAAGATCAAGGAAGCTTCTGGTTAAGAAAAAGGAGTTGGTGTCGATTGAAAGTAATTTAAAACAGAGTAGTCAAACCCTGATTCCTTTGTCTGTGTATACGACCAGAGGGAAAGTGAAAGTAGAGGTAGGTTATGGAAGGGGGAAGAAGAGGTATGAAAAGAAGGCTCGTGAGAAAGAAAGAGATATGGAGAGGGATTTACTACACCAGAAAAGAAAATATATGATATAATATTATAGGTTATGAATGAGATAGGTAAAAAGATAGAACAATTTACACCATTTGTAGAGTCAAAGGAGGAGAATTTAGTTCCTCCTAATTCTGTTGATGAAATTAACTCTTCCGAAGTTTCTTTAGAAGAGCGAGTAGTTCCTGTTGCTCCTGTTGTTCCTGTGGAGGAGGAGAACAAAGAGGTTGTGTCAGGAGAGGAGAAGAGAGTTGCACTTGGGTATGGGTTTCCTGTAGATCAGAATTCTCCAGTAGAGCATCCTTCTTCTATTGTTGTTGAAAAGGCAAAGGGATTGCCTCCTCAGGATTAGGTTATTTCAATTTTCCTCGGTAATATTATTTTCGAAGGTTTCTACCCTGTTATTTTTGATGTGGAGGGATTAAATGTCTTAATCCTATGTTATAGGCCTAGTAAGAGAGGCCTCTTTTTGTGTTATACTTCCTAATATGAACGAGTACATCTACTGTCAAATAGGGCCTACTAAACCTGAGTCTGAGATAGAAACAGGTTCCGCAGTGGAATATCCATCTGACACACACAAGCAACTGTATGACAAAAAGGAAATTGATATCCCATGGGGCTGGATTATCTTCTTTCTTCTCTTGGTTGGGTTTTTAGTAGGGGGTTTCATTTTTGTTCAAAAGAAACTTAAGAAGAAAGACAGGAATGAGAAGGCTGCTGAGGGGGTTTTAATGGAGGTTAGGGTTCCAAGGAACAATGAGGAAGAGATAGGGGTAGCGGAAAAGATGTTTGCTAACCTTTATGGTATTGGGGGAAAGGGGGAAGGTCTTGCAGAGAAATTTAGTGTCAGTAATTGTGTTAGTTTTGAGATGGTGGGATTACCTGGTGAGATTAGATTTTTTGTACACAGCCCAAGGAAGATTGCGGATTTGGTAGAAAAACAAATACTCGGATCATATCAGGATGCGAATGTCTCTGTGGTAGATGAATACAATATTTTTGCTCCTAACAGTGAGATGGCTTACGCACAATTAGGTTTGGATGAGGATCTTTACTGCCCCATTAGAGTTGCAGAAGATTTTACTGGTGACCCGATGGCGAATGTTTTGAGTACTTTAAGTAAGATGTCTGAGGGAGAGGGTGCTTTAGTACAGTTGATTGTTGCTCCAGTAGGTAACGGTTGGCAGAAGAATGGGGAAGGGTTTGTTCAGAAGGTTCAGAATAACAATACGGATCCAGAGAAGAGTAAGATTAATGTCTCCCAGGAGAAGTTAGAGGCTATTAGTAGGAAAATTTCCAAGCCAGGGTTGATGGCTGAGATACGGATTGTTACTAGTGCCCCTGAGAAGGCTATTGCAAAGATGCATCTGGATAACATAATAGGGGCTTTTGATCAGTATAGTAATCCGGGGATTAATAGGTTGAAGAAGAGGAAGAATCCAAAGGGTAAAGAGAAGAGTTTCCTTTATGATGTTATATACAGAAGAAGTCCTCAGGACGAGAAGACTGTTTTTAATTTGGCAGAATTGGCCGCTTTGTATCACTTTCCAAACAAGGATATCTCGACACCGAATATTAAGTGGTTATTATCAAAGGAATTAATAGCTGACAATGATATTAGTTCAGATATTAACTCTCGGGATACTGTATGGTTAGGGAATAATTATTTCAGAGGCAAGAAGAAGATAATTTGTTTTGAGAGGGATGATAGAAGAAGGCATGCATATATTTTGGGGCAGACGGGTACTGGTAAATCTTGGTTGATGGTTAGGATGATGATTCAGGACATTTATAATGGCGATGGCTGTGCTTTCATAGATCCACACGGTCAGGCTGCAGAGATGCTTTTGGAGAGGATTCCTGCGGACAGGGCGGATGATGTAATATATTTTGATGCTGGGGATTTTGATAGGCCTTTTGGTATTAATATCATGGAGTATTACAATGAACAGCATAAACACCAGATTGTAAATAGTTTTATTGCTCTTTTGATAAGGTTGTTTGATCCACATAATCAAGGTTATGCAGGACCTGCATTTCAGCAGGCTGTAAGGAATTCAATGCTTACTGCAATGTCAAAACCAGACTCAACTTTGATAGAGGTTGTAAGAATTCTACAAGATGAGGAGTGGGTTATGAATTATTGGTTGCCTTTGGTAAAGGATGATCTTGTTAGAAGGTATTGGACAGATCAAGTAGCAAAAACAGATAAGAAGACAAAGTCAGAGGCTCTGACTTACTTCATCTCAAAATTTGACAAGTTTACTACTAACCTTGCTATCCGAAATATAATTGGCCAATCTAAATCTTCTTTCGATTTCCGTGAGATTATGGATAATGGGAAAATATTGATAGTGAATCTTTCCAAAGGAAAGATAGGGGATGAGAATATGTCTTTCTTAGGATTACTTCTTGTACAGAAGATGTTGGCTGCAGCGCTGAGTAGGGAAGATATTCCAGAAGAGGAAAGAAGAGACTTTTTCTTTTACGCTGATGAGTTCCAAAATTTTGCGACAGAAGAATTTAACTCTATACTATCTGAGGCAAGAAAATACAGGTTGAATCTTACACTAGCGCATCAATATATAGGGCAGTTGCCAGAGGATATAAAAAGTGCTGTTTTTGGGAATGTAGGTTCTCTCTTTATTGCAAGATGTAGTGCAGAGGATGCAGAATTCCTAGAGACACAGTTTGAATCATATATTACTGCTATGGATATGGTAAACCAAGGTATAGGGAGCTATTACACTAAACTTTTAACAAAAGGCTCATATCCTTCTCCATTTTCTCTAAATGCTCTTTATGGACCTGCTTATCCAGAATCAGGTTTTGATATGCCTGTGAATAAGGAGATAGGGAAGATAATTAAACAAATATCTAGGATTAAATATGGTAGGGATCTTCAGGTTGTAAATGATGATATTCGCACTAGGTCCCAATTAGATAAAAAAGAAGATGAACCTCAACCTCAAAGCATGGGATTCCCGCCAATGGGCTTCTAAAAACTCGTATATTCTGGTAAAATCTTCTAGTTTTGGGAATATAGCTCAGGTGGTTAGAGCGCGGTTCTTATAAAGCCGTGGTCGGTGGTTCGAGTCCACCTATTCCCATTCTTTCATTCAGTAGTGGCGATTAAGTATAAGCAATCTGTCAATATAGAGGTTTAGAGTTCTTTTAGGCTTTTGTCATCTTCTACTTGCATTTTAACAAGATTGAGATACTTTTCTGTAGTAGACAATCTCTTGTGGCCTACTAATTTGGATACGGTTACTAAACTTACCCCGTTAGCTAAGTGGTGTGCTATAAAGGTGTTTCTAAGATCATTAACTTTGGCATTCTTAATTCTAGCTTTCTCAAAAGCCTTATCTATAGCGGTTCGGATATTTCTTACTAGGAGGGGTCTACCGTTTTTTGTAATAAAGATGGTGTCATCCTCTGTTTCAGGTCTAACTTCAAGATATTCATCTAATGCTTTTTTTGCTGATTTATTTAATGGAACTTTACGAGCAGGATGGCTTCCAGCTGGCTTGATGTACAGAAAATCAATTTTCCCATCCTTTGACTGTCTTATATCATCTAATGTTAAAGCAGCTAGTTCTCCTATCCTAACTCCAGTTTGAAGGAGGATTTCTACTATGGAGTATAGTCTGACATCTACTCTACTAACATCTCTTAGGGCACGATACTCCATCTCTGTTAAGACCCTAGGTGGCTTCATCTTAAATTTAGGGTGAGCCAATTTCTCTGAAGGATTGTCTTTTATGAGCTGATTTTCCAGAAGATATTTGAAAAAGGTTCGAGTGCTGTTAATTTTTCTAGAGACACTTTTAGGAGTGTAGTTATTGTCCTGTAGGTTTTGTTTATATTTCTCTAACACCTCAGTTGTGACTTTTTCTAAATCTGCGATTCCTTCTTTGGATAGAAAATTTAGAAGTTGTTCAATATCTTTTGAGTATGCAATTATAGTTGATTCCGCACGCCCCTTGGACTCCAAGTCTTGGACAAATGCATTTTGCTTCTCTTCAAAGCTCGGATTTTTAATTGATGGCACTGTTATTTATATCTAATATTATGTATATTAGGCATGTATATAGAAAAATTATATCACCTAGTATCACGAAGAGCAATAATAAAAGTATATAGGGCTTTTGAAGAAGGGGAGGTATACTGTTAATATTTACTATGGATAGATTTGTATACAAAGAGAAGAGCGTGCGAGAGAAAGGGGGAAGGAGTAACTCCTCCGTTTCAATCTTTGATAATGTGGTCTCAAGGATTCTCTTGTTGGGAATTTCTGTTTTCCTCGTCTACAATGTAATCCATTCCATTTCTATTACTGTTCAGAAAGTAAATGTCTTACAAAGAGCCAGAATGGAGGTGGATAATTTGAGGCTAAAGAATCTAGAGTTAGCACTCCTTTTGGAAAATATCCAGGGTACAGAGTATCTTGAAATCCAAGCAAGGGATAGATTGAAGTTTGCAGGTAAGGAGGAATATATTTTCGTTATCCCTGAGAAGGTTTTAGAAAGGGCAGATTCGGATTTAGAGAAAATACTCGAATTACAGACAGAAAAAGAAGAGAAATTAAGCTATGAGGTTTGGACAGATTTTCTTTTTAAGGGAATTTAATATTTGAACAAAAGCTGTTTTACTAGTATAATCGTACAGTTATATTAACGCGGGGTAGAGCAGTGGAAGCTCGTCAGGCTCATAACCTGGAGGTCGTCGGTTCGAATCCGACCCCCGCAACCACTTTTCTCTCCTGTATATATCAGCATCTCTTTCTTTTGAAAGGGTATCTGCTATGTGCTAAAATAGTTGTCCTTACTAACTTTTTAATGCAAAATTATGCCACTGACAGATCAACCAGTAAAGGGAATGTATCTTCTTGAAGAGGGAAGAGTATTTCATTTGATAGATAGAAAATTAAAAACACAGGGAAGGCAGGGAGGACTGATTATTATGAAGAAAAAAGCACTAGATAATGGTCAAGTTCTAACAGAGACTGTTAAGGCAGGTACGAAGGTAGAGTATATTCACCCAGAGACAAAAGAAATGCAGTTTCTCTATTCAGACAGAGATAAGTCCTACTTTATGGATACCCAGACTTACGAAACAGTTACAATATCTAGAGAGATACTAGAAGATTATGTAAATTTTCTCAAAGAAGGATCCTCGCACCTTGTGATGACCTACGAGGGCAAAGTATTAACTGTAAAAGAAAACCCTGCTGTAGATTTGAAAGTAACCGATGCATCAGAGGCGGTCAAGGGGAATACTTCTAACTCTGCAACAAAGGAGGTTACTTTAGAAACTGGATACAGGGTTCATGTTCCTCTCTTTATTAAAAAAGGAGATACCGTAAGGATTAACACAGAGAGTGGGGAGTATTCAGGGAGAGCTAATTAATACCTTTTTAATATGCTCTTTGATATAATGGTGTGTCTTTGGTGGGATAGCTCAGATGGTTAGAGCATGGGATTCATAAACCCAAGGTCGCTGGTTCGATTCCAGTTCCCACCAGAGTTTAGTATTAAATTGATTTTCTATAGTATGGATAACAAGAAAGAAGAACATGATGAGAAGAAGGTAGTAAAAATTGATATTAGAAAAATGCCAAGGAAGAAAGGAAGAATTCCTAACCTAGTTGTAGCATTGTTACTCTCTCTTCTTTTGACAGGAGGAATATATCTCTTTCGATCTTTAAGCTTTAAGGGAGAAGAGGTCTCAATAAGTGAAGTGATTACAGATATCTCAGAGGAGAGGTATGAAAAGATAGTGTTGAAAGATGATATGGTTTTACTTGAGAGTAAGGAGGAGAGGGATGGACAAGAGCTTCTAACAAAAAAGTATGCTCTTCTTCCATCGGAGACGGACTTCTACCAGATTCTTTCTAACTCAGGAATAGATGCAAAGAGTTTGGGAAATGATTTCTACGAACCTAGGTTAGGTATAACCTTAGGTGATGTTTTAACCTTCTTGTTTTTTGGTGCTGCTCTTGTCTTGGTGTATGTAATGCTTAAGAATATGCAAGCTTCTGGGGGAAAGATTTTAGATTTTGGTCAGAGCAAGGCAAGGCTCTTAATGGGCAAAAGAACAGGGATTACATTTGAAGATGTTGCTGGGATAGAGGAAGCTAAAGAGGAGTTAACAGAGATAATTGATTTTCTTAAATATCCTAAAAAATACAGGAGTGTAGGGGCAAGAATCCCTAGAGGGGTTCTCTTAACTGGAGAGCCAGGAACAGGGAAAACCTTGTTGGCGAAAGCAGTTGCGGGAGAAGCAGGAGTTCCATTCTTCCATACATCGGGATCAGAGTTTGAAGAGATGTTGGTGGGAGCTGGAGCATCTAGGGTGAGAGATCTTTTCAGCAAGGCAAGGAAAGCTTCGCCTTGTATCATCTTCATAGATGAGATTGATGCTGTAGCTAAGAAGAGAGGTACAGTTCTTCACTCTGGAGCAGGGGAACAAACCCTAAATCAAATCCTTGTAGAAATGGATGGATTGGAGGAGAGAGAAGATGTCATTGTTCTTGCAGCAACTAACAGACCAGATGTCTTAGATCCTGCAATTTTACGACCTGGGAGATTTGATAGGTCTGTGTATGTTCCCATGCCAAACTACAGGGAAAGAAAAGCTATTCTTGAAGTTCATGCTAAGAATAAAAAGTTCGAAGAGGATGCTAATCTGGATACTGTTGCAAAGAAGACTATCGCTTACTCGGGAGCAGATTTGGAAAATCTTTTAAACGAGGCAGCCATAATGGCAGCGAAAGATGACAGAAAGAAGATTACTCAGGATGATTTGATGGAGGCATATCTTAAGGTTAAGTTAGGGAGAAAGAAAAAGGGAGATAAAGAACAGGAAGATATTAAGAAGACGGCATACCATGAAGCAGGGCATGCTATTGTGGCAAAGTTTACGGAAGCGGCAGATCCTGTTGAGCAGATTTCTGTAATTTCAAGAGGTGCTAGTGGTGGAGTAACGGTATATCTACCAGAGAAAGAGAGAAAATTCCTTTACAAAAAACAGATGTTGGCATGGTTAAAGACTGGGGTAGGTGGAAGAGCGGCAGAAGAGATTTTCTTAGAAGATATTTCCACGGGAGCATCTAATGATATTAAGCAGGTAACTGAAATAGCCAAGCAGATGGTTATGGATTACGGTATGAGTGATAAATTAGGATTAGTTAAATATGGTGATTTAGAGGAAACAAGACATCTAGGATACACTTACGGTGGTGGTAGAGAGTATAGTGAGGAGACTGCAAGAATTATAGATGCAGAAGTTAAACAGTTGTTAGATGAAGCTTACAGTGGAGCGATGGATATACTAAGAGAGAAGAAAGATTTTGTAGAGCAATTAGTAAAAATGCTCTTGGAAAAAGAAGTTGTTTCTGGAGAGGAGTTTGAACAGATATTTAAGTAGTAATCTAGAAATATTAGAGTTAATGGGATTTCTAGAAATTCCTTACTATCATAACAAATAGCACCTTAATCTCCTTGTTTGACAGTAGGGGTTGTGGCTAATAGAATACCTCTATATTGCCCCGTTAATTTATTATTATTTTCAGTAATGTCTAAAGCTACTGTAGAAGATTTAGGGTATCAAGTAACTCCTGAACAATCATTAAGTAAGGAATATTATGTCCCTTTTTTGAATGAAAATGGGCGAGAGAATATTAGTCATAACTTCTCTGTTTTAAATAATCTTTCTCTTGGTAGAGGTATTCGTCAATCTGTCCAAATAGGGGAAAGAGGATTTAGTTTTAAACCTTCAGAAGTATTTAATTTCGCAGATGAAAGTGGCAGAAGAGTTTACTTAACGGGAAGTCCAAAAGATTCTAATAGAATGGCTTTTTTTGCATATGATCCAGGAGTTCAACCAGGTTTAGAAGGAATTGAAGCTACTCCAAATCTTAGGGTTTTTAGAAGAGAACTGATTATGAAGAGACACAGTCTAGGAGAGAAGAGCCACTCTGAGCATTTCTATCCTGAATTCAACTTAAAACTAATTTTCTCCGTCCTAGACGTAGATTATTTTCCACAAGCATACTCTGTCTATTCATTAACCGGTCAAGGTGATCTCAAGAAAATAGGGGTTAAGCATGACATATACGATGATTATCTGTTAGGTTTCGACTATAGCGAAGGTGTTCACTATGGTGACAAAAACTCATACAATGATTTCCTTAGGTTAATTACCCAAGAGAGTAGAGAAGCTGGTAGTTTGCAGCCAAAGGATCTCCTCCTTAATATCCACTCTTTGGATAATGGAGATTCAGAAAGTGTTTTAACCATTTCTGTTTAGTAAAATTCTCTAGTATAATTAAATATGACTTTACCTAGCAATGGCAAGGATAGGTTCCTTGCAATAGATGCAAACGCCATAGTACACAGGGCCTTTCATGCTTACCCTTCAACTCTGCAAACAGAGGATGGGTTACAGGTAAATGCAGTATATGGCTTTACTGTCATGCTACTTTCCGCATTGAAAACATTTGAGCCCAAATATGTACTCTGCTCCTTTGATACTCATAAGCCTACTTTCAGGCATCTTGAGTTCGTGGATTACAAAGCTACACGCAAACCTACGGACCAATCCCTCATAGACCAATTTCCCCTAGTAGAAGAAGTTCTTAAGGCTTTCAGTATTCCAGTAATTAAGAAGGATGGTTTTGAAGGAGATGATATCCTAGGGACCATTGCTAAGTATGTGTCCGAAAAGAAATGGAGTGATCAAAATATTGAATTGTACATATTAAGTGGGGACAGGGACCTATTACAATTAGTTAATGAACATGTAAAGGTATCTTTACCCGCAGGAAGTTTCAAGGATCTAGTTGCATACGACAGGGAGAAGACATTTGAATATTTAGGTCTGTATCCCGAACAGTTAGTAGATTTCAAGGCCATGGCAGGGGATTCTTCGGACAACATCCCAGGTGTGAAGGGAATAGGGCAGAAAACAGCTCTGGAGCTGTTAGAGAAGTATGGAGATTTAGATGGCATATATCGTAACCTTAAAGATATTAAGAAAAGACAGGCAGACCTACTTCTGGAGGGGGTAGAGCAGGCTGAATTAAGCAGGAAACTAGCAAAGATTGAGCAGGAGGTAGATATAGCAGTACATCTAGAGGAATGTCTTTTAAGAGATTTTGATAAAAAGAGGGTGTTAGAGATATTTAAAGAGTTTTCTTTTAAATCTTTAATTCCGAGATTAGATGAGATAGAGGGTAATGATAAAGTAAGCAGTACAAGTCAGTTAGATATTTTCTCAACTGGTACATCTCCTCAGATAGAATGGACGACTCAGGGAGATTTTACGAAAAAACTTGAAAGTGCTAAAAAATTAATATTGGCATATATAGAGAAAAAAGAATCTCTAACAGACAAAAGTTTTGTTATGGCAAGGATTGTGGACAACTCGGGGAAGAAAGAGGACATCCTAACCAAGAAAAGTAGTTGCACAAAGCCTATCGACTGTGAAACCATCTTTTATAACCTAGAAAATACCGTTTCACGAAATGACGAGGTTTCTTTTGGGAATTTGTTTGATATCGGACTTTTTGGCCATCTCATTAATTCTGAAAGGAGAGGATATACTTTGAAAGATCTTTCCTTTGATTACTCCTCTGGTATTCTTCCTGAAAAGATAGCTCCTACTGACCTTACTAAAGTTTTAGATACCGTAGAAGAGATTAGAGAGACTCAGATTAAAAAAGCAAATGATATCGAGCTGTATGAGTACACGAAATTTAGCATAGAGCAGGTATTTAGGGTAAAGGAGAGGTATTTCATTAATGTTTTAAGAGAGGTAGAGCTCCCCATATCTAAAATTCTTCGTAAAATGGAAGGAAGAGGGATCGGGGTAGATGTAAAATATCTTAAGGATCTAAACGAGGAGTTAAAGGAAGATACGGAGAAGTTGACGCAGGAAATATATGACAGTGTAGGGCACGAATTCAATATTAATTCACCTAAGCAGCTCTCTGATGTACTTTTTAATGAACTAGATCTTCCTGGTAGTAAAAAGAATTCTACAAAAGAATCAGTATTACAGAAGTTAAAGGGGGCTCATCCCATGATTGAAAAGCTTTTGGAATACAGAGAATTAAACAAGATGTATACAACATACACTACACCTCTTTTGGAGATGGCATCTGAAGATGGAAAAAATTCAATACATACTGAGTTTGATCAAACAGGAACAACATCGGGTAGATTCTCCTCCTCTAATCCAAATATGCAAAACTTACCTTTGAAAGGAAAGAGAGCAGAAGAGTTAAGAAAAGCCTTTGTCCCAAGGAAAGGCTTTAAGTTTGTCGCTATGGACTACTCCCAAATTGAGTTAAGGATTATGGCAGATATATCTAAGGATGATCTTTTAATCAAGGACTTCAATGATGATTTAGATATTCACAAGTCTACTGCAGCTCGTTTGTTAAACAAGGAGATAGAGGAGGTTACTGAGGAGGAGAGAAGTGTGGGTAAGACAGTAAACTTCGGTATACTCTTTGGGCAAACAGCTTACGGTTTAGCTAGCATGCTTGGTATAGAGAATGATGTTGCATCAGAATATATACAAAGCTATTTTGATCACTACAAAGGGGTTGAGGAATATATTAGGGGGTTAGAAAAAGAAGCATACAAAAAAGGATATGTACAAAGTATGTTTGGAACAACAAGACATATCAAGGGTTTAAGATCAAAAAACATAAGGATGATTAGGGCAGCTCAGAGAGAAGCAGTAAACATGCCAATACAGGGGAGTGAAGCTGATATTGTAAAGCTAGCAATGATCAAGATAGATGAGGTAATAGAGAAAGAATACAAAGAGAAAGCCCATATACTCCTACAAATACACGATGAGTTAATATTTGAGGTAGAAAAGAATTATACAGAGAGCTTTATTAAAATTGTAGAAGAAATAATGGAGAATGTAGTTTCCTTGGATGTCCCTCTAGTTGTACACTCCTCTGTAGGAAACAGTATGGCCGAATTGAAATCCTAAACTCTGTATTTAGTCCGAAATGGCGTTCCTGTGGTATCCAGTAAGTCTTTCTAGGTGTTTTTAACACTCTCTCATCTCCTCTGTTTAACAAAAGAGGTAAATAGATATATAATATGTTATGAATTCAGACTCTAAGGAAAACAATTCTCTTCTGTTCAATTTTATAACTCTTCTTGGTTTGGTAGGAGGCTTCTTTCTGATCATGTTTTTGAAACGGGGGGAGGGTAAGAAAAGTGAACAACTAGGAAAGAAGTATAAATCGGAGAGGAATAGGGTAAAAAATTCCCCTCAAACAGAAATAACAGAGAAACCAGAAGAAAAAGAGTTACCTCTTGAAGATCTCAACTTAAGACAAAGAAAAATATTAGAGAGACTTGTACAAGAGGGGAGTATGGATCCTGCTGAGATATACTCTCTTGCTCCCGATGTATCTACTAGGACAATTAGAAGAGATATGGACAGGCTTGTTGGGTTAGGTCTGGTATCACAGAAAGGGACAACAAAATCGACGCAATATATATTTACTGGGAAATAATATGAGTAAGGTGACATTTGATCAGGTTTCCAATGTTTTTAATACCTTAGAGGGTACTTCTTCTCGGAATGAAATGACCCAAATTCTTGCAGATTTCTTCAAAGATCTAAAACTTAAAGAAGCCCAAATTCTCTCCTACCTCGTTGTTGGTCGTGTAGCTCCTTCTTTTGTAAGGAGTGAATTTAATTACTCTGAAAAAAGTTTTCTCTCTCTTCTGAATAAGCTTTTAAAAAGTAAAAGTTTAGAAGTTGATTCCAAGGAGAAGAGAGAAGAATTAGGAGATATCGGGGATACGCTAGAATACTACTCAAGGGAACTTGGGCAGAAGACAGGGAAGCTCTCTTTAGTACAGATATATAAAATTCTTTGGCAGATAGTTAACGCGAAGGGAACAGGATCAATAGAGGTAAAAAACAGGATAATTACAGAAACATTAAAACAACTTTCTCCTTTAGAAGCAAAGTATTTTTCTAGAATAGTGTGTGGTTCCCTAAGGTTTGGGTTAAGCAGTAAGACTCTTCTAGATGTTTTTTCTTTTGTTGTACAGGGTGACAAAGGCATGAAAGAGGAGATGGAGAGGGCATATGGAGCATATACGGATATGGGATATATATGTTCTTTAATTGTAGATACTCCAAAGGAAAAGGTTATGGAGAAGCTACACAGTGTCAAAGTACAACCAGGGACACCTATCCTCCCACGATTAGTAGAAAGAGTATCTTCCTTCGAAGAGGTTTTTGAGAGATTAGGAGATACGGTTTTTGTACAGAGTAAGTATGATGGTCTTAGATGCCAGATACACAAATTTAGAAGGAAAGATTTTCAATCTAAAGATTCAATATGGCAGGAATATATTAAAGAGAGTGATGAAAACACTCTCTTTGAAAATCCACCACAAGAAGAGTATGTAGTAAGGCTTTTTACGAGGAATTTAGAAGACGTAACAGAGATGTTTCCAGAGATAGTAGAACAGGCAAGAAAGGTAAAAGAGGAGTCATTCATAATGGATTCAGAAGTGCTGGGTTGGAATACAGAGAAGGAAGAATTCTTAACATTCCAAGAAACAATGCAAAGGAGAAGGAAATACAATGTTAAGAAAATGCAAGGAAGTGTTCCTGTAAAAGCTATGGTATTTGATCTTCTGTATTTAAATGGTAATGTTTTGCTCGGAGAAGATCTTGATGAAAGGCTTGAGATACTGGAGAAAATGAATACCGACGGGGGTATAGAGACTGAGGAGACAAAGAAGGTTAAAAACTTAAAAGAGTTAAGAGAAATCTTTGACAGGGCAGTAAAATTAGGTCTAGAGGGCATCATAGTTAAGCAAATTAAGGGTGAATATCTACCAGGGGTTAGGAATTACGAATGGATAAAACTTAAGAAGTCTATGTTAAAAGGCCTTGTAGATACCATGGATTTAGTTGTAGTGGGCTACAACTTCGGTTCTGGTAGAAGAAGTGAGTTAGGTGTAGGTTCGATTCTAGGGGCATCGTACAATGAAAAAGAAGATTTGTTTGAGACCGTATGTAATGTAGGTACAGGATTTACAGATGAGCAATTAAAAACCATATATACCTCTCTTAAGGGAGACATTGTGGAGGAGAAGCCTAAGAATGTAAAAGCAGATGATTGGTTAATTCCAGATGTATGGGTGGAACCAAGGGTAGTGTTTACAGTAGAGGCTGATGAGATTACGAAAAAGAAAGGTAGTGACGGATTTTCTTTAAGGTTTCCTAGATTAGTAGAATGGGGGAGAGACAAGGGTATAACGGAGGCTACGACTATTAAGGAGTTGGGGGAGATGTATGGGGGATAGTTTAATTTTCATTTTTTAAATTTTTAAGTTTCTTGATTCTAAAGAGGGAAAAGATTGGTTTTTAGATATTCTTAGTCCTTTTATATATCCCAGAACAGTTCCCTACGATCTTAAATTAACAGAGGATGTGTCGTCTACATATTTAGAAAGAGAGGAGCTTTTTAATAATAATATGTATGTTAAGGGTGCAAAGAAAGTTACAATGAATGATGTAAAAAACTTTTTAAGAAAAAGATTTAATACTTCTCCACATATTTGGTTAGAGAGTGGGGAAGAGAGAAAGGGATTAGAAAGAATTGTTAAAGATTCTTTGTTTGGAAAGAGGTTTGGGTAGATTCTAGGGTAGTGAAATGGGGGAGAGACAAAGGTACCATTGGGATGACTTTGAGGTAAAGGGGGTTGATGTATAAAAAGAGAGGATAATCTATTCTTGAAAAAAGCCTTTTTCACTAGTATAATCCTATCTCAACGAAAATATAACTTCATTTTAATTAACTGCTACCCTATATTAAGAATACAATGGAAAAAGAATTTTCTAAAAAAGATGATTTTGTTCCTGAAGCAGATAACCGAATCAGTCGTCGAGAATTTCTAGAATTAGCAACAAAAACTGTTCTCGCTGCGACAATATTTCCTAAGATAGAATCTTTAAGGAATAATTTAGTGGAAAATCCAGAAGCAGAAGACATTGGTTATGATGAGGTTGCTAAATCATATATTGCTTTGGACCAAAAGAGAGCACATGAAGTCTCAAATAAGATTCTTTTAAGAGAGGATGCTTCTCCTCGAAGTATCTGCGGTCCTCTTGCAATATCAATCCTTATGGGTTGGAAATTGAACAGAGATGGATCAATCACCAAGATGGTAGGTGAAAATGTTGGATCTAGAAGGGTAGAGGGGATAATTCCTTCGGAGATGTGGTTGGGATCTCCTCTAACTGACATGTCTCGTTACAATAGAGCCTTTCCCTCAGAAGAGTATACGATGTACCATATAGAAGGAAGTATAGGGGCTTTAAATTTTGATAATCTCCCTGAAATCAAAAGTTTACAACCTGGAGATTTTCTTTATTTGGATGGAGGTTCTTTTACACATTACCTAACAATTTCTAGAAAAGACAAAGAAGGGAAGATATACAGTGTATCAAATATCCACGAAGAGGGTTCCGAAGGTATGATTATAGATGAAGTTATGCTTTGGGATCCAAGGACAAAAAATGGTTATATGAGAAATTGGGCAAAGGGTGTGGGACCAGAGAAAAAAACGACAGGAAGAGCGGGTTTTTACCTTTGGAGAAGAGATAGAGAAGCTGAAGCTCAAGCTTCTGACCCGATAGCAATCGAATATAGAGATAAATTTCTGAACATGATGAGGGAGCAAAAGAAGGGGGAATGGAATATAGAAGTTTACGAAATGGGTAAGGGAGAGCTTTTTGAATGGAGAAAGAATGCTATCTATCACCCAGCGTCAACAATCAAAGTAGCAGTAGCAGTAGCTACCTTGTCTGTAATAACAGAAAAATATTCAGAAGAAATTGCAAAACAAGGTTTAGAGAACTTTCTTTCTTCTGTGCATGTTAAAGGGGATTGGAGGGATTTAGGGAAGTTATTTGATTCAATGGTTGTTCATTCGGAGGAAGTAGCTGCTGAAGCTATAGCTGGTTATTGTAAAACCATTCGGAATATTTCAGAGATACTTCGTTCCCATGGATTGGAAGATACAACTTACGAACCAAGAAGGACATCTCAAAGAGATATGTTTAAAATGTGGCGGGATTTATTTACAGGAGATCTTCTTTCGAAAGAGGCAGGTATTTATCTTATGAAGAAATTAGCAACCTATACTCCAAATGACGACTTTTTTATAGGTAGAATAAGGGAATCATTTCCAGAAGCGGTCCAGTGGGATAAAAGAGGAGTTATCTTAGAAGAGATAACAACAGCACAGAATATTGGCTTTGTCCAGGTTGGAGATGGCAAGAATAAGAGACTTTTGTATGTAGGAATAGTGGGAACCTCTTCTTCGGCAAAGGAGGCATCGTATAGGGAACTGGTAGCCTATTATGACAAGACAATCGATTTAATAACTGAGTATTTAATTGCATCTTCTAATGGTCGCAGAAATCCCTTTAATAAAAAAAGTAGTGGCAAAAAAGTGTAGGATTAGTCACTGGATAAGGTAACTTACTGGCTGTGGTATAATGGCTGTTAATATGGAATTTAAGGATTTTATAGACCAGAACCTTATAGAGGAGGGGAAGGAATGGGAGATTGGTTCTCCTTGGGAATCAGTTAAGAACAAAGTTGGAGAAAATTGGCGAGAATGGGATAGAAAGGGAGGGAAGATAGATAGGGTTATGTCTACGGTGGAAGAGATAACGGATGATCCCTTAACCCAAACCTTAACATTTCATTTAGTTGGGCATAAAGTCTCAGAATTAATAGGGGATGGCGGTGAGATAGATCAAAGATATTTAGAGAAGATTGTTTATCAAGAAAGAATCCAGGCAGAGGCTCCCTTTATTCTTTTGGAGAGTTATGGAGAGAGTATTAAGGATAATACCTGTGTAGAGACTCTCCTCAAGGAGACTAATGAATATATAACCCCATTAAAATACTCTGTTTTTAATAGAGACAGTATGCACAACGCTCTTTGGCAAATAGAAAAGGAACGAGAGGCTACAGGTCATAAATCCCAAAGAGAAGTATTAAATAAACAAGCATTAACGGCGTTAGTTTTTGTTGCGTTAATTTGTAGCTCTTCCACCTCTTCTAAAGCATCTGGCCCTTATGATAAGGAGTTACAAGAACAGCAGCCAATTCGTATTGTAGATCCCTCCCTGTATGAAAATATTTCACCAAGAGAGATAACTTCAGAGGTTTTTAGCCAGGGTGATTCAGAATCCTATGTGGCTAGAAAGTCTTTAGGATCTACTCGGGAAAGGATTTCTGAGAATGAGGCTGAAGCAATCTCAGAATTAGAGGAGGAAAGAGTCCAGCCCATTGACAACGAGGAAACACTTCGTATTAATGTCTCTGAAACAATTGCCAGTGCAAAATTTGATGTACCAGTAGAAGGTATTGAAGATGCAGGGATAATATATAATATGGAGATGGCAAAGAATCTTATAAACAAGTATTTTGAAAATAATCATATGGCACCACTTTCCTTTCCGGAAGGTTCTTCTCTGCAGTCCTTTGTTCGTGATATATATAATAATCCCTCTTCCTACAGTAATGGAATATTTCGTTATTTGCAGGCTACAAGTTTTTTTGACAACTCAGAAGATCTTTGGGTCTATCCAAGAAGGGGAGGGATTGAGGGGGCAGGGGCTTGTGATATTGCGACCTTAATAAAAAGGGCAATAACTTCGAATTTTGAACAAATAGGAGTAACGGAATCCTTTAGAGGCCACAGTATAGAAAGAAGAGGCCCTTTTGTTATTGTATATATGAATCACACTCCTTACCCAAGAATGGCCCCAGATATGATAGCGGTCTCTAGTTTAGGTCAAAAATATTCTGATTTTATGAATATTACGAATAGTGAATTCATAGTTTTCTTGTTAGATGATGGAACTTTTTCAGAAG
Source organism: uncultured Candidatus Saccharibacteria bacterium (assembly GCA_964618765.1). GTDB lineage: Bacteria > Patescibacteriota > Dojkabacteria > SC72 > SC72 > UBA2177. The sequence continues at coordinate 6,119 of CAZUDZ010000002.1, read as the reverse complement.
ATGCAAAACTAGGGTTTAGAATAGAGGAAGAGGATCAGGTTTTTACTGCAGATTTAATAATTCAGAGTGGAGAAGGAGATGAGTAATTCCAGGGAATAAAAAGAAAAGGGGCTCATGGGTACGATACTTTTACGCACACTGCTATTTTTATGGGTCTGAATAGTATGCAAGAACCACTGTTCTCAGAGTTTAGTTCATATATGAAAACTGGTCCTGAATATGGTGAAAATTTTGAGCAATTCATCAAGATGTATAAGAACCAAAATATAGAGCCATATAATTCTCAGAATGGTGAATTAAAAGTCTTTATGTTTGATGCTGTTGAGGCAAGTAGAAGAATAAATAGGGATAATTAGTTTTCTTAAATATCCTACTAGGGGCTCTTATTTTACAAATTGTAGTAAGAATAGGATTAATATTCCAGATTAGAAGGAATCACTAAAATACAAAAGTTATTCTTATTGTATTAGAAACTTGTTGTTGCAACAGTGTGTTTGTTGTGCGTATAATGAAGAAGAGAATTGCTGCCCATAATCCTTTACATTTAAATGGGTACTAATTTAAAAAAGGATTAGATTGTTAATGAAAATAAAAGTTTCCAAGAAAAGATTTATTTTAATACTTGTATTATCCATTATTCTTTTAGGAGTTTTAGGAGGTGTAATAGTATTCTCTCAGAAGAGAGAAGAAGGGAGAATGAGTGATGAATACAAAAAACTCTTTTCTTATTGTGACGAAGAGGGTAGTAGCTTCCTCAAGTCGGTTAAAACATGCAAACTCTTTCTAGGTGGAGATTTTGAAGATGAGAATGGGAAGCGATGCCTATCTTTGTTCTTACCCATAGAGGATTCTACTAACAGAGAACTTATAATCTGTGAAAAACCAGGGAAAATACACTGGGAGAATCCCTATGACGATTATTCATCGTATGTTCCTGTTGTTATGAATGTTACTTTAGTAAAAAGTGTTTTGTCCTCTCCGAAGGTAGAGAAAATAGAGATGGAAGTAATGGAAGAGGAAGAGGCGGATGAACTTCTTGATATTGTGAATCTTCCATATACGCAGCATATATTTATATGGAGAAAAGAGGTCTTAGATATTAGAAGGAAGGGATATTACATAACTACATGGGCTAATGAAGAATATGTCCCGCAAGGGAATCTTCTAGTTATTAATAGTGTTAAGATAATAGATTTAAAAGAATCTGGGAAGGATAAGGTTCTAGATTTAGAAGCTTTTGTCAATGGGGAAAAACTCATGTTAAGTTTTATTGTAAATCCGGAATTAGTAAAAGACCGCAAATTAGGAGAAGAGTACAAGCTGTATTTAGCTATAGATGGGAAGGGTTTTTTCTCAGAAGATTTTGTACTAGAGCAATTTCAGGCAATAAAGGATGGGGTTGAAGATAAGTTTTTTATTTATACATTAAGTGAGAAATAGGAATCAAGTTCTAAACAGGAAATCAAATTTATTTAGAGGTTTCTCCTTTTTGTTGTTAATAATAATTTTTGTGATATTAAAACTTAATTTTAATATCTCGTCTGTATTTGCACTAGAAATTAAGCAGCCTTATGATTGTACTAAATTACCTGCTACTCCTTACTGTGGTGCGGGTGGGACAGTAGGAGATAGTAAGATTTGGACATGGGGTGTAACTCAGCAAGGATTCAGTATTTGTGAAACTGGTAGTAAACGATTTTCCTGTAATAGTGATGATACAGCATGTAGAGGAGGTATGAAATATTATACCATACCAGGTTGTCCTGAAAGTAATGCGAAATTTCAAGGTTGTTGTATTTCTACTGGTAGCGGTTGTACTTTTACAACTTGTTATAGCTGTACTCCTAGTTGTGGCTCTAGACTTTCTTCCTGTACAGGTCTTGGGTGTGCAACCGATGGTACCTCAAGTTGTACCAAATATGACAACTGTGGTAAAAACTGTGGGACGAAAACAGGAGGGGCTTGCTATAAGTGTACCGTTCCAACTGTTCTTGCAACTCCTACGAATACATATCTCAGAGTAGGGTCAACAGATTACGATCTTTCTACAAACCCCGGAACCCCAACCATAGTAGACTATAGAAGTGGTGGTACTGTTAAAGTTTTTTCTAATTCCTCACCAGTAAGCTACTCATACCAAGCCTACAATGCAATCTCAGGAGGTACTTCAATACTAAATTACGAAGGAGATGTTCAGGTACAACCATCATCAGGAAGTCTTCCCTTTTCTGGTACAGGAAGATTCTCTGCAAGGCATTACCAAAAAATTTGTCCTAACAATACTAATCAATACTCAGGAACAAGAACAGGTTACTACTGTATGGAAACGAATGTAGCACCACCTAGTACTCCTAACAATATTGGAATGATAATAGACGGTCAAACATACACCCTCTCTTCCTCTGCATCTGCTCCTACCGTAGTGAAATATCCTTCAGGAGTTGCAACTACTACAAACACAAAGGTCTCTGTATTAAATACTAGAAGTACACCATCTACAGCAAGTAGCTCTGGATACAGAGTAGAGGCTAACAACTATGGTCTAAGTGGGCAATGGTCTCCATTTGGTTGTACAAGAGCTGAGGATTTTTGTGACGAAGGGACCAGTAATCTGAGAGATTTTTCTCCTACAAACCTTCCTCTCTTAGATGTTCTTAAACAGGGAGCCGAGGGAAAAATAGATAGTAAATATTACAATGTAAATACATGTGACAGTACCAATATATATTCAGGAGCAATATCAAGATACTACAAAGTAAATAATATTCCTAGACCAGTAGACCCAGATCCCATAAATCCAACTCCAACAGTATGTCCAGTAGTAACAAACACAACAAGTGATAGTACATCCTCTAGGCAGTGTGTTAGTACAACCTACACAGGAACAGAAGTAAACAACCCACTTAAACTGACGGTAGATGGGAAAGACAAAGATGGTAACGATGAAGTTCGTG
>CAZUDZ010000002.1:0-3065 GCA_964618765.1 uncultured Candidatus Saccharibacteria bacterium | reverse complement strand
GGAGGGGAGATCCCTCAATATCCAGGTATATTCCCAGGATATACAAGTTCTAATCCTGATCATATTGCAGTAATGATTTTGAAAAACGGAACTACTTGGGACAACCCCCTAATATATACTGCAGACAGTACGAACTCTAATCAATGGGGAAACATATCTTCTCACAAAGAAATTAGGAATAGTGCTGGACAGTGGTTCTCTAGAATCTCTTCTACAAGTATAACTCAGACCCCAGAAGTGGTTACCTTTGACATCGAATTACTTTTCAATACAAACATAAGTGCTGGTGCATATCCTGATGGAAGCTACCAAATGAACTCGATAGTTTTTGATCAGCATATGCTTTTAGCAGGAAATATTCTTGACCAATACTACATGATTAAAAACTGTAAGAGTGGCGGTTGGAATATAGATTTAATTAGACCTACATTTAATGAAGGAGCTTTTGGTACAGACCCTAATCCTAGAGAAAGAATCATATTAGCAAGACAGCTCTTTTTAGACTGGGAAATAGGAGATGCTAGCTCTGGGGTCAGCAATGTTGTAATTAATGCATACAGTTCTTCTACAGACAAGCCATTACGACTACTAGAACCCACAGGCCAAGGGCCAATATCACTAGAGCCTGTACCTCCTGAGGCTGAGATAGGAATAATGACAGATAGTAACACGTGGAAAGTACTCAGCTCTCCACCTAGGAGTACATTTAAGAGTAGCGCAAGAATAGATATAGGAGAAAACGAGGAAGGTATGGCTACCTTCTATGTAACGGGTTTTGATCAAGCATGTAATGATACCTTAGGATCAGAAACCATAAACCTTAACCCATGGATAACAGCAAAAGGCGGATTAGTATATTCAGGAGGAAGTGTTGGAATTAATGCCAAAGATGTCACTGGGCAGGCTAGCTATCTAGCAAGTATGTTAAAAAGAGTAGCAGTAAGCGAATTAGATATCGCAACTGAACTAGTCTCATCTCGCTCCGACTATATCAACAATTTTATTCACTCCAACCTAGGAGCTGTTAGAGCTCACAGTACATACAATTCAAATAGCAAGAAGAGTTTCTGGTTTAACTATCTAACAAAGAGACTACAGGAACAAATTGCAAGTAGCGGCCTAATATTTACTAGAAGGGCAAATGTCGGGGAAGGAGCTATGAAATCAGTATGTAGCCGTGGAGATAATTGCTACATACAAAGAAACGGAGATGTAACTATTCCTAGCGGATTTACCTGTGATAGGAATACCCTAGTCATTGTAGATGGTAATATACATATAGAACCAGACCTGACCAATGGAGGAGAAAATAATATAAAAGGTTGTATATTTGTTGCAAGTGGTAATATAACTATTGGAGCAGGGCAGTGGAAGTCACTCTACAAAACTGGACCAGAACAAATACAGTACGACTATATTGACGCCTTTATGGTAGCCGAGAATATAATAGATATACAACTGGTAGATGTAAGAGACCCTGGAGGAGATTTAGCATACATGCGTGATGGGCTAGAGATACATGGAGGATTGGTAGCTTTAGGCAAAGACACATCTGCTGGAGAATCCGCTGTTCAGGTAAATAGAAGTTTAGCTTTGCTTAACAACCTTCTCCCGACAGTAGTAACTTCTTGGGATCCAAGGTATGCAAAACTATCTGAGATATTCTTTGGTACAAATTCAGTAATGTATAAACAAGAAGTAGGATTTAAACCATATTAAATGATATGAAAGACTTAAAGAAAAAAAACAAATACGAAGGACAAGCTCTAGCCATAACTATGGTTGTATTAGTTGTATCAGCCCTCATCGGACTATCCATCTACTCTAGAGCTATGAAAGACAGGATGCTTACGCTTGAGGAGAGAGCCTCTGCAGAGGCTCTAGAAATCTCTGATGTCACTCTAGAGAGGTTGAACACTCTTCCCATAGGCCAGGTAGTCTCGGCAGTAGAAGAGGTTGCCCAGGGGACAGGAGGGAATGTCAAAGATGGTATTGTACTAAAAGAGGGAGGAGAGAGTAGAGCAGTTGCCATAACAGAATTGTTTAACAAACTGAATATAACGGGTGGTGGGAGTAGTATAAGCGACCTTCTCGCCCCTATCTGTCCAATTGGGACAGGTGGTAATGAGTATCAGCTTACCCTTAAAGCAGCAGATGAGAACACCTTCTATGAAGTAAGAGCAGGACATGTATGGAGTCTCCCAGCAAGAGAGATCCTCAGGGGGAAAAGTGATTGTAGTCTAAATATGAATTTCTCCATCAGGGGAGACAGTAGGGCTGGGTTTGTTGTTACCAAAATATTTTGTAACTACGGAGCAAACGGTATTGCTACAGATTGTGATGATTACAAAGTCAATCAGGGACATGTTGAGAAATACTGCTTTGCTGATGGATTGGAGTGTAATAACCCTAACTTTCAAGACGATGCTAATTGGGGTAAATTTAATCCAGACCGAGACAATTTAGGAACAATTGTGATGAGTGGTTCTACTGCTCCAAGTGAGATAAGAATTACTGCAGTAGGAGGTACTGTAGGTATAAGTTACTACTTACCTGAAGGTTGTATGGACGGTTTGCGAATGTATCAACTAAGAGCTACTGCTAATTGTGGTGGGGTATATAGAGGTAAAGAAATCCTTATTCCAGAGAGGCAATGGCACGAGTCAATATTCGATTATGTGATATTCAATAACGAGGGATCTATATAGCCAAAAAGATATAGATAAAGACCCTTGCATACTAACATTTAGTATGTTAGAATCCTTCACGAGTTTGGGATACTAAGAAGATACTGGCTTCCTCTTAGAGAATAATCTCTAATGAAAACCTGATACAAAGATATTTATATATCTTCCGTATGCATCCTCATTCAGCTCTTTAAAAGTTGAAGAGTGACAGGAAGTCAAAACAGTTTTTATGACTTTCTATTAGTGTGATTGGGTTCACACAATTCATTTAGTCAGAATTTTAAAATCCAACTTAATGCTGGTTGGTCATATTACTTATGTAATATGTAAGTCAAGCGTTTTTCAATGAGAGTTTGATCATAGCTCAGGATGAACGTT
>CAZUDZ010000001.1:0-136959 GCA_964618765.1 uncultured Candidatus Saccharibacteria bacterium | reverse complement strand
CCAATCAGGGAATATAGAGTTCCAGTATAGAACTAGTACTGATGGTAGTACATGGGGAAATTGGAGTGGAGGAGTGGAGGAGTCAATAGACAACATGGAATCTGCTACTAGCTGGCAATCTAGCAATTCAGACGTTCTTCAAATAGGAGATACAAATTATTCTATAGAAGGAAGTCATTCGCTACAAATACAGGGCGGTAAACAGAAGATAGCTACTGGAACCATTGGACATTGGAGTTTAGATGAGACAGGAGGTACATCTGCATATATTAAAGACTATAGTGGAAATGGAAATCATGGGACACCCACAGGAACTACATATGTTCGTGACGGACAAATAGGAGGATCTAGAAGTTTTAATGGAAGTAATGAATACGTAAATCTTGGTACTGGACTAACTCCCGGATTACCAATAACCCTTTCTATGTGGGTATACCCTCGAAGTACAAACCAAGCTCAACTATTCTCAACAGATAAATTACTGTTTACAACTCACAATCATACTGGCATGTGGGCAGCCATAAACCCTGGAGGCACAGTCAGTGTACACTATGGGAACAATACTGCTTGTGCAAGTACAGGGCGAAGATCAAAAGCAGGGACCACCTCCCTTGCACTATATCAATGGCATCACTTAACCCTTGTTATCTCAGGTGCTACTAACATGAATATCTACATAAACGGAGTTGATGACGGAGGCTCCTATTCTGGAACTGGAGGAAATATTGTGTATGCAAATAGAGATGCTAGCATAGGAGCTGGTGGAGAATGTAGTACGGCTAATAAAATATATGTATTCGATGGGATAATAGATGATGTAAATCTATACAATTACTCCTTCACAAGAGAACAGGCTATTCAGCTATACGAGGCTGGTAAACACCATAGAGTATCCAAAACACTCGGTACCTCCACAGACCTAAGTAGTCGCACTAAAATACCTTTTTGGGTAGCATCTGATACATTAGGTACCAATTTAGAATTTATATACAATGAGAACAATCAAGCTAATTATGAACCTGATGCAAATACTGTTGGATTATGGCATTTAGATGAAGAACTTGGTTCTGGCTCATATATCAAGGACAGCAGTAGTAACAACAACAATGGGACTCCTACAGGAACTACCTATACTGAAGGAAAGATAGGGGGGGGGAGATATTTAAACGGGACTAGTGATGTTATAACGATACCAAACCATAGTGCCCTTAATTTCGAAAGAACTAATCCATTTTCAATCTCTTCATGGGTGAAGAGTTCCAACTCTGCGACACAAACTATAATCTCCAAAATGACTCATTCTGCCCCCTATAGAGGATATGATATCAATATAGTCGGGGATGTCATAAGAGTACATATAAATTCTACCTGGTCATCTAGTGCCATCCAAGTAGACGGAACTACAAAAATTAATGATGGACTCTGGCATCATGTCGTTCTTACCTACAATGGAAACTCATCTGGTAGTGGAGTTAAAATTTATGTAGATGGAAAGTTGGAAAATATGGTGATTAACAATAACAACCTTGCAGCAACAATAATAACTACAGCACCATTAGTAATAGGGAATAGGAACTCTGGAACGGGAAGATTCTTTAATGGCCTAATCGATGAGGTACACATAGCAAATATAGAATATACCCCAGTACAAATAAGACAATCGTATGAGATACAAAGAAGAACACACCCCATAACAGTAAACTTTAAAGCAAATCTTGTGTCAAGTAACCTAATAACAGGAGGTAGTGACACATCCTTTAATATCAGTGAGAAGGGATACGGCACTACAAATGACATAGAAAATATAGATGTAGGAGAAAAAATAGTAGTGAAAGAAAACTTCAATGGTACAGAATATATAGCACAAGGGCAGATAGATACTGTAAATAAAAGTACTGGGGCTGTAACCGTGAGCAGTTGGGATACAGGCAGTACATTCCCATCTGGTGGCTTTACAGTTAATGCTACTGTATTTAAATGGCAAAGAGAGTATGTAGATATAAGGTATCCACTCGATGAAGATATAGACAGTGTGTCCAGATTAACATTTAGAAAAACTACTAATGTGCCAGCAATATTCTGGATAGATGATATCAAAAAAGCCAAATATCTAGACGACCCAACAGGAGACACTTTTCAAAGAGTAGAAAATAAACGATACCTACAGTACAAACCCATATTCACAGCATGGGATCCCAAAACCTCCTCTGACTTCTATCTAGACTCCGTATCTGTGGAATACAACAACCCTCCTCTTGCACCAACAGGTCTCCTTACAGAAGGGGAAACAAATCCTTCTGGAGTATCCACCTTAACACCAAAATTTAGTGCCATATTTAATGATGATAACTTAACTGATACTGCAATAAAATATGAAGTACAGGTAAATTCTCAATCTGACTTTCAGGGTACAACCCTCTGGGACAGCACTCCAACAGCTATGACCTCAACAAATGTAGGACAAAGATCCCCAGATATTACATATAATGGCACTACCCTTAGTTTTGGAGGCATTACCTACTACTGGAGAATCAGATTTACAGACTACTACCAAAGAGTAAGTGAGTGGTCCAATATTGCACAGTTCACCACCAACATTGCCCCAACGGCCCCTACAGCTCTACTAACAGATGGGGAGACTGAAGCGATAGAGATAGAAGCTACTCCTAAATTTAGTGCCATATTTAATGACCCAGACACGGGAGACACTTCTGCATACTATAAAATCAATGTAAACACATCCCCTGATTTTACTGGGACTGTCATGTGGGACTCTGGGAAAATCTCTATGACAACAATAAATAATGGGGAGAGATGTTCGGATATTACATACAACGGGAGTTCGTTAAACATGATACTAACAACCTACTACTGGAGAATCAAGTTCTGGGATGGCATAGGTAATGAAGGAGAGTGGTCGAATGTTGCTGACTTTACAACCTTCAATCCTCCACCACAAGCACCTTCTTCACTAAAAACAGAAGGGAAAACCTTAGCCCCTAAAGTAGGGACATTAACGCCCAAATTTACAGCCATATACTCAGATCCTAACCCTTCTGATACTGGAGAATATTATGAAATCCATGTTAATACATCCTCTGACTTTACTGGAACTGTCATGTGGAGTAGCGGTAAAACATCCATTACCTCCATCCCTAACGGACATAGATCTACTGATATAACATATGGGGGGACTGCTTTAACATTTAATGGTAACACCTACTATTGGAGAATTCGATTCTGGGACACAATAGATAATCAATCTGATTGGTCCGAAACTACTCACTTTACAATGTCAGGGCCTCCTGCAGCACCATCAGATCTCAGAGTAGAAGGTCAAACAAATCCATCATATATCCTTTCTGTAAAACCAAAATTCTCCGCAGTATTCTCAGACAGCAATGATGACTTCGGAGCATACTACCAAATACAAATAACTAGCGTAAGCAATTTCTCTGTAATAAATCTATGGAACAGCCCAAAGACAGCCATGAGCTCAACCCCTTCCAACGCATCCTGTCCACCTATAGAATATAATGGGACAGCACTCACAGGAACCTCAGGATCAACATATTACTGGAGAATTAAATTCTGGGATACAGATGACTTCCCAAGTAGCTGGTCAAGTACAGGAACTTTTGTGGACAAAATAGAGAACACCTCCCTTAAAATGGGTGGTCTTAAAATGGGAGGTATAAATGTTGATAAGTAAGCCAATGGTATATAATATGCAGATATGAGCCTAAAATACGATTCTGCGAAAAAATTAAGGAAGGAAAGAAACAAATGGAAAGTAGAAACTCCAGAAGAGTTTGATGAAAGAGAAAGAGTTTTCCTTAGAGAAAAATTTCTACACAAAGAACCAACCATTAAAACATTCGTAAGAATAACCGCAGGAAAAGCAAAAAATTTTAAACTAGAAATCCCTAAAACCACAAGACCATTAACTGATAGGATGAAAGTTCAAATATTCGATATACTACAAAAAGATATCTTCAAAAAGAAAGTCTTAGACCTCTATGCTGGTACCGGTTCATTTGGATTAGAAGCCCTCTCTAGAGGAGCAATGCATACTACATTTGTAGAAGCATCTAAAAGTGCCTACTTTGTTCTTGAAAAAAATGTAACTCACACTGGTTTCTTACTAGATACAGAAATCATAAAGTCGAAGGTAGAGGAGTACCTTTACAAAAAGAACAATGGGGATCCAATAGAGCCCTTTGATATAATCTTTCTAGATCCTCCATACAAACTCTTTAATACAAAAACAACACATAAAATGGAAGAGATTGTAAACATGGCAAGCAATCTACTCACAGGAGTACAAGACAAGTCAAAAAAAGAGTTTAAAGGTGTGTTAATTTTAAAACATCCTAAGAGATATCCTTTAGAAAAACTCTCACTGGACAACATCAAACTCTTCGAATCATATGACTTTGGATTAAACACCATATCCTTTTACATCATTAAGACTTAATCCTAAAATATTCTAACTAATTGCAAAATTGTATATAAAAATATAAAATGAGAGGAATGTATAAACAATTTGGTACAAAAAAAGAGAAATTGTCTAAAATCGTTTTTTCAACAAACCTTTTCTAATGATACTGTTTTTCCCAAACATTAACTTAACTTTATCTATTTAACAATGGACTCTGAACAAAAATCAAAATTAGAAATTATAAGACACTCCGCTTCCCATATACTAGCTCAAGCTGTACTTAAGCTCTACCCAGACACAAAGCTAGGTATAGGACCTGCCATAGAGAATGGTTTCTACTACGACTTTGAATTTAGTGAACCCATAGAGGAAGAAGACCTGCCTAAAATAGAGAAGGAGATGAAAAAAATCATAAAGCAGAAACTCCCTTTCAAACAAATAATGATGAATAAAGAAGAGGCAGAAAAATATCTTAAAAAAACTGATCAGGTATATAAATTAGAATTACTTGATGAATTAGAAGGAAACGAATTTAGCTTTTTTGTAACAGGAGAAAATGAGTTTGCAGATCTTTGTAGAGGTCCTCATGTGGAAAACACCAAAGATATTGGTGCCATTAAGTTAACAAAAACTGCAGGAGCTTACTGGAGAGGAGATGAAGAGAGCGAGATGTTAACTAGAATATACGGGACAGCCTTTGAGAGTAAGGAGGAGCTAAATGAATACTTAAAAGGACAAGAAGAATTAGAAAAAAGAAATCACAGAAAATTAGGTAAGCAGTTAGAACTCTTTGCAATAATTAATGAGATAGGACAGGGATTACCTGTATGGCTTCCTAGAGGATATATGATGCGTACCATACTAGAAAACTACATGCTAGAACTAGAAAGAGATGCAGGATATGAACATATACTAACTCCACATATTAACAAAAAAGTCCTTTTTGAAACCTCTGGTCATTTAGATTTCTACAAAGACTCCATGTATGCACCAATTGAGGTAGAGGATGAGACCTACTATCTTAAACCCATGAATTGTCCAGCAGCAATGATGGTATACAAATTAACTCCCAAGAGCTACAGGGAGCTACCATACAAATTAGGAGAATTTGGTACAGTATACAGATACGAGAAATCGGGAGAGCTACACGGATTACAAAGAGTAAGAGGCTTTACACAAAACGATGCACATCTCTTCTGTACCCCAGAGCAACTAGAACAAGTAATTAATGAGACGCTAGATTTACTTGATATCTTTTACAAAGATGTAGGATTTGACAATTACAAATTCCGACTTTCTCTCTCAGGCAAGAAAGAAGAACAGAAAGAGAAATATGTAGGAGATCCTGAGAAATGGCAAATCGCAGAAGAAACTCTTAGAAAAGTACTTGTAGATAGAGGAGTTGAATTTGAAGAAATACCAGGAGATGCAGCCTTCTATGGCCCCAAAATAGATATCCAGGCAGTAAATGTCTTCGGGAAAGAAGATTCAGTTTCTACAATACAGCTCGACTTCAATTTCCCTGAAAGATTTGACATCACATATATCGATTCAGATGGCCAAGAGAAAAGACCATATATAATACACAGAGCACTAATAGGATCTTTTGAAAGGTTCTTTGCATTCCTCATAGAACACCACGGAGGAGATTTCCCCCTATGGTTTACCCCCGAGCAGGTATATGTAATCCCAATCTCAGAGAAGCACACCAAATATGCTCAACAGGTTTTTGACCAACTAAAAACAGCCAATCTTAGAGTTAAAATGGATGACAGAAACAAGAGCATGCAATCTAGAATCAGAGATGCAGAGAAAATGAAAATCCCATACATCATAGTAGTAGGAGACAAAGAAATAGAAACAGAAACTGTATCTGTTAGAGCAAGAAGAAACAAAGAAGAAGGGCTAATGAAGATTCAAGAATTCATAGACAACCTAAAGGAAGAAATCAGGAACAAAGAGTCTTTTACCAAAAATGGTCAATAAATAATTTAAAACAAATTAATTAATAAATGGATTTTAGAAAAAACAAAGGACCTCGGATCAATGAATATATTAGAGTAAATCAAGTGCAGTTAATAGACCAGGAAGGAGAAAATCTGGGAGTAATGGTGACTGCAAAGGCACTTGACCTAGCAAAAAAAGCTGAACTTGATCTTGTAGAAGTTGGCCCTAATGTATCACCACCAGTATGTAAAATAATGGATTTTTCTAAATACCTGTACGAACAAAACAAAAAGCAAAGAGGAGCCAGTAAAGGCAAAGCCAAAGAACAGAAAGAATTTAGGTTCTCCCCTGTGATAGAAGATGGAGATATCGAACATAGAGTAAAAAGAGCAAAGGAGTACTTAGATAAGGGACACCCTGTCAAACTAGTAATGCAGAAAAAGGGTAGACAACCAATGGCTCTAGCAAAAGAGGTTTTTGCTGAAATATTGACTAATTTTGATGATTATAGTAGTATCGAAGCCGAAACCAAGCAAATGGGAAATAGGATTTCAATAACATTTACTTCAAATGGCAAGACAAAAGACAAATAAAACCGCAAGGAAAAGAATTAAGCTGTCCAAGCCAAGAGGAAATAAATCTCCTAAACTAATGTATGTGCAAAGTCATCAAAACCATCTAAGAACAAAGAAATCTTCTAGACAGAAGAGAAGGCAGAAAGACAATGCACAGGTAGACAAATCTAACAGGAAGGCATTAATTAGAAAAATAGTTAATCTTTAATTAAAAAAGTATGAGAGTTAAAGGAGGAACAACAAGAAAAAGAAGACATAAAAAAATCCTTAAACAAACTAAAGGATATAGGTTAACTAAAAGCAAACTCTACAAAGTAGCTAACGAAGCCTATCTTCATGCAGGACAGTATGCATACGATCATAGACAGAAAAGAGGTGCCCAAATGAGGAGAATCTGGATACCTAAAATAAATGCAGCCTGTAAACAGAATGATATACAATACAAAGACTTCATAAAAAAGATTAGGGATAATAAAATAGAATTAAACAGGAAGGTATTAGCTGATTTAGCAGTAAATAATCCTGAAGTTTTTTCATTTCTAGTTAAATCATTGTAGAGTTCCTTAAACAGGATAATTTTAAAGGACTCTACAAAGAGTCCTTTTTTGTTTAATAATGATGTAGTATACTTTTAAATATGGAATACGAGAATAAAAAGTTAGAAAAGCTTAAAAAAGACATCGAAGAAGATAGAAAAAAAATTAGTTCTAAAGAGTTAAAAGAGAAGTATCTTTCTAAAAGTGGGATACTTCATAAAGCACTAAAAGAGATAGCTAACCTACCCAATGAAGAAAAACCAATATATGGACAACAGGTTAACAAGATTAAGAAATACTTAGAAGAGATACTCAGAGAGAAGAGTGTGGGCGAGAAAGAAACATACTCACAAAGTTCTAAAATTGATCCTACAGCACCATTTGACATTAACAGCACAAGGAGTGAAGAGGGAAGATTCTTTGCCTTAAATGGCAGTAAGCACCCTTTAACCAAAGAGGTGGAGATTCTACTAAGCATATTCAGTAGCATGGGTTTTAATATTCTAGAAAGTAGACAAATAGATGATGACTATCATATGTTTCAATCATTAAACTTCCCCAAAGGACATCCTGCGAGAGATATGTATGACACATTTCAAACAGAAGAGGGATTGCTGTTACCTGCACATACTTCCACAATGCAAAATAGGGCTCTTAAGAATTTTGCTCCTGCACCAATTGCAGTTGTACTACCTGGTAGATGCTTTCGAAACGAAGCCACAGATGCTGGACATGAACATACATTTCACCAAATAGAGGGAGTCTATGTAGATAAAGGAGTTTCTCTTTCCAATATGATTGCCACCATTAAAACCTACTTAGAAAGATATCTTGAAACAGATTTAAAAATTAAAATTCAACCTGCATACTTTCCATTTACAGAACCAGATTGTGAATTTGTCATAGGCTGTCCATTCTGCGATATGGTTGGATGCTCTACATGTGGACACTCTGGATGGATTGAGATAATGGGATGTGGAATGATACATCCAAATGTACTGAAAGAAGCGGAGATTGACCCTGAAATATATTCTGGATTTGCTTGGGGCTTTGGTGTAGATAGGTTGGCGATGATTAAATTGGGTATAAATGATATCAGATACCTTAGAGATGGAAACCTTAATTTCTTAAGACAGTTTTAATATATGAGAGTAAGTACTAATCTTCTTAAACAATTTGGAAACATAACTGTTAACGATGATGAGATTGTAAAATTAATACAGTCTCACATAGGGGAGGTAGAGTACAGCCATAATTTGTCACAAGACTACAAAGATATTGTAATAGCAGAAGTTGTTGAGAAGAAAGATCATCCAGATGCAGACAAACTTGCAATTTACCAAATAGGTTGCGGTGAGAAAGAAAGTATTCAAGTAGTAGCAGGAGATAAGAATTTAAACATAGGAGATAAGGTAGCATATATGAAAGTTGGATCTACACTTCCATATAGTCTGCGAACAGAAGAGAAACCCGTTAAAATTAAAAGTGTGAAATTAAGAGATGTAACATCAAATGGAATGTTGGGTTCTGAAAGAGAACTTAATATTGGACCAGACCATGAGAGAGTTCTAACTCTACCTCATGACGCCCCTGTAGGGGAGAACTTTAGTAAATACTACAACCTAGACGACACCATAATTGAGATAGAGAATAAGGCATTAACAAATAGGGCAGACCTATTCGGTGTACTAGGTATTTCAAGAGAGCTTACCGCCATTTTAGGAAACAAATTTGAAAGTCCCGCGTGGTATCTCAATGAAGAAGCAGATCTTAATCCTGAGACAACCTGTTTGAACATTGAGATAATAAATGATGCCGAAGCAATATGTCCTAGATATACCGCAATTGTCCTTGATCAAATCAAAGTCAAAGAATCCCCAATATGGCTCAAGTCAATACTGATTAAATGCAACATAAGGCCTGTTAATAATATTGTAGATATCACCAACTATATTTCTTTACTAACAAGCCAACCACTGCATGCTTTTGATTTTGACAAACTACTAAGCCATGACCCTAACTCTAAGAATAGTGTAAGTATAAATATTCGAATGGCAAGAGCAGAAGAGAAAATGTTAGGGCTAGATGATAAGCTGTACAATCTAGATGAAAAAACTATGGTCATAGCAGATAGTACCAATCCAATTGCTATTGCAGGAATCATAGGAGGAAAGGATACAGAGGTGGACTACAATACAAATAGAATCGTTTTAGAATCAGCCAACTTTAATAAAACTAGCATTAGAAGAACTAGTATGAGATTGGGTATTTTTACTGAAGCAGCTACAAGATTTAAACACGACCTTGATCCAAATCAATGTAGAGCAGTTCTAGTAAAAGCGGTGGATTTAATTAAGGAGGACAGTACTGAGACAGAGGTAGCTTCTAAGATAATAGATATTTACCATGAACAGTTAAAATTAGAAACAATACAGATAGATCCTGACAATCTAAATAGGATATTAGGTACTGAAATTTCTACAGAAGAAATATCTTCTCTACTTACTAACTTAGAGTTCCAAGTAAGGGAGAAGAAACTAAAAGAAAAGATTGGGGGCAAGAGAAAGTATCTCTATGTAACACCACCAAATTGGAGAAGAGATATAAATATTAAGGAAGATATATATGAGGATATTGGAAGGATATATGGTTTCAATAATATTAAGATAGAGTTACCCTCAAAAAAGATACAACCACCATCCCCAAATAGAATTGTTGAGATAAAGAAAGAAGTAAGAGAGGTTCTTTCAAATAGTGGAGCAAATGAAATGGTCTCTTACAGTTTTGTAGATGATAACTCTTTTAGAAACTGCAACCTCGATAATAATTTAGCTTACAAAATTAAGAATGCACTTTCTCCAGAGCTCTCACTAATGAGAACCTGTATATTACAATCCCTCTTGGTAAAAGCACAAGAGAATATACAGAGAGGGGAGAGTATTTTCTCAATATACGAGATGAACATTGCACATCTAAATAATTATATTCATGAAGACAAGCTTCCTATTGAGCACTGGTACCTAAGCTTACTCTTAACTGATCTAAACTCAAAAGAGAGTACATCAGCATTCTATGTCGTTAAAAAGTACCTAGAGAAACTACTTAAGGCAATGGGGATCTTTGATGTCCAGTATGATTTAGTAGCAGACAGTTCAGAAATAGATCATCCTCCTTACATTAGGAACCTTCTAGGGGTATTTGATCCTAATAGGTCAGCAATCCTTTCTGTAGCAGGAGTATCCTTAGGAATAATTGGAGAGATAAACAGAGAGGTTAAGGAGAATTTTAAACTCCCTGCATTCACTGCAGCATTAGAAATTAACCTAGATGAACTAGTTAAAATTAAGAAAGGTAGTAGAAAATATAAAGGACAGTCAGTATATCCTCCTTTCACCCAGGATCTCTGTTTTGAAATGATGTCAGATATTAAGTATGAACAGATTAAAAATGAAATCACTCATATTTTAGAGAAGAAGAAGTTATCTGACAGCTTAGAGTGTGTAGATATTTATCAAGACTCTAGCTCTACTGATAAAAAAAGAATAACTATTAGAATTACTGCAAGCGATTACAATAAAACACTCAATGAAGAAGAAATTAAGAATATTATTAAAGAGATAACAGAAAAGGTTGAAGAGAAATACAAAGCAGTTTTAATCTAGCCGACATTTACAGTCACTGTATTCCCTAATATCGCAGAGCCTCCTACTTTAGCGGAGAGCGTTATACGATACTGACCTGCTGTGACAGATGCTTCTTTGGTCCAAGTTTGGCTCCATCCATTCGCGCCATTTGTATCTGACAGTGATTTGCTGTACCCACCTCCTACCTTAGATATCGAAAAAATTACCTCCTCAGGAGTACCCCCAGAAACAGATGCTACCAGAAGTTGAGATGAGCTTCCAGCAAAAACAGTAGAACCATCAGCGGGAGGAGCAGCAAGTGAAACAACTATAGAGGAGCCTGAGTTTGCTACTGTAACAGGGATGCTCTTTACATCTACCTTACCATAATTATCCTTCGCAGAAACAGATACGGTATAATTACCTGGGACAGTTTCTGCGGGTACAAAGTGATTTACTACGAATGATCCATCAGCATTTAAAACAGCACCTGATATATTGCTTCCAGCAAATTGGACAACAAATTCAGAGATGCTTTCTAGATACCTAACTTGACCTGATATTTCTAAGTTTTGTCCCTTTGAAACAGATTGCCCTGGAGTTGGAGAAACTACATCAACAATAGGAGCATTGTCTGGACCAAGAGGTAAGGGACATGCTCCAGTATCAGGTTTAGAAAAGAGGTAGTTAGAATTCTCTATCCCCGTAAGATATTTCTCGTATGCAGCTTGTTGAAAAGTGTTTTCTAATTTATTCCCAATAACAGTTTTTACTTCTGTTAAACCATACTTCTTGGCAGCTTCTAGATTTGTAGGTATTAAACCATTCTCCTTACATACCTCAACGATCTCTCTCTTATCTACCTGTGGTGGACGCCCAGAGATATATAAAGAGGCCTCCTTGTTACAATCTATACCATCGGGAGGGGAGGCTCCCGTATCTAAACAAACAGAAGTTGTCAGTACCCCAGCAGGGCGATTATATGTCCCAGAAGGGTAGTTTTCTATAACTCTCCTTAAAAAGGAGTTGGCCAGTGGTAGTGGGATAGTAGAGGACCATCCTCCAGGCATCTCAGCATTATTATTATTACCAGTCCAAACTCCTACTGCGATATTTTGATTGTACAGAAATGCTAACAAGTCTCTAGGACCATCAGTAGTTCCTGTCTTTCCACAAAGCTTACTTTTTCCTATGTAAAAATACTTATTTCCATACCTATCACCAAAACCAGGTAAGTCACAAATCATCCAATTAAGAAGGTATGCCTCTTTCTCATCTATAACTCTAGTCCCTTTACTCTCCTTCGCTTCTAGTAAGACTTCCCCTTTAGAATTCTCTACCTTTAAAATAGGAGTTATCTCCTGTCTAACTCCACTATTTGCTAAAGTAGCATAAGCGTTAGTAAATTCTAAAAGCTTCATTTCTCCAGACCCCAATCCTAAGCTAAGACCATAATCTGCCCGCTTGGTCATTCCGGTTACCCCAACTTTTTCAATAGTTTGTAAGAAATTATCTATCCCTGATAATTGTAAAGTATATACAGATGGAATATTCCTAGATAGAACAAGGGCTTTCCTTGCAGTCATTAGACCATCATACTTTCTGTCCCAGTTTGTTGGCTTGTAATTACCAAAAGAAATTTCTTTGACATCTGGGGTTAACAACCAAGGCCCATATCCCTGATGAATTGCCGTTAAATATACAAAGGGTTTAATTGCAGAACCCATCTGTCTTAAGCTAGTTGCTATATTTACATTGCCATCTACACGAGGATCTTCTGTGTTGAAATAATCTATGGATCCAACCATAGCAAGAACTTGACCTGTCTTAGGATCAAGAACAACCATAGAGCCATTATTAACATTATATCTAGCTGCATTTCCTACTCCCTTTGCGATCTCTTCTTCTGCTATTTGTTGTAGAGAAGAATTTAATGAAGTAGTAACCTTAAGGCCACCTCTTTCTACTCTGTCTACACCAAACTCTTCTTCTAAAAGCTGTTTTACATAGAAAACAAAATGAGGAGCATCAATGTCTATATCTCTTGTCTGGTATGCTAGTTCCTCTTCTTTTGCCTCTTCTATTTCTTCTTTTGTTACACCTGTTAACTTTTTATTCTTTAGCATCTGACCTAAAACCCATTCCTGCCTGTCTTTTGCTTTCTCTGGATTAGAACCATACAAAGGAGAATAAACTCCTGGACTTTGAATTAATCCAGATAGAAGAGCACTCTCTGCTAGAGTTAAATCTCCCACATCTTTACCAAAATATGCGTTTGCTGCTGCCTGAAAACCGTAATTAACACCTCCCAAAGGTACTTCATTCATATACATCTGTAAAATTTCATCCTTACTAAATGTTTGTTCAACCTGCATAGTTATGAGGACCTCCTTTATCTTCCTGCTATATGTCTGAGCATACGCCTCTTCACCCAAGACATCATAAAGAATAGTTGTCTTAACTAACTGTTGAGTAATAGTACTAGCACCTCTAACAACTCCACCAGCACTTAGATTTTGAACAAAAGCCTTAGCAATACTAAGATAATCAACTCCTTTATGCTGGTAAAACTCTATATCTTCTGCAGAGAGCAAAGCCCATCTAGTATGTTCTGGGATCTTATCTATTGAAACAAACTCTCGATTCTTTTCTCCATATACTCGGTAAAGAAGCTCACCATCCCTATCCAATATCTGAGTACTTTGATCGGAAGCTCTATCTACAAGCTCATCGGGGGAGGGTAGAGAATTTTGTAGATTTTTAAGATAGATTCCTATACCAATGAGAAGTAGACATCCTACAAAAAAAACTATCCCAATCGCGATGTAAAGAATTTTTTTCTTTTTTAGGTTCTTAATCTGACTTTTTTTACTTACACTTCCAGCTCGGGTAGGGGATTTAGATGCTTTCTTCTTGGTATTCTTAGCATTGTATTTCTTAAAGTTTTTGAACTTGTCAAACTTAGAAGGAGAGAATGCTCTGTTAAAATTTCTTTTCCTACTTGAACTTCTAGAACTCCTCTTCTTATTTCTGGAATTGGTTAACCCAACACTATACTTCATAGTATAGAATATAACTCATTTAAACCTCATATTCAACTGTGGGGGTAACTTAAAAACACATATATAAAGGATGTACTCTTGGTTATATGCTATAATTTCTCTATGAAAACAAAGTTATCAAAATTACCATACAAAGGGACTTCTGACACTTACCCTGAGGAAATGTATTATCGAAACTATCTTTTTGATACTTGGAAATATGTTGCTGAAAGTTTTGGGTATGAGCAGTATGATACTCCCTTAATAGAGGAAGCTCAGCTATACAAAGAGAAATCTGGTGAAGAGATAGCAAACAACCAGCTATACAGCTTTGAAGATAAGGGCGGAAGAGAGGTTGCTATCAGACCAGAGCTAACTCCCTCACTAGCTAGGATTGTTGCTGCAAAGAGGAAGGAACTTTCATTTCCTCTTAGGTGGTTCAATATTGGAAGATTTTATAGATATGAGAAACCACAAAGAGGCAGGTCTAGGGAGTTTTACCAACTAAACATAGACATACTAGGTGTTAAAGGTATCGAGGCGGAGATAGAGATAATACAGTTCATTATGGCCGTAATGGAGCAACTTAAAGCTCCAAAGGAAACATATGAGCTGAAAGTAAGTAATAGATATCTTCTTAATTACTTTCTAGAAGAGATTCTAAAAGTAGATCAACAACTGACAGGTACAATCATAAAGGCTATAGATACCTACCCTAAAATGGGTACTGAAGATTTTAATGAGTATCTTATTGAGATAGGGCTGGATGATAAGCAGGTAGAAACTCTAAAAGATTTCTTAAAATGGGAAGTAGGAGATTTAGAAAATATCAAAGAGAAATCAAAAGGAGCAGAAGAGCTTTTAGAACTCTTTGAAAAGGCAGAGGAATTAAATATTACAAACATTAGGTTTTGCCCATATATAGTCAGAGGACTTCAATATTATACTGGGACAGTTGTAGAGATGTTTGATATAGGGGGAGATAAAAATCCGAGAGCTCTTTTTGGAGGAGGAAGATATGATAATCTTTTAGAAATATTTGACGAAGAAAATATTCCTGCCTTTGGTTTGGGTTGGGGAGATGTAACTACCATAAATTATCTCGAAACATATAATCTGCTACCTGACATAGGATCTACATCCGATGTATTCATTCCCCTAATGGGCAAATCCTTGTACGAAGAAGTTTCTAAAACAGCACAATACCTAAGAGGCAAGGAGATCAGAACTGAAATACAATTGAATCCTACCAAATTGTCCAAACAGCTTAAATATGCAAATAGAAAAAACTTTCCTTGGGTTATTATAATAGGGGAAGATGAAATTGAGCAAAAGAAAGTAGTACTGAAAAACATGAAAGAAACCGAACAAAGATCACTCACTCTAGAAGAGGCGGTAGATAGGATAAAGACAGAACAAAATAACTAAAAACTAGATCTCTTTTTAAAGCCAATTATTACTTCAATTTTTTCTGTCAGAAAATTGTCAACTCTTTTTACTATGATTAATTCATGTACTACCAAACAAGTAGTGTGGCTTTACTGATATCTAAAGATATTGGGATTAAGAAGTTCTTTCGAGATGTAATAACAAAAGTAGAGACTCTAAACCTTATAATTGACAGTGAAGTAGAACCAATCACACAATATCCCTGTGTAACAATGATTTTTGTAGATATAGACCTATTCAAAACAGATATTAATATGTCTTCTCTAAATTATCTTCTTAGATTATTAAATCAGCGATATATCTCGGTACCTATCTTCATAATTTCTGACGAGGAGTGTTGGGTTAGATATAAAAATAGTCAAAGAGAGAAAACTTATATACCACACTTAGTAATAATTAAACCCCTAAGCGAGATAATAGTAGAAACCCTTTTCTTTAGATACTCTTCATATATGCACGATCATGGATTTAACATTAAGAAATATCATGGGTTAATCTTAAATCAGAAAGAGCAGTATGCAGTATACAATGATTGTAAGATATTCCTTTCAAAAGAAGAGTGCTTTCTACTTTCAATACTAATGGAGCAATCTGCTCCTCTTAGCTGTTCCTGCATTAAAAAAGTAGTAGAGAACAGTAGAGGGGAGGATGTTTTAGAAAGTACAGTAAGAGCTAGGATAAATAGGATAAGAAGAAAGTTTAAAGAAGCTACAGGGCTAGATATAATTACAAACAGGTATGGTCAGGGATACTTCCTTTCGATTTAGACTTCCTTCTTCCATTTAGATATTTTGTTTAAAGCTTCTAGGGGAGTGAGATTGTCTATATCAATCTTCTGAATCTCTCTCTCTATCTCTGATTCTTTTGCTGTAAATAGGGGGTACTGTAAACCATTCTGAAGTTGATATTTACTTTCTCCTTCTAATTTACCAAAATTACTCTCTCTAACATCTCCATCTTTTGTAAACATACTCTTCTGTTCAAAACCCTCCAGTATTTCATTAGCTCTTTTTATAATGCCATCAGGAAGACCAGCCATTTTAGCTACATATATACCGTAGCTTCTGTCAGTTCCTCCCTCGACTATTTTTCTTAAGAAGATAACTGTCCCTTCCTCTATATCTTCTTCTACAAGAACATTTAAGTTCTTAACTCTCTCTGGATATTTTTCAGATAGCTTTAGTAGCTCATGATAGTGAGTTGCAAACAGAGTACGAGCTTTAAGTTCTTTAATTAGATATTCAGATAGTGCCCAAGCAATACTAACTCCGTCGTAGGTACTTGTACCTCTTCCTATTTCATCTAGAACTATTAGGCTATACTTTGTAGCATTGTTTATAATATTTGCAGCTTCATCCATCTCTACCATGAAGGTACTCCTGCCTCGGCTTAAATCATCTGATGCACCAACTCTAGTAAATATCCTATCTACTAAAGAAATCTGAGCACTCCTAGCAGGAACAAAGCTCCCTATCTGAGCAAGAAGTACGATAGTAGCAACCTGTCTAATATATGTAGACTTTCCAGACATATTAGGACCCGTTAATATTGCCATATTGTAACTCTCAAGATCCAAGTATGTATCATTAGAAATAAATTCTTCTGTAACATTTTCTACAATAGGGTGCCTGCCATTTACAATATTAATTACCCCTTTCTGTTCTCCCATCTCGAATATTTCTGGCTTAACATACTCTGCTTCTAAACCTAAGGTTGAGAAACCTGCGTAAACATCTATTTGTGCAATTACTGTAGAGATATTTTGCAATTGTTCTATATGTGGTATTAAAGAATTACGAAATTCATTAAAAAGTTCATACTCCAATTCGCATATCTTCTCTTGGGCATTTAGTATTACACTTTCTCTTTCTTTAAGTTCTTCCGTTATGTATCTTTCTGAATTAACAAGTGTCTGTTTTCTAATATAATCCTTAGGAACTTTGTCTTGATGGGTTTTTGTTACTTCTATGTAATATCCGAAAACCTTGTTAAAACTAACCTTTAAAGAGGTTATTTTTGTTCTTTCTCTCTCCTGTTTCTCAAACTCTCTTATCCATGATTTGCTGTCTCCTGTTAAAGAGCGAAGCTCATCTACCTGTTTGTTAAAATTATTTTGAATAATCCCGCCCTCTGCTATGGATAGGGGAGGATCTTCAATTATCGTTTTGGATATCTGTTGGAGAATATTCTTAAATACTTTTTTATCCAAATGCTTGTAATCTATACCTACTTTCTTTTTGATGTCACTTAGGATATTAAGAGCACTCTCTAAAGATTCTTGTAGAGCTTTCATATCTCTTGCATTAGCTCTATTTAAACCAATCTTACCAACAATTCTTTCAATATCATTAATATTGGAAAGTTTCTCCTTTATGTCTTTTAGAAGAGTTTTATTCTTTACTAACTTTTCTACAAAGTCTAACCTCTCATCTATCTTTCTTTTTTCAACAAGTGGATTTAAAATCCAAGAGTAAAGAAGTCTCCTGCCCATCCTTGTTTCTGTTTTATCTATTACAGAAAAAAGAGAGTTTTCATAATCTCCAGTATATGAATTTGTGACTAATTCTAGATTATGAATGGTGAAAGAATCTAAAATCATACTTTTATTTAAACTTACTCTTTTGGGCTTACTTATATGCGAGGGGTTCATCAATTGTGTTTCCTTTATATACTGGATTATCATCGCAACTGAAACAACATCTCTCGATTCCTCTTCTATATCTAATGCTTGTATATTTTTAACATCATAAAACTCCTTGATTAGTTCACTTGCATACTTTTTGTTCTTCAACCCTTTTTTAACAAATTGTATAGGGGTTTTGTCAACATCAATTTGTTCTTCTCCCTCTATTAATAGAATCTCAACAGGAGAGTAGGAAGCTTTTACATGCTTAAGAGAATCTTTAAGAGAAGAGTTACTAATTAAGAGAAATTTACCTGTAGACATATCACATAAAGAGATACTTCTACCTTTCTTCTCTGTGTATACTGCTGCGAGGTAGGAATCTTTAATACCACTTGCTTGATCACCATCTAATGTCCCTGGTGTAACTACTCTGGTTACCCCTCTTTTCACTATACCTTTAGCCATCTTGGGATCTTCTATCTGATCAACCACAACTACACAGTATCCAGCCTCTACTAGTTTGGGTAAGTATTGATCTAATGCTTTGTATGGAAATCCTGCTAGGAGTGTACCATCTTTTTTCTTGTCTCTCTTGGTAAGGGTGATATTTAAAACTTTAGAGGCTACTTTAGCATCATCACCGAAAGTTTCAAAAAAATCTCCCATTCTAAAAAGAAGTATTTTACCTGGGTACTGTTTTTTAAAACCCAGATATTGTTGCATCATAGGGGTTAGATTCATTAAGAAAGTATATCACGAAGTAGGAGGAATACACTACAGGACAGAGGGCAGAGAATTCTTCTATTTATCCAATATGAGTTTACTTTCCTCATCAAACACAACCTTTCTGGCCTCTGCAATATCTTCTGAAAATACTGACACTCCATACACTCCGGTTTGTACACAGTACCTAAGTAGCGGTTTGCTATTTTCAATAACGACAATGATTTGGTCTGTTTGATCTTTAACAACATCTATGACATTGTCCAAGGCTTTAAAAACACTGTTCCTAGTTAAATCGTATCTGGCATTTACATCATCAAACTTAAATCCTTGCATCTGTCTTACTATTCTAGGCATGTTTAGTATGAAGCCGTCTATTTTACTTCCAGCTATTTCATCAGCAAGAATTATTTCAGCAGGATTATCTAAGATTGCATAAACTTTAAAAGTAGATGTCCTTCTTAATTTCTCTCCAGAGAGTTGTTTTTTAAACTCCTTCATTATCTCTCCACTCATAGGGGAGTGAAGTGCAATGGAGATATTTCTTTTCTGGAATACATTCCTAACTCTCCTTACTATCTTAAGAACTCTTTTTAACATATCTAAATTATTAATGTAGTGAACTGCTCCGTATACTTCGTCGGCTAAAGAGCTATCCTCATATGCTTTGCCCTTAGTTAATTCTCTAAAATCTTTTACTTTGCTAGAACCAATGGAAATAATTACTTCGTTTCCTTGTGCTAAGTCCACATACTCTAGAATTTTCTCACATATGCTGTTAGAAAAATCTACAAATTTCTTATCCTCCACATATGCCATGATATGACGACCATCTTCCAGAAGAATTTTATCTAAATCGAGAAATACAATACCATGAGAGTTTCCTACATAGTTAAAAAGCTTCTCTGGTTTTAAATCAGCCATACTAAATACTTTGGTAGCAGAAGGGGGTAGAGAAGTGTCTTTAGGAGGAATAGCCTTTTCTCCTTCTTGTCTGTCCTCCTCTTTTTTCTCTTCTACATCTCCTTGGCTATATGCTTGTATCACAGGATGAATTTCTTTCTTAGACTCCACCTGTGCTTTTTCGACTAAATATACTGTTCCTGCATTCCCATCTATCTTAACCCAATCTCCAGATTTAATGGTTTTAGAAGCGTTACCTGTACCGACAACAGCTGGGACTCCAACCTCTCTACAAAGTATTGCGGTATCGCTAGTAAGACCTCCAGTATCCATCACAACTCCACCACAGCTTATGATTGCTGTCTCCATCTCTGAGGAGTATCTCTTTATGAGTAAGATGTCATCCTTACGAAATTTCTTCTCAACAGGACCATCCAACACAGTAACCTTTCCAACAGCAACTCCAAAACTTGCACCAATTCCAGAAGCTACGAAGTCTTCCTGCTTTGTAGATACAGGCTCTGACTCTTTCTTAGCAGAAAGAATTAACTTCTCAAGCTTCTGAGCTGCATCACTACTACTTCTCTTAACCATCTTCTGAGCATCCGAAACCGCTTGAGAAACAATCATACTCTCTCCTTTGTATTTCTCAACAAAACCAATGAGAAGCTCTCGAATGTTCTTCCTTGTTAAATCCGAACTTAAGACAGAGACATTCTCTCTTGCTACAGATTCATACAAAGGTTTATTCTGAAGTATCCAAAACCTCCCTCCAGAAAGAACCCACTCAATATTTTGGATCTGTCTAGATTTATTCTCAACTATTAAGGCTATCTTAGAGATCTCCTCCATATCCTTGTCAGAAAGTTTCTGCCTGTGACTCCAATTACTAGATATCTTTATCTTCTCAATATTTTCTTTCTTCCCTTTACCCTTAGAAGAGCGAAGTGTTCTTACTTTCATCCACTCCTGAGGTGCAATATGTTTCTCCACAATTGTTAGGTCTTTTTTGTTAAGAAGATATGTGTCTGGTGTGATTTCTCCTAAAGAAATCACATCTCCTAATCCGAATACTACTTCTATACTCAGTTTCGTATTATCCTGAGTTATCGGATCTACGGTGAAAGCTACCCCAGAGACCTCTGACTGAACCATCTTTTGTACGACAACTGCCAGTTTAACTTCTGCTAAATCTATTCCCATCTTCGAAGCATATGCAACAACATCATCTGAAAACATTGAAGCATAGATTTTTTTAATTGCACCCTGTAAATCTGCAAATTTTCGTACATTCAATTCAGTAGAGAATATCCCACTGAAAGAAACAGTAGGGTTCTCTGGAAATACTACAGAAGATCTTACTGAGACCCAAGCATCAGTAAATCCAGAAAGTCTCGTATATGCACTTAGAATTTCTTCCTGTGTCTGTTTGGGGAAATCTTGCTTAAGAAAAACATCTTCAATTTCTTCTGTTTCTGGATTTCTTCCTTTGGCTAAAAGCTTTTTATTATTCTCCTGCAGAGAATTAAAAGTGAGATCTACAAAAGCGTCGCTTGAGACAACAAAGAATTCAGGAACTGGAACATCCATATCCTTAAGTTTAAAGAGGCTCAAACCCTTCCTCCCAACACGATTCTCGTTAAGATCTTTTGAGGAATACTCTTCAAAAAAGAAGATTTCATTCTTTTTTGTGTTGACACTTTGCATCTTAAACAGGGCAGTAAAAAATTTAGATTTGTGTATTAAACAATACCTTTAGCTTCTAATTTTTGCAAGTCTATGTAGAATTCGTAGAGAATTTTTAGAATAACCATTAAAGGTATTGCTACAAATCCGCCTAATATACCGAGAAAGGTTATGAAGACTATGACACCAAGAAGAACTACAACAGGCTTGAGTCCTACTGCATTCCCCATAACTTTTGGTGTTATAACTGTGTTCTCTACTAGTTGGTACAGCACAAATGCGACTAGAACTATTGCTGCATTTAAGGGGCTAACACTAATTAAAGCAACAGTGGTCATTGTTATGGCGGCAAGTGTAGAACCAAGGTTTGGTATTAGATTAATAAGGCCAGCAAACATAGCAAGAGGAAGTGCAAAGGGTACCTTAAGAACTGTTAGTATTACAAAAGAGAATGTTGCGGCAATTAAGCTAACTGTACCCTGACCCAGAACCCAATTACCCAGCTTGTCCTCTACATCCAAAACTAGCTTTTTAACCCTATCTCTCTTCTCATTAGAAATGATCCTAATTAAAAGAATATCTAAAAAGGAATCATGCTCGGAGACCAAATATATGGAAAATACAATTGAAGTAATCAAGAAAGCTCCAATACCGAAAAAGTCTGAGATAAAAGTGGCTACACTCTTTACATTTGTAACTGTAGGAAATCCTTTCAGGATATCCATTATCTCTTTATTTATACTCTCAATATCCAGAGAGTAACCAGCAAGAGAGAAATTCTTCAAAAAGTGTAAAGAATCATTAATCCAATTAGGAAGTGATTCTACAAGACCAGATAACTGATTAATGAATGGCACCGAAACAAGAACAGGAAATGCCAAAATGATGATGACTAGAAAGAAGTAGGTTATACCTATTGATAACCCTTTAGGTAAGCCTTTGTTTACTAGCCATTTAACAACAGGGCTCACAGTAGACATAATAACAAAGCCTAGAAACACAAAAAGGATAACACTCATTAACTGTTTTGCGAAGAATATAAAGCCTAGAAGTAGAAGTACAAAAAACATAGATTTGAAAGAAAAATCTATTGTTAAGGTTTGTTTCTCTTTTAATAAGGATCTCTGCGTTGATGTATCATTTTCTTCTGGTGTATTAGAATATCCCTTGCTGTCTTGTATATCTTTACTACTGTCTCTTACAGAAAATATCTTACCCATATATTAATCAATTAATTTATTTCCTATTATAGCAATTTTGTATTTACTTGAGAACTTTTACTATTATCCTAGAGGCTAGAAAAGAGGTTAGGGGAACTAGTAAGATTATTCCAATACTCGCAACTAAAGTTCTTACAATCTCTTCCACTACAAAACCCTCATTTATTAATATCCTAAAATCTGGGTTGTTTGCAGAAAGAAGCATGATTAAAGAGAAACTAGAACCTGCATACGCAATAAACAGTGTATTAACCATAGATGCAATATGATCTTTACCAATATTCATTGCTTTCTTAAAAAGCTCATTCGCACTTAAACTCCTATCTGTTTGATATATCTCCATCATTGAGGATGCCTGACCAACAGTTACATCATCTAAAACTCCTAACGCCCCAATTACAATACTAAGCAAGAAGACCCACGAAAGTCTTATCATTCCTTGAGTAGTATCAAAAAGCATTGCTGAGGTTTCTTCTCCTGTTCCACTAATGTTAAGCCAAGAGATTACTGCGTAGCCGGCAATGGAGATAAGAAAGATACCAAACAGAGTAGATATGAAAGCAATTACGGATTTAATATTAAATCCATAAGTTATGAAAGTAGAAGCACAAAGTAATATAAAAATTGTAACTACTGATATTAGTAAGAAATTTGACCCTGTATTAATCTTAGGTATGGCAAAGAAATAAATAGTACAGAAACTAATAATAAGACCCAAAGTCGCGCTTATACCTCTCATACCAGATGTAAAGACAATTAAAACGACAAATATAATTGCAAGTATCAGTAAGGAGTTTTCTCTAGAATAACTTTCTACACTCCAAGATTGATTTCCTTGCATATCTTCTGTTTGAGAGAGATACACTTTACTACCATCCTTAAAAAGGTCATCCTCATTGTTAATCCACGTTGGCATTGTCTGCACAACCTCTCCCTTCTGTTGCCCATCTAATACCTCAATGTCATAGCTAAAACATTTAAACTGTGTATCTTCTGTCATCATCTCACAGTCAACCGTATTACTCTCAATTATCTTCCCTCGAAATACTGCTCTGGACTCTTCATTGCCCTGTACATTTTCTTCAGTAGCAAATGCTGAGGAGGGCAAAAGAAGTAGAGAGGATAATGAAACTATCCCAACAAGTCGAAATATTGCTGTTTTAAAAATTTGCATGATATATATTAACAGAAAAGAAGGGGAGGTATCACCCCCCCCCTTTACACATGCTACTTCTTGAGAAATTATCTCTCCTGCTTATATTTGACGACAACAAAACCTGTGCTAAGCATGAATAGCAATATTGCTAATAATCCAAATACCATCATCAAGTTATTGCTAAATATAGTTTGCATTGCCTTACTTAACTCTCCAGATGCTATTGGAATCTCATCTGCAACCGCATTCCCATTTACATTACTATCCATAGAGTATATTACCTTTATCTTTTCTTCTACTTCTAATTCATTTCCAGCTTCATCAGATATTGTTAGAGTGAATACATTAGGACCCTCCTCAAGTAAAATTCCAGTGACTTTGAAATCTCCATTCTCATCTGCAGTAGATACATACTTATCTACACCTCTCTTTACAACTACCTCTGTAGCTGGTTCAGTATTCCCAACCAAGGTAAAACTCTCTGTTCCAACCTCCACAGGATAATTAACCTCTGCTAACTCTGGAGCTTTCCTGTCTACCTCTACAATTCTCATGTCAGACTGTAAAGAAATATATCTTTTTGGGAATCCCTTTACACCTGCAACTGATACCGCATATTTCCCCTCATCTTCAACTGGATATTCATATTCAAAGCTACTATCAGAATCAACCTTAACCCTCCCTTTCTCTTCACTATCTACATATACAAATACCTCATCAAAATCCTCTGCTACTCCTTTGATCACAATCTTTTCTTCATTAGTTAATACCTCTGTGCCAGACAAAGAAGGAGTATCCAATGCTTCATCTAACTCTGGAGTCTTACTAAACTTTATGAAAGAATATATTCCATAACCGATCAGAACAATTCCAAGAAAGATGAAAACTGAACCTACAATCTTAGAGACTTTTTCTTGATTATCTGGTTTTTTAATCTCAACCTTTGAAAGCATAGATTTTTTGGAATCTCCTTTCTTAACAAAATTTTTACTACTTTTTACTTTTTCGGCAGATTTAGTTTTTTTCTTTGCCACTTAAACCTATATTAAAAATTTATATGTACTCAACATTAGAATAATATAATTAATAAAAGAATGCAACTATTCGTTAAAAATAGTACAATAGAACAGAAATATGGAAAAAACCAGAAAAATTACAAT
This sequence comes from uncultured Candidatus Saccharibacteria bacterium, assembly GCA_964618765.1. Lineage (GTDB taxonomy): Bacteria > Patescibacteriota > Dojkabacteria > SC72 > SC72 > UBA2177. Next base: position 111,873 of record CAZUDZ010000001.1, on the reverse strand, counting down.
ATCCTTTTTACTAATACTATTGCTCTTAGCTCCTATTCTTTTCTTCATCATCTACCCAAACTACAACAAACTCCTTTTAGCTCTTAATTCCTTCAGAATTTACGATATTACCAAAGAAACAAGTGTCAAAATATTAACTCAAATATCACCCCCGAAAGACACATACAAAGAACAAGTTCTAGGGTACACATCCATAGAAGAATCCTTGTCTAATACAAATATAGTTCTTGACCGGAAGGTATTGGAAGATTTTAACACGACAATATTAGTTGAAAATTTAAATATCCAAGGGGAAATAGTCCAAGGAGAAAATTCTCAGAGAATGAACGATGGCTTTTGGCATTTCCCTACATCTGCACTCCCAGGAGAAAAAGGTAACGCAGTAATAATAGGGCACAGGTTCATGCATTTACCACCTAGAAAAGATACTTTCTTTAACCTAGAAGATATTAAGATTGGAGAGAAAATAAACATAATTAGTAATTCGGGTAATTTAACTTACATTGTTGTAGAAACAAAGATTGTAGAACCTAATGATATTTCTGTGATAACAGAAAGTGATGATTACAAATTAACATTAATTACTTGCACTCCTCTATGGACATCTGAGAAACGCTTTGTAGTTACAGCCAAACTAGACAAACTATACAAAAAAGTGTAGACTTTGACCGCAATTTTACATATTAGGAACAATAACAATGGATGTTAAATACAAGAGAGAAGACATATCTAAAGATAAAATACAGATTGAGATTACAATCCCTAAAGAGCGTTTTCAAAAGGAGTATAGCTCTTTACTTAAAAAGGAATTAGAGGATACAAATATCAAAGGGTTTAGAAAGGGAAAAGTCCCAAGTGACTTAGTAGAACCTCATGTAGGTCATACATTAAAGATCCAAGCATTTGAGAATCTCTTACCCTCATATCTTGAGGATGTTTTACTAGAGGAGAAGATTAACCCAATAGCACCACCTGAGTACAAGAAATTTCCAAGCCTCAAAGAAGATGAGGATTTGACATTTACAATGGAGGTTACTGTTATGCCAGAATTTAAACTTGGTAATCTCAAGAAAATTAAAATCAAGCAGGAAGAGATAAAGGTAGAGAAAAAAGAGATAGACTCCGCTCTGGACAGGTTGAAAGAGAGCCAAAAAACAGAAGCTAAGGAGATTAATGAAGAATGGGCACAGGAAATTATTAAAATCATTAAGTTAGATGATATTAAAAATTTGAAAGAACTAAGAGAGCATATAAGGGAGGCAATGCTTTCGGAGAAAAAACATTTACTAAAACATCAAACAGAGGATAAGGCACTACAGGAAGCAATCAAGATATCAAATATTGAGATACCACAACCAGCAGTAAAATATGAGGCACAAGAGAGAGAGAAAGCTTTCATTAGCGATATGCAACAGAAAGGTATTGAGATTAATGATTTCCTTAAGGCAAACAATATCACAATGGCCAAGATGAGAGAAATGTGGGACAAAGATGCTCAACAAGCCCTTCAGACAGATGTATTTCTTAATCTGTATGCTCAAGAGAGAAATATAGAGGTATCAGATGAAGAGGTTAAGAAGAAAATAGAAATTATAAGGAAAGGAGCCCCAGAGAAAACAGATCCTAAAATTTTTGAGGATTCTAGGTGGAGAGAGTATATCAAAAAAATAGAACAGAAAGAGAAAGCATTTCAAGAATTCATCAAAGAGGTTATAAAAGAGGAGAAGAGTGTTTCTAAAAAGAAATAATTTCTAAAAATTGTTTATTATGAATCTAATACCTACAGTCATAGAAAAGGAGAGAGGAGGCGAAAGAGCGTATGATATTTACTCCAGACTTCTTAAGGATAGAATTATTTTTGTTAGTGGCTCAATTAGGACAGACATGGCAAATACAGTAATAGCTCAATTACTCTTTCTTGAGAAAGAAAACCCTAATGAAGAGATCCAAATGTTTATTAATTCCTACGGAGGAGAAATTACTGCAGGAATGGCAATTATAGATACCATGAATTATGTTAAATGTGATATCTCTACCATAGCAGTAGGTCTTGCAGCTTCAATGGGTACAGTTCTTCTTGTAAGTGGGAAGAAGGGAAAGAGATTTGCTCTTCCCAATAGTAAGATCCACATTCATCAGCCAATTGGAGGAGTTCAGGGACAAGCTAGTGATATCGCAATAGAGGCCGAGGAGATAATTAAAACGAGAGAATCTCTTTACAAGATATTAGCAAAGAGGACAGGGAAATCGGCAAAACAGATAGAAAAAGACGCTGATAGGGATAAGTATTTTACTGCAACAGAAGCAAAAGAGTACGGTATCATAGACAAAGTAATTAAAAAAAGATAAGTTTTCCCCTCCATATTGTCTTTTTAATAAGAATCCAATATACTATGGGCAATTAAATTTAGATTCAGTGAACTTCATGATGCTAGATGATCCAACCGGAATAGAAGATTGTGTCAAGCAGGAAGCTCTTGATTTTATTCGCTTTAATATTGAGCAGGTACTTAAGCATGGAAGAGAGGACAGAGTTGTTCAAGAGAAAGTCAGACATATAGATTTGAAAGATATCGATAACTATCTCTTAGAGCTTAAAAGAAATCAATCTCTTGATGTTAAAGATTTAAGAATCCGTTCTGTAGCTGTAAGAGATCTAGAGAAATTTTCTGAGCTTTGTGACTATGTGTCTGCGTACGATGTAAAGTATCCTTCCAGATATGAGCATAAGATATATTTCATAGAGTCTGGGGACTTTGCGATTACCTTCATTCCTACAGAGCTTGAATCACAGGAGATAGATATATATATTGAACCTCTAGAGAGTTCTCCTGATCTAATTTCTGAGATGTATGCTAATCTAGAGAAAGGGAAAAGCATCAAGGATATTTATTTCGTAAGTGCTCAAGATCTTAAGAAGTAGGGTAGGGAAACAATTTAATATTTCACAATATTGTCTGAGATAAATTCTTCTATGCTTTTTACCATCTCATCCTTCTGTTCCATCTTACTTGCAGCAGTATTTACTGTCATATTAAATAGCTTCTCGTCACTGGTATCTAACCAGTAATCGTTTTTAGCAAGATATATCATTAAAGCAAATATACCCATTCTCTTATTCCCATCTTCAAATGGATGATTCTTAATACAGAAGTAGTAGAGCATAGAGGCTTTTTTAATTAGTGAAGGGTATAACTCTTGTCCAGATATTTTTTGAAAGGGTTGTGCTAGAGAACTTTCTAGCTTTCCTGTGTTTCTTACTTCATATGCTGATCCATTATCCTCTCGTTCTCTTCTCATATACTGGCTGAATAGTTCTGCCATATATTCTAATTCTTCTTTTGAGATTGGTTGGTTCATATTAAGAGTTTTGTAGTTTTAATATGGTTTCTTTGTACTGACTCATAGTTTTCTTTAAAATTGTTTCAAGAAATACTTTTTCCTCATTTGTTAAGTTCTGTTTGCTCATAACTATATGATTATACATAATATATGGGCGTTGAAAAAGCTTTGTAAAGGAAATATAATGTTAATTGTTGTAAGGGCGATTAGCTCAGTTGGTTAGAGCATCACATTGACATTGTGGAGGTCACAGGTTCGAGTCCCGTATCGCCCACCATCTTGTAGATTTCCTGTATACTTAATATATGACTCACCAAATGAAATTAAACCCTTGGGCCTTTGAGCAAATTTCTAATAAAGTAAAAACTTATGAGATTAGGCTTTATGATGAGAAGAGAAAAGATCTCAAGATTGGAGATAAAATAGAGTTCTTGGAACTACCTTTATTAAAGAACAAGTTAAAAGCCAAAGTGTTAAATCTTTTACTTGCAGATAGCTTTGAAGAATTATTCACAATGTTTGATCCGGTACTAGCTGGTTGGGAGAGTGAAGATTCTCCGAAGAAATGTTCTGAAGATATGTCTAAATATTACCCAAAAGAAGATCAAGACCATTATGGTGTAGTAGCTATAGAGATAGAATTAAGCAGATAGAGTTTTTAAGTTCCAAGCTATCCAACACATCCCACCATTTCCAAGCCCATATAACTACAGTATAATCTCATATGGATAAATATTATTTAGGAAACCTACGAGAGTTAGAAGAATACTGTAATCTATATTTCCCTCTAATAATTAATTACTCTAGATCTATATTAGGCATAGATCTAAAAAAAGATCCGTTTGAAGGTGATCACTTAGGCATTCAGACATCGTCGGCTGATGAATATACTAAGTATTATGAACATCTATCTTCATATATGACACACAATTTTACAAATGACTTACACAGTAGAAAAGTATCAATATTTTCCTTCAAAGATCAGTTTTTATCAAACGGTATTAGTCTGAATGGTATAGAAATCTTTGAACCTAAACCTGATACAGATATTTCAAATCTTAAATTAGGAGTAGAACATATATCAATAATTAGTAAGGATTACGAAAAAACTTTTGAAGATATTCCAAAGGAGTATATAAGTAAATCTGCAGAATATCCTGAAGGTAGATTTTTTAAAACAAAGTTTACTAATCTTGTTGAAATAGAGTTTAGAGATAGGAGTTTAATTAAGAAACAGACTTAAGGGAAGTTTTATTTTAAGTTCCAAGCTTTTCTGTATCGTCCACCAATTTTCCATCCCATATCTAAATAAGATATAATCTTTAAATATGGAATCCGAGAGAGAACTAATCCCAGTAGAAGAAGATGTCCGATTTTTGCAGACAGAGCTAGAAGAAAAACACTTTGATCTTTACAGAAATGTTCCTAAAACAACACTCACAGGAGCTTTAGATAAAGCTACCGAAGTGGAACCCGAATATTTCAAAATAGCACTCCAAGAAGCTATGGCACTTATAGGAGATGCCCATACATATGTTCCTGGAATATTAAACAGTAAACCACCCTTATTAGCATGCAAAGAGAATCAACATGATATTTATATAATAGGGGCACCCGAAGAACAAGTATCTTTAATTGGGCAAAAGATTCAAAAAATTAACGGATATACAGTTGACAAAGTCATGGCAGAGGTTTCCAGACTGTCCTCAAAAGAGAATAGAGAAGTCATGTTGAAAGAGGTACCTATGTTTTTGACATCTCCTTTGGTTCTAGGGTATTTCGGCTTTAACAAAGGCAATACAACAGAAATAACAACCGATGCTACAGAGACTGTAATGGCAGAACAAGAGGGGGGAAAAATTAAGACAAAGAATCCGTTGAGATGGAGGGAAGAAGAGCTAAATAACAATACATTTGTTGGGAATATAGACTATCGTTTAAGAGTTGTTGGAAATACATTGTTATTCCAATACAATAGCTGTACAAATGAAGGTCATACGAAACAAGAATTAGATGACTTCAAGAAACAACTATTAAAGTTAGCAAAAGAATCTGATGCTATCGTTGTTGACCTACGACAAAATGGTGGTGGAAATACAAAAATAATGGGGGATCTATTTGCAAGATTTCCAGAAGACAAAAAGATCTATGTTGCAATGGGCAGACAAACCTTCTCTTCAGCAATACATCACCTTCTTTATTTAAAGCAGAATAAGAATGCTATCTTAGTAGGTGAAAATGCTGGGCAGAAACCGAACAGGTTTGGAGACCACAAATTGATTACACTTCCTAACTCACATATAAGAGTTCATTGCTCATATAAGTATTTTGAATTACTTCCTGGACAAAACATTGATGTTATTGAACCTGAAATTAAAATCCCCGTTACCATAGAAGATTACAAGAATGAAACGGATCCCCTTAACGAATGGATTAGAAAAAGTACATAAAAATAATACGGTTTTTAAGTCCATACCTTTCTGTATTGCTCACCATTACTCTTCGAGAATCTTCATTGCAACAAGATACCCGTCCCTAACTATCTTCTGTGCTTGGGGAATCATTTTATTAAAACTACTTTCAAGCTTACCTCTCTGATTATATCTCTCTATTACATGATTCTTTACAGTCTCTACAATATTCATAACAGTATTTTAGAGCATCTTAAGATATAGTGCTATATAATCTTTAAGTTGCAAGCCTTTTAATATCTCCCACCATTATTACTATATCCTTGTCCTATTAACCTTCTCTCTCTTGCGGTGCTGTTCTAGATATTTCTCGTAGTATCCTAACACTCTTTTTTTGTAACCATGACCATTAATCTTAAAGTGCTGAAAAATCTTTAAATAATAATCCGGAGAGAGTTCAGAAGGTTTGATATAACTATTCTCATTGAGATATTTCTTAATATACCTAAGTTGATTTGCTGTGAATAGATTTTTAAATGTAGCTATAACATACTTATTAGTTTGATTAAAGATATATGTAATAAAATCACGATATAATTCAAAATCTTCTTCAAAAGAATCTTTTTTTACAATTCTAAGTAAAACAATATCTACATTTGGTGTCGGTTTAAAATCTTTTCTATCGAAAATCTTCATCACACTTAAATCATATCTTGAGAATAGAATAGCAGCTATTTGGGTATTCTTTGGTTTTCCCATATACCTTCCTGCTGATTCCTTTTGTACAAAAAGATATGCTTCTATTAGTTTTGAATCTGTATCTGTAAGTTTATTAATAATCTCAGAGGTTAAAGAGAATGGTATATTTGCAAATACTTTGTATTCCTTATCGGGTAGGATAGAAGTAAGAAAATCTTCATTCCTTATATCAACACTTTGGTTGTTCTTAAATTGTTGTTCTAATACCCTGAGATATTTGGAATCTAATTCATATGCTAATACCTCATTACAATATTTTACTAACTCCTTCGTGATTATGCCTTTCCCAGCCCCTATATCAATAACAATGTCCTCATCACCAAAAGCAATCGACTGTACAGTCCTTTTAAGATTTTCTTCATTTGTATACAGGTTTTGAGTATATTTAATATCTACCACAGAGGAATTATATCATTACTATTGTACAGAATGGGTCCCTAAGTCTCGTGCTCTTTAATGTCATCTACCAACATCTATCTAGTTTAAGCTATAATTATGTATTAATATCTTTTCTTTATTTTAATGCAAGAATTATAGAAAAAGGTCAAGGAGATGTATGAAGATAAAGGTTGGGGCACACAACCTGAATTACTACTACTTGTTATGCAAGAAGAGTTAGGAGAAGTATGTGCAAGATTCCTAGTAGAGCACCCAGGATATCAAAAGAATGTTGGTGATACAGATCCTATCCCAGAAGAAATAGGGGACTTATTAACTCTCATATTTGCATTCTGTAATAAAACGGGAATAGATCCTGAATTATGAGTGAATAACACAATTAAGAAGAGGAGAAGGTCTAATTGAATCTCTCCTACCTCTACCATACCAATATCTGTCATTAATATAGATGAGGATGAAATAAGAGATGTGAAGAAAATGATGGATAAGTACGGAAGAGATAAAACGAACAAGATAGTTAAAAAATGGAGACCAGATATTCTGGACAAACTGACTTGATCGTAGCAAGTCCTACCTATAAGCATAAAGACAAAGCTCTAGCACCTACATATCCCTATAATTCAGTAAAGGAGTAAATTAGCAATAAGACTCCAACCAACAAAAGTACTCCTGGGGTAATCCATAGGCTAAAGAAACTCTTAACCTCTGACTTCTGAGGATCATCACTCATAAATACAATATTCATCTTATCTCCCACCTTATACTTCCTTGATCTACTAACTCCCACATTTGATTCTTTACTATACTCTTCTCCTTCATATACATATTTATACACAGGGTAATACATATCTGTTGTGCTAGTATATCCATCACTGTCTGTATTACTCTGTCTCTTTTTTCTTACTTCAATAATTTCTGCCTCCATCTTAACTCCATTCTTAGACAGCTTAAAACTCTTTACTAATTTAAAGACTCCGAATGCAAGAACAGCGATCGCTACTATGAAAAGAAGATAGTTCATAGATATACAGTAAAAATTTAATTTAATCCCTTTGATTATTTTAATATATTTATCTAACCGTTACCACCTTTTGTTAAATATATTCGTGTATAATAACAAATTAATCTTTTACATAAAAAATATGGTTCAGAAAGAAAGACATGATGAAAGAGCGATCGTAATTGGTGGTGTATACAGACACTTTAAAGGAGATTATTACCAAGTACTAACTGTTGGAAAAGATTCTGAGACATTAGAGGACAAAATAGTTTACACAGCCCTGTATTACAAGCCTGACAAGGAGAGTAGGGTATGGGTTAGAACTTTTGATGACTTTATGGGAACTAAAGAGATGGAAGACGGTACGGTCGTAGAAAGATTCTCACTAGTAAGTAGGAGATAATTAAATAATTCCCTACATCCTAGAATAAGTCTGTCATATGAATAATGAGAGAAGAGCAATATGGCATACTAAACAGATTTAATATTAATTGAAATTCTCTTTTACAAATTTCTCTCTCCATTCTGTATCTGGAATAGGAGATCTATTCAAAAGGTTGCCATTTTTAGTCTCGTCATAAAAATCATAAGTCGGATAAGAACCTCCCCCCCGATTCTCACATGGTCTCCCATGATGATTATAGTTTATTATGTACTCCTCATTGTCAAATAAAAACTTTTCAGAAGTTGTTACGGCCTTGAATAAGGTATCTCCTCCCTGCCCTCGAAAAGAATGTAGAACAAAAAGAAAATGCTTCTTTGGATCGTACCCATTATCTCTTTTAGAAGAGAAAAACCTCTTAGAATCAAAGATCTGGCACCAAAATTCTTGCCTATCATCCTCTCGAGTAACTTCATTTCCAGACATTCTGTTAAACGACGCCTTAGAAGAATATGTAACCACAGGCCAATTTGCCGCTTTCCAAGTCTCTACTGAAATCGAGGAAAGAATGTCTTCCACAGTACGACTTCCTCTTTGCTCGCTCTCTCCTTTTAAAAAAGAGTATTCTTCCATAATCATAATTATACCTTGTTTAATTACTCTTAAACAATAAAGGGTGCTCTCATGGATTTTCTGTTACTACTGGGAGCCCCTTTCACACACCCAATTGTTAGATTCTGGCATTCACGAAACCCACTCCCAACCATCCCCCTATCTACCAAATTAAAATTATTTCTACTTAATAACTCTTCAATATCTTTCTCTCCTCTGTAATTAAAATCAATCCCAAATCTCTTCTTATTTAATCTATTCATACTTCTTTGGAAAAACCTCTCTATATTACCGCTATCTGCAAACGTATGTATGCCTAGACCTTGATTCATTGTAACCCTATCTATCTCTCTGATTACTTTCTTTAGCTGCTCATCCGAAAGACACTCAAAAAGGCAGTGTGTTAAAACTAGATTAAAAGAATGATCCTCAAAAGGAAGAGTTGTACCATCAGCCCGTATTAACAAAGCTTCTCCTTTAAAGGACTCTAAGGTAACTTTATCCTCACTATCAAAATTTCTAATATCTAAAAAGACAAGGGTATCTAAATCCTCTTGAGAAGAAATCTCTTCCCAAAACAATTTAGAGTATTCCCTTATCGCTTTTGATCCACCAACTCCAACAACTAAAGTCGAAAGTGCCGAGGTAGCATCTTCTACTGCTATGTTTAACCTGGAAAACATTTTTGATATAACAGGGGCGTCATCTACTGGGGTTGTAAAACAGTGCGGTTTCTCCCGATATGTATTGTAATAATCTTCCCAGTTATTTTCTAACATTTTTAACAAAGAAATATTATGTAGAGCAGAGAAAATAATTATACTATAAGACGGAGAATAACAGGAGGTCTAATTCCATTACGCTTTTAAAACATAATCTAGAATATCCACACCAATATCTCTCCCTAAATCCTGTTTAATCTTTTGCTGCACCTTCTTGGCAATCTCTTTAGGAAAAACTCTTCTATCTAAAGTAACAATATCGCTATCCTGTATCACACACAGCTTTAACCTTTTGTCTATACCTTCCTCTCTGACATAATTGACATAATGAGCAACAAGAGTACTTCTCTTTCTTTTTGATGTGTTTGGTATTTGTTTGTTCAGATGGGTAAACATTTTAATATTAGCGAAACCTATCCTCTCTAAAAGATCTTGGACCGTATCCACAATTATATTACTACTCCAAGCTATTTTGACTTTCTCATTTCGATTTGTAGTAATACAAAGGGCATCTTCACCTAAGATGGAAATTAGTAGCTTCAAAGAATCTTCTACTTCAGTAGCTACAGTAGGATTTACAAAGTGACATACTCCTGGGAATTTCGTAATCTTCTCCTTAATTAATACTCCATCTATATCTACCATGCAAAGAGTACTCCAATCAGCAAACATAAGTATTTCCTCTGTAGCTTTTAAGAAAGAATTCACAGGAATTGCTCGATAGGTAATATTTGATTCTTTCTCCTTAATATCTGATCCCTCTTCGACAGATCTACTATTCATCTCTTCAGGATATAAATCTGCAGAAGAATCAGTATACCAAGCTTGTTCTATTCTTTCCATATTATTATTTTAATAATATACATAAACTTAACAGGTTTAAATCATGGCTTTTAATAATCCTACTGCTTCATCTACACTATCAACCCCCATTAATCTCTTCCTCAATTCATTAGCTCCACTAAAGCCTTTAATATATGCTTTAATATATTTCTTCTGAGTATTAAAAGGTTTTTGGTTGCCCCACATCTTCTCAAAAAGCTTTAAATGCTTAATTAGAATATCTATTCTTTCCCTTTCTGTTATTTCATCTTCAGCTTTCTTTGCAAAAAACCAAGGATTATTCATTATACCTCTTCCTACCATAAAACCGTCCACACCATACTTCTTCACATATCTCTCCCCTTGTTCCAAACTCTTCACATCTCCATTACCAATTATCATTGTTTCCGTAGATAACTCGTCTCTTAATCTGGCACATTCTCCTATCTCTTCCCACCTAGACGGAGTAGAGTAGCCCTCTTTTGAGATTCTCCCGTGAATTGTAATCAGACTTAAATTAAATTTTAAGAGAAATCCTATCCAGCCCTCGATATCAACCTGATCATAGCCCAACCTGGTTTTAACACTAAGAGGGATATCACCTATCTCTCCTTGCACTGCCTCTATTATATCCATAACTAGCCCTTTCTCATTTATTAATGCAGAGCACCTGCCACTGGAAAGAACATCTCTAACAGAGCAACCCATATTGATATCTATGCCGTCTGGTTGTAGGGTTTTGAGATATTTACAAGTTTCAATATACTGCTGAACAGAATTACCCCAGAGTTGTACGACAATGGGTCTCTCTTTCTTAACAAATTTCAACCGATGCATCACCTCATCTCTTCCTTTAGAACAAAACCCTTCCACATTGAGAAACTCTGTGAAAAGAAGAGAAGGTCTACCAATCTCACAAAGGATCTGCCTAAAAACAGAATCCGTCACGCCCTCCATCGGAGCAAGAGCTGAGATATACCCCTGTTCTTCCTTTATCTTTTGATATATGTTCACACCCAATTCTACCATACCCCTTCACCTCAGGGTCTGACACGGGTCTGACCCCCACCCAAAGGAAATGCAAAGAGCAGAGGAATTACAAGAACAAGGGTCGGAGGTGGGTCTGACCCTTATCCAAAGGAAATGCAAAAAGCAGAGGAATTACAAGAACAGGGGTTGGAGGTGGGTCTGACCCTCATCCAAAGGAAATGCAAAAAACAGAGGGATTACAAGAACAAGGGTCGGAGGTGGGTCTGACCCTCATCCAAAGGAAATGCAAAAAACAGAGGGATTACAAGAACAAGGGTCGGAGGTGGGTCTGACCCCTTTACATATGTTGTTGTTTAAAATAAACTTAAGCAACAGATTAAAATCTGCCCAAAATGGAAGCACGAAATACGCTCGTAGATAGTTCGGGCCAACAATTACTAAACGAAATCAAAATTGACTCATATATGAGCATCTTTTTCTTCACATTCCAAGATTTTTTGAGATGGTGGTATATTAAGATGTCAGCATGGCATTTAAGAAGATTCGCCCGTCTGAGTGTTGTAATAGACGACCAATTTAGTATCTCCCTTCTGTTTAAACATTTCTTCTTGCCTTGGCACAGAGATTACTCTTTAATTGGCTATGTGTTCGGAATATTAATGAAAATCATCTATTTACCAATAGCAATCTCCATTTACCTAGTATGCATGATCTTCTACTTCTTAATCTACCTCTTCTGGCTACTGTTACCCATTGGGGCATTTGTTTTTATAATAATATCTTTTATCTAGAATATGGCTTTAGATTTCGACACAGAAAAAAGAGTTTTAACTGGGTACCACAGGAAAGATAATGAGAAATTCGGCATAATTGATGGTAAATTCCCAATATTTGAAGATGAGGAAACCTCGATTTTCGCATTAACAAGAGATCATTTCTTCTCCATATCCACACCTCAGATCGAGGCTATTCTTAAAAACTTCCTTAGATACAAAAAGTTTAATGACATAAAAAGGACCATTGCTAATATCCTGCTAATCCCAGGCTTAATCATAGCCCTTGCCCTTGTATTAAAGTATACAACTCTACTTAACCCTTTCCCTAAAATTCTCTCTTTTCTCGAATCTCCTTGGGTCAATGCCCTTTTTGGAATCTCAGTACTCAGTGTAATTACCCTTTGGCATGACTTCTATGAGGACAAAAGTCACCCGATTAAGCTTCCCAAAATTAAGGATATCCCACAAAGAGATATTGATGAGATAAAGGGAAGTGGATTTAAATTTGGCAGATATGCCCATCTTGAAACTATAAACTTTGCGACAGAGGAAACTCTAGAGCTTCTATGTCAATTCACAAAAGAAGAGAACATTCAAACTCTTCTTCTGTACAAGGAGCTGATCTCTTCTAATTTTGAAGTAGGACAAATCATTCGTAGATCTGGAGTTGAAATCAGTGTTGAAGAATTAGAAAAGAAAGGTGTAGATGAAAAAAATATTCCTAGTTATCCAGTGACTGCTTTAAGAAGTTTGTTAACTTATGCAATGCAAGAAGCTCTTCTAACTAATAGCAAAGGGATAGAACCTCAGCATCTCTTTCTCGCTATTAGCAAAATCTTCCCCGTAGTAGAGAAATACCTGAGGAAAAACCAAATAGACATACATATCTTAAGAGAGATAGTCGCGTACAATAATGAAAATATCAATAAAAGAACAAGAAATAAATACCTTAATCCCGACATACCGTACTACAGGAAGGGAGGAGTAGCTAAAGAATGGATTTATGGATACACATTCATACTTAGTCACTTCAGTATAGATATTAACAAGAAAGTTGCACTTTCCCAAGATATATTTGGCATAGGACATGATGAAGAGATAGAGTTTCTGGTTGCTACTTTAGGAAAACTTTCTAACAAGAATGCCCTGTTCATAGGAGAGCCTGGTGTAGGAAAATCTAGTCTAATTCTAGGATTAGCTCAGAGAATAAATTCCGGGAATGTACCAATCCAACTAAAAGAGAAGCGCATAATACAATTGGATATTAACAACTTAATTGCCCAATCAAAGAAAGAGAATAACTTAGAGGAATTAATAATAAGGGCATTCACTGAACTAGAAAAAGCAGGCAATACAATCCTGTATATTGATGAAATACAAGAGATTATCCCAAGACAGACAGAGGGAGTAGGCTTCTCAATTGCCGGAATGCTCCTGCCATTTATTCTAGATAGTAAATTTCCCATAATAGGGACAACAAACTATGTTGATTACAAGAAGTACTTTTACAGCAATGAGTCCCTTCGACAAAGCTTTACAAATATTGAAGTAAAAGAAGTTGGGCCAAAGGACACATTAACCATATTAGAAAGTAAAATCCCTTCATTAGAAAAGAGTTTTCAATGCTTCATTACTTTCCCGGCCCTGTTTGCTTCTGTAGAATTCTCTCAAAGATATATTACAGAAAGAAAACTCCCCAGTAGCGCTGTAGAGACAATTGAGGCAACTTGTGCTTGGGCTCAATCAAACGATATCAAAAAGATTACTGCAGAGCATGTTTCTAAAACTATTTCCATTAAAACAAATATTAGTGTTGGAGCAATAGATCAGGAAGAAAGCAACAAACTAATTAAGTTAGAAGAGAACATTAAAAATAGGGTAATAGGGCAGAATGAGGCAGTAGTTGCATTAACTGAATCACTTAGACGAGCAAGAACAGATGTTCGGGATGCAAACAAGCCAATTGGAGTATTCCTCTTTGTGGGGCCAACGGGAGTAGGAAAGACTCACTTAGCAAAGATAGTAGGGGAGGAATATTTCGGGAAGGAAGAGACTATCGTAAGAGTAGATATGTCAGAGTATCAAGAGGTTCAAAGCATTCAGAAGTTCTTAGGATCCTCTTCTGACACTGCCTTCGGTCAAACATCCATTAGTCTTGTAGACAAGGTGAAGCAAAACCCATACACAGTCGTTCTCTTTGATGAGATAGAAAAAGCACACCCAAACATATTAGATCTCTTCTTGCAAATTTTTGATGAGGGGAGACTAACCAGTGCACAGGGGGAAACCATTGATTTCACACATACAATAATTGTTTGTACGAGTAATATCGGAAGTAGGATGCTACTCGAATCTCTAGGTAAAGACCATGCACTCTGGAGTGAGGCTAGGGAAAGGGTTCTTCTTGAAGTAAGACAATCCTTAAGACCTGAATTAATTAACAGATATGACCAAATTATCGTATTCCAACCTCATGATTTACATAATCTAACAAAGATAGCCACTTTACTTCTTAATGAACTAGCTAAAAGACTTGGGAAGAAAAATATCAACATTAAATGGTCAGAACAAATACCTATGTTGATAGCAAACAAGTCGAATGAACCAGCACTTGGGGCAAGACCTATGAGAAGATATATTCAAGACAGAATAGAGGGACAACTTGCGAAAGGAATGATTGAGCAGAAGATAAAAGCAGGAGATGAAGTCGAAATAAAGGAAAGTTGGATAGTATAGCAAGAAATTTAAAATATGATATAATGGCCAAGCTATAACATATTAAAAGTACAAGAAATGGGAGCACTACCAAAAAGAAGAATATCAAAAGGAAGAAAGAATAGAAGAAGAGCACACAATGCTTTAGAGGTAAAACCTATTACAAAATGTCCCAAATGTGGTAGTGTTATAAGGAGCCACTTTGAGTGCCAATATTGTGGATACTACAAAAAATCTAAATAAATAGAGTACTATGAAAAGGTCAACAGACCCAAGACACCAAGCAAGAATACTTGCACTTCAAGAGCTTTTTTCTAAATTCTTTCGAGCACAAGATGCAGTGACAGAAGAAATTTCTGTTGAAGAGCTTTTGGGGATAAACGAAATGACAGAGTATGACAAAAAGCTATATGGAGAGCTTTTAAAAGGAGTAGTAGAAAATAGGGACCAAATTAATCAAATAATTGTAGAACACGCCCCTCAATGGCCGATAGAACAAATGAAATTAGTTGATTTGCAGATACTTAGAATTGCAATATATGAGGGTTTTATAGCGAAAATTACTCCCCCAAAAGTCGCTATAGACGAAGCAATCGAAGTAGCAAAAGATTTTGGAGGAGAGGTTAGTAGTAAATTTATAAACGGAGTTTTAGGAGCAATCTATGAAGAAACAAAAAAAGAGAAAGATGAATAAAAAAGAAATTGAAAAAAAGTTAGGAATAATATTTAAAGATGATACTTTACTAAAAAAATCTTTGACCCACAGATCCTATCTCAATGAAAACAGGGAGGAAGATTTAGAAAATAATGAGAGATTAGAATTCCTTGGGGATGCTGTGTTAGAACTGATAATTTCCTCAGAACTTTTTAAGAAATATCCTGAGAAAAGTGAAGGCGAATTAACAGCAATAAGGTCAGCGATAGTAAGAACTGAAAGTCTTGCTGAGGAGTCCAGAAGACTGGATATCGGCAAACACATATTGATGTCTAAAGGAGAGGAGGATTCAGGAGGCAAAGATAAAGATTTCATACTGGCCAATACGTATGAAGCTCTACTAGGAGCAATATATGTAGACCAAGGCTTCGAGGAGTGCGAGAAGTTTGTCAAAAAGACAGCTTTCAAGAAACTGCCTAGAGTTATGAGTCAGGAGCTATTTATAGATCCTAAGACTAAGATCCAAGAATTAGTACAGGCCAAGTTTAAAGTTACTCCCACCTACGGAGTACTAAAAGAGATTGGACCAGATCATGACAAGTCATTTACTGTAGCATTAAAGGTTGCAGGGAAAGATTTCGCTTTAGGCTCTGGACTAAGTAAACAGAAAGCTGAGGAAGAGGCAGCTCAAAAAGCAATAGATAAGTTAGAAGAAAAATAGTATTCTTGAATTAGGGTACTTGATCTGATAGAATTCAACGCTATGTTAAAAATAAGATTAAAAAGAACAGGAAAACGAGGACAACCTCATTACAGGATAGTAATTTGTGAAGCTAGTAAGCCTAGAGATGGTAGAACTATCGAAGAGATAGGCTACTATAATCCTAGGAATAAGCCTACTACCTTTGAAGTACAGAGAGAGAGAGCAGAGTACTGGTTATCCAAAGGAGCACAACCTACAGATACTGTAGCCCAATACTTTGTGAAAGAAGGCTTACTTAAAGGTCTAAAAAGAGGTTCTACAAAACCTAACACAGAAAAGAAGACAAAAGAGAGTAAAGAGTAGTATAATATTTTAATAAAATATATTTGGATAAAAAGATGAAAGAACTTTTAGAACATATTGTCAAGGCAATCGTTAATAATCCCGAAGCAGTAAGCGTAGAGGAGAGGGAAAGTGTAGACTTTCCTGGTCTTACTATTCTTACAATAGATGTCGCAGAAGAAGATAAGGGTATTGTAATCGGTAGAAGAGGTAGAACTGTGAATGCAATTCGTGATTTAGTCACCATAAATGCTATTAGAAATGATCGAAGAGTTAAAGTCTTAATCAAGGATGACGAGAGAAACAAGCCAGAAGAAACTCAGGAAACAAGTACTGAAGATACGAGTGAGGATATGCTCGTTGATGAAGGATTCTAATGCTGCAACTGTGCTGCTTTTTGGTTAAATATATCAACAATATCTTGGTGCTCTTGATAGCTTTCAAAAGAAGTATCTATATCCTTATCTAATGTGGGTTCAGGAACATAGTATCCTGTAACATTCAGGGAAACTCTCCAAGCATCTCCTATTTCACGCAACGAAACTCCTTGTGCTGAAATTACATATGGAGAAGCATCGTACAGATTATCTAGAAAACTCAATATATCAGACAAACTTCCTTCGTAATTTAAAGGACTGCTAACTCCATAGTAGATTCTTCTCTCATTCTCATTCTCTCCTTCCTCTTTCTTAACAACAGATACCTGAGTATCACCTGCGGACAGTGATTTTGAATACAGGTTTTTCTCACTAGCTAAACTTTCTATGTAGAACATAAAAGCGGAAACCCTTAAAGAGTGGGGGATTACCTCCTTAGATGTAATCAAATCAACCTGAAAGGTAGCTTGATCAATATTTTTAAGTTGGCTTTCAAGCTTACTTAAACTTTCTTCCTTCTCCTTTAACTCCTTATACTCACTTCTGGAAGATATTGCTGTTTTTACCATAGGTACAAAGAGGGAAACTGCCAAAAGAATAAGAATCACTACCACCGAGAATGGGATTACCAAGTCCTTGATATTCAGCCTAGATGCTTTAATCCTCTCACTTATAGATTCTATCTCTTTTCTTGTTTTGCTCTGTGTTGTATCTTTATCCGCCATATTTAACTCCTTTACTGATTAACACTATTTAAAGGTGAAGATGAGAACTCTTCTACTTTCAAGTCTCCTGAGAAAGAGTAGGTTGCTCCATCATTAGTTTTAGAAAATGATCTTAACTCAACGCCTTCTATTTTAGAGTCATGAGAGAGTAGATACCATAATTTTGCTACATCTTCCAAACCTTGACTATTCCCACTAAATTCGAAGGATTTATTACCAGAGAAAGAAAAGTCTCTTATGTCACTACCTCCACTTTTAGATAGCAACCCCTGGATATAATCTATAACTAACTTAGAGGAAAATCTTCCATCCTGTATGTCTTTGTAAAGAAATATTCTCTCTAAAATTTCCGTGTTTCCTGATATAAGCTGAGAGTACTCTTTGATAACTCTCTCCTTTTCGCTAATTTTTTCCTTCTGCGTATTTAGTTGTATCTTAGAGATTATATTAAAACCTATTACTAAGATTGAAATTGAAAAGAGAAGTGACAAACTTATTAAAGAACTTAAACTAACTTTCTTTTTCTTTTCTTCCTTCTCTATCTCATCTTCGGTCATGGATGGGATAAGGTTAATCCCAGCACCTTCTACTACTGTTTTGGGAGCTATACTTACTTTCTCGGAAGTCTTTTTCTCCTCTTTGGTATGAGCTTTTTCCTTCTCCTTGGAAGGTTCATTTCTGGTAGCTTCTAACGCAGTTGGAGATATCTCTTTTTGCATCTCTCTTATTTCTTTAGCAATACTTTCATTTTTTGCTCTATCTTCCTTTTTACTATTCATCTTTTAATGCTAAACCTATTGCAACAGAGTAGGAGGGACCACTTTTTGCAATAATGTCTTTAAATTTATTATCAACCCTAATATTGTTCCAAGGATTAGCTACAGTAGCAGTAACTCCTAGACTCTTAGAGACATACTCTGCTAATCCAGGTAGTAAGGCTCCATCTCCATTTAAAAGATAATCAGTTGGGGAAACAGAGAGGGTTTTGTTCTTGTAAAATTCTACACCTCTCCTTACTTCTACCATTATGGATTCTATGATGGGGGATAGGACATTATGTATTTTATTCTCTAAAACTCCTTCGGATACACCATAGTTTCTCTTAAACTCCTCTGCTCTTTGATACTGGAAGTTAAACTTATTTATTATGGCTTGAGTTAAGGAGTCTGATCCAATTGCAATACTTTGGGAGAAGACTAAATATCCCTCTGAGAGGATGCTCATATCTGTACTGTTTGCTCCGAAATCTAATATCACAAGATTTTTCTTCCCTGCTGACTTGTACATTGTTCTGCCCATCGCTACAGATTCTGTTTCTATTGCGACCAACTCCAATCCTGCTTTCATTGCGATTTTAATATATATATCTATGATCTTTATGGGGGCTGCAACAACTAAAACTCTTGGAGCATTCTTCTCTGTATTAAAACCGATAGGGACATAGCTTAATTGAACTTCATTTAAAGGCATGGGGATATACTGTTTAGCTTCAAAGTAAACAGCATCTCTTAATTCTTCTTGCTTAACTCCAGGAAACTCTAAAAACCTAGTGAATACAGAGAACTCTGGGAGAGCCATTACAACTTTCTTGTTCTTGATCCCAGAAGAAGAATAGAGTTTTTTTAGTACTTCTGCTAATTTTTTCTGATCATTTTCATCTTCACTATTGATCACTCCTTTAGGAGTAAGTTGAGAGCCTAGGTTAACCAACACAGGGTTGTCTGTTGATACCTTAGCTAGCTCTACAGCCTTCACAGAGTGAGTTCCGAAGTCTATGCCTACATGATCTGGCAATTTAGCCATATTCTGAGCAGATTTAAATTAATACACTTAGTATATAATATAGCAGAAAGGGGAAAGGTTTTAAACATTTTAGAAAGAAAATTTACTATATATACTTTCTTAACTCCTGCATCAAGCTTTTCTTGTCAATTTGGTCTTTCAGCAGATAGCTAGATGCTCCATAATCAAAAGCTTCTTTAATTATCCCCTCTATGGTAACACTGGTAAGTATTATTACTGGAAGCTGACCATACTTGTGCGGATTGTTTTTAATAGCTTTTAAAACTTCTAAACCATCTATTTCTGACATAAAAAGGTCTAAAAGGACAAGATCTATAATCCCAATGTTTTTAGACAGAATTTCCAGTCCTGTGTATCCATCTGACGCAATCATAGGAATGTATCCAGCTTCCTGAATCATTTGTTTGTGTTTTTTCAAATAATCCTTTTCATCTTCAATTATTAGAACAACATTAGAATCTTTTGACATAATTACTGTTTAAAAATCAGAAAATACTTACCAAACTATCCCTCCTGTAGATACTGTCCCACTTCTAACTACCTCTTGAGAGATTGGTGCCCCAGGACTCAGATACCAGCTGATAGGTTCAGACAGTATTTTAAATTTAATTATATAATTACCATCCGCCGACTGTGTGTAGGAGATATCAAAATTTTTAATGTTAATATAATCAGAATTAAGAACCATTGCATAACTGTAAGGGCCATTTAATGCAAAACAGCTTTCGTGGTTGCCACCAAGATCCTCTGCAGATGTCCATAGGATATATCCTTTCTCTTCATCTTCAGTAGAGTTAAAGAAACCCAAACATATCCAATCTCTAAAACCATACGGTCTAAAATGTATCTCATTTCCCTTTTCGTTCTCTCCCAAGGTCTCTGTATATATCTCACCGAGAGCTTCACTCACAATGGATTGCTGTTGTGGATCAAATTTTCTTCCCCCAGATCCTTCTACAGATCGAGAACTAAATATGTAGACATCAGAAGGGTCAGAATTTCTAATCGTCCTTCTTATTAATTCAAGAACAAATTCTGATTCATTTCTTGCTCTTATTTTATTACTTGAGACAGTAGAAACTTTTATTAAGGTAGTCAATACGGTAGAGGAGAGTATCATAACTACACCCATGATAGCTATTGTTATGAGCATTTCTACAAGACTAAATCCTTCATATTTTTTAAGAGGTTTTTTTACTGTCATAATCTTATTACTGTTCTATAAATATAATCTTTAGCTAGGTTTCCTTTGGTTATTGTCCCATCTGAGTTTCTTTGTCCAACGATTATTTCAGACATAACAAATGCTGACTGACCACCGTAACCTCCTCCAGGGGTATCTAAGCAAGCTATTCTAAAGAAATAGTCTTCTTCATCTAAAATAGCTACATCTTTGTACAATTCTCTCTGATCTTTCTCAAATTTTATAAAATCTCCTTCCTGATTCTTTTTAAAATATGTTTTTTCGTCTGCCTCATTGAATATAAAGCAATTATCATAAGCCAAATACTCTATCTCCAAAGGGAAGATTGTCTCATCTTCAACTTTATTTCTATTAGCAATATCTTGTACCATCTCTGCACCTTCTACCGCATACTGTGTCATCTCATCTATTACCTCGTTTTGTATTACATCTTGGATTGTATCTACTGCTATCTGCATTAAAACAACAGAGGAGATTCCAACTATCATTATTGCTAATACAGCTTCTACAAACCCTAATGCTTCATATGTTTTTTTGTTTAATCTTCTGTTCATTATTCTATTTGACTATCTATTCTTCCTGAGAGATGTTTAATTACAAGTGTTCTTGTAGAACCTTTGCCATATGGATTTATTCTAATGGCAAAGTCTTCAATATCATCTGCCTCCATTATTATTAAATTGTCATCTACCATTTGGTAATTTAACAAAGCTCCTCCTTGGTCATAGAAAAAGGCTCTGCCTGATACAGATTCGAAAAGAAGATATCTCGCTCTACTTGGATTTCCATTTTCCTCATAAGTTACCCTAGACTTTGGCATTGTTACACTTTTCTCATATCCATACAGGTTTCTTAACTCCCTCTTGTCCACTACCTCCGGACCACAAATTCCATCCTCTGGCTGTACAATTGGCAAACTAGCACTAGCAATTGTTTTGTCAGCAGGGTTAAAAGCAGGAACCTTTGAGGTAGTAGTTATATCTCCATAGTCATTAAACGGAGTACACCATTTAAAAATCTTGTACTCCCCATCCTCATCCATATTGCTGAAATCAATGCCCAAACCGTATAGCCAATTTTCCGTAGAGTTTCTTTCTAAAAGCATAGATGCTCTCTGAACACCTCTAATATCCTGTTCTAGGTTTAACATATACTCATTCATCTTTATGGTGTTCTGTAGGCCATCAAAGGACGAAAATGTCATTCCTCCCAAAACTATGAATATGGAGAGAACTACTAACATCTCTATCAGTGTAAATGAAGGATACTTGTTACTCATGTTTTAATTTACCATATTCCCATTAATTTAAGAAGGTGAATATATATTTCTTCACCATATAGGGTAGTTAAAATAAATGAGATAGTGAAGAATGGAATCATGGGTATTTTTGCTCCCTTAATCTTTACTTTGTCCTTAATTATTATGATCACAGAGTAGAGTAGGGCTACTAGAATCCCCATCCAAAACATAACTAAGTACTGTTGCCAATTAAGAAGAGTCCCTGCTCCTAAGAGTATTAATATATCTCCCAAACCAAATGACTTCTTAAAGATGTTCAGTACTAGAAGCAGAAGGGTAAAGAGTAGCGGAAGAATAGTATTGCTAGGGTTAAAGGCGTACAAAAGAAAGATCACAAAACAAAAAAGCAGGAATATATGGACTAACTTCTTATATATTGCATTGTATTGGATATCAAAGTAGGAGAGGATAAAAAGAAATAGAACTACTATCCATAGATACCAAGGAGTGAAGTGAAGGTGGAAGAGAAGGAATGTTGTCCCTAAGAAGAACTCGGAGAGAGGGTAATATATATTTACAGCAGTATTACATTTACTACACCTGCCTCCGATTAAAATATAACCAAGTATTGGGATTAATTCCCACCATTTAAGAAGTTTTTTACATTTTTCACAATGAGATCTCAATTTAATAATATCTGGGTATTTGTATTTGTTATCTATTCTATACAAAGTAGCATTTAAGAAGCTTGCTATGAATGTTCCCAAAAGAAAGAATCCAATATTTATTGTGATCATGTATATATAATAGCAGAAAAAGAAAAACCCCTCAGAAGAGGGGTTTAAACTGTCAAGTTAAGATTCTATCTACTACTCCAATTCTGTCCATCCCATACCACCTACTGCTAGATTATCCCAATCAGAGGAGGTTGTGAATGTACTGCCAGACAATGCCACCCATACTGGATTAGACCCATCTTTCTTTTCAATACTCTTGTCAGTAAAGGTTTGAGGGAAGGTTGTAGCCCCAGCGGTTAAATTGTCTACTCCAAAACCGTTTCCATTACAGTAATAAGCACCATCTGTTTTCTCGTCACTCTCTGCTTTTAGACCTCTCATAGAGGCACAAACCATAACTGCCTGGTCGTTATTATCTCCACCTACAAAATATATAAATGTAGCAGAAGTTCCTCCGTTAAAAGCTCCTAGGTCCATGTATTTCCCTAAAATTTCCTGGTTAGACATCATAGCTGCAGGAGTACAAACCCCACCACACTCTGTTGTCGTAGGAAATGTTCTGTTGTCTGTATAATATGCTTGTAAGCCTTGATATAGCTGGTCTACAGCATTCTGATGAGCGACATCATTTGCTCTATTAAGTGCAAATCTTCCAGCAGCAATACCGATTACCATAAGGACAATTAAGATAGCCATTACAATAAGCATTTCTATTAGTGTAAAAGCCTCGTACATTCTCTTTCTCATATAAGCTAGACAGTTTTAATTTAATGTTAAGTACAAATTACACAATATTTAATCTTATGTCAATACCTTAGCCTATTGCAGTAGATAATTGGAACATTGGCATATATACACCTAGAGCTATGAAACCTATAGCTCCACCCATTATCACAAGAAATAGAGGTTCTAGTATAGTAGAAAGGTTACCTGTAGCAGTATCTACTTCATCTTTGTAGTATTCTGAGACCTTTCCTAACACAGCATCCATCTCCCCAGTCTCTTCTCCCACAGCGATCATACTGCTAACAAGAAGAGGGTAGTACTCACTCCTTGCTATAGGGATAGCCAAAGGCCCACCTTTCTCTACTTCTTCTTTCGCTTTCAAAAGAGTGTCTCTAAACATCTCATTGCTTAAAGATTGTGCCGTTAAATCGAGAGCTTTAATAATGGATAATCCACTTCCTAAAAGAAGGGCAAGTATTCTAGTAAATTGAGATATCTGCATTTTAGTAATTATTCCTCCTAATACAGGTACTTTCAATATCAGTTTATCAAAAGTTCTTTTACCTTTTGGGGTATCTAAATAGTACTTGATTCCAACAATTAACACTAAAAGAACAATTAAAATAGCCCACCAATAATTAATAAAGAAGTTACTAGTATTCATAAGGAAAAGAGTTATGAAAGGAAGCTCAGCATCAAAATCGCTATATATATCAGCCATTGAAGGAACAAGTACGAACATCATCATAAGAATGACAGCAACGATAACAAGAAGAATAATAACAGGATATATCATCGCAGACTTAATCTTACTATTTAAGGCATCCTTCTCTTCTAACTCTACCGCTAGTTTCTCCAGGATTATCTCTAAATTACCACTCTCTTCTCCAGCCTCTATTAAGTTAATAGTGATATCATCGAAGATATCCTCTTCAGCTCTAAATGAATCCGCGAGTGTTTTACCTGATTGTATTGAGCTCAAAACATTTTTAAGAACTTTCTTAAAAAGAGGATTTGATGCCTGTTGGACCATTATCTCCAACGATCTGGTTAATGGTAAACCTGCTCCAACCATCGTAGCCATTTGCCTCATGAAGACAACTTTCTCTTTCATTGGTACTCCACCAATATTTATCTCACTTAAACGATCAAGATTAAGACCTAATCCTTCTTTAATGGAAACCACTATTAATTCTCTGTCGTGTAAAATATCTGCAACAGCTTGAACATCTTTTGCCTCTACTTCTCCCTCTACCACCTTTCCTTTTGTATCTCTTGCAGAGTATTTAAATTTCTTCATTGTTTATTATGATTTTAATAATCTTAATACCTCTTCAGGATGCACTGCATACTCTTGGGCTTTCTGTACAGATATCACACCCTCTCTTACCAAATCAATCAAAGATCGTTCCAAATACTTCATCCCAATATCTGAGCTTGTCCTAATGACATTGTCTACCTGGTGCATTTTCCCTTCTCTAATAAGATTGCTTACAGCAGAGTTATTCAACATGATCTCCGAGACTGCTCTTCTACCTCCCTGATCTAAAGGAATTAATCTTTGAGCCACTACAGCTTCTAAGGTATTAGCTATTTGAGTTCTAACTTGTTGTTGTTGATTCTCTGGGAAGACATCTATTATTCTATCTAATGTCTGAGATGCACTGTTTGTATGTAAAGTTGCAAATACAAGATGTCCTGTTTCAGCTAGAGTAATAGCTGAGGCTATCGTTTCAAAATCTCTCATTTCTCCAACTAAGATAACATCAGGATCTTGTCGCAAAGCACTTCTTAATGCAATATTCCATGAGTGAGTGTCATCATTCATCTCTCTTTGATCAATGAGGGCCTTTTTCCCTTCAAAAACATACTCTATTGGATCCTCTATCGTAAGAATATGACAAAACCTAGTCCTATTTATCGCCTCTAATATTGCTGCGATTGTAGTACTCTTACCATGACCTGTTGGTCCGGTAACTAGAACGAGTCCCTGTTTCAATTTGGCAAACTGGTTATACATTTGAGGAAGCATCAGCTCCTCTATGGTTTTGACTCTTGAAGGAATTAATCTAAAAGCAGCAGAGAGATTTTTCATTGTATAGAAAGCATTGATCCTAAATCTAGCATTAACACCTCCTTCATATGTATATGCTAAATCTATTTCTCTGTTAACTTCTAAGAGTTCTTTTTTTTCGTCGGTAAGAATAGAAAATATTAGATTTTCCGCTTCTTCTGGCCCTATGATGTTTTCATCTAAAGCTACTAACTCCCCATCTATGCGAAGAATAGGGGGGTATCCGACAGAAAGATGTAAGTCAGATGCATTCCTATTAATAGCCTCTGACAGAAGTTTCTGAATAGATAGTTCTCCCTTAGTGTCTAATGTTTCTTCAGTGATTTTAAAATCGTCTTTCTGCTTCTTAGCTCCTAAAGATGGATCTTCTTGTATTTCAGGTTTTAAGGTATTTCTATTACTTTGTAAATTAGTAGGTTGAGATGAATCAGCTGTTTCGGTTACAATCCTTTTCTGAGGAGGCTTTGGTTTCTTAGTATCAGGCATTATATTATCAAGAGTCTCATTAAACTTGGGAAGATTTGATGGTAAAGGATCAAATCCTTCCCCTACACCTACAGGTATTACTGTGGAAACTTCCGCTAGGTTTTCCTTTGGAAGTTTTTTCTCCATACCTGGAAGAGGTTGAGGCTTCTGGGTATGTGATGCTGGCATATCTGGCTGCTGAGAAGATATCTCTGTGTTGGAGTCTTCTCCCACCTGTCCTTTTTTCTCTTCTTCTTGCTTAACTGGAGGAGGAGGAGTTTGTTGTACCTGTTTCTCAGTTGCTATTAAAGCATCTAGATTTTTCCTTAGCTCATCTATTTTTTGATCATCATTAGTAGTAGTAGCTTGTACTTGCACCTGCCCTTGCTTTTGGGAAGTATCCTGCACTTGCTGGGTAGGATTTGTCCCAGAAAAATCGGGGTATGGGAATTGTACATTGTTATTTTGGGCAGTATTTTGATCCATATATATTTATACCAAAAATTTATTCTTTTGAAACCCTTAAAACTTCCTCTATCGCGGTTATGCCTTCTAGTGCTTTCAAATAACCATCTTGTATCATAGTTAACATCCCTTCCTCTACTGCTCTCTCTTTAATTTTCTCGTCAGTTACATTTTGCATTATCATTCTGCTTATTCCCTGAGAAACATCAAGAACCTCGAATATTCCGATTCTTCCTGAGTATCCTGACCCACCACACTTGTCACATCCTTTCCCTCTGTAAAGATATATTACTGGTGTCCCATCTGGACCTACTTGTGGAGCTTTTACTGTTGGACTTTCATTTTCACCTTTTGCTTGTAAAGAAGAGGCTACACTTTTAAGGTAGGGGATTAAATCGAAATCTTTTACCCCTTTCATCGTCTCCTCTATATTCTTAACCATTTCTTCTGGAGCAGGGTAGGCTTCTATACAGTTTTTACATACTCTCCTTGGTAATCTTTGAGCTGCAATACAACGTACTGTAGAAGCAAGGAGATATGGTTCTACACCCATATCTAGGAGTCTAGGAATAGCTGCAGGAGCACTATTAGTATGTAAGGTTGAAAGGACTAAGTGTCCTGTAAGAGAGGCTTGTACAGCCAGTTGAGCAGTTTCTTCATCTCGGATCTCTCCAACCATGACTACATCTGGGTCTTGTCTTAATACTGAACGCAAACCATTTGCAAATGTAAGACCGATATCTGGGTTTATCTGTATCTGAGTTACACCAGGAATTCTAATTTCTACAGGGTTTTCAAGAGAGATGATATTTACCTTAGGATCATTTACCTTTATGAGAGAGCATGCCAAAGTTCTAGTTTTACCACTTCCTGTAGGACCAGTAACTAATGCAATCCCGTTAGTTACACTTAAAGCATCTACAAATACTTTGTATGCATTTCCTCGCAAACCCGTTGATTCCAATGTAATATCCGTTGCTTCAGACTCTAAAAGCCTCATTACAACTTTCTCTCCATGTATTGTAGGCATTATGGAAACACGCAAGTCTATCTTTGTATTTCCAATTTTAATAGCGAATCGCCCATCTTGAGGTAGTCTTCTTTCATCTATTTTAAGATTAGACAAAATCTTAATTCTAGATACAATTGCAGGACTCAAATTCTTTGGAAGAGATAACCTCTCAGTCATTACTCCATGTATCCTAAATCTAACCCTTACCTTTTTCTCCATGGGTTCAATATGTATATCCGAAGATTTAGAAGTAACAGCATATTGCAACATTGAACTCACTATCCTTGCGATGGGGGCAGAGGAAAGGTCTGTACTAGAAAAGAAGTTTGGATCTTCATTAATTTCTGTAACAGGAACATCTACATCTTCTAGGGCATCTGTGACCTCAGAGCTCATCATGTCTCCAACCCTTCTTTCTAAAACAGAATCTATTCCATCTTTAGTTGTAATGTATACTTCCACCTTCGTACCAGAAGGGTACTTTCTTTGAAGTGCCTGTGTGGCTTGCACATCGAAAGGATCTTCCATAGCTATCTTCACAAAATCATTTCCTCTTTCAAACGGTACCGCCTTGTGCTTATGTAAATCCTCGATATTGACCTCTGCGATGATGCTTTCGTTAATGGACATAGATGTAAGATCCACAAAGGGTATCCCAAATATCTCTGATTTCGCTTTTGCTATCTCCTCATCATTTGCAAGTACAAGCTCCCTAATGATTGCCTCCTCTGATTTTTGGGAACGACTTCTTTCCACCAAAACCTTTCTGGCTCCATCTTCATTTATTAAACCCTTGTCTTGAAGGTATTTGAGTAACGATATTCCTACGGCCATCGGGCAGATTTCCTTAATATATTATTCTCATCTTAGTTTATTCTAATCCCCTTAAGTAGTCAACTAAAAGATGGGTTACTGTATCTACTGTTTTACTGTATGATACAATTTGTCATGACATATATAATTGCAAATCCCTCAATCGCTCTACAGAAAAAGCAGCTTGAAGAATTACTCAAGAAGATATTTAAAAAGAAGATAGCAGAATCTCCAGATATCCACGTACTCAACCCTAAAGAGCAAAACAGTATTGGTATAGAGGAGGTAAAAGATCTTCAGGGAAGTATGAGGTACAAACCGTTTCAAGAGGAAAGGCAGGTAGGGATAATTCTTGAGGCAGAGAAGTTAACAATACAAGCACAAAATGCACTCCTTAAAACTTTGGAGGAAACTTCTGACACTTCAATATATATTCTGTGTGTAGACAACGAAAGAAATCTCCTACCTACAATACAATCAAGGGGTGTCATAATCTATCCTCGCTTACAGGGGATAGAAGAGGAAGAGAGTCCAGAAGAGGGAGAAGAAAGCCTTGCAGATATACTTGATCTAGATCTTCTTGAGCAATTCTCACTCATTGAAGAGTACGCCAAGGAGAAAGAGTCTTCTCTTCTTTTGTTAAACGCCCTAGAGGAAAGATTCAAAAGAGAGCTTGAATTAGATATTAAAAATGGTAACATTGAGAGTTCCCACAAGAACGGAAGTCTTTTGAAAATCATACAAAAAAGCAGAGAAAAAATCTCTGCAAATTGTAACAGGAGGCTTACTTTGGAGGCCATGATTGTACAGCTTAAGGCTTAACATTCAGGCAAAAATCATGTAAAATGTATAGTTTAATGACCAGAAATTTAAATTACAGATCTAGGTAGAATATGGCCGAAAAATCTCAATACAAAGTCTCTGATATCCAGGTTCTGAAAGGATTAGAAGCGGTAAGGCGAAGACCTGCCATGTATATTGGTTCTACTGACAGACATGGACTTCACCATATATTTACGGAAATTTTAGATAACTCTGTAGATGAAGCTATTGCAGGATACTGCACAAACATCTGGGTTTTTCTTAACAAGGATGGATCCATAACTGTACGAGATAATGGACGAGGAATTCCTGTAGACAAACACCCTGAGACAAAAGTTTCAACACTTGAGACAGTAATGACAAATTTACATGCAGGAGGGAAGTTTGAACAGGGCGCTTACAAAGTATCTGGAGGATTACATGGAGTAGGGATGAAATGTACAAATGCTCTCTCCGAGTGGATGGAAACAACTGTACATTTTGATGGTGGGATATATACACAAAGATATGAAAGAGGAATTCCAGTAGAGCCCGTCAAGAGAATAGGGGACAGTAAGGAGACTGGAACAGAGCATACTTTTTTGCCAGATTCTACAGTTTTTACAGAAACTGAGTTTGATTTCGATACCATTGTTAAAAGATGTAGGCAACATGCATATCTTACTGCTGGATTAAGAATTTCTGTAACTGATGAAAACGAAAAAGGGAAAAGCTATGATCTTTACTTTGAAGATGGGATTAAGTCATACGTACAATTCTTAAATCTAGACAGTAAGACCATAGGGGAAGACCCATTTTACATGAACAAGACAGAAGAGGATGTAATCGTAGAGATTGCCCTTCAGTATACAGATGATATGGATGAGGATATCAGATGCTATACCAACAATATTGTAAATCCAGAGGGAGGAACCCATCTTGCAGGATTTAGAACTGCAATAACTAGTGCTCTTAATACATATGCTCAGAAAGAAGAGTTACTAAAAGGAGTAGATGGGAATTTAAGTGGCGATGACGCTAGAGAGGGTTTAACCGCTATTGTATCTGTGAAGGTTACTGATCCCCAGTTTGAAGGACAAACAAAAATTAAGCTGAACAATCCTGAAATTAGAGGAATTGTAGCAAAGGTTCTCAGAGATGAGCTTCTAGTATATCTGGAAGAGAATCCACAAGAAGCAAAGAATATAATAGGGAAGGCTGTTCTTGCAAACAAAGCTAAAGCCGCAGCAAAGGCAGCAAGAGATGCTGTCATTAGAAAAGGCGCACTAGAATCCACTGCATTGCCTGGAAAGTTAGCTGACTGTACTAGCAGTGACCCTGCTGTTAGCGAGCTATTCATAGTAGAGGGAGATTCCGCAGGAGGATCTGCGAAACAGGGTAGAGATCGTCATACACAAGCAATTCTTCCTCTTAGAGGGAAAATTATGAATACCCAAAAATACAGGGTTGACAGAGTACTCTCTAACAATGAATTTAATGATGTTACTACAGCACTTGGTGTCGGAATAGGAGACACTCTAGATATCTCAAAGTTGAGATATCACAAAATTGTAATTATGAGTGATGCTGATGTAGACGGTCTGCACATTACTACCTTAGTTCTTACTTTACTCTTTAGATTTTTCAGGCCACTAATTGAAAATGGATATGTATATGTAGCACAACCTCCTTTACACAAGGTAGAGATAGGGAAGAAAAAATATTACTTCATAAATGATGCAGAAAAAGACATCTTTGTTAAAAAGGCTAAAATGGAAGGAAATGTTCCAGTAGAAAATAGATTTAAAGGATTAGGAGAGATGAATCCAGATCAGCTATGGGAAACTACTATGAATCCAGAAAGTAGAGTTTTGAAGAGAGTAGAAATCCAAGATGCAGAGGAAGCAGAGAAGACATTTGATATGTTAATGGGTACAGAAGTACCCCCTAGAAGAAGATTCATACAAACATATGCAACTAGTGCTAATTTAGACATTTAATTTTTTACATTACTTAATATGGGTCTAAGAGAGAGTTTAAAAATGCCAAAAGCAACAGAGTACGAATCACTATTTAACACTAAACTTAACAGGGAATTAGGACTACGACATAGAGGGAAGATACTTTTCTTACTTTCTCAGGAAAGCAATGAAGAGATATACAACGAGGATTTGTACAGTAAGATTTCTACACATGTTGCAAAAGATCCTAAAAGAAATGGTATACATCTACAACTAGTAGACGAGCAAGACCACAAGGATTTCATCGTTGCACGGCTATTAACCTCCACCGATGATGTACAAGAAGAATGTATTACAATATCACCTAGAAAAGACAACCCAGACACATATGTTGTCTCTGCACGAACATATTGGAAACTAATAGGGTTAGCTCTAGATCCTGAGCACATAAAAAGTGACTTAGAAATGTCCTTGCAAGATGCCATATAAATATAATTAACCAATAGTAGAAGTGGAAGAAGAAGTAAAAACCGAGATAAAAGAAGAAGGAAATAACAACTTAGATACTAATCTTACCTTTAAACCTGGAGAGATAGTTCCTAGATCAATAGTTGATGAGATGAAATCCAACTACTTGGATTACTCAATGTCAGTCATAGTATCAAGAGCTCTCCCTGAAGTAAAAGATGGTCTAAAGCCCTCTCAAAGAAGAATCCTTGTTGCCATGAATGATCTTAACTTACACCCTACCGCACACTACAGGAAGTCAGCTAAAATAGCGGGAGATACATCAGGTAACTACCACCCACATGGAGAATCTGTTGTCTACCCAACTTTGGTAAAAATGGCTCAAGATTTCTCGACTAGATATCCCTTAGTAGATGGTCAAGGAAACTTCGGTTCAATAGACGGAGATTCACCCGCAGCAATGAGATACACAGAAGCAAGAATGGCTAAAATAACACCAATGCTGTTAAGTGATTTAAGCAAAGGAACTGTCACCTATATATCCAACTACGATGGTACAAGATTAGAACCTACAGTTCTACCTGCACTTTTTCCTAATGTCCTAGCAAATGGGAGTGATGGAATTGCCGTTGGTATGGCTACTAAAATCCCTCCTCATAACTTGACAGAGCTCATAGATGCTCTACAGAAGATGATTTCCTTGAAGAATAAATGGCAGGGGGAAGCTGTCTACAATGAACTTAGAAAAAAGAAGGAATCTGCTGAGTTAATCCCATCAACACTAGATTCCAAACCTACAGACTATCTCGAAAACTATATTTCAAAAAACAGCCTTGATCTACACAAGGAAATAGAGGAATTAAGAAATGAGCTTAAAGAGAAAGAACAAACTCTGTACCCTAAATTTAAATCAGATATTACTCCTTCCGATCTCATAGAAATTATCCCTGGACCTGATTTTCCAACTGGAGGAACAATATACAATCAGAAAGAGATATTAAACGCATACGCAACAGGAAGAGGCAGGATCTTACAAAGAGCAAAAGCTTCGATAATAGAGGGACAAAAGGGTAGATACCATATCGTAGTAACGGAAATTCCATATCAAGTTAACAAGGCGTACATGACCGAAAAGATTGCTGACCTTGTAAAAGAGAAAAAGATAAAGGGTATTGCTGATATCAGAGATGAATCAAATAGAGAGGGTATGAGGCTCGTAATAATTCTTAAGAAAGATGCTCAGCCTAAAGCTGTACTCAACAAGCTCTACAAATATACTGAGATGCAGAAGGTATTCAACGCAAATATGATTGCTTTGGTTGATCAAGAACCTAAAACCTTACCTTTAAAGAGATTCCTAGAGCTTTTCCTTTCCTTTAGATTAGTTGTAACCATTAGAAGATATGAGTTTGATTTAGCAGAGGCAAGATATAGGGGACACATACTAGAGGGACTACTAAAAGCCTTAGATATGCTTGATGAGGTAATAGACACAATTAGGAAGTCAAAATCCCAAGACAGTGCAAAGACCAACCTTATGGACAAATTTGAATTTACAGAGGTACAAGCACAAGCAATATTGGATATGCAGTTAAGAAGATTAGCTGCCCTTGAGAGAATGAAGATACAAAATGAATTCAAGGATATTAAATCTAAGATTAAGGAATATAATTTAGTACTTGAAAATCAAGATAGGATATTAGAGATAGTAAATGATGATTTGCAAGAAATTAAAGAAAAGTATGGGGATGAAAGAAGGAGTAAGGTAGTAAAGGGGAAAGTTGACGAGATCTCAGAGGAGGATATGGTAGCCTCAGAGGATACACTAGTTACAATCACTCGCTCTGGATACATTAAAAGACTCCCTCCTAATACATACAAATCTCAGAATAGGGGAGGTAAAGGTGTATCTGGAGGAGAAACAAAGGAAGGAGACTTCATAGAACATGCATTCCTCTGTAATACTCACGACGAACTGCTTCTGTTCACAAACAGAGGAAAGGTATTTAACTTAAGGATTTTTGAAATCCCTGAGTTAGGTAGAACTGCGAAGGGCTTGCCTTTGGTTAACTTGATACAGTTAGGACTAGATGAGATTGTAACCTCTGTATTAACAAGAAGTCCTAAAGGGGAGATATCCTTAGAAAAAGATAGTAAGAAATCTTACAAGTACTTCTTGATGGTTACAGAGAAAGGTACTGTTAAAAAAACGCAGCTTAAAGAATTCTCTAAAATCAGATCTAATGGATTAACCGCAATTAAGTTAGAAGAGAATGATCAACTGATATGGGTTAAACCTACTACTGGTAGTGATGAGGTTATTCTTGTTACTAAAGAGGGTAAATCTATACGATTTAAAGAAACAGATGTAAGGCCAATGGGAAGGAGTACAAAAGGAGTTAAAGGAATCACTTTCAAAAAAGATTCTGACCGTGTAATTGGGATGGGGATTGTGGAGAATGACGAGCAAAGATTACTCACTCTGTCCGAATTTGGTTACGGGAAGATGTCTCTTTTGAAAGAATATACCACACAAAAGAGAGGTGGTAGTGGTATATTCACATTTAGAATGACTAAGAAGACAGGAATAGTAGCATCCGCGAGATTGTTGACAAAGGAAGATGAAGAAATGGTTGTAATATCAGGAAAGTCAAAAGTTATCAGGGCAGACCTTAAGGCAGTACCAGTACAAGGAAGACACACCTCTGGAGTAAAGGTCATGAATATTAGCAAAGAGGATAGGGTAGCAACAGTAGTTCTTTTATAGCTCTCAAAACCCTTT
Source organism: uncultured Candidatus Saccharibacteria bacterium (assembly GCA_964618765.1). Taxonomy (GTDB): domain Bacteria; phylum Patescibacteriota; class Dojkabacteria; order SC72; family SC72; genus UBA2177. The sequence continues at coordinate 77,590 of CAZUDZ010000001.1, read as the reverse complement.
TACTCTAACCTTTCAATCCTTAACTCTTTGAAGTACTCATCTCCTGATATCTCAATAATGTTTTCTGATAATTGATCATATGTCATACCCATTGGCAAAGACTTTTGTACTATCTGCTCATTTATATCCTCTAAATCGTTTCCTAGATTACTGTTTACATATCTAATATACAATTCCATTATTTCATTAATAATTCTAATATTCTTTTTTGTTAAATTCATTTCAGTATGGATAATAATTTAGTTAATACATTGTAATACTTCTCAACATATACTTCCTGACCTAGATAAGAATAGAGAAGACTTCTAATAATATTTACTATTGAATTAATGATATATATTGTAAAATAGAGATATGAACAAAATAGTAAGTAGTATATTCGCGCTAATTCTATCTGCTAACACATACACAATCGTATATACAGAAAGCCATACTCAAGAAAACGAGAACAGTAACAGCTATGTTTTCTCTGAAATACAACAAGAGATCCCGCTAGAGAAACTAACTCCAACCAAAAGAGCTGTCGTTAATAGTAGCAGGAGTACTAGTATTGACGGCTGGTGGGCATATCCCAAAGATATTAAGGGTACAACAAGGGATGGGAATGATCTTTTAGTTTTAGTAAATAAAGAGTACAAACTTCCTGCTACATATGCACCTACTGATTTAGTAAGTGTTTGTGCAAAGGTAGCCAATATCAGATGTGTAAACAATACAAATTTCCTTCTTAGAAATGTATTAATAAACGACTTGCAAAATCTAGTTAATGCTGCTGTGAATGATGGTATTGATTTAAGTATCAGATCTGCATATCGTTCCTACAACACTCAAGTTTCTACATATAATCACTGGTTGAGTGTAAATGGAGGAAGTGTGGCTGCTGCAGATAAGATTTCTGCGAGAGCTGGCCATAGTCAACACCAATTGGGCACTGCTGTTGATTTTAGTAGTGCAGAGATAAAGGACGGGCTAGGAGGTGTTTTTGCAAGTACCAAAGCAAGTAAATGGTTAGCTAGTAATGCAGCAAAGTATGGGTTTGTAATTTCATACCCAGCTGGATATGAGAGTATAACGGGATACAACTACGAGAGTTGGCACTACAGATATATCGGCACACAGTACGCACAGGAAATAGGTAATAGTGGTATGATATTGGAGATGTATTTAAGAAGTAAGAATTAAGAGCGTATGGGGAAAAAGAAGGTTTTAAAAATAGTTTCTAAAATATATTTAACATTTGGTATTGTACTAATATTTTTTGCTTTCTGTGTAGTGGCAATTACTTTCTTTCCTCAGATATGGTATTCGGTTGACAAGAGTGCAACGGAGAGTGAATTCACAACAATAGAGAAGCAACTCACAATACTAGAAGAGGTAGAGAAAGAGGTGGTTGCTGATAATTCTGAGATAGATCTTCCTACAATAGACATATCCCTGCCTGAGGAAAATACTTTAAGAATAACAAGTATAGGGGTCGATTCAGAGATTTCTCAAAATCCTGATTCTAAAGAAGGCTTAGAGGAAGGGGTATGGGTAGTTCCTAATTTTGGAACTCCCGAGTACAATGACGCACCAATAATAATAGCTGCCCATAGGTTTGGATATGTGTATTGGAGTCGAGAGTTTAGAGAAAAGAGTTCCTTCTACAATCTTCCAAAGCTTAGAGTAGGAGATAGGGTACAAATAATATGGGGACAGAGAAGTTATGAATATGAAGTATACAAGGCCGAGGACAATACTCAGATAACAGATTACCAAGCAGATTTGATTCTTTACACTTGCAGAATGTATAACTCTCCAGTTAGGGTATTTAGATACCTAAATAGGGTCAATTAATAATCCACAACTACACTCTGTTTATTCATGTGCCTATTGAATAGAATTTAACTATGGGGTATAATGTAGCCGTAATTAAATTGTTCTTTACAATCTGCTATGAAAAAAATAAACAAGATCTTCTTGTTAGCTATTCTTGCTTTTGGGATATTGACTATTTTTACTTCACCAGTATTAGCTGATGGATATACTCCTCATATACCTGAGGATACAGGTATAGCAGATGCTGTATTGTTTAATATAGTAGCTGTATCAGCATATATTTCTGGTTTAGGATTTATAGCTGTTTCTAAGTTTTTAAGCAATAGAATAGCTTAACTTGTAGATAGGGTGAGGGAGGGAGTCTACTCCTTCCCGCCAACCCATAGTATTGAGCTACAAGGTGAAGAAATGATATAATGTACTAGGATTGTAGATAAAGAACCTGCTCTTTAAAATACAAGTTTCCAAAAATAATACCTTTTAATAAAAGACGCATTCATAGAGATGTGTTTATATATCTTTTTAATGTCTCTTTTATTTGTATAAAAGGACAAGTTCTTTAAAATAGCTTGTATTATGTGATTATTTATTTAATCCATCTATATACAAGTAGCGGTGAATAATAATTAGGGTAATCTTCTTAGATAGCCCATACATCGCACTAAGGTTCTAACATATACATATGTTAGAGGTTTGGTGCGGTGTAAAGGGAGTTTTTTATAAAAAACTATTTCTATAAAGGAGATTAAAATGAAGAAAAACGGTAGAATCGTAGCAGTGGTTGCAATAATTGCAATCACATTGTCGTGCCTCACAATGATGGTGGTCCCGGGGATTGTTATAAACAGTTCCATTAGGACTGCGAGACTCGTTGCTGAGGAACCAAAAGCTGAGGAACCCGTAGTCGAGGAGTCCAAGGTTGAGAAACCGATAGCAGAGGAAGCAGAGAAAACAGAGGAAACAGAAAAAGTTGTTGTCAATGAAGAAGTTGGGATTCCTACATACTATCCTTCCCTCAGTTGTAGTCACTTACCTTCATGCCAAGTTTCTGTCGTCCCAGATGGTTACTTTACTATTGGGTATAAGGCACTAGAAACAGGGGGATGTGATTGGATAGAGTTTTCTGCTGGGGATGAGATCCTGTACGGTGAAATAGATGAATTTCACACATATTTAGGCTCTCTACCCTATACAAGATTGGCCGGTTTTGTGGAATCCCAATTCCAATATATAAATGCCTGCCAATAACCCCTAACACCGCAAAAAGGTGCTCTTCCTCTTTCTCTCATTTGAGAGTTTAAAAAAGAAAGAAGAGCACCTAGTACCACCATTTGATATTAAGATAACACTTCGTTATCTTTTTTTTTAATTATCCTAATACAACTCTAATACATGGAACCTAAAGAAGAGTATAAAAGAATACAAAGTGAAAAAACCTCTAAAGGCTTAGATGATCATAGGTTCCCCATTGCTGCCGAGCTATCAAACAAATGGGAGAAACAATATATACCAGTAGGGGATTTGATGGAAAGAAACGACCTCCAACTATACACCGGACAACCATGGGAATGGGCATATTATGTATGGAAACAAACTAATACTACACAAGCCAATGAGATAGCAAAACATTGGGATACAATATCAAACTACCTCCCAAACAATAATGAAATTAGGAAACATATTACTAATATCAATCAAGACCTAGCAAACCTAGTAATATACAACCAAGAACAAAACAATGATTACCCTCTGTTTATTGTAGAAAATCAGAATATATTACCATACACAACAGGGAGTATTATCGATGGTAATCACAGATTAATTGCGCTATTAAAAGAATTAAAAGATGGTAATATTCAAGAAAATACTCCCACTCCCGTATGGACAGGACAAATTCCCACACTCTTAGCTATACTCTACAACTCTGCGACATTTACACTTGACAAAAAACCTTTAAGAGAAAGAGTACTCCTGCTTAAAGAGAGAACTTATGTAAAAAAGTAACTTTCATTTTTTCGTTAATACATATATATTTAAGATAGTATGAAAACATTTTATCTTAAACTATCAGTACTTCTTGCCACTCTAGTAGGTATATACATATCCCTTAACTATTACCTAACATATACACAGTACAAAAACTTTCAAATTATTAATGAAAGACAGTCTGTGATAATACAGTTGCCAAATTCTGAATATATCGAAATGGCTTCTAGGAATGACCATATTACTAATGAGGATGATTTCCTTGAAAAGCCTTTTAATGTGAATAGCAAAATACAGAAAAACTCTAATTTAGAAAACTCAATAGTAAAAACAAATATCTATACTGAATATATCGAGAACGGAGAGGGCAACAGAAGAGAAGTGAATGTGAGACCGATAGACAACAAATCCTTAGATATAGATATTAATACACAAACAGCATATGCATATGTTCCAGAGCTTAAATACAAAATTCAGTTGGATTACTCTAATAGAACTGAATACAAGAAAGAGAAGGGGTATGTATATTTCGAAGATAAGGGGTGTAGAGTAGAGATTCACGAAGAGAGGGTAGATTATGAAATTACTAAAAACAACCAGACAGCTGTACTAAGTAAGAATTATGAATTAGAGCTTGAGTACAAAATTAAAATGATAATTGATTGTAAAAAATAATTATGTTTGATGCAATTTCACTTACAATTAATATCGGTACAATAGGGTATTTAATTTACTCGATATTTAGTAATGGTTTGCCCTCTCTGGGGACTAATTATGTCTTTATTGCCTATCTAATATTCACTACTCTCACTCTTCCTAATTTATTATCCAGAGTCGTTTTCAAGTCCAGATTATTTGGAGTGTCTTCAGCTATCCTATTCATCTATTTCCCAATCCTCTTTGCCCTTCAAGTTTTAATTGCAAATTTAACAGGTCTTTCTCTAAATGAAATACTGCCTTTAGGAGTAGTATTTAACATTATACTCTGGAATATCCTTTTCATTTTCTTCATTATTGGGGATAACAAGAGTGGGAATGAGTCAGAAGAAATTCTCAAAGAAATTGCATCTGCCCTTGTACCTTCGATTCTCTTTGTAATATTCGTATTCATATTTATTAGACAGAAAGACTCTGTCGTAGCATTAGATTATCTCCAACACTTAACAGTACCAAACAAAATTTTTCACAATGGCATACTGTGCTTCTTGCCTGGAGAGTGTTCTAACCTTTTCCTACAGCATGGATATACAACCTTCTACCATATTGTCTTGGGTAATATTGTCACATTCTTAGGAAACGATTCTGTTAAGACATTCTACGTACTGGATATTGTATTTCCCTTGGTTGCAAGTATTCCCATATATATGACCTTTAAAAAGGTTACAAAAAGTACTCTTTGGTCTCAATTGGGAGTATTACTAACTCTGCTAACCTTTGTAATGGGTGGATATGATTTCCTGTTTTTCATACCTCAAACCTTAGCCCTCTATCTCTTTATTCTTACATTTAAAGAAAGAAAGATAAGTACACTTCAACTAGTTTTAATCTCTCTTCTGCTTTTCTCCACTCATTTCATCATCGGATCGATATTTATTGGTTATCTTTGGTTTAGATCTTTGATCATACAAAGATTAAAGAGTAAAAAAGAGAAGAATATCTTCCTTCTCCTACTTGCTCTCTCAGTACTGTTCTTCGCAGTGGCGAATATAGCGGGGTTTAGTGTTGAAAAACTCATACAACAGGATGCACTAAAGGTAGTAGGGAGTGCTACCAACGCATATTATCCGAATAATTTGTTGATATATTTCCAAAATGTTGGGGCAGGATGGCTATTAATCTTAGTTGCATACATTGGAATCCTTTTTAAGAAGGAAAAAAGTGAATTAATGCTCTCTCTTTTCTCCTTCCTCTCCTTTGGTGTAATATTCTTCTTGTTGGCACCTACATATGCCAACAAGTTTGCCATTGGATTAGGATTTTTTGCCTCTTTAATCGTTATCAACTATATTTGGAGTTTAGGATTTAAACCCATCATTAAACTTTTCCTCTTTGGAGCATTAATCCTCACTTGGGGATTAAATTTCTTTGTTCAGTACCGTAGATATTTAACTTTCTACACACAGGAGAATGGGACTGCTTCTGCAATTGTTAAGGAAGATGAGACTGTAATAGAGTATGTTAAGAAGAATGTTTTAACAGACACTTTCATACTTTCGGATCCTTACACTCAACTAGTTTTAACTTCCTTAGGAAATGTAGATACTGCGAATGCCCAATACATGCAACTGGAAACTAGAGAGAACCTCTTAAAATATTTAGAAAATCCTAGTATTCAAACATATGAGGAGCTCCTTACTTCTCCAGGTATCCCTGGGGGAAGTAAGATACAAATTCTGTATACATCTAGATTAGAGCGCTCAATTAAGTTAAATGACTACTCTTGGTTATACAATATTTACTCATTACCAATAAATAATTCATACCCAATCACAATACTCAAAGAAGATTTGCTAGAAGATCAAAGAAGAGTAAAGAGAGAGCTAATATATATATCTGATAATTTCATACTGTTTAAATAGTTGTGTCAAAGAAAAATGAAAAAGTAAAAAAAGAATATGATTTAATATCCATCTCTCATTACTTCCCCCCTAGAGTGGGGGGATTGGAAAGTATGGCTTTTACCTTGCTAAAAGAACTTTCCAACAAAGGTATTAAATGCTTAGCTATATTCGGTTCTGAAGAAGAGTTTGAGAAGCAAGAAGATGGATTTGAGAAAATGAGTTTTAAACCTGTAAATATCTTTGAGAACAGCTATCCTATCTTCGGTGCTAAGTTCTTCTTTAAAACCTTGTCTACAATTAAAGAAAATCCTAATGCAAAAATCATAATCCATAGTAGACACTTTACTAGCAGTTTGATGCTCTACTTTATTTGTAATCTACTTTCTCGGCCGTATACTGTTATAGAGCATAATGCTGGGAGGATATATATGAAAAGTAAACTAGCCACCAAGATTATTAATTGGCTAGACCAGCATGTCTTCGGGTATGTTCTAACTGGAGCCCAGGACATTATCGCCGTATCTAAAACTGGAAGGAAATGGGTCTCTAAAAATTTTAATGTGCACAAGGAGCAGATATCAGTCATATACAACTCATATGACATTAAGAATCATAATCTAGATTTACGACAGAAAGAAAACATAGTTGTATGGGCAAGTAAGTGGATTAAAGTTAAAAACCCTCGTTTAGTTCTTAAGGCATACTTACAGATAGCTTCTAAACATCCTACATGGCTTTTTATGCTGATCGGCTCAGGAAGTATACTAGAGTACAGGAATATTGATCTGCCTAAGAATGTAAGAGTTGTAGAACAATTTCTTAAACATGATGATTTCATTTCTCTTCTTAAAAAATCGAAAATATATATTAATTCCTCTTTTAGTGAGGGTTTAGCTATTGCTAATTTAGAGGCGATAGCTATGGGAAATATCCCCGTTTTCTCAAATGCTCCTAGCAACAAAGAGATTGCCAAAAAGGTGGAAACTGAAAATTTCATATTTAAAAGAAATAATGTGAAAGATTTAGTAGAAAAGCTTGAAAAAGCCATACTCGAAAGTAGCAATTTTTCTTTTGTTAACAGTATGATTGATTTAAATGAGGAATATTTCTCTAAAGAGCATATGATAGGGGAGTACTACCAAATGCTTCTACCTGAACATTCTAGAAATGAAAATCTTCAAAAAATTTCCATAATAATACCCGTATACAATGAAGAAAGAAGTGTGTCCGAAATAATTAAAAGGGTTGCATCTCTAACATTTCCTAAAAATATTACAAAAGAAGTGGTAATTATAAATGATGCTTCTACAGATAAGAGTGTCGAATTCATAAACGAGGTAATCAAGAACAAATACAAAGACACTGAATTTTTGCTGTTGGAAAATAAGAGGAATAAAGGTAAATCTCAAACTGTTAAAAAGGGAGTTCTACACTCTACCGGAGATTTAGTGGTAGTACAAGATGCAGATTTGGAATATGATCCTAACGACTTGGTTAAGTTTACAAAAATATTTTTGTCAGATCCACACTTAGATGTAATATACGGGAACAGGTTTAACAAAAAAAATGAGTTTTACAATCTAGTACACAGCTTAGGGAATAGGTTTGTGACCGCTACCTCCAATTTGCTTACCAGATCGAAGGGTTTTGCTCCAAAAGATATGGAGACCTGTTATAAGATGGTTAGAGGAAATGTTATGAAATCTCTTTTTCAGTCATTGGAATCTGAATCCAATTTCGGTTTAGAGCCTGAGCTAACAGCTAAATTAGCACGATACAGAAAATTTAATGGAAGAAAGTTGAGTTTTAAGGAGGTAGATATATATTACAAACCTAGAGATATCTCTCAAGGAAAGAAGATGAAATGGTTTCAACATGGTTTTGAAGCTTTGCTAGAGATACTGTACTTTAATACTAATTCCTTTGTAGTAGAGGAAATGTATAGAGGGGAGAAGATTAAGAGAAAATTCTAGCACCTTTTACTTGTTAATTTCTTGACATATCTTCCTTCCTAATGTTTAATGAAGTGTAGAATAAATTTTAAATCTGCCAATATTATGACACCTGATCAATATCCATATTCTCAAGCTCAGAACCCTTCTGATGTCCCAATGAGTAATATAAACCAACCTCAAAACTTTAATGAGCCTCCAGTAGCAGAAGCCACTAACGAGCCTTTAGCTTCTCAACAAGGAGCAGAGATACCAAACCCTTGGGCAAACCAACAGAGTCAACAAAATTTAGAGTCTCAAACACCTCAACAGCCATCAGAAACAGATGATCCTTTAGGATATATTAGAGAAAATACACCTAGCAATGATACTCCGAATGTTGCCATGCAGGCAGAAATCCCTTCACAAGAACCCACTGTCGAGCCTAATCCTGTTACTCCTACTAGTAGCTACCAGCCAGAGATTGCTCCAGAGGCTCCTCTAGCCACTCCCGAATCTAGAGAAAAGGAGCAGAGTTTACAGGAACAATTAAACTCTGTTAAAGAGATGTTATCTCTAGTTTTAGAGGACAAGAAGGTAAAAGATTTCACAAACTATCCAATGGAGATGGTAAATCCAGAAATTTATACCCCTGAAGACTCAACGAGAGAGATGATTAAACCATTTGGGATCATGACAGTTAGATTCGGATATCCAGAATTTAAGAAAGCCTTGGAGAATCCACTAGCTCTAAATGAAGATACATATATACTAAAATACTTGAGTGGAAGGATAAGAAAGGATGGTAGTAGTCCAGAACCAAAATTTTATAAATGTACTAAAGAACAGGTAAACAAATGGAGAGCTGAGATAGAGAGAGTAGAAAGAAATAAAGCTTCACACACTAGCCTAAATGCATATTAAGTAAAAATTGAGGCAAATCTTTTCCTACCTACTTCAAGGGATGATTTTTCCTAACTGTTTCTTCAGCAAATTTCTCGCTTGCATGTACATATTTCGTTGTGGTATTGAGACTTTCATGACCAAGTAGTACTTGTAAAGCAGCTGGGCTAGCACCTTCTTCTGCTAAATACGTAGCAAAACCATGCCTCAAGCTATGTGCAGAGGTAGGAATTTGTATTCCCAGTTTCTTTCTGTAGACCACAATTCTCTCCTGAAAATAGTTAGTTGATATTCTGGCATTCGGCTTCCCAGCTTTTCTTCCAGAGAAAGGGATAAAGAGAGCAGGGGAGTCAAATTTATTTAACATTCCACTTTTTCTATAATTTTCGATTAGTTTAATATATTTTCGATTACCCTTATCGAAAATCTCTAAGTTTAACCCAGAACTCCCAGATGTTTCACGGTCTTTTTCCTTGGGGTTTTCTATAAAAAACTTCTCCATCTCTGCGGGTTGTTCACTTTCATCCCTATCTAAAAATGCATATTTCAGTCTAACAACTAGATATTTATTTAGCCAATCTAAACTTCTTGAGGTCATATAGACAGATCTCTCTTTCTTACCTTTCCCGATAATATATATTTTCCCTTCAACATTTAGTTGTTCTAGATCTAGGTTAACCAGTTCCGATATCCTCATACCGGTGGCAAATAACATTTCTAACATGCATCTATTTCGTAATGCCACTTTTTCATCTTTCTCGAAAAGCATTGGTGCTTCAATCAATTTAACAAGCTGATCTAGACTTGCAACCTTTTTTATTTTCTTTTCTCCCTTCATTAAATCTACAGCATCTGGGGGTAACGGGATTTCTAAGTCATAGGAGATTCTGAATTTTAGAAACGATCTTAAAGATGAAAGCATTCTGTTTATACTTCTTGGACTGAGTCCTTTGTTTTTTTTGTTAGCAGATTTGGATGAGTTTGAATATTGTCCAAGAGTTCCGTAGACCTTGGAGTACACATCTGTCAAAAAATCACTTTCAAATGCTCCTGAGGGTTTCACCACATTTTCATTCTCTTTTCTAGGTGTGTCTATATCACTAAATGATTTGACATGCCTTAAATCAGCGTTTAGAGCCTTGTTGCCCTCGAGCTGCACTACATCAACCTTTTTGACACTTTTCTCTCTAAATTTACCCAAATCTCTCAAGTGTTGTCCTGCAACTAGGTATCCTTTGAATGTGTCTATTTCTTTTTTGTTAATATCTTTAAATTCCGTTTTTCGAAAATGTAGGAAAGTAGCGAATATGCAAAGATCCCGAGCATAATTGTATATGGTTTGCAGACTGTAGTTGTTGTTCTGCAATGAGAGGAGAAAATCATCTTGATCATTTAATTTAGGGAATTCTTTCATACTGTATTGTATATTAAACTTAAATTTTGACAAATAGGGGTAGGGGGACTATTTTTAAGAAATTTGGCCTTCGAATAGAAAAGGGAAGTAGATGAAGTTTTAGGTTAAGAAAAGAAGAGATTCTTGGAAAGGAATAGATTCTCATTTTTATTTTGTATCTTAAATAATGTATTCTTTTCTCCCATCTCAAATCCACTACCAGCAGACCGCATATAAGGGTGATTATACTCGGTTGGTATGTTTTAAATCATAACACATTTTCGTAAAGGGTAGAAGCATCTCTCCTTGGTATTGAGGTAGTATCGTAAACTTCTTTAAACTACAATGATTTTAGAGTCACCTTACTCTGTGCTGCAACTGCATTCTTAAAGGTCTAAATCTAGCAAAACCTTATCCACAGTGACAAACTATGGGCCACCACACACTATAGGCCCTTGAGGCCTGGCCTCTACCCCTACTCTCCATGAAACAGCACACTTGTTTTTTCTTTTTAAATCTAGATGTTCAAGAAAACACCTAAGAGGAAAATTATTACTAAGATTGAAAGATAGAAATATGTTCCTTTACTTTTACCATATACAACTCTCTCCTGACTAACTACCCCTACTGAGAAGTAGTAGCCGATTACAGGGATAATTGCGACAATCTCATGGGAATCTCCGGTTAGGAATATTCCTAAGAAGAGTATGAAGGTTATTAGTGTGGTCAAAAGACTCTTCTTGTATAGTTCTCCTCCTTCTATACCTACATTTAAGTAGTGAGTTGTAATTATGAATACAAAAGAGAGTAGTACTAATGGTAAGAGGAAATAGATTTGTAGTCCTGTGACTAAAAGGCTAAATGTAAAAAAATACATCATCAGAAGGGATATGAGGTAAGAGGAGGTTCTCCCAACTTGTGCGAGAGGAATCTTTTTAAAGAGATCTACATTTAATACATTGGCCATAAGAAATGATATGTAGTTACCAAGAAAGACTAGTGCCATTAAGAATAGAAGTATGAAGGCTTCATATATTCGACTAAACTTTTGAAAGAAGAAGAATTCAATAAATACTCCTTGTGAGAAGACATAAAGAGACGATTGGAGAAGAAAGAGTGTGGATTTCTTCTTTACCTTAAAATCGAATGCCCAGAGAAGACCTACGAATGTTGCTACAAAGTATATCGCGGCATTCAGATATACTTTTCCAACTACTACCTGTGTTTGGGCCTGGGTTATTTTTGATATAAATATTGCGATAGCGATTATTGCTGCAAGGATAAGAAGCTTTCCTCTTTTCTCCTCATCTGTCGTTGATACGGCTTTATCCATTGATGCTTTCTAAATATTTTAATCCCTTTTGTGTTAGTACTCTTCCTCTGGAGGTTCTTTTAATATATCCACACTTCATTAGAAATGGCTCATATACATCAGCGAGGGTTATTTCATCCTCTGAAATAGATGCGGCTAAGGTGGATAGCCCTATTGGCCCTCCATTGAAGTTATTTAATAATGTTTTAAGTATCATTCTATCTATTTCTTCTAATCCTTGTTCATCTACTCCAAGCAACTTCATAGTTTTCAACACTACCTCTGAGTTTACCTCTTCTGCTCCCCTACTTTGGGCATAATCTCTTGTTCTTCTTAGTAGTCTTAAACCTATTCTAGCAGTGCCTCTGGAGCTATCGGCAAGCATTTTAAGAGATTTTTTGTCTATGCTTATATCCCATAATTTACTTGCCCTTTCTAAAATGGAAACAAGATCTTCTTGTGTAAAAAAATCCAGTCTTTGAACCAGTCCAAATCTTTCTCTCATAGGGGAACTTATTTTCCCAACTTGTGTAGTAGCACCTATGAGGGTAAATGATTCTAGTGTTAGCCTGATGGTCTTTGCAGAGGTTCCTTTGCCCATAATAATGTCTAGGACTCCATCTTCCATCGCAGGATAAAGTATCTCTTCCACTACTTTAGACAATCTGTGTATTTCATCGATGAAGAGTACATCGCCTTTCTTTAGTCCTGTTAAAATAGCAGCTAGATCTCCTTGTCGCTCCACTGCTGGTCCGGAGGTTATTTTAATAGAAGCACCTATTTCGTTTGCAATAGCCATAGCGAATGTGGTTTTACCCAATCCGGGAGGGCCGTAGAAAAGTACATGATCGATAACTTCTTTTCTTTTTTTGGCAGAGTCTATCATCATCTTGAGTGTCTGTTTCTCTAGTTTTCTTCCAATCATTTCATCTAGGCTGCTAGGTCGAATACTTTGTTCTAGTTCGGAAGTTTCTCCAGAGGAAGATGCTTTTAATCTCTTTTTCTTTATCTTTTTACTCACAGTATCGGCTGTGGATTCTATCATTTACTTAATACTTCCTTAATTAATTCTTCTATACTAATATCTTTCTTCTTCTTTAAGATGTCCTCCCCTACTTTAATCCTTTCCTTTAATTGCTCTCCTGAGAAAGCCAAGGTTTTAAGGGCTTGATTTAGTTCTTTAATTATATCTTCTTCAGGTCCATCCTTCTGCTCAAACTCTATCTTTCCTCTTAATTCCAATATTATCTTTTGTGCTCCTTTCATACCTAGTCCAGAAACTTTACTTAGTGATCTTGCATCTCCTTTTAGTATAATACTTTCTAACTCTTTCCTAGAGAATGTTGTTATTATGGATATCCCCGTTTTAGGACCAACTCCGGATACAGATATTAACTGTTCAAAAAAATCCCTCTCCTGTTCGGTCTTGAAACCAAAGAGTGTTTGTCTGTCATCTCTGACATGAAAATGAGTATATAATGAGTACTTCTCACCCTTAGCAGGGATGGAGTATGTACTAGGTATGCTTATTCTATAAGCGATTCCACTGTCTGTTAAGATGTCTACGTAAGACTCTTTGGATATGTTAGCTTTTAGAACTGTACCTGTTATATAAGAAATCATGGTTATATTATACAGGATTTTGGGAAGGTATAGATCTCGTTAAAAATAACATGCAATAGCCACAGCAATTGCATCCGCAGCATCATCTGGTTTGGGAATTTCCTTCAAATTACAGATTATCTTGACACTTTTTTGTACCTGTTCTTTAGAAGCTTTACCATACCCTGTTACAGCATTTTTTACCTGTAGAGGTGTAAACTCTTTAATATCGATGCTGTTCTGCTCTAGGGCCAATCTCACAACTCCCCTAGCCTCTCCCACAGACATTACTGTTTTTGCATTATTACAAAATATCAATGTCTCTATTCCTGCTAAATCAGGTTTAAATTTCTCTATTAATTCATTCATATCCTCATATATCTCTGCTAACCTAACAGAGACACTTAGGCCCTTTTTAGTAACGATTGCACCATAGTCAATGGGTTTTGGGTTTCCATCATTGTCAAAATCTACCACAGACCATCCTGTTGTAGCTAAACCTGGATCTATACCTAAAATACGCATTCTTTTTACTCTTTTAAATTACTCCAAACCTCTTGAACATCCTCTTGATCTTCTAATTTCTCCAAAGCTTGCTTGGCTTTCTCTAACTCCCCTCCTTTTAACTCTTTGAATGTCTTTGCTTCTTTCACAATTCCAGCTTCCTTTAATACATAACCTAATTTACTAATGGCATCTCTAACCTTACCCCAATCAGAGTACTCAGTGTATATTTCTAATCCTTTTATACCATCTAAATCTACTTCCTGTATGTCCAGTACCCCCTCTATCTCCATAATATTAAGCATTACTTCCTCTACATCTTCCTCTACAAATTTGTCATCCTCTCCATACTTCTTAGATTTTTCCATATGTCCACTTTTAATTAGTATCAAGCCCTTGAGATCAAAGTTCCAACCTACACTCCCCTCCTCTCCCATATTCCCACCAATATCTTCAAAAAGTCTTCTTAATTCCGCTATCGTTCTATTCTTGTTGTCTGTTAAAGTATCTACTATCACCTGTATCCCAAAGGGACCAAAACCTTCGTATGTGGAACTGTCAAAAGTAATATTTTCACCATCCTCACCTACTCCTTTCTGTATTGCCTTCTCTATTTTGTCCTGAGGAAAACTTACTTCCTTTGCCTTATCTATATACATCCTCAAGGAAGGATTCATCTCTGGATCACCACCACCTTCTCTTGCAGCATGTGTTATTTGAGTAGAAACTCTTGAGAAAACTTTACCTTTCTTAGCATCTAGGATGGCTTTTTTATGTTTAATTGTTGACCACTTAGAATGTCCTGACATAGTATATTCTAACACAAACAAAAGGTTCCAAACCAGATCTTTTACTTAGACTTTTCTTCCGTCTTGTTTATAGACCTATTTCCCTTATCACTATACTCCTGAGCACTCCATTTGTTGATTTTCTCCTCTATTACCTCTTTTGGGACACCATATTTTATACGAGATTCTGAGATAATTTCATCCTTAAGGTTGAAATTGTGATATCTAACTGGCAATGATTTTGCACTAAAAGGTACAGAGGTCATGCCATCGATGCACAGTTTGACATACATAGCCCAAGCATCTAAAGAGACAAGATCATCTGCAGATACGACTGGAGCAAATTCCTTCTCCAATATTGCAGCATCCGCTGGACTGACTACAAAAGAACCCATTGTTCCAACATTACCAAATATGGCTTGTCTTACAGTTAAGGGTAATTGATCAATGTACTGATTTGTCATTGTTAGATTAAGTTTGTACTTTCTAGCTTCGGACAAAATTTTAGCAAAAGATTCCGTTGCGAAATTCTGAAACTCATCAACATACAGAAAAAAATCCTTCCTTTCGTCTATCGGGATATCTACTCTTTCCATTGCTGTCGATTGCAATCTTGTTATGACCATACCACCAAGTAAAGAAGCTGTCTCCTCTCCTAGTTTTCCTTGAGCTAAATTGACAAGCAGGATCTTCTGATTGTCCATTATATCTCTTAAGTCTATTGTTGATTTTACTTGCCCTATTATATTCCTAATGACTGCGGAGGATATGAAGCGACCGACTTTATTTTGTATCGGAGATACAGATTCTGTTAACAATCTGTTATTTTGACTCATCTGAGCATATTCATCTGTCCAGAATTTGTAAAGTATTGGGTCATCTACCTGTTTCAGTATGAATTTACGGTAATTATTATCTAAAAGTAAACGAAGTATTGCTAAGAGTGTAGTCCCCTGTGCTTCTAGAGCTGTAGCTACTGTGTTAGTTAGTATGTACTGTAATCTAGGCCCCCAAGAGTCACCAAACTGCTTTTTAAACACCTCTACCACTCCATCTGCTATTAAGTCCCTTTGCGACTTGTCTTTTAATTCTAGAAGGTTAAAACCAACTGGATGGTCAATATCTGTAGGATTAAAATATACAACATCTTTTACACGGTTGGGGGGGATATAGCTTAGGAGCTCATCAACAGTATCTCCGTGTGGATCTACAAAGCAAGCTCCTTCACCTGCCAAAACATCTGATATGAACATATTCTTAAACAGAGTTGATTTTCCTGTTCCTGTTTTCCCCAAAAGATAGAAATGCCTTTGTCTATCTTTCCTTTTGATACCAAACTCTAATTTTACATCTCGGTAATCTGTCTCCCCAAATATTGTAACTTCACCATCTGTTGCTTTGGGAACATTCATAGGAGGTTCTAACTTCTTAGCCCTACTCCAAGCAATGTTGGGAGTTTCTACAGAAATATTAGGAAGATGATACAAAGAGGCTAATTCCTCTATATTTATAACATCCGGCTCTTCTTGTGATATATATCTTTTAATATAGTCTTCATATATCTCTTTGCCTGTTTTATCCGGAAGAATATGGATAAAACTATTAAGATGTGCTGTAGTAAATTGCTTAAAGCTAGCTACTATGTCTCGTAGTATCTGTTCCGATCTTATCTGCGTGTCTGCCTTAGTAGCAACTCTCACTTTAAATTCAAAACCTACCTTTAGCATCTTGTTCTCAATTTCTGACAATTCTTCCTCCTGTCCTGGAAGAAGTTTAACAACTTCCTTTTGTACTTTTGTTTCTGATGTTTGAGATAATACCTTCCCCATATTCTTTACCATATCTGATACAAAGCTAATGAGGCCACCTCCATTTAAACTTTTACCCTCTCGAACTGATGTAATATATTCTTTTGAACGATCTTGCCAATAGTTAGAGACTGGACGAATGACAACCTGTAACCAAGCCTTCTCTCCCCTATTTAGCTCTGAAATTGCCCCTGTTATTGCTGCTAAGGGATCCACTTCAAAGCTTCTAAATGTTTTTATTGGGAATATATAATCTTTCTCCATCTCTATCTCTCCGGTTGTTACAAAAGTTTCAGACAAGAGAGAATCTTTCTTAGTATAGTCTTCCACATACTGGATATCGGCATTGGGATACTGAGCATAGATCTGGCCCTCTATGAATCTAGAGAGATGTTGGGGCGCTACAACATAGAAGCGAATACCATCCTCCTCTGTTGATGCTATTTCAAAACTAACAACATCCGGACATTTAGAATAGTTTTCAAGAATTCCATGAATAGAGGCAAACATCTGCTCTGCAGCAAGAGAAGCCTTCTCATTTTCCCGAGGTACTAAGATCTGCATAAATATGGGGCTTCTAACTTCCTCATACAACATTGTGTCATCTGTATTCTTCCCTCCTAGAAAAAGAACAAAACCTAGAAAGGCCAATGCGAATATTAATAGTCCAAGAAGTATCCAAATCGTTAACATAATGGAAATTTTAGATGAAAAATAGGTTTTAAGCAAATTATATAGTTAAAATATCTCCAATTGTAAAACCTCTTTCCCTAGTAATATGACAATGTCCCCTGTTGTCATAAAGGAAGGTCTTTCCTCAAGAATTTCATACCTACCAAAGAGGACTTCCTCTACTACAGCAAGAGATGCACCAAACTCGTTCTTATCAGAGATAAAGACTTTTGTTTTCTCTAAAGGATCAGGTGCATTCCCGAATCTTACTACATCACAACCATTATTTAAGATCTTTCTGGCGTATATACCAGCTTTTCCTTCACCTCCACTTCCGTTATACACCTCAATCCTGACTCTCTCCTTTTCTAAATCTCTATCTATAACATCTACTAGCCGTCTTCTTAATGCTTTGTCATACTCAGCTATATTTATTGTAGCAATAGGACCACCCTGGTCTGAAAATTCTTCTGTAGCGTATTTAGACCAACTGAGATCCATAACATAGGTTTCTGAGCTATTAACAATGGTTTTAAAACTTGCAATTTTTGACAGCACTTTGGGGAAGCTCAGATTAGAGTATATCTGCTCATGTACTTCCTTTAGCTTTGAGCTGTTAAATAAGCTCTTTGGGTATGAAAAATGTGAGGAAATGGCATGTAGTTTTAGTAAAGAATCGGACAGGGAGAAATCCTCCTCTACAGTATATCCTTCCTTGTATTTCTCTTTGACAATGGTGGGGTCTCCATATATCTGCTGCATAACCTCATTTGCCTCTGTTGTTAACCACACATAAGTATCTGCTCGGAATCCCAAAATCTCATTTAACTGCCAAAGGGTATATTCCACCCCCCTGTCTTCCTGTAAGAAATCTCCCGCATATCTTAAAGAGGATATTGGAATTGGACTTCCAAAATCTCCCTCTAAACCATTGAAGAATATAGTTCCAGGGATATATATTAAAATTGAGTTACTTTTCCTAACATTGTTAAGGAAAACATATACATCGGAAATAGCTCTTTTATCACCAGTACCTCTTTCTATTATGAATATTGTCTTCTCCAGATCACCCTCTGAATTAGAAAGGAATCTTTGACTTGAGATGTTTTGAGAAAGAGGATCTACACTCTTAATACCGAAGAGAGTAATTACTGAGTATATCAAGTACATTAGGAGTAAGAATGGCAGTAATAGCAAAAGCAACTTTTTAAAATTAAAAGAATCTTTCTTAAATCTTCTTGTTTTCTTTTTTCTCTCCCTTCTCTTTCTCTTCATACTACTAATTTAATACTTAATAATGGTAAATTCTTCCCCATTTGCCTCCCTAAAGCCTAAGAATATTGATCTCAACCCTATCTTCTCTGGTAACAGGGATGTTTTGGAAAGACCGTAAAGAGTATCCCCTTTAATTCCTACCCCAAAATGTTCTAAAGTAGCTCTGATTTGGTGCATTCTTCCTGTTTTTATGACAATTAACACTTGTTCTTCACTTATTGGCTTTATATATGATATCGCTTCCTTTCCGTTTCGTCCGACAAATCTTTTAAATTCCATCTTCATCCTATTGCTTTTACTCCTTGCTATATATCCTTCCGCTTTAAACCAACTCTTGCCGGGTTTAAAGTCATCCTCCTCTAGGCTCTTTATCTCCTCATCAATATCTAGCTGTTTCTGTGGAAAATACTTATCTAATCCTTCTTTAAGCTGTTTAAATTCTATTTCAGCCAAATATATCTTCCTTACTTGGTGTCTCTCAAATTGCTCTTGTAAATATCTTTGTGTTGAAAGATTTTTTGCAAAAACTATTAAACCTCCAACCCCCTTGTCCAACCTATGAACTAAACCTGCTCTGCTCATCTTACTGTCAAATTCCTCGTTCTTCTCAAGGTATCCTTTTACATAATTTGCTAGCGTTCCTTCTCTATTCCCTATTCCAGGATGTACAACCATTCCTTTAGGCTTTTCTATTACCAAAAAATCTTCATTTTCAAAAAGGATATCTAATGCTGAATTCTCTCCTTCTATTGTAGAAGTCCTATTTAAGAGCTCTTTTAATTTCTCAACCTTTTCCATATCTACCTCTACCTTGTCTCCCATTTTTAATTTGTATGACTGTTTTACACTATTCCCATTTACTTTCATTATTCCACCCCAATTGTTAACAAGGAAATTCCGGGAAAACAGTTCCCCCTCTTTACTTTCTAGATATTCAAGTAGGAAAAGATCTACTCTCTTGTTAAGCTGTTTCTCCGTTATTTCTATCATAGATTACTTAGGTAATTTAATTGGTTGATTAATGTCTATGGGGGATACAATTCTAACAGAAGAGACTTTCTCGATGGTAACGTTGTCCTTGCGTAAATCAAGAAGGTAATAAAGAATTCCAAATGCAACCCAGAGTATGAATGTTATTATCTCTATTCTCTCTACACTGTTAACACCTATTGTAAGATATGTATGAGAGATAAATACTGAAGTTAAGAGAATAAAGATAACATCCAAACTTGCTAATACTTTACTCTCTTTTTTACCCATCATAACTCTTTTAACTGAGTTTTTAAGAAAAAGAAGTACTGCTGGTAGAAGAGACATTATTACTCCCTGTACAAGCCACTGTTCGTTTTTCGTGGCACTACCTAGTAATACGAATGATATCGCAAGCATAGTTTGTGCTGTAAAGAAGATAGTTGAGAAAAGATGACTCCATTTCCACTTTTTGACAACTAAAATCCAAAAGGTTGCTATTAAAAGGAACCCTAGAAAAAGAGCCAATATGTCTATCCCCCAATCCCAGACTCTTAGGAATCTCCAAGGAAGTACCCTAAAAAGGTGTATTTCGTCACCATACTTCTCGTATGGTAGCCAATACCATATGTAGGGTGAAAATCTGGACCAATTGGATATTATATGGGAAATTCTACTAACGACTACTCCTCCGAAAAGGGAGAGAAGAAAAGTATCGTATATGGAGGATGGGTTTTTCCTACTCTCCATACAACCTCTCCAAAAAACATACATCCCAAATGTGACTACAACAAGAAACAGTAGCAATGGATTTATATTGTTTAGTATCTCCTGGAATTTTCCCAAAATGGCTGTATACACCGAGATTTAAAATCTAAATTACAATAACTTATGATAACACAAATAGGCTATTTTTTATGATTTTTTGATTGCTCTTTCTTCTCTCTGTTTTTTGATTTCTTTTTGTCCTGTTGTTTGGATTCTGATTTTTTACTAAGAGCACGATCGTTTGATTTGGAAAAGAGAGCCTTCAGTTTTGTATACATAATCTCGTACCCACCAACTACGGATTCCCCTATCCTAAGAGCAAAGCCTTTTTTACTAGAGTACCTAGTTTTCTTAGATTCTACTACATCTTTTGCTTCTTCCTTTGTCGCATCTATTTGTTGTTGCATAACCTCTTTTGTAGGAGATGTTTGTTCGGAACTTTTCCTTTTCCTCATCTCTTGTCCACAGTGAGGACAAAATTTATGCTTCCTGTCCACTAGCACTTGGCATCTTGTACACCTTACTTTTATTTTATACCTACAGCTTGGACAGTAATTAAATCCTGGGAAAAGTTGAGAACCGCACTTAGGACAATCTCCTAATTCCGCTGTTTCATATTTAAGATATCTTCTTTCTAAATCAGACCAATATATTTCTTCTATTGTTTGAGGGGGCCTTATTATCAAATATATTACCAATCCTACAACATTTAGAATAGCTACAAGAAGGACAAGCAACCATCTAACAGACTTCTTAGATGTTCTGTCCCCTGAGTCAAGCCATACCCAATACAAAACTACAAACCAGAAGACAATCAATCCATAGGCAAAAATTTGCCATACTATCTGAAAATCCATACTCCCTATACTTTCAAGCAGATTAAGAACAAATTCTTCCATAATATTTAACTTTATTTAATTAGAATGGTCGAGGAGGGAATTGAACCCTCACGCTATCGCTAGCACGGGATTTTGAGTCCCGCGTGTCTGCCAGTTCCACCACTCGACCTAAAATCACAGTACTGGTGGATTATACCTTAATGAGGGGTATTTTGTGAAATACGGTTTGCTTTACTATTTTTTATACAGGTTCCTAAAGCTAGCGATCTCATTGACAAACGCAAGTTTTACATATCCAGTAGGCCCATTCCTATGTTTTGCTATTATTAACTCCCCTGTTCCCTTGTCATCTGTATCTGGGTCCCAGACTTCTTCTCTATCTATAAACATAACGACATCAGCATCCTGCTCTATAGATCCTGACTCTCTCAAGTCCGAAAGTTGAGGTCTCCTACTCTGTCTTTGCTCTATCGCTCTGGATAATTGAGATAGTCCTACTACTGGGATGTCTAACTCTTTAGCAATATTTTTAAGCCCTTGAGATATCTCTCCGACTTCCAATGTTCTACTTTCTTTACTGTTACCATGCATTAACTGTAAATAGTCAACAAATATTATATCCAAACCTCTTTCAAGTGCTAATCTTCTAGCCTTTGTCCTTAAAGCATTAATATGTTGACCTGCCTGGTCATCTATGAAAATATTCCCATCTGCCAACTCCCCCATTGTGTCTGCAAGCTTCATGAATTTCTTGTCACTTAATCTTCCTGTTCTAATTTCCCAAAAAGGAATTCCTGATTGCATACCAAGAAGTCTGTCCATAATTTGTGTTTTAGACATTTCTAAAGAGAAGAAAGCTACAGTTTTGCCTTCTACTAATGCTGCGTGTCTCATCATATCTAATGCAAGAGCTGTTTTCCCTACTGATGGTCTTGCGGCAAGGATAACAAGGTCTGATTTTTGGAAACCTCCTAAGAGATCATCAAGATCCTTAAATCCTGTAGAGATTCCTAAATACGCTTCATCCTTATCTGCCCTTTCTGCCCTTTCATATGCATCCTTAAGAAGATCTTTAATATGTACAAAGTTAGTCCTTGTCCCACTTTGTGCCACATCGAAAACCTCCCTTTCAGAGCTATCTATAACCTCATCAATATTTACTGACTCTTTGTAGGCCATCTCTGTGATGTTTCTAGCTGCAGAAATCAAACCTCTTCTTGTTGCGCTTTCTTTGATAATTTGACCGTACTCTTCTGCATGAGCAGAAGTAGCTACCATGGTAGTAAGATCCGCTATATATGATCTTCCCCCTATGGAGGAAAGTTTTTTCCTCTTTTTCAATTGATCCGTTAGGGTAATTAGATCTACAGGTAAACCTTCATTAAAAAGTTCTAATATACTAGAATATATCTGCATATGTCGCTCATCATAGAAGTGGTCCGGTAGAAGCCAACCAGAAACTGAAATAATGGAATCCTTATCTATTAACATACAACCTAGTAAGGATTGCTCTACCTCTATGTTTTGTGGTGGCACTTTATCCATGTTTGTTTTTTATTTTATTACAAAAATATTACCTCTACACTCTGTTGATCTTTTTCTACCTTTTTCTTGCTAACATTTAAGTAGCTCTCATCGCGTATGTTTACAAACCCAAAATGCTTTATGAATTCTTCTCGACTCCTAAGGTCTTGATTTTTATTCCCCTCCTCTTTGTATGCGCAAGGGATTAGTATCGCAGGGTCTGTTTTAGAAATTACTCTCTCTATCTTCTCAAAACTCATGAAGTTAACACCATCACCCACAGGAACAATCAAAACATCAACATCACCAAGGTCTGAAAGCTTCTCTGGGTCAAAACTCTGATCTGTACCACCCATATATACCACTCTGGTTGTTTTTTCATCGATAATGAAGAAATCTTCTCCAATTGCCCTCCTGATCATTATCCCACCTACTTCATATTCTCCGGGAGTACTAATTTCCATAATCTCTTCCCTACTATCAGCAACTACCTTCTCTTTTAATCCGTTATCTTTCAATATTCCATTTTTTATCTTCTTTGAATAGTTCGTATAAAGGCATACATCCGCCTTTGTCTTAGGAAAACTAATACCTATTTCTGATAGTAACAAGGGATCTGTCATTACTGAGATATTATCACTCGTTATTAAGAAGCTCGTCCATCCAACTTTTCTAATTTTCATATCTAGTTTGAAGTTTTAAAATACAAATATATATGTAGTAAGTATATCAAATTATCTCAGGGGGCAGTTAATTTTTTTAATCACTCAATCCTAAAGATTTCTTTACATCTTTAACCATAGATTCTTTCATCTGTTGCTTAATCAGCTCCGTTTTAAGACTCTCCAAGGAAGATATACTAGCCTGAAGTTGTGTCATTATCCTGTCTTCACCCTCTGCGGAAACAATCATTTTCCTTACACCACTTACCTGCCCTTCTACTCTCTTGATTCTATTTTGAATATGCTTAGGATATTGCATATCTGAATATACCATTTTAGAAAGCTTGCTTAAAGCCCTATAATAATTTGTTTTAATCAAAACACCCTCTTAAAAGGATTTAATTAAAACTTAATGCTAGACACTCCAATATCCTTCTGATATAATCCACTCGTTATGAAGAAAGATATTCATCCACAGTATAATGAAAGCTTAAAAATAGTTTGCTCATGTGGCAACACATTTAAAACTGGCTCTACATTACAAGAGGACACTTTTAATATAGAGGTATGTTCTAAATGTCACCCATTCTATACAGGTGAGCAAAAGATCGTTGATACAGACAACCTTGTTAAAAAGTATGAAGAGAGAGTTGAGAAGTCTAAAAAGATGTCTTTTAAGAGCAAGAAAGAGAAGATGGCAAAAAGAAGAGAGAAAATGGACGAATCTACAGGTAAGCCCTCTTCTACTCTAACATTACGAGATATGTTAGAAAACGCAAAAGTTTCAAAATAGCGAATTCCATTAAGTAATTTAAAGTGATATCATCCACTATGGATATTGTTGCATTAGAAAGAAAATACGAAGATAACTCTGCTCAAAAGAAAGTAAAAGAGTTTGAGGAAGAACTTGCTACTTTAAAGGGGAATTCCGATGATATTTCTAAATTAAGTAAAGATCTCTCTTACTACTCAGAGTTGTCAAACAAGATTAGTAGCATAAAGAAAAAGATCAAGGATTTTAAAGACGCTCAGTACATGGTTGAGAATGAAAGTGCAGCGGATATAAAGGAGATGGCCTTAGAAGAGCTTACTAGCTTAGAAGAAGAGATCCTATCACTAGATGAGGAGATTAGGAAGTTGAAGATCTCTAGGCAATTTGAAGAAGAAGACGATGATAGATCTGCAATCTTAGAAATTCGAGCAGGTGCAGGAGGAGATGAAGCTTCTCTTTTTGCTGCGGATCTCTTTAGGATGTACAAAAACTATGCCACTAAAAAGGGATGGGATATAGGGATGATAGATAGTAGTGTCTCAGAGTCAGGTGGTTACAAAGAGGTTGTTGCCCATATTAGTGGAAAGAATGTGTTTAAAGATCTCAAGTATGAGAGTGGCGTACACAGAGTACAAAGGGTTCCAACTACTGAGTCTTCTGGAAGGATACATACCTCTACAGCATCTGTAGCTATTCTTCCTGAGGCAAAAGAAGTTGATGTACAAATCAATTCTGAAGATTTAAAAATAGAGGTAATGAGGGCATCTGGTGCAGGAGGTCAGTGTGTAAACAAGACAGACTCAGCCGTAAGAATAACACATATCCCTTCAGGGATAGTTGTAAGCTGCCAAGAAACTAAACATCAGTCACAAAATAAAGAGAAGGCGATGGTTACCCTCAGAGCACGACTTTATGACAAGCAGAAAGAGGAGCAAGCCTCCAAACGAGATAGCTTAAGATCCGGAATGATCGGATCTGCTATGAGGTCTGAGAAGATTAGAACATATAACTTCCCACAAAACCGTATTACAGACCATAGGATTAAAAAATCTTGGTTTAATATAGAAAGTGTCCTAAGTGGCAATTTAGAGGAGATAATTGAGAGTGTTAGAGAAGATATCATGACTCAATTATTAAAGGAAGCAGAGGAAAGTGAGAAAGAGTCTTAAAGATATATATCATATTCAAAAAGTGCTAGAGAGTAATGCCTATTTTGATCTCTCTAGAATTTCCAAAGAAATATTAGAATATTGTGAAGAAAACGATATTGAACTTCCTGCTGTTTTGGAAAGGATAGAAAGTGGCGAGCCGTGGGAATATATTAGAGGTGTTAGTAGTTTCTACGGATATGACTTCCTAGTAGACAGAAACACCTTGATACCAAGGGTGGAGACGGAAGAGCTAGTCAGTATTACTTTAGATTTATTATCAAAAAATCCTCCTTTCAAACATGTAATCGATGTAGGTACTGGGTCTGGTTGTATCATTATTTCTATTGCTAAAAATTTGCGTAAAGAAAAAGACATCAAATTCACAGGAGTAGATATAAGTGAGAAGACTCTAAAGATAGCAAAGAGAAATGCCCTGTTACATAAAGTTAACAAGAAAGTCTCCTTTTTAAGGGGTAATCTTCTAGAGCATCTTAATATAGATTCCCCTACCCTTGTTGTTGCCAATCTGCCATATATACCTACAGATATGTATAACAAATTAGACAGAAGTATAAAGGAATTTGAACCTGAACAAGCCCTTGATGGAGGAGAAGATGGGCTTAAATATTACAAAGAGATGTTAGAACAACTAAAAAGGATTGAAGCTGAAGACAAAAAGCTTACTTTACTAATAGAGATAGAACCTTCTACCTTAGGGAATGTTAAAGAGTTATTCAACAGCTACAAATACCAGATTGTAAATGATTTTAGAGGTCTAAACAGATTTGTTCTAATCCATCTCTCCTAGTATAATCGTCACCTTTTCTTCCTTGCCATCTCGAAATATTTTAATTTCAATTTCCTGTCCTACTTCATGTTGCTGTATTATATCTGCTAATGACTTGTTAACCTCATACTCACCAAATTTTGTTATAATATCACCCCTTTTTAACTTACCTTCATACGCAGGAGAGGTCGGATCTACTCTTAAGATTAATGCCCCGGGGACAACATCAGAATAGTACAGAGCCTCATACTGAGAAATCATTTGATAGGTAACTCCTAGGAAAGGTCTGATAAATTTACCATATGTCCTATACTCTTCTAGTCTTCCCTTTGCCTTGTTTATTGGTATTGCAAAAGAGATGTTATCCGCTCCAGAAGTCGTTGCAAAATTAATCCCTATAACCTCCCCCTGAGAGTTAATTAAAGGCCCTCCAGAGTTTCCTGGATTCACTGCAGCATCTGTTTGTATCACATCTTCATATGTCTTGGCTGTCGAACCAAACCAACCAGAACTTGCAGTTACTGACCTATCTAATCCACTTATTATCCCCGTTGTAGCACTTCCAGCGTACTCTCCTAAAGGAGTCCCTATGGCAACAACACTTTGACCAACAAGAAGAGTATCTGAATCACCCAGAGAGAGAGGATTTAGATCATTCTCTTGCTCCTTAGGATCTACTTTCACTATTGCGATATCATTTAAATCATCTCTTAAAATTTCTAAAACTCCATACTCCTTACCATCTTCTGTTACTACCATATACTCTGCATTTAAATCTGATACTACATGCTGATTAGTTATTATCAAACCCTCCTTGTCCACTACAAACCCAGTCCCGATATTTTGACTCTTATCTATTATCCCCTGCTCTTGTGTAAGAGCTAAAGTAGACATTGCAATACTTACAACAGAGTGACTTGCTTCTTCTATTATCTCTACAGTATTCTTCTCTGCTTCTGTTATAACTATTTGTTTCTGATCTTTGTTCTCTTTATCTTCGATATTGGTAGCATACTGACGAATTGCTGAAGAGTAAGTAACTCCTATGTAAGCTGCGAAGAATATTAAAAAGAAGGTTCCCAAGGTAACAAGAAATATCCCTACAAACATTAAAACCTGTTTATTGGGAATTCTTGTTTTCTTATCCTTTACTTCCTTATCCATCTTTATTTAAGTAATAATTTATTTATTTAAAACCTCAATAGCTTTATCCAACTGAGGATCATTTCCTTCAATAAAGTCATCATTAGTTAATTCTACCTTAATATCTGGGACAACAGGATTTTCTCTCTCGATAATTGAACCGTTAGGTAATAACCACTTTAAGATGGTTAAGTGTAAAGAGGAGCCATCTTGCAAACTAAAGATCCTCTGTGCTGTTCCTTTCCCGAAAGTATTTTCCCCTATTACTGTCGCCCTATCGGCATGTTGTAGTGCACCAGTAAGGATCTCTGATGCCGAAGCACTACCGGAGTTAACTAAAACTACCAGCTCTACATCTAAGAGTTTACCCTTACTCGTTGAGTTATACTCTTTTATACTGTCTTGTGAATCTTTCTGTTTGGATATTACATAGCCATCACCCAAAAACTCGTCAGCTGCATATATGGCTGCATCAAAAAACCCTCCAGGATTACCTCTTAAATCAAGAATTACTTTTTTACTTTCTGAAACAACTATTTCATCTATCTTCCTATCCCAGTTCTTAACCCATTCGTTATAGCTATTCTCCGTAAATCTTCCTACCTTAAGATATGCAATCTGCCCATTCTCTCCTTTAAACTCCAAGGACATACTAGGGACTGTAATTTCTCTCCTTTTAACAGTTATCTCGACAGGATCCTTTTCCCCTCGGTGTAAGACTGTTAGCACTACTTCTGTTCCTCCCTCCCCTCTTATCTTTGCGACGATATCATACACTGTATCCTTTAGGGTAATTTCGTAATCATCTACTTTAAGAATATAGTCTCCAGACCTTATACCAGCCTCTTTTGCAGGAGAACCTTCTAAAGGCGATACTACTATCACCTGACCATCATCATAACCTAACTCTGCTCCAATTCCCTCAAAATACTTCCCTTGGCTAGCATTATCAAACTCCTGTGTCTCTTCAGGAGTTAAAAAGGCTGTACCAGGATCATCGAGAGCATTGATTAGACCTTTGGTAGCGCCATAGACTAGCTTTTTGTTATCTATTTCTCCGGAATTGACATACTCTCGTTTAGTAATATCAAGCACTTTCCAAAATACGCCTAGATCTAAATCACGAGATACACCAAAATTCAACATAGTAGAATCAATTTGGAAACTTCTTCCTACAACTAAACCTAATGTAAAAACCGTTACAACGAGAATTCCTATCCCTAAAACCTTCTTGAAACTATTTTGCTCTTTTTCTTGCTCTTTCACGATTGTAATTATTTAATTAAAGTTAAGATTCTGTCAACTATATGTACAAAAACATATTTATTATACTCCATACTCAAAGAGACACAAATTCGACACTTGCTAAACTTATGATACTTCTCTGACCACCCTCCCATTGGACATTTACATAGAGGCCTTCCTCCTCTACTGACAATATTTTCCCAAGCATTCCGTAATTCGAAAGAGAACGAGAGAGTATGGTGCTCCCAGATGCTACTCTGACAAACAATTCTTCTTTAGAAAGGAAGGTTTTATCTTTGGTGATAAAGAATATTTGGTTCTCATCATAATCTAGCACAGCAAATTTCCCTCTCATGGAAGATATCAACTCTATTATCTGCTTGCTAGAATATATCTCCCCAAATCCCCCGATTACACCAACTGGTAAGCCTTGTCTTCTAAAATCCTCGTAATCCATGGAGTATGTTAAAACAAAGAGAGCTCCTTTTTCGAACAGATCATTAAGTAGGCTGGTGTGGAGATATTTTCCAACAAACACTATTTTGTCCTGATAGTCTGAGTTATCCGCATGTAAAACAAGATCCTTGCCATCTCCTAGGACAATAAACTCTCCAAAAATTTTCCTTTCTTCTTTCGACCTTGTAAGAATATCTGAAATAGAAAGGAGGTCTAAAGCATACGAATCTGAGACAATATTTATTCCCTCGACAGGGTCCACTCCTTCTACTATTCCCCCAAAGGTACTTTTTACAACTATCTCACTCTCCTCCCCCAGTAAGTCTAGATAGCCACTACCTAACCTAGAAAGATCTACCACACCCTGTGCAGGAGAGAGAACTCTTTTTACACTCAAGCCTCCTGCTAAAGTTTTCTCTGCTAAAATATCTCCCTTATTTACAAACACACCATCCATACACTTTATATATTCTGGCAATTTTGATATTTCAACTCCTATCTTCTCGGGCAAATAGAAAGATTGCTTAATATTACTACCCCTCTTAGTAATAAGGTCTGAACTCTCCTTTAGAGTATCTCCCCTTTTTACCAATACTCTATCCCCTGGTTTATATGGGATATTAAACCTGTAATCTGTATATCTTTCAAATATCTTCCTTCTTACTATCATTTTATCCACTCTTGCAACTTTAATTTATTGGCACTACTATCAGGCCCATACACAACCGGCCTAGCTCTTGCATCTACAAGAATAGACTCATACTGTTTACCATTGGGAGCAGACACAAAGTTTACAAACCTGTTTTTGCTAGGAGGAATGTACAAACCTTCTTTCAACTGTCCCTCCACTACAAATTTCTCAT
The DNA here is from genome assembly GCA_964618765.1 of uncultured Candidatus Saccharibacteria bacterium. Taxonomy (GTDB): domain Bacteria; phylum Patescibacteriota; class Dojkabacteria; order SC72; family SC72; genus UBA2177. The sequence continues at coordinate 47,858 of CAZUDZ010000001.1, read as the reverse complement.
TATTACTCACTGGCAAATCTATATAAGAGTATTTGTTTGAGAGTGTAAAGATTTCATTCTTTTTGGTGCTTAATGATTCTACAGTACCCGAGAAAATTACTTTGTTTGAAGCTATTGAGGATTTTATATATGGAAGTACTACCTTTGTAAAGTCGGAGAGTATCTCACTCCTTGTTAAAATAATATCCGCTGTATTAACTCCATCCACATAACTTCTACCATACGAAAGCAACTTAGCATCTAGATCCCAACAGCAATCAAAAACTCCTTTTAATTCTAATCCGTCTATTAGTGTCAACATAGTTATTGACTTCCCCAAAACACGAGGGATGTATCCAGAGACAATCAAGCAACTCTCCTGACCAGAGACTCCGAAACCCTCTATCTTCTCACTATTATCCCTATATATCGAATGATTTTGTATAGTACAATACGATCTGAGAATATCTAAAAGGTTAGGGTCTTCGGAAGAGAAAATTCTGTTAAAAACGAAGTTGCTCCAATAATTCAGTACTTCCTTTCTCCCTATATCCGTGGCCAAGAAGGCTCCAAATCTTGCATCTCGGAGAGAATCAATTAAAGACACAGTGTCCTTCCAATTCACCTTTGACCTAGAGAAAATATTTTTACTCTGCTTACTCCTTCTGTCATACACTTTTCTTACACGAAATACCGAGAAGTCCATAAGATCCATATCTACATATATGATATCGTCATACTCACTCTTGTGTGCTAATTCTTGTAATGTTTTGTACATATATTGATCATCTACTACCCTAAGAGACACATCTTTAGAAAAACTTCTAACTGATGAGAATATCTTGTCAAAAAACTTCTGGTTATCATCTATTTGCACCCTAATACCGTTGATTCCATCTCCCTCATTCTTAAATTTTCTAAACGTAAATATGGTGTTCTTGTTCCTGTCCACAATATCCCAGTTAAATACCTTTTCTAAATTATCAAAATACTCTCCCCAAAACTCACTTGAAAAAACTTCATCGTCTAAACGATGTCTTAAAGGATATAGATCTGTAAAGTCAGAGAGAATATATTCCCTTGTTGCGTTGTGGTCTGTATAAGCCAAATGGGACCATATCCCATTATCTTTAATCACAACACTTAAGTACGCATTTTTTTCTAGTAAAGGCAGTTTTGGCATTGCTATATATTACTTAAAAGTAGCTTTGTTTTCAACAAAGAAGAGGGGTTTAAAACCCCTCTTTTTATTAACTTCTTACATTAATACGTTATTAACTTACCTTCCCTACAATTTACTCATCTAAAGAGTAAGGAAGTAATGCCATATATCTAGCTCTTTTAATAGCCCTTGTAATCTGTCTTTGATGTTTGTTACAAACTCCAGATTTCTCTGTAGAGATTATCTTTCCTCTTACTGAGGTATATTTCTTTAACTGATAGATGTCTTTGTAGCTAACACCTTTAGCACCTACTCCTGACTCACATAGTGGACATTTTAAGTTCTGAACAACCCTTCTTCTCCTTCTGGGTCTTCTTTTTGTGTGTTCTACTGTTTCCTCTTCATCTTGTGTGATTTTTGAATCATCAAAAGTATCACTTAACGAAGACTTTACTTTCTCATTTGTATCTTTTATTTCATCAGCCATTAATCAATATTACACTCAAATTAAAATGGTAAATCTTCCTCTAATGGATCTTCATCCTTAGGTGCTTCTTCCTCTACGGGAGCTTCTTCCTTGTTTTCATCTTCCTGAGAGGGTTTTGAGTTCTCATCTATCCCTGCTCCATCTTTTCCTTTACTGTCTAAAAGTATCATTTCATCAACTCTTACTTCAGTTTTATATCTTTTTACTCCATCATCCCCTTCCCAGGATCTAGTATTTAGAGAACCCTCTACATATACCTTCATCCCTACTGCAAGAAGTTGTTGACAGATTTCCGCCATCTTATTCCACGCAACTAAGTTATGGAACTCTGCTAACTCTTTTGTTTCCCCATCAGAATCCTTCCAAGACTTATTTGTAGCTATCCCAAATGTAACCACAGGAACCCCAGAGTTTGTATACCTCATCTCTGGATCCCTAGTTAAGTTTCCTATTAGGAGAACCTTATTTAAAGATCTTGCTGCCATTTTTATATATATTTATAATTTAACTTACCTTTAACTATACACACCAATTATTAAATTCTGATTAAATCTTTAACTCTTTCTTCTTTATACTTTTCCCTATCCTATCAACATCTTCTACCTCTACAATCATAAAACGAAGAATCTCCTGTTTAAGTTGCATTTGTCTCTTTATCTCTGCAACCTGCTTAGGAAAAGTCTTAAAGTCATAGACAATATAGTAGCCTTCGTTGTGCCCTTTTATCTGGTAAGAAAGATACCTCTTACCCCAAACATCGACATCTACCACCTCTCCCCCATCTGTCTTAACCATATCTACAAATTCTGTATGTATTTCCTTCCTCAAATCATCTGGCAAGAGGGGTTTTAAAGCCACAATCATTTCATAGTTTTTTAGTTTCTTAGCGACCATTAACACTTAAACAGTATAATTTAACTCAAGAATGGATTCTAACAGAAAAAGTTACTTTTAACAATAACCTAACTACATACTCCATGCTTACGATATGAGAATATATCACTTAAAAGCAAGAATTTCAAAAAGTAATTTACTTATTCGCTAATACAACAACATAGTCGCCATCCTTAACCTCATACTCCTTGCCATGGTTTTTAATCAACCCTTTCTCCTTCGCACCTACCCACCCTCCTGCCTCAATCATACTGTCTAAATTAACTACATCCGCTGTTATGAATCCTTTTTCTAAATCTGTATGAATAGCTCCAGCAGCTTGTTTTATCGTACTACCATTTACAATACTCCAAGCATTACACTCTTTCTGAGAACCGGTATAGAAAGTTATTAAATTCAGAGTTTTAAAAGAGGCCTCTATGACATCCTTTATTGTAAAAACCTTCTCCTCTAATATCGAAATGTACTCCTCCATTTCACTCTCACCCATATCTGCCATATCCGCAAGAAGTTTAATATCAACTACTAAAACCATATCCCCTGTTCTCTCTTCTAACTCTTCTTTCCATCTTCCTACCTTCTCCATGTCAATATCTGCTTTTGTATTAAGTACAAAGAGTCGTTTCTTACCTGTTAAAAGCCATAGATCATCAATTACTTCTTTCTCCTCTTTGGACAAATTCATATCAATTACGGGGATATCATTATTTAAACCCTCTAAGACCTTCTTAATCACCTCATACTCATTAATTGATTCTTTATCCCCTATTCTACTCATTTTCTCAGTATTTAGCATTCTTTTCTCTACACTCTCAATATCTTTCAGAATTAATTCAGATTGTACAATTTCAAAATCTGCAACAGGATCAATTCTGTCATATACATGAGACACCTTCTCGCTCTCAAAACCCCTTAAAACATACATAATTACATCGACCTCTCTGATGTGAGACAGAAATTGATTTCCTAGCCCCTCTCCTTTGGAAGCACCCTTTACTAGGCCAGCAATGTCTACAAATGTCATGGCAGAAGGCACTATTTTCTGAGCTTGAAAGTGCCTAGCTAGCTTACTTAATCTTTTGTCTGGTATTTCAACAACACCTACATTCTTATCTATCGTACAGAATGGGAAATTTTCTGCAGGGACAGACATTTTGGTTAAATTATTAAATATTGTTGACTTTCCTACATTGGGTAATCCCACAATACCCAACGAAAAGGAGTGTGACTGTTTAATTGACATAGGTGGATTATATAATAATAATAGATGATATGATATATATAATGTAGCTCAGTAATAAATAGAAGAGTGTGTACCATTTATATTAATTTACTGCCTTGAGAATGAAGAATTCACAAAAAATACTCCTCCCTATACTCCTTTTAGGATCCTTACTCTTACTTTTCTCACAAAAGGCAGTCGCAGCTGATTCAGACGAAGACTTTGTAGTTGATACTAAAACAGAAGTGCAGTACAACACAGGAGAAGATTTTGCTACCATAAAAACAGAGTACATTAGAACTGTAAAAAATAGCACCTATTACTTCTCCCCATCGGGAGAAAAGGTATTCCATATCCCCGATCTCTCTACCAATCAAGAGGAGGAAATTCAATTAGAAAGAAAATACAAGCTGGATTCCCTCACAGTTAAAGACTCCAAAGGAAACAGTGTTAAATATTCTATTGAGGAAAAAGACTCAGGGGAAGGTATTTACATTACTGTGCCAAACTACAAATCCACAACCTCCACCTCTCCATACCATATTATCATGCAGTACAATTCCCACGACTATATTACCAAAATTGGTAGTTTTGTTAACATAGTTGGAACATCTTTACCTAAAGACACTATCTTCGAAAGAAAAGATGAAGAAAATGGAACAGTAACAGTATTTAACTACTATTTTACCATCGTAGTAGACCAAGATATTGCTCCTCTAGCCAAAGCTTTTCCTAAGTTTACAAAAACAGATGAGAGTGACAAAACCCACTTTGAATTTAAACAAACAGACAGAATTTCAAATTCTCCCTCCTTAGAATTTGGGACCTCTGTTCTTTACAAATTTGACTTAAACTATGTAACCCCTAAAACAGATTCTCTCATTTCTGAGAAATACTCTTCTACATTTAAAGCTCTCTCTACAAACATCTACGAGCTATCTTTGCCACGAGAGTTCTCGGAAACAAATCAGCAGGTATATTTCGAAAAAGTATCTCCTCCTCCAAAAGACATTTACAAAGACAAGGAGGGGAATATTCTGGCACTTTTTGAAGTACCAGCTAATCAAAAAAGTAGTATTAATATCTCTGGATATATCTCCGTCAAGCAGGAGGAATATACAGAGGATTGGGATTCTTTTGATATGAGGTATGACCAATATCTAGAAGCTGTAGGAAAAAGCGAATATGTAAAAAGATATCTTGCTGCTACAAAATACTGGCAAAGTAATGATGATTTCATCAGGCAAGAAGCACAGGCATTAAAAGAGAATCAAGAGACTCTGTTGAGTCTAGTCCAAACTAATTATCAATATATTAATGAAAAACTAGAGTATGATCAACAGAAGGCAACTTCCGAGAATGAAAGAATCGGAGCCAAGGAAGCTCTTCTGGGAGGAGCATCCGTGTGTATGGAGTACGCTGATGTAATGATTTCACTATTAAGAGCACAGGGGGTTCCTACAAGAGCTGCAATTGGGTACGCAAATCTTAGAAATACTGCAACTGCAAATCAAGTAAGGCATCAATGGGTACAAATCTGGATTCCTGAGTATGGATGGCTTTCCGTAGACCCTACTTTTGAGAGCAACAATTTTAAGATTGGTCAAATGGTAGACAGAGTTTTGTGGGAAGTTTTTAATAATGATTCGCTTTCAAATATACGAATATACTCTGCAAATGATATTGTGGATTTAACAACCGAAGGATTTAGTATAAGGATTCATGGTGTTGAAGATGAGATCAACTTGGATGAATTAAAGACATATACAGATCTTGTTGCTAAAGGTGAAATCCGAGAAGCTACATCTCCTAAAGTTATTTCCTTGATAACTACTGCATTAAAAACCACCGTATTAGGAAAAGCTCTTTTAGTCTCTATACCAATATTGATACTATTAACTATTCTGATATCCCTTATATCTACAATCTCTTACCTTGTTAGAAAGAAGAAAGGAAAGAAGGGAAAAGAAAGGAAAAGACCAATAGGTTCTATTTAAAAGTATATAGTTTATTTATATCTAAAATCTCCTTCGCACTTCCTAGTCTAGCCTCTGTTGTGGCATACAGTGTTATTAAAACATCACCCTTGCTAACCTGTTCACCCTGCACTTTATGCATATATATTCCTGCCTCCTTTATCTTAGGGTTACCTAATGCCTTCGCAATACTCACCAATCCAGTATTATCCAACGATTTTACCACTCCATTTCGATCTGAAATAACATCATACTGTAAATTCCCAGACTTTATCTCAGATGAATTAACCCTTTTAATTGCCCCCTGAGCAAAAGCTATCTCCCAGAATTTATCCAAAGCTTTCCCTGAGCTTAAAATTTCTTGTGCAAATTTCTTACCCTGCCCTCTCTCAACTGTTTTTGTTCCTTCAAACAACCGAGTCGCCATCTCTATGACGGAGTCCTCTAACTCCTGAGACTTACCCTGATCTCCTTCCAAAATCTTCAGAGCCTCTTTAATCTCCATGTTTGGTCCAATGCTTCTCCCATCAGGACCTTTAATAACTCTCTTGATCGTTTCACAATGGATGTTGAATTTCTTGAATAGTTTCTTAAACTCCCTGTCTAACATCTGGACATCATCTACTCTCTCTATCTTAGAACCTTTTCCATATGGCAAATCTATGAGGATATGGGTAACACCCATTGAGATTTTCTTAGCAACGATACTAACTAGAACCTTTTGGAATTCCTGTATTCTTAAAGATCGTTCAACATTAATAATTACATCATCTGCAGGAGAAAGATCTAAAGAACCACCCCAGAACATACACCCTCCTGTTTGCTTGACCACTTCCATTACTTTCTCTTTAGACAGTGCTACGGGCATTACTACTTCCAAAATATCTGATGTCCCAGCAGGAGAGGTTATTGCTCTGGTAGAAGTATTAGGAACTATCAATCCTCCAGAGACTAATATTGGGACCAAGGTTGGTGTTATTGCTTTTCCTGCTACTCCCCCAATGGAGTGTTTGTCCGCTACTAAATGACCATTCCCCCTTATGCCCTTAAAGTCTAGAATATCACCAGAGCCTGCCATTCCCTTGGTCATCCAATATATTTCATCATCATTAAATCCAGGGTTAAAGAATGTTGAAATGAAAAAAGCTATCTCTGTTTCCCTTAACTTCCGACTTCCTATGTCCTTCATGATCAATTTCAATTCCTCTTCCTTAAGATTGTGTCCTAATAGCTTCTTACTTATTAATCCTAAAGATTCCGTAGGATTAGGTATATCCACAAAAACAGAAGATCCACTCTCTATTCTGTACTCCTTCCATATTTCTTCGAAAAGACCGATTTCACCCTCAGCAACATTCGAGTCTGTTTCCATTACATTAACATGCAGTTCTACCTCTCCTAAGCCAACAAGAGCAATCTCCCCCTCCCTTACTCCTAATCTTTCTGCATCTTTACGATTTAAAACAATATTCAAATCACTATCTTCTCCCAAATCTAAATTTTTACTTCTTAAATAGAAAGCCATATTAATTTATTACACAACTTAAGTAGTAAACAGCCAAGGATAGTGCTCTTTAGCTGTTTTTTTAATATCATCTGCCCTTATAATCCCCAACTCTGTTACATAACCAGTAATCAATGCCTTATCTACAACTTCAAATGCAGGATTATGCATATTCAATCCCTTTGGAGCATCCTTCCATAGTTCATCGTTTTCTCTCACTTCAATCTCTACACTGCCATGATAAGAGTCTACATCAAGTTTAAGAAAAGGTGTAACTACATAGAACGGTTTGTCTGCAAAATGTGCAGCCATTCCTAATCCCCAGCTACCTATCTTGTTAATGGCATGACCTTGTAAAGTAATCTGATCACAACCGATGAAAATTATCTCTACTGGAACAGTACCTCTATTTATGATGAATGATTCTCCAGCATTATCTACAATGAGGGTAGTTTTAATTTTGGCCTCAAGTAAACTCTTAGCTGTGATTCTCCCTTGTAGTTTTGGTCTTGTCTCTGTACAAACTGCTTCGAATTTAGGCTTGTTTTTAGAAATTGATTTAATTAATGATACAGCGGTAGAAGAGTGACAGTGAGTAAATATCTTGTTGTAGTTAGAGAAGAACCTCCATGATTTATCTATCAGATCCTTCTTAGATTGTCCGATAATATCAAGAAAATCCTCAGAGAGCTTCACTAACTCTCGTTTCATGGTTGCTAACTCTGGTAAAACGGAATATTTTTTATCAAAAGAGTATTTCACATATTTAACACCATTTGTAGCTAGAGGCTCATTTACCCTAGCATGAGAAAGCTTGTCCCCTACCTCAAAGAACTCTTTGTAAAACAGCTCTTTCTCCTCCTGTTTACTTATTTCTTCATACAGATTCATTCCTTCGAATGTTGCGATTGCAACATTGGTAGCACCCTGAATGTTCAAATCTTTTATATCATTATATATTTTCTCTATCTCTGGATATTTATCCATAGGTTGTGTCTAAAACAATTACTCTAATTTAACTAATTCTCCATGGTCTGGTACTTGTATTTCCGTAGGGATTTCCTCCTCTAAGCCCTTTTTGAAATCGGTAATAACATCCTCATCTCCATGTACCAAAAATATCTTTCTAGGAGTATGTCCAAAACTTCTTAACCAATATCTTAAATCTCTTTGATCTCCATGACCTGAGAATCCTCCAAGGGTAAATAGTTTAACAACATTTTCGTACTCCTTCCCAAAAATCTTCACAACCTTCTCCTGATCTACAAACCTTCTTCCCAAAGTCCCTTTTACTTGGTAACCTACAATTATTAAATGAGTTGAAGGATCTTCTATGTTATTTTTAAGATGATGGAGAATTCTCCCTCCTGTGCACATCCCACTACCAGCTATTATTATGACTCCCTTTTTAGCAGCTAATCTCTTGGACTCGTCTACTGATTCTATTTTCTGAAACCCTTGGAATTCAAAAGGGTCATCTCCCTGTTTGAGTAATCTTTTTGCATCCTCGTCATAGAAGTTAGGATACTGTTTGAATACTTCTGTTGCCTTCGCTGCCATTGGACTGTCTAAATATACTGGAATATTCTCTATTAACTTGTTTTCTACAAAAAGGTTTAATTCATAGAGTATCTCTTGAGTTCTTTCTATTGCAAAAGATGGTATTAAAATGTTCCCTCCAACTTTTTGAGCACTTTTAAGAGCTGTTAGGAATTCTAAGACTGTTTCATTTCTGTTTTTATGTAACCTATTCCCATATGTAGATTCACAGATAACATAATCTGCCTCTCTTATGAGGTCTGGGTCTTTTACAATTCTTGCTCCAGGTTGGCCTAGATCTCCTGAGAAAACCAGCTTTCTCATCCTTCCTGCTTCATTTTTCACCCAAAGTTCAAATATTGCTGATCCCAAAATATGTCCTGCATCTCTCATTCTAAATTCACACCCTTCAGCCAAATTAACAGAATCGCTATATGGGTATACTTCAAAAAATTTCATAGCCTCTTCAACATCTTCCTCCGTATACAAAGGCTTTTTACGCTTATCTTCTTCTGAATTTGAAGAACCTTTCGGCCTGGCTAGCCACCTCTCGTACTCTTCTTTTTGAAGACTAGCTGAATCTAAAAGAATTATTCTAACTAAATCTCTCGTAGGCTGAGTAGATATTATCCTCCCTTTGAAACCTTGTTTTACAAGAAGAGGAATTCTCCCACAGTGATCAAAATGGGCATGAGTAAGAAATACAAAATCTATATCACTTGGACTAAATGGAAAAGGTTCATAGTTTCTTTCCTCTATCTCTTCGGGTCCTTGAAATGCTCCGCAATCTACAAGAAATTTTGTCTGATCAGTTTCTATGTAAAAGCATGATCCTGTTACTGTTTTAGCAGCTCCTAGAAATTGTATGGTCATTTAAGCAGTTAACTTTTAACTAAGTTAGGATGTATATATAATAGAGGATTTAAGTAACTCTTTACAAGGGCTCATTTATTTAGTTGCCAATTCCTTTGCTTTTTCAAGCAGTTTATCTTTACTATTAAGAAGTGGATCTTCTATTACCATATCTAATAATTGGTTTAATATGATACCCATCCTAGGACCCTTCTGCACACCTATGTTTGTTAAATCATCTCCCGTTATATTTAAATCGGTAATTTTAAGAGCCATATCCTGTTTCCTAACCTCTGAGATTCTTCTTTGCAGTATTGTTATCTCTTCTGGCTTAAATGCTGTAGAAGGATTGGACTGTGCATCAGCCAATCTTAATTTGAAAAGATCATCTATATTCTCTTCCCCTACCCTTTGTATGAATCTTCTAACTGCAGAATCAGACCACTCATGTTTCTCTATATTCTCTCTTTCTTCCTCAGTCATGTCCTCCTGTACATGTGGATAGTAGAACATATGATTCTCTATTAATATCTTCACTCTGTTTATTTCAGCTTGTGAAAACTTCATCCTCTTCATTATCTGTTCAGCAATATCTGCCCCCATTTTGTCATGTCCGTAAAAATGACCGTTCCCCATATCTGTTCTGGGCTTTGCGATATCATGTAGTAATGCCGCAAGTTTGACACTATCATGAGCTACATCACATGTTTTAAGAGCATGCCAATATACATCGTGAGCATGATACAGTTTCTGTTCCACACCTACAGCTTCTAATAGCTCTGGCATAAATATATTTAAAAGTTCTGTTTGCCTCATTAGTTCTATTCCTACCGATGGTTTTGGTGAGTTAAGAAGCATTTTCATAAATTCATCCCTTATCCTTTCCATAGATACTTGAGAAGCAATTGGAGTAGACTTTTTTATTGCTTCAAGCGTATCCCCCTCTATATCAAACCCTAATTGGGCTGCCATCCTGCATGCCTTAAATGCCCTAAGCCCGTCCTCTTTAAATCTCTCAATGGGGGTACCTACCGCCCTAACTATCTTATTCTCAATATCCTTAATTCCTCCATATGGATCATATATGTTAGCTTTCTGTGGTCCATCCGATCCTTTAAGATCCAATTGGGAAAGATCTAATGCCATGGCATTGAATGTGAAGTCTCTTCTACCTAAATCTCTATCTATATCCTCTACAAAATCTACTCTCTCTGGCCATCTACCATCTACATAGTTAGACTCGCTCCTGAAGGTTGTTACTTCTACTTCGTGTGTCTCCCCATGCCTGTCCTGCATTAAAACTACTATCGTTCCGAATTTCGCTCCAGTAGAAACAGCCTTAGGAAACATATTTAACATTTCATCTGGGAGAGCGTTTGTAGCCAAATCATAATCGTGAGGTTCTTTCCCTATTACAATATCCCTCAAAGCACCACCTACGATATATGCATCATAGCCCTCTTTTAGTAGAATTCTGCCTACCTTTTGTACATATTCTGGAACCTTTATTTCTATTTTCATTCTAATATATTACCACGCCTGTTTTAGGTAGTAAAAAGTTATCCCTCTTTATTCGCACCCCCTGATCATCTAAGGCCTCTCTAGATATACCTAATATCTCTTCCTTATCTTCTTTAACACTACTCTCCTCCTCTGTAGCTTCCCCTTCTGCTGTCTCTTTTTCTTCTTTTTGACTTACAGCTGTTTCATCCCACATATCTTCGTATCCTCTTAATATGATGTTTGTCGTATATGGTATTTGCCTAATACAGAAACTTTCAACCTCAGGCTGTACATATGAACCATTTACCCATCCACCATCCTCTCTGTATGCTAGAACTGTTATTGCTTCTGTCTTAGTCCAATCAGAGAATGAATTACCATAGATTATACACTCCTGTGCACTATTAGGATTCGTTATCCTTAATACCTCAGAGCCAGAAAAATCCTTAAGTAGATAGCTAACCTCTATCTCTTCAAGAGCAGGAATTGTTACTTCCTTTACATATTTAAAATGTTCTAAAAGAATATCCTCCAAGGGTTCAGTTGTGATATTTTCTAACCAAAGTGTTATCTTAACTCCATCTTGCTGCCTTACTACTTGGATATCCTTAATTAGTATCGGATCCGAGATGGTCAATGAATCTACTACTTCTGATCCTCCCTGCCCATCGTATAGTAGACCAGGACCTGAATACTCTTTAGTAAGAGATTTCCTCCCAAGAACAAGTTGCTCCCAAGGAATTGGTATCTCCCTGTATATTGGAGAATTTCCATACATAGAGGCTAGCTTTAGCCAATTACCTTGATCTAAATTTGTCCTGCTGAAAGGGAGAGCTATTTTACTAACCTCTACTGCATGACCTGTCTGGTTAAGAAAGAAATACAGGATATCTATCTCAGTCCCAGGAGGCCCACTAACATTATCTAAAACTCCTGGTATTCTTCTCCAATAATCATTCTCTGTTAAAGTCCCTAGAGAAATATTTTCCCAAACATCTTCTGTTTTAGTACCCTCTACTAAGTTCGTATCGTAAGAGATCCCAAAATTCCCGTTACTTACACTCTCCGGAAGAAAGAACAGAGAAATAGCTGTAGTTTGCCTGTATCTATTAAAACTACAGTTGCCTATCATATCAAAACCATCTCCATATATGGGCGATGTGAGGAGTAGTAGAAAAAAGAGAATTAGAAGCATAATAATATCTTTTAAATTTATTCAAAGATATTTTACAAAACGGATATGAAATCTAGATTAACTATCTCCTTTTTCCTTTCCCTCTATTCTAACCTTCTCCGTAACATAGAAATTGCGTTTAAAGCGAGTTCTACCTAGCATCATTTCTGTAATCGCTTGGATATATGGGATGAAGGCAAAAGTTAACATATTTACAGCAATTAGAAATGTCTCTAAGAAATCTAGAATATGTCTCCACCATTTCCAATTTTTAGGGATTGGGGTTATCTTTCTTCTAAACAGAACCAACGGAATGTTAAGAAACACTACTACAGTGAATATATAGCTGAGAATTCTTGGTAGATTGTATGCAAAAACAGTATATTGGTAAGAAGGATTTATCCAACCCACTATATTCAGTCCAAATGTAAGAACAAAAACAACTGTAAGTACCCAGAGGTAGTCAAACATCATTTTTAACATGAGCATCTTTCTGTAAGCAGGAAAATCCTTTTTGTCAGAAAACATTACTGCTAAGGATATTGGGAAATTGATAATTCCCCAGCCCCACCTGTACTGTTGTTTGTAAAAAGATACGTGAGATTGAAGAAATGTTTTGTTTTCTACCGCATCATTATATGTAGGAACATACACCTCCTGACTTTTAAACTCGCCTTTTGATCTAAGTATTGAGTTCCAGTAGAAGGCAGTATCATCATTTGGAATCTCAGGATCCCAGAACTGTATCTCTTTTAAAGTGTTTAAATTGACTATGTAAGAAGAGAATGTGTCTTTTGTATATACCCTGTCTTGGGTGAAAGGAAATTTATATGACCTATCAAAAACCCAAAGATGCAAAACTACTAAAGTTAACATATTGGATTGAGTTCTAATTATTGGAGGAACATTCCAAATGTTGTTGTTAAAAGAGTGAATCGCAGAGGCATAGAAGGTACGCTCCGGGTCTTCTACCGTTAGATATTTATATGTTACAGCAGAAAGGTATTTAGGATGCGCTCTTAAATCAGAATCGCAGGTTATTAAAAGATAGTTTCTTAAGTTCTTGTTTTCTTTCTCTAGCTTCTCTACAAAATGCCTTGCTGCCCAATTGATATTTGCTCCTTTTACCCCCGCCACTTCACCAACTATTCCAGCAGGATGAATGTAGTATGTCATGCTTCCAAATCTGTCTCCATATTTCTTCTTAAGCTTATTAAAGTTCTCAATCTGCAAATCCTTCTTCTTTTCCTCCATTGCTACTACTACATCGATTTTCTCTGCACCAATATCACTGTTTGCCCAACTCTCAAAAGAGGGTTCTAATATTTCTAATGTTTCTGCGTAGACAGGACAGAGATATATGTATCTTAAATCTTTCTGTTTAGGAGAATTTAACTTCTCAATTTCACCAACCCAGTCAGTTTTACTCTGCAGAGTCATCCTCTTTACTCCTATATATACCCCGATGAGTAGTTTGAAGGTTCTAAAAAGCCAATACATAACAAGAAAAGACATGTATACAACCATTCCGATATCAAACTTTAGTACTGCAAATATTACTGGAAGTAATAGTAGTGTCCAAACAAAAAGGCCTGGCATTATTTCAAAGAATCTTCTTTGCCAACGAGGCATAGAAGAAGGAAATCCACCATCCCTATCCTTTGGTTTATATCGGCTTGTTACAAATGAGTCTTTCTGTTTCTTGTTTTCAGATGTCATTGTGTAGGTATTTTATGCTAAAGTTAATTTAAAATCCACCTTACCAATCTTGTAGTACATAATGTAGAGTATTAAGAGGGAAGTATTAACATTATGATTACGAACAAACGGAGAGGGTGGGATTCGAACCCACGGTACAGAAACCTGTACAACGGTTTTCAAGACCGTCCCATTCGACCACTCTGGCACCTCTCCAAAACTTTTAGAATTATATCAAAATTTGACTAATTAACATATTTTACAATATGATTGACATATGAAATCTGCTAATATCTTAATTCCTTTCCTTTTCCTCCCTATCCTTTTTTTTACTACTAATCTTTTTGCATATGAATTAGACTCAACCAACTTCAAAATGGTTGGAGTATCTACATCTGGCGGTGGAGGAACTTTAGAATCCAGTAATTTCCAGATGCTCTCGGAAGTAGGAAGACTCACTGCAAACCCTAGAAATTACTCTACTTCCTACAGAGTAGATCAAGATCCCTCTAACGCATTTGTGGCTGCACAACCTTCCATACAGTGCTTTGAAACAAGTAGTAACGGATCTACTAACTGCACTTCCGGTCCTACAGAGCTATTAAGTGGAGGAATGGTAGCGATATGTGGAGGAAATGGTTGTTACGACAAGGCAAGGTTCGAGATAGAGCCCCACAGTAACCCTTCTGACACCCTATACGGTATACAGGTATCTCTAGATAATTTCGTTTCTGATTTCAGATGCGTCGATGCATCTACCTTTCAACCTAAGGTAGCTAGTAACTGTAATATTAATGACTTTAGAACCGAAACATATTGGGAGGATGAAACTTTCAATATTAAAGGATTAGAACCTGACACCACCTACTACATTAGAACATCAGCATTACACGGTGATTTTACGCAATCCGATCCAAGTATTTCAGTAAATGCTAAGACAGCTTTAGCAAAGTTATTTTTTGATATAGATATTGCTACTAGCACAGGATACAGTACAGAATCCTCTCCCCCATACACAGTATCTTTCTCAGGAGGAGAGAAATTGATCGGAGGTGCAGCTGTTGTTACTTCTTCTAGTTTAATATGGTTAGATGTAGATAGTAGCTCTTCTGGCGGGATGGCTGTCATACAGTATGGAAAGAATGGAGGGTTGTACAGTACAACCACAACAGAATTAATTCCATCAACCAATATCGACTTAGATTCTTCTGCAGCTGAAGGTTTCGGTTTACAAAATTACTATATTGACTACGAAGTTTCTACATATTTAGGAGAGATAACTAGTATGACAAACTATGCAGGAAGTGCGAATGTAGTTGGAGAGGTTTCTACTGATGCTAAAAAAATCTATGATGGAGATGGACCTATTAATACTGGCAGAATGGGTATATACCTAAAAGCTAGAGCCTCCACAAGTAGAACTTCTGCTACAGACTACTCTGAGTTAATTTATTTTATATTAGTACCCAGATACTAGATAACTTTAATACTACGGAGGAGGTTGTAAAACCTCTTGACATATTAGAATTAATCAGTTATCTTTTTACTACCATTAATTAACATTAAAGGTCTGCCCTATTCAAGTGATGAAAAAAAACAAACTGATTTCCGTTGTAATGATTTTTTTGGTCTCTACATTTTTCTTTGTTATGCTGTTTCCAAACTTTAAGACCCAAGCAGGGACTCTTGGTAGCACATACCTTTTTCTAAGTAGAATTAAGGCAGGTTTAAATGGACAAACAAACAATGAGGTTGAAATGGTTCTCGCAGTTACTCCTAGCCAGGCCTTCGCAGAAGCTAAGAACCTTGAAATTGAGATACTATTTCCAAAAAGTGATAATACCAACTGGTGTAGAAATGCAGGCGCACTAACAGTAACAGGAGTTGCAACAGGAGCTCCTGATGTTACAGGTTATGATATAACTACAGCTCTTCCAGTAAAAGCAGCTAGTACCCTTGCCGCTACTTGTGCCATCGGTAGTGGAGCTACTACAGATAGGATAACCATAACCAATGTTGGCTCTCTTACTAGTGGGACTACATACGGGGTTAAAGTATCCAATGGCACAGGAAGATTAGGAACTGCTGCAACCTCTGGATCCAAAACTATAACAATACAGGTCTCTGATGATGACAATTTAGATTCTAAAGCCTTTGGAGTTTATCTTATCGCTGAAGATACTGTTCAAGTGTCTGCCACCGTAACTGCAGCTCCTACTATCAATTGTACGGTAGCTCCTACTACAGTATCCATAGGAACTCTGTTTCCCGGAGGTGCCTTAGTAACAAAAGAAGAGGCGACACAAATTAGTACGTCTTCTACGAATAGTGGTTACTATTGGGCTGTATATGGGAAAGGTAACGGTACCACCGCAGGTCTTTATAACTCCACAGGAGCAGGATATACGCTTAACTCTGGGGCTACAACTGTTGACCTTTCTGGATCAGATACAAAGGGGTTCGGCTTGGTAGTTTCAACAACACCCTCAGGCGCAACTACAGCAGCTAACTTTCAAGTAACAGCACCTACGACTTTTGGAGGAATAGTAGCAAATGCAACTGGTGCTAAATTACTACTATATAAAACTACACCTACCGCACCTGCCCACAGTGCAGGCATTACTTATGGAGCAAGAGCAGATTCTGCAGCTTTAGCAGGAACATATAACGAGTATGTCACATATGTTTGTGGCGGTTACTACTAATTATGAAAAATCAAAATCTATACTCTGCCCCAAGGTACTACAAACGAATAGTTTCTTTAGCCACAATTTTCTCAATTGTACTTCTCTTTTTCTTCAGCAAAGCTGCTAACGCACAAACAACTCTAAACATCGGCACTGCACCTGTTTCTGAAAAATTACAGTTAGAAATAGGAGAAAAGTATGAAGGGGAAATCGTTGTATGGAATCTCTCAGAAGAAACAACTACTTACAATGTATATGTAAGAGGTTTTAGACAGATTGAAAACCAGCCTGGTACTGCCATTATGTTCACAGAAGAGGAAGAAGAGAAAGCACTCTACTCTGCTGCTTCTTGGACCAAAGTAAGTAGGGAGAAGATTACTTTGATACCAAACAAGAATGAGAAAATCTTCTATGAAATTAATGTCCCCAAGAATATAACAAAGGGAGAATATACTGTAATAGTAGCCTTTATCTCAGAAACAGATTCGGCCCTTGGAGGGACAGCTGCTTTTACTTCTCTTTCTTCAGGAACCCCTATCCTAATAAAAATCGGAGATGAATTTACCGAGAATGCAGAGTTGCTAAAATTTACAACAGACAGAAATTTCTACGAAACTCCTACTGTTAAGTTTGAAACTAGAATTAACAACCTAGGAGATACACACATTAGCCCTGTCGGAGAGATCATTTTAACAAATATCTTTAAGCAAGAAGTAGGTAAGATAATATTTAATGAAAATGGACAGAGTATATTAAGAGGCAATACAGCCGAATACGAAACTCCATGGGACTACGGTTCTTTCTTAAGTGCAAACAAGAAACTCATAATGGGGCCAATAGATGCTAACTTGATATTAATGTATCGTACATTCCAACCAGGTTTCGCACCACTGAGTGCAACTGCCTCCTTCTGGATATTACCTTGGAGATACATCCTACTAGCATTAATAATAATCCTAACAACAATATTAATAGTAACCCTCAGGAAAAAGAAGGAGAAGAAGAAATCAGAAAATCTACCTAAATAAGGAACATATGAAGTTCAAAACAGTATTCCTAACAGTTTTGTTTTTGTTGATGCTAAATTTTTTACAGCACAAAGAAGTCTTTGCGGGTACAATATACCCATACAAAAATGAGATTCTAATCTCAAATGAAGAAAGAACAAAGGGATCCGTTTACTTCGAAAATGATTCTAAGAAAGATGTTCTCATTACACCAATAGTGCACTCATATGACCCTGAAACATTGGAAATGACCGACAGTAACGGCATTATCTTCACACGAGCAGACAAGGAGATATTTAAAGTTAAACCTAAAGAAACTCTAGAGATTGAGTACGAGGTTGTCCCTATCGCGAATATGAAGCCAGGAACTTACTTCAATCTGATAGTTTTAGAAAGACAGATGGAAGATACATTTGTCACTGAGACAAGCCCTGTAGGGACAGTAGAGAGCCTCTCACAGCTGGTTGTACTTCATATAGTGGACTCAGAAAGCGATATTTATGGGATCAGTAGTAAGTTTGCTACTATTGATATACAGGTTATAGAAAAGGGAGTACCTTTTATGTCCCCTACTACAATAAAGTATTCTTACAAAAATGACACTAACTATGTATTAAATCCTATGGGAGAGATACAGCTGTATAGCAAGAGAGGTGACTATCCCCCAATTTACTTAAAGATTAATGAGAAGCAACAAAAATTATACCCCCAGGGGTTATTAGAAGAAGAGTTTGAGATAGATGATTATCATTTATCTGATTTTTTCTCTGAGAAAATCGTCGTTGGGAGATTCTATAATGGAATAGATGAGAATATTATAGTCAAAGAAGTAATTATTCAACCAAACTATACAGTTCTTCTTCTTGTAGGACTAGGATTACTTCTTACTGTGATATTTTTGAAAGTACTCTTTTCAAAAAAGAAGCCTAAAAAGAATCCTGTATAACCTTCTTTGTTGTCTTAAAGCCTGTTTTTGCTACATTCTCTAACTCTTTCGCTCCATTTTTCCTAACAAATTCTCGAGCAGTATCTATGACAGCTGAAGCCCCCTTGGGAAATGTAAAGTAATACTTACGACCCATTTCATCTAACTCTCTTAGAAATATTGCTCTAGCAAGAACAGATGCACATCCTACTGCTATATCTGACTCCCCTTTATGGTATTGTACAAAATTTACCTTTTGTGCCAATGGCCCTAACTCATCAACTACCCTACTCTTCTTTGAAGAGAATTGATCTATGACAACCTCTGTACATTCTATGTTTTCCTCTTTCAAGTCCTTCAGTCCCATCTCTATAACCTTGGAGTGCTGCTTAGCTAGAAGGATAGATACATTCTTAAGCTCTTTGATTTGTCTGTTGTATTCCTTAGGATGTACAATGGAGACATAATAGTATGGGTACTCTTTTATTTCTTCATAAATATCAATTATTCTTCTATCTGAGATCTTCTTAGAGTCTCCTATACCTAATCCTTGAATCTGATTTAAGAAATCCTTATTTACAAAACAAGCCACTACAACTAAAGGACCAAAGTAATCACCCTTACCAACCTCATCTACGCCTATGTGTGCCACTATATTGATATCCTCTTCTGTATCCTTCAATATTCCCAATATATCCTTGAAATCTTCTTTCCCTTGAAAAACTACTTTCATACTAGTATACAGTGTACAAACAGAGCCTTCATCATTTTTCATCCTAAGAGCAATATACTCATTATTTATCTCCTGTTCATTCCAACCCTTTTCCAAAAGAATTCCTTTTAAGAGTTCTGCCTCATTTGCTGTTAATTTTATTGAAACTGTATTCTGACTCATTTAACTGTTATTTCTTCTCTATTTTTTGTCCTTCAGAAGTATCTTTAACCACATACCCCATTTTAATTATTTCATCTCTTAAACGATCTGATTGCTCATACTCCCCACTCCCCCTCGCTTTTTTCCTCTGCTCTAATAGTTGCTTTAATTCTGTATCTATCTCTTCTTCCTTGTTATCTAACACCAAATGCAAATTTAGTCCTAGTACTCTATCAAAATCTAATACTGTCGCTAATATGTCACCTTGGGGATACTTTGATTTAAGAAGTTCATTTATCAACGCCAGAACTCCGGACATATTAAGATTGTTTTCTAGCTCTTGTTTAAATCTTTCTACATACTCTTCTATTAAACTACCTTTTGGAGCCTGTAATTCCTTTATTTTCCTCAAAAGAGCATTCCGAGCGTTCTTTGCCCCTTCTAATGCCTCAACTGAGAATTGAATTCTAGTTCTGTAATTAATGGAGAGGATATAATATCTTACATCCATAGGATCAAATCCTAATTTTAAGATATTTGGTAAATATGGGGAATTACCCTTACTCTTGGAGAGTTTAGACTCGTCTTTGTTAACTACCCATTCATTATGTATCCAGTAATTAACAACAGGATGACCAAAAGCTCCAATATTTTGTGCCCTTTCATTAGTATGATGAACAGGGATGTGATCCACTCCTCCAGTATGAATATCAAAGTTTTCTCCTAGAAGAGCTGTCCCCATAGCGGAACATTCAATGTGCCAGCCAGGGAAACCATTCCCCCAAGGAGAGTTCCAATTCATTATATGATTCTCATATTTGCCATATCTCTTCATCCACAGGACAAAATCGGCTGGATGTTTTTTTTGTGGATCTATATCAACCTCCTCTCTTACCGCTATCTCTTTCTCTTCTAATTTCTGTCCCGTAAATATGGTGTAATCCTCTATCTTACTAACATCAAAATAGAGAGCCTGTTTTGTTTCGTAAGCATATCCGTTCTCTTCAATTTTTTTAATTACCCCTATCATTTCATCTACATACTCTGTAGCACGACAAAAAGCATACTCAGAAACTCCTTCGTGGGTTAAATCTTCTGAGATTATATCCCCGTTAGGAGCTAAGATGTTTAATTTCCTAAAGTCATCTAAAACTGTATCTATATATTTATTTGCAATATCTATTGGTTGAAGACCTTCTTTCGCAGCCTGTTTGTCCATTTTGTCTTCTCCAAAGTCGCTACCGTAGTCATCATCAGATGTCATATGCCCTACATCTGTTAAGTTTACTACTCTTTTAACATCATATCCTAGGTACAGGTATGCCCTATGTAGTATATCCCAATTTACATATGGCCTGATATTTCCTATTTGCATTCTGTAATATACTGTTGGTCCACAGCTGTATATGGAGACTTTGCCTTCTTCCAAAGGTTCAATCTCAACTACTTTTCTGTCTAGAGTACTGTATAGCTTCATACTGAGTTATTTTACACTGTATTTAGGGGAATTTCCATTTAGAAATTTACAACAGAGAAACAATTACAAAGTACAGTAAGGGGATTAGATATCCCTCCTACCCTCTAAAGCTCTCTTTAAGGTTAACCTGTCGGCATACTCTAAATCAGCACCTGTAGGCAGACCCATTGCCAATCGAGTAATCTTTACCTTACCTTCTTTAGATAACTCTTTTAGAAGATCTATGATGTAACTAGCAGTAGCTTCTCCTTCTAGGCTAGGATTGGTAGCAATGATTACTTCAATTAGCGCTTCATTCTCATTTAATAAATTTAAAAGCTCCTTGACCCTTTTTTCTAAATCTTTAAATCTCAGCTCATCCTCCCCTATACCCTCGGCAGGAGATATCACTCCTCCCAAAACAAAGTAAAGCCCATCGTAGACCGCACTATTCTCAAAAGCCACTACATCTAAAGGCTCTTCTACTACACACAATTTGTTCTTCTTTCTTAAAGGGGAAGAGCATAGATCACAAACCTCCTTGTCTGTAACATTAAAACACTCCTTACAGTATTTAACTTCCTGATCCATTTCAACAAGAGCAGATGCTAACTTAGTAGCATCCTGGTTTGAAGACCTGATGTAATGATATGCCATCCGAGAAGCAGATTTAGGACCTACTCCTGGCAATCTACTAAACTCCTCTATAACTTGTTCTACACTCTTGGGTAATACTGACATACTACTTACTAAACATACTTTTTAATTGGTCCATATCCATATCTTGGATCATTTCCTTCTGTAATTTCTTCTGATACTCTTTAAAAGCCTCCTTAAAGCCCCTCTTAATGGCATCTAACATATCAGGAGAAAGATACTCCTCATCAATATGAACATCTTCAAATTCTTGTGCCGCATTCATATATATAGCGACCATTCCATTCTTTGACTCAGCCTTAATCTTTCTTTCTCTTAACTTCTTTTGAAGCTTCTTTGCTTCACTTTGCATCTTTAATGCTTCTACTGGATTTAACATAGTAGTATACAAAAAACTTAAATAGTGAGTACATTATATCCTAAAAGAGAGATTTCTACATACCCTCAAATATTGCCTCTATATTCGTAACAACCTTGCTACTGCTGTTCTCTTTATTCTCTTTTGGCTTCTTAATTATCGGTAATTTCCTTAAAACAAAATCTGCATCTGATTTGTTCTTCTGTTTAATCTTCTCATTCACCACACACGAGATCTTACAGTTTGTACCATACACCTTCTTAAAAGTTTCTGATATGGCATTTCTACTCTTGGGCACCTCAATTCTTTCCATATGGAACTGAAAAGGAACCTCTATGAAAAGTGTTCCTTTGTCAAAATTAATAATGTTGGCATTACCTAGAAATGCATACAGATGACCGTTGAAGGGTTTAATTTCATTAACAAATATTTCCCATTTCTCTTTAATATCCTTAACTGGGATATCCCTACACTCTGTATCCTCATGATTTTTACTTTCCTTCTCCTCCTCCTTCTTACTCTCCTGCTTCTCCTGAGGGATTCTTTTTTTAACATCCCTATTCACAATCTCTACATCTTGCCCAACACCGCTTTGCATCATTTCAGGAATTATCATTTCCAAAACAAGGGCTTGGTTATTTGCATACCTAATTCGGTTTTCTGCTTCCAAGAACAGATTTATTAACTTGTGAAGCAGTTTAATATCGACATCCTCTACAAAACTAAACTCCTTATCCAGTTTCCTTCGTATTTTCCCAATCAATATATTTCTTAAAATATCTAAGACATAGCTAGTAAATTGCTGAAGATTAACACCTTTGCTCTCTAACTCCTCAATTACTGAGAGAGCTTTACTACCATTTCCTTCTATGAGGTTTTTAAGTAGAAATATTACGCTATCAAAATCTGGTAATCCTAAAATATTCCTTGTCTCTTCTGTGGTAATCTCATCTTTTCTTGTTTCTTGACCTGTATATATTACATCCAGTGTAGAAAGAGCATCTCGGTAACTACCCTTTGCATTTTGAACTACGATATCAAGTGCCTCATCTTCCATCGTAATCTTCTCTTTTTTAATAATGTCCTTTATTAAACTCTTAATCTCATTATCTGTCCCTAACCGAAAATCATACCTCTGACACCTTGAAAGAATTGTAGGTGGAAGCTTATGTACATCTGTTGTAGCTAGAATAAATATTACATGTGCAGGAGGTTCTTCTAAGGTCTTTAAAAGAGCATTAAAAGCCTCTGTCGTTAACATATGGACTTCATCTATGATATATACCTTGTACTTTCCCTCAGAAGGAGAAAACTCTATCTTCTCCTTTAACTGCCTAATCTGATCTATCCCTCTGTTTGAGGCTGCGTCTATCTCAATTAAATCTAAAAACCTCCCGTTAGATATACTCTCACAGTACTCACATTCATTACATGGATTCCCATCTCTTTTAGGTTTTTTACAGTTTACGGCTTTTGCCAATATCCTTGCTGTAGAGGTTTTCCCTGTACCTCTTGAGCCGACGAAAAGATATGCTTGGGCAATCTGGTCACTCTTAATTGTATTCTTTAACAACTTAGTGACATAATCTTGACCTATGATTTCATCAAAATCTTTCGATCTGTATTTTTGATAGAGGACTGAAGACATGGTACATACTAGAACAAAGTCTATGCTTTGCCAAGTGAAAATTATTTACCCAGATTTTTGAGTTTCTCTACAGCATCTGCAAGCATTTGAGAATACAGACCGTACCCCACGGAATTTATTGTACCTGATTGATTTTTCCCTAAAATATCCCCAGCTCCCCTTATCTCTAAATCCTTGTTTGAGAGCAAAAAACCTGATCCCAATTCCTGAGACTCTTTGATTGCCTCCAATCTTAACTGAGCATCTCCTTTGAGATTATCAAAGAAAAAGTATGCATGTGCCTGAGTATATGACCTCCCTATTCTACCTCTGATTTGATACATTTGAGAGAGTCCTAACATGGTGGCATCCTGTATGATTAGTGTGTTAACGGTAGGTATATCGAGTCCATTTTCAATGATAGTAGTACACACTAAAATATCTATATCCCCCCTCACAAAAGCATCCATTGTACTAGACAATTTTTGAACACTCATTTGACCATGGGCAATACCTACTACTGCATGAGGAAACATTGTAGTCAACTTGTTGTATATATCTTGTATCGTTTCTACTCTGTTATGTAAGAAATATACCTGCCCTCCCCTCTTTAACTCCTGTGAGATGGAAGTAGAGACACTTTCCCAACTAAATCTTTCGAAGTGATTAATCACCTCCTTTCGTCCCTCAGGAGGAGTTGCTAGAACAGAAATATCTCTAATACCAGAGAGTGCCATATTTAAGGTTCTTGGAATTGGAGTTGCTGTTAAAGAAAGAATATGGGTATCAACTCTTTTCTTTTTAATAGTTTCTTTCTGTTTAACTCCAAATTTTTGCTCCTCATCTATAACTAAAAGACCAAGCCTTTTGAAAGAGATCTCTTTCCCAAAGAGAGCATGTGTTCCTATGACAATATCCACTGTCCCTCTTCTCAAACCATTTTTAACCCTTTCTTTCTCCTTTAAGGAAGAGAACCTAGACAGAGATGAAATATTTACAGGATATTGCTTAAACCTTTCTTTAAAGACATTCAAATGCTGATTTACTAATATGGTAGTAGGAGCAAGAATTGCTACCTGATACCCTGCATTCACTATTGCAAATACTGCCCTTGCAGCAATCTCGGTCTTCCCATACCCTACATCTCCTACTAGAAGTCTATCCATGGGTTTAGAGCGTTGTAGATCATCTACTATATTCTTTGTAGCAAGTAACTGATCATCTGTATCTTTAAATTCAAATTGATCTGTGAAAAGTTTTAACTCTTCGAGAGATTCTCCAGAATCAATTACTATGTCAGATTTAGCACTTGCCCTAAGGGCATATAGCTGAAGTAACTCTTTCGCAATATCTTCTGCTTCTTTCTTCGCTCTTTGTGATATCCTCTTCCAGACTCCACTATTTAATCCTGTTAATATCGGTTTTTTCTTTCCAGTCCCGATATATTTAGTTAGTTTCTCCGAAGCAGAAAGAGGTACATACAGTTTATCTTTTCCTGCGTATGCTATCTCAATGTACGGGCCATGCTCTTTTCTGATTACTTTAACAAACTTACCAATACCGTGATCCTCATGCACTATGTACTCTCCTGGGACTATTTTCTTTAATATCTCAACACTACTTGGATCGATATTAATGTTTCTTTTCTCATAGATGGATAGATCTAACTGTCCTAGAACCTCTAGATCTGTCAGAAGTAAAACTTTGGTAACACTCGATACAAAACCTCTCTGAATATCTCTTTCAATACTGTTTTTAACTGCAAATACCCTATCTATTACCTCTCTCATACTCTTACCAACTTCCAATTCGTACTTATCTAAACTACTTGTTAGATACCAAATGTTATATCCTCTACTCTTGTAATTATTTACTATCTCTAGCACAGCTTTCCTAGATGTATACTCCTCTATATTAGGGATACTTCTAATACCTAGATCTATCTTGTCAATATCGTCAGTAAGATTACTAACTAAATTTATCTTAACACTCCCAGAAGACTCCTCATTTCCAACTAAAAGCTTACTGTTTATTCCGAGGAATATCCTTTCATCTATCTCTTTTATCTTTTTCCTACTTTCTGCATCAATCACAAAGATGCTCTCTATTTCCTTACCAAAGAGACTTACTCTTACTAGATTCTTCATACTAAATGGCCATATTATGATTACATCCCCAAGTACAGAAATTTCTCCTTCATTCCATACTCTTTCCACCCTCTCGTATCCGAGTTTAAGGAAGGAATCAATATTGAACGGATTCCCTTTCCTCACCTGTACACTCTCTTCTTTTACATTCCCCTGGGTATCTTGCTGTGTAGAGAGCCATACTACATTACCAAGTAATATTCCCAATATCTCACATGCTAATTCGTAGAAACCGTAGTCAACTCCTGAGATATTTTGGGTGGAGAGAATCTCTTCCTTTAACGGTTCGTATCTTTTGGCCAGAATCTCTAACATGTTCTTTTTAATATTTTCTTTTTGCACATGGCTATTTTATCAATACTAACAAAATATGTATAATGTTGAAGGTTAATTTGAAAGCTAAACACATATGTATATAGCACACGGACCAATATCGTATCTAGCGAATGAGGCGATACAGAACAAGAAAATCAGACAGCTTAAAATGAGTGAACAAATATTAGTAGCCCTATTAAGTCTTTTCTTTGGAATCTTACCTGATTTCGATATATTAGTTCTTTCAATGCTTAATGTTCCTCGCTTTATACATCACGATATCATAACTCACACTCCCATCTTCTACATTGTAATCTGGATATTTCTTAAAATCTCTATTTCTTTTACAGAGAAACTATTTAACAGAAAAACAGGAGAAGTCTTAGACAAAAGACTCTTAAACATACTAGCAAACACCTTTCTCATTTCAACCCTTTTCCATTTAATCGCTGACTTTTTAGTGGAAAGTATTATGCTACTCTACCCAATCTCAAATGTTCGGATTTTTCTTCTTCGAAATATTTTAGAATCAAACCTCTTTGTAGGATTTCTGTTCACAACAGCTCTTGCATTAGAGTTCCTTCTCGTGTTTATATTCCTTCTTGCTGTATACAAGAAGTATTTTAAGAGAAACAGATGTGTCTCTATACTACTAAAGACTTTAATTACACTTTCCGTAATATATTTACCACTTTCCATGTATCTCTCCTTGAATACGTATAATAGTACAAGGATGTATGGCTCTGATGGCAAGGTTAACTATGATATTGATTATGACGGTATCTCTGACAAGCTGGATATGGATATTGGTAATACTGGAAAGAGTAATATTGAGAAAGCTGATCACGGAAATGTATTAGATGCAACTTTAAATATTGTTAATAGTGGAAAGTGGACAAACAATCACAGTAAGGATGTTTTTGCTAAAGTCAAAGATTTCTATGGAGGATTTGACTCCTACAGATTAATTGCACAATCTTACTATGATATTCATTTACCCATTGACCCTGTACTAAGGGATTATCATAACAAGAAGTATGGATTTAAGTCATACTTTTACACTGATTATGATTACCCCACACTCCTCTTTGAATATTTACAAGAGGAGGAGCAACTGATCGAATTAAATTTAGATGCAAATGTAAACCTAGCGCCTGGGAAGATATTTTTTGTAAAAGAGGAGAAGATTCTTAATCTTGGGGTTACCTTGGAGGGTAATTATTTAGCGTCTGTATTAGATACAGATGAGAGCATATCTATGCACTCCTACAGGTATTTAAGAGAGTATTATGGGAACAAGACAGAGAAAATATATATGCAGAAATAGTTAGATTAGGATATCTGCCAATATACCCCTTACTGCATCTTGCACAACTTCATCTACTATCTCCTTTTCGGAGCTAGTAAATCTCATTAAAACATAATCCTCCCCAGGAATATTCATATTGTCCCTACCCTCTATACCAATTCTCACTCTTTTAAATTCATCTCCCTTCAATCTCTCCTCTACACTTCTAACACCGTTGTGGCCA
Source organism: uncultured Candidatus Saccharibacteria bacterium (assembly GCA_964618765.1). GTDB lineage: Bacteria > Patescibacteriota > Dojkabacteria > SC72 > SC72 > UBA2177. The sequence continues at coordinate 20,283 of CAZUDZ010000001.1, read as the reverse complement.
AAGGGAGATTTACCTTTCTGAATTTTAAATTTCCCTAGAGGGATATCTAAATCATCATGTACGAGAATAAAATCGTTACCTAGATCCTCTATCTCATATTTCCTAACCACCTTACTTACAGCTTCTCCTGACCTGTTCATATATGTCATGGGCTTTTGTAACATCGCTAAAACCTTACTTCCTTCTTTTAAAAAACATATTTCAGAAGAGAAGGTTTTCTCCTTTTTCCAATCTGTTGCAGAGATATCTCTTTGATACAGGAATTTCTCTCTTAAAGTATCTAAGAAAAGGAAACCTACATTATGCCTGGTTTCTGAATATTTTTCTCCTGGATTACCTAGCCCTGTTATTAATTTCATGTAATATATTTTGCAACATATCCTCTTGTTTTACAAACATCTTCTCTCTTGATTTTACAGCTCCAGTAAAATGCTTACTGTGTTCATACCCTAAAAGATGTAAGAAGCCGTGTACAATGTCTCTGAGGATCTCTGTATGGTCATATTCCCTAGCTATACACTCAGGACAAATATATATCTCACCAATCAGAGGATTTTCTTCTAGTATGAAGGAGAGAACATCTGTTACCTCATCTTTTTTTCTAAAATCTTTGTTTAATTGCTTAATCTCCTTGAGAGGAACAAAAACAATATTGATTACATCTATTCTCCCAATGCTCTTGAGTGTCTTTAGATCGTATTGAGATATTTGCTTAAAAAGGGTTTTATGCAAATCTTTTTTTAAAAAAGTAATCTGAGGAAAATGTCTTTTTAATGTTTGCCAATTGTAGATATTTAATTCCATACTAGCTGAGTAACTGATGGACTATATTCTTTACTGTATTTCCATCTGTTTTGCCCTCTAATTCTTTCATTACAGCTCCCATTACCTTCCCCATATCACTCATACCCTCTGCCTTTGTCTGAGCTATTTTCTCCTCTACAACTTTCTTTACTTCATCTTCACTTAAAGGTTTTGGTAGATATGATTGTAATACCCCCAGCTGTATTTCTTCTCTTGCAACAAGGTCATTCCTGCCCATTTTCTCAAACTGTTCTATGGAATCTTTTATCTTCTTAACTTCCTTGTTAAGAATTTTCTCAACCTCTTGATTAGTTAACTGTTCCTCCACCTCTATCTGTGCATTCTTTACAGAAGCTAAAGCCATCTTAAGTATGTCCGACTTCTCCCTCAGACCTTCTTTAGATGCCTCAAACATATCTTTTCTTAGGGTATCTAGTAAAGACATTGATTACTTTGTGAAAATTTACTTAGCTCTTCGAGCTGCACTTCTTCTTCTTCTTTTCATCTTAGCCCACTCTCTTCTTTTCTGAATTTCTTCTTCAGATTTGGTAACTCTGTACTGTTTAGATCTGTATGTTTCCAGTATCTTCTCCCTTAGGACTTCCCTGTGAAGTCTTTTGAGTGCACTGTCTATGTTTTCGTTAGAATGTACTATTACAGCCATGTTGTATGTTTTAATTAAGTATAGCGAGCTGATTATATCACATACTATTAATCTTTTACTACCTTCTTTTCAAATTTCTTTCTGTTTTGTTCTCTTTTTTGTAAAAGTCTAATCCTTTGTCTTGCTCTTACATCTTCTTTTACATCTTTAAACTGTATGGTTAGCTTTCTAGGCAATGTTCCTAGGAAGGATACGGAGATATAGATTCCCCTACCTAGAATCCTCCATGTAAAGCCGAGGAAGAGTAATACGAATCCTACTAGGACAGAATCTTGTACATCATCAAATATGCCTGTTTCAGGTACTACTGCTACTCCAGGACCACAGTCCTCTGGACAGGTTGCAGATGTTTCGTCGTGTGTACAAGCACCATCACCACAGTTAGAAGCACAGTCTGCTGGGCAGTTGGCAGCTGTCTCTGTTTTAGGATCACAGTAACCATCTCCACACTCGGCGGAGCAGTCCTCTGGACAGGTTACGGAGGTTTCGTCGTGGGTACAGTAACCATCACCACATTTTGCTTTACAATCCTTTGGACAAGTTAAAACGGTTTCATCATGAGTACAGTAACCATCACCACATTTTGCTTTACAATCAGATGGACAAGTCTGTGCATTCTCATCTACTTCACAGGTACCATTACCACAAGACAGAGAGAAGGTTGCAGTAACTGTAATGTCCTTTTTAACATCAGTGTCTTGCCTAGGGTTAACAGATTCACCATCACTCCAGCCAGCAAAAAAGTATGTTGGGTTAGGAACAGCAGTTACAGAGGTAGTAGAAGCTCCATGGTTAACTGTTTGGTTCTTTTTCCCTGTTAGACTCCCATTACTATCTGCTTTGTATGTGACTGTGTACTGTTTAGCAGTAAATTCTGCATTAACAGTAATGTTGCCTTGTATATTTGTATCTGTTCTACTGGCATCTGTTTTACCATCACTCCATTTAGAAAAAGTATATCCTGCCTTAGCCACAGCTGTTACCGGAGTGCCTGAATTACCTTTCTTAACAGATTGAGAAGCACTTCCAGATATTTCACCACCAGTACTAGCAGTATATTTGAGGGTGTATGTGGGTGTTGGAGAGCTACAACAGCTTGGTCCATTGGAAGACAAGTAGCACCAAGCCCCACATTCATATGTGTACGAACCCTTTCCAATACATCTGGTCCCAACCGGTTTCCCGACATCGCTGGCAACTCTATTATTGCAACTACTTGGATCCGTTCCTCCCCCACAAGAATCACAATATCTCCAAGTCTCTTTATCTGAACAAGTACCTACACAATCTCCCATCACGATATAACAACTGCCGTATATCGTACAATCCTTGTCAAAAGATGCTTCCGTATAATCCGGAGCTACCGTCTCAGGTTGATTTATTCTCCATAAAAGATAGCCTCCAGATATAACAAAAACTACAAATAATGAAACAAGTATTATTAATTTACTCTTCTTAGTGGACAGATTTATATTCATACTTACATAAATTCAGATATATTAAACAATTTACCAACAAACTATTAAAATATCAATAAACTTCTACTCCTTTACTACTCTCTTTTCAAATTTCTTTCTATTTTGTTCTCTTTTTTGTAAAAGTCTAATCCTTTGTCTTCCCCTTATATCCTCCTTTATATCCTTCATATGTATAGATACCTTCTTGGGTACACTACCTAACAATTCAATAGATACATACATACCCCTACCAAGAATCCTCCATGTAAAACCTAGAAGAAGTAAACCAACCCCTAGTAATATGGAGGCTTGAGAATCATCAAAGATACCACTTTCTGGAAGATCTCTCTCCTCAGCTACTGGTATCTCCTCATCGGGTACAGGTTCTTCCTCTGGTTCTAAAACCTCACAATCAGCAGAGATAGTGGCATTAGCTATCAAAGTATTCCCAACAGCAGGGGTTGCTTTTACTGTATTATTGTAAACCCCGAAAGCAGTACTAGGTACAACGTATGAGTATGTGTATGTTTTCGACTGTCCAGGATTAAATTCCTGATCACCTGCCACTACAGGCCATACTATTGTCCCACCTTGAAACTTCCCATTAGCACTTATGCTATCAATATATCCTTCAAGAACTTTACTGTCTAATGTGTCTACTATGGATGTAATTTTACCCGCTCCTTCCCCACTATTTGTAATTGTTACCACATACTGCAACTTCGATTTAGGGTTTTCCGTATTCTCATCTATACAAACCTCAGTAACTTTTTTACTAATATCCCAATCTGGATTTTTCTCTTCTTCCAAGACAGTAAATGATGCAGTAAGAGAACATTCAGGACCTGTTTTGTCTTTTGTGTCTGCCCAAGAAGCTTTAATTGTATACTCCCCTGGTTTAAGACAATCAGAAGAGGTACTGAGTGTTTCCTTTACCTCAACTTCCTTGTCAGCCTCTTTTATTGTACTTTTAGTTAAATTAGTCCTAACCGTGTCATTTAATTTAACTACTATGGAGGATTTTTTAACACCATCAGAATCTTTGGCAACAAATTTGTATGCTATGTTAGAACAGTATGGATATGTTCCAGAGGGTTTTCCTGTCCAATTACCACCATCACAGACATTTGTAGGTGGAGGTGTAGATGACATGGGCTTACAGTATCTATATACATATGTCGAATTATTACAATCTGGATGGTAGGTAACACAGGATATTGAGCTTTTCTTTTTACAATCGCTACCACTTTCATGATTCGTAGAGTCTCCACAAGAGACTGTTCCTGAGGGACATGAGCCTGGAGTACAAGTAGGAGGATTACCACCACAAGAATATGGATTATTTGCAACTTTACCAGTACATAACTCACATCTACACACATCTTGACTAGCATCCAATCTCCCACTCATTAGTACCTTAGGCCATTCACACTTAACGTCCTTACAATCACCCTCCGAAGGAGGAGTTCCAGGGCTTAGAGGCTGACATGTACCCAAATTAGCTGAGTCTTCAGGTTCGCAGGTATTAGTACCAGGATTTTGACAGTAGAAATAGCTTCTACAATTAACTGTCTTCCCGTTTGAGGTTCCGCATGGGGGGCCATAGCCTCCAACGTAGGCTTTCTCAGTGGCTGTACACGAGGCTTTCATATCACATCGATATCCTGCTACACACCCTATCCCCTCTATACAACAAGCACCTGCACCTCCTCCTGCCTCACTGTCCTCTGGAGCTACACTCTCAGGTTGATTAACTCTCCATAACAGATATCCCCCTGTACCTGCAAAGATAACAAAAAATATAATAAGGATTATTAATTTACTTCTTTTACTAGACAGATTTATTTCCATTTATATCCTTATATTACAACAAACAACCTAAACTTTACACCCACTTTTATACTTAGTTACACTACTCAAACATACTCCTCATACTATCTATATTAACAACATCCTTAACCATTACCAACACCACTAACAGGATGAGCAATACCATGCTGATGTTAATAACAACCGTTTTAAATTTCTCGTTAAACTTTTTTCTAAATACCCCCTCCAAAACTACAATCATAACCCTACCCCCATCTAATGCAGGAATAGGTAAAAGATTCATTATTGCTAGAGATATGGAAAGATCCGCTATTAAAGAAAGAAACGCTACTATACCCCTGCCCTTCAAACTATCTATTAAGAGAAATATGCCAATAGGGCCAGACACTGTATTTGAAAGATCAGAGTAATCACCCGTCTCTCTTGCTGAACCTATTAAAGAACCTAATACTCTACCTATAATTTTAAGATTATTTATCAAATACACAGGACCAGCAAAAACCTTCATTTCATCATAATTAAGAACAAAACCATGAGATATATATATCCCTATATGACCCTCCCCATTTACTTTTACAGTATAGTCATTGCATTCACCTTCCAAATCATCACAAACAAAAAGAGAAACCTCCTCACTACCCTTGATCATCTCAACTAGCTGCTCCTTGTCATTGACTTCTACTCCCCCTAACTCTTTAATTATGCCGTATGTAGGCAACCCTGCCTGAGAAGCATTCCCTTTCTCTACAACTTGATAACCTACTACCTTCTCAACCTTCGCACCAACTATATTTATTTTCTCTAAATCAACATATATGGGATTACTCTTCCAGCCATTAAGTCCTAAGATTGCGTAGTAGAAGACAACTGCAAACAAGATATTCATTAAGATACCTGCCAACATAACAAATATCTGAGCTATCTTACTTTTATTGTTTAAATTATATTTACTATTCTCTAAATCCTTAACACTCCCTTCATACTCACTTGGATCACCATCTCCCAATATCTTAACAAATCCACCCAAAGGAATGATTCTAATACAGTATAGAGTCTCTTTATATTTCTTTGAAAGAAGTTTAGGACCAAAACCTAATGAAAATTCATAGACCTTTGCCCCAATCGACTTGGCAGCAAGGAAGTGACCTAACTCATGTACAAAGGTTAAAAACCCTATTACAAGGATGAAAAGAATTATGTTTATTAAAATGGAAACCATCTATTACAAATAAAATTTAGATTGTTGTAAGCTCTTTTTCCTTCTCTTCTCTTATTCTTTCTATTCTTTCATTTACCTCTTTTACAACTTTCTCTATATCCTCCCTCTGTCTACTTGCCATGTCCTCAGAAAGACCATCTTTCTCCTCTTCATCTATTTCCTTCATATACTTCTGTCTTACTTGTCTTACTGCTACTCTTGCATCTTCAATCCTCTCTTTCATGATCTTTACATACTCTTTCCTTCTCTCCTCAGTTAAATCTGGCAGTTTAACTAAGACTCTTTCTCCTTCCATGATTACAGAGAAACCAAGATTAGCACTTTCTAAACCTTTCCCCACATCCTCTAGAATACCCTTGTCCCAAGGTTGTACATTTATACTTTTAGCATCTAATATACTAATTGTTGCTAAATTCTTTAATGGAGATGTTGTGTTATATGCCTTCACAGTAACCTCTTCTACCAGTTCTGGAGTTGCTCTTCCTGTTCTAATTTGAGAGAGATCTTCTTGAAGAAATTCAATGCATTTCTCTATATCTTTTTTAAATAGATCTTCGTTCATAAAGCCTTTATACAAATATTATTAACAAATAATTGTATATCAATGGAGAGAGGTTGACAAGTGTTCAGAAATTACAAATATATGAAACAGGAAATTTTAATAATTACTTACCTAATTCCCAAAGTAATATTCTCGATATCTCTATGGGCTCACCTAATTTCTGAATGGCGGTGTCCAAGAGGTTCCCTATAGTTTTTTCCTCATCTTTAAACCACCTCTGTTCAAGTAAACATTTCTCACTATAGTATTTTGTTAACTTACCCTCCACGATCTTGCCGATTATATTGCCAGGCCTGCCTTCTGCTTGGGCCTCCTTCTTGAAGAGGTCTTTTAGTTTAGCAACCTCAGGTTCTGAGATATCATCTTTCGATATATATTCAGGCTTCATTGCTGCGACCTGTAGTACTACTTCGTGAGCAAATTCTCTAAAATCTTCATTTCTTGCAACAAAGTCTGTTTTGCACTTTATCTCTACTAAAGCAGCTAATCGCTTATCTTTTCCATGAACATATGCCTCTATGATTCCCTCTGCTTTTTCTGTTTCCTCTGCCCCTACTGGTTTATCCCATCCTCTTTCTTTTATAATTTCAACTGCTTTCTCAAAATCTTTACCCGCATCTTCAAAAGCTAACTTACATAATCCTATCTTTGCCCCAGTTAAATTTCTTAATCGGCTAATAACATCACTCCTCTTGTTTATGTACTCAACAGCCTTACCCATATCTCCATCTGATTTAACTAGTGCTTCTTTACAAAGAGCCATACCAGCTGATGTTTTAGCTCTTAATTCTTTAATTTCTTCAACTGTTACTGCCATATCTTTATATACTTAAATTATTACCTACTTTATCGCCTTCTGAATCTCCTCTATTGACTTGGGACCTATACCACTAATTTCCCTCATCTCTTCCTTGGAGTATCCTTTAAGATCTCGTACTGTTTTAATTTTTGCCCCTTTTAGTGCATTCTCTGTTCTGGTTGAAAGACCTAACTCCTCAATACCCTTGGAACTCTCTTTGACTTCTTCCGCTGCCTTTACGTCAGCCTCTATATCTTTCTCTTTCTTCACAACCCTCACCACAGAACCTACCTCTTTCGTTTCTACCTTACCCTCCCTTAACGCTTTCATTCTTCGTCTTTCCTCCTCCTCTATTCTCTCCATCCTCTCTTTCTCTTCCTCATACTCTCTTTTAATCTTCTCTAATTTTGCTTCATGGTCTCTCCTTAAAGATACGACAGAGAGAGATTTTTTACTCTTACCAACAACTTCTCCAAAGAGTTTTACGAAAAGAGAAATACTCTTAATTGAGTCATCATTTGCGGGAATTGGGTAGGTTATTAAGTCTGGATTACAATTTGTATCTATTAAAGCTATTATTGGGACACCTACTTTATTTGCCTCTTTAATTGCATTCTTTTCAACTTGGCTATCAATCACCAAAACTACCTCAGGAAGCTTTTCCATAAATTTAATTCCTTTGTATATTCTGTCTAACCTTTCAATATCTTTCTGTAAAAGGAGCCTCTCCTTCTTAACATATCCTTGCAAACCACTTGCTAGCTGTTCCTCCATCTTAACTAAATCATGAACACTCTTTTTAATTACATCAAAATTAGTAAAGAGACCACCCATCCATCTTTGGTTAATGTAAAACATACCGTTCTCTTCTGCAACCTTTTGTATAACGGAAGCAGCTTGTCCTTTAGTTCCAACAATGAGAACATTTCCTTTGTTTGAAAAATCTTCTAACTTTTTTAATACCTTCTCGAGAATTTCTCTTGTTTTAACAAGATCAATTATATGGATACCATTTCTTTCTTCGTAGATATATTTCTTCATACGAGGATTCCAAGCACTTTTTTTATGCCCGAAATGAGCTCCCGCTCTTAGAAAATCTATTAGTTCTGGTATCTGAAAACTTTTATTTTTAGTCTCAGTTTCCTTTAAGACTTCTTTTTTAACTTCTGACATTTTTTTTCCTTTCCTTTTATTAATATCTTTGTTGGACTATGTCCAGGATTGGAACAAAGATATATGAGATATATTAAATGAACAGTTGGATTATACAAAGTAAAAGAGTTCTTGGCAACTTTATTAATACCTATTCAACTCTCTACCCTCCTCCAATTTTCTTTGCTAATAATGATGTGGTCCAATAAGTTTAGACCTACCAATTCTAATCCTTCCTGTATTCTTTTTGTTATGACAATATCCTCGTGACTAGGAGTTGGATCTCCTGATGGGTGATTGTGTGCAACGACAACACTACTAGCATTAAGCTCTAATGCAGGTATTATTATATCCCTAGGTAATACTGTAACTCCATCTAGACTTCCAATGCATATAACTCTTCTATCCAATACCTCAAATCTAGAATTGAGAAACAGTGCAACTACATGCTCCTGCTTTCTACTACCAATATCTCTAAGAGCAGTGTAGGCCTCCTGAGAATTCCTCACCAAAGCCATATCATTCTTTTGTAGATTGTATAACCTTTTACCCAACTCTATCCCGCAAAGGATTCTCATGGCAGTAACAATACCCACACCGTTAATTTGTACAATATCTGAAATCTCTATCTCCTTACCATCCTTAGCTATCTTTCTCATTTTACTAATGACACTTCTTGATACACTTAAGAAATCCTTCCCTTTTATCCCACTACCAACTATTATGGCAATGATATCCATATCCGTAAGATTATCTATACCTTTTTCTAAATATTTCTCTCTAGGAAGCATATATAACTATCATAGTGAATAGTTATTAAAAAGAGATTAACCGTTACTTTTTTCTTTTTAATACAGGATATCTTCTTTCTTTAGCCCTAACTTGATTAAACCTTTCCCCAATTTCTCTAGAGCTTTTACTTCTGTTTGTCTAATTGCTTCTCCTGTAACACCCTCTCTCCTCCCAATTTCTTTTAAAGGAAGGATCTCCCCATCAGGCTGCCCTATACCAAACCTATATTTTATTATTCTCCTTTCTATTGGTGTAAAATCTGTGTGATCAAATATCTGCCGAACTATCTCTTTCCTCTCTATATCCTCTAGAGCCTTCATTACCTTATCAGACTTGGAAGCAATTCTATCTAAAAGGGAATACTCATCATCTTCACTGTTTCTCTTTTCGTCTAAGGAGAAGATGTTACGGCTATTTATAGCAGCCTTAATATTCTTTCGCCGAGTAGAAGAATATTTTTCTAAGATTTCTTCAAGAATCTGTTCTCGGCTACACCCAGAATTCATCTTGTACTTGGTATTAACCTCCTTAAGAATTCTGTTAACCCTATTCCCCAAGTGTGTCGGGACCCTTATTTCAGCACCTTTATCACTGTTAGCTCTCTTTATTTTTTGCTTTATCCACCAAGAGGCATAGGTAGAAAACTTCTTATCTTTATCAATATCGAAATCCTCCAAGCTCCTTAACAGACCAATGCAACCATCTTGGAAAGCGTCCTCTCTCGCAAGATATATATTGTGTTTGCTAACAAGACTTGCGACTAGTAAAAGATTAAAAGCAGTAATTATTTCATCAGCTTTTGTTATTAAATCAACAACATAAGTACTATTTACATGTCTATTTAATTCCAAAAGTAATGTCTTACCCGTAAAAAAGATTTTCTCCTCTTCGTCTGTAAAGAGAAATGGCAAGAAAACAGGACTCCCACTATCAGGGTTCATAGTTTTAAGTAAATTCTCCTCTGCCTTCTTCATTTCTCGTAGGTAGTTGCTAACAAGAAGAGTCATGGTAGAAACTAACAAGTTAGGGTCTCCTGCTAATATTGCTTCTGCCTCATCATATGTTATGTTCTCCTTTGGCATTAAAAAACTCTTAATTTTTTCACAATCATCTTCCTCCAATGGTAGAGAACCTAGACCCTCCTGATCCCAGAATAGATTTCCTTGATATTGGCGCCTTTTTCTATATTTATTGTCATATACCGTCCTATTTGGATTAAATTTTAACAAGGTCATATGACTTAATTCTCGGAAAAGCTGCTCATCTAATTCTCCCTCCCATAACTCATACCTTCTTCTTCTACTGAATTTCTTATCAGAAGAGATTGATTCTGAACCGATAACAAAAAAAGGGGAATTCCCTTTCTCCGATTGAGAAGTATCTAGGTTGTGTTGCTCTAAAAGTGCAGACATAGCAACAAGTATATCACACTATAAGCTCCTCCCAAACCTTTGTTAAAGAGAAACAGACAATAAGAATCTAATTGAGGCATTCTCTAAAAGAGCTCCTGAGCAATTTCGTACAGTTTTACATAAATAGTTATTAAGAGTAGTTTAACTCTTGCTCTTCTTCTTTGATTTACTCTTCTTAATATATTTACAATTGGGATAATTACTACAACCAATAAATGATTTACCCCATTTGCTTCTTCTTTCGACCAAATGATGCCCACACTCTGGACACTTCTCATTCAGAAGTAGTGGCACAACACCCTTACATTCAGGATATTTCTCACAAGCCCAAAACTTCCCATACTTACCATTCTTAAGAATCAATCTAGACTTACATTTTGGACACTCTTTAGGTTTAAAGTATTTATCATAATCCAAACTCTCCTCTCCTCCACTTAAATCTTTCATCCCTTTACACTCTGGGAAGTTTTTACAACTTAAAAACTTACCGTATCTCCCTATCCTTACAACCATTTCACCCTTACATTCGGGGCATCTCTCATCGGACTCCCCTAGTATTACAACATCCTCCTTGTTTACTCCCTTGTCTGCTTTGCCGATATTGTCCATTAAAGATCTGTACTCTTCATCTATTACCGGGAAATATTCTTTTTTCCCTAACGCAATACTATCGAGTTCATCTTCAACCTTCGCTGTATATTTGTAATCAAGTAATCGTTTAAAATTATCTTTTAGAAAATGGGTTACAACCCTTCCAACATCTGTTGGGAAAATCGCTCTAGCTTCAAATTCTACATACCCCCTTGAACGAATAGTAGAAATTATGGAAGAGTATGTCGAAGGCCTACCAATCCCCAAGGCCTCAAGCTTCTTAATCAATGAGGCTTCTGTATACCTAGCTGGAGGTTGTGTAAACTTCTGCTCATTTACAAACTCTATTTTCTCTAATTCATCACCCTCCTTTAAGAGTGCAATTTCTTGCAAATCATCATCCTGTTTCTTTCCTCCTAACACCTTTCTAAAGCCATCAAAAATTGTTCTCTCTCCTCCTAAAGTAAATATGTATTCTGGATTATCTAAATCCTTAGGAACCAAGGATACTTTTAAGGCTTCTACTTCTTTACTAACCATTTGACTGGAAACAGACCTCTTCCATATTAACTCATACAATTTAGCTGCTGCTTTCCCATGCTCTTTTTCTATCTTAGAAACAGTAACACCAAAATCCGTTGGTCTTATGGCCTCATGTGCTTCTTGTGCATTTTTAGACCTATTTTTGTAGTAATTAGGTTTAGCAGGAATATACTCTTTCCCATACCTTTCCTCTACCAACTTCCTGATCTCTTTAATCGCTTTATCTGCAAGATATACTGAGTCTGTACGCATATATGTGATGTATCCTGACTGGTACAGTACTTGTGCCATACCCATTGTCCTTTTAGATGTATACCCCAAAACTGTATTGGCTGTCTGTTGAAGTGTTGAAGTTGTAAATGGAGGATATGCATGTCTACTTAACTCTTTCTTAGTTACTTCTTTAACCAGAAATCTACTTTCCCCAATACCCCCCTGGATATCATCTACCTCCTTTTGATCTTTAGGAATATATTTTTTCCCATCCTTTTTAGCTAGTTTTGCAACAACAATATTTTTCTCCTGATCTTTTAACTTAACTGATACTTCCCAATACTCCTCCTCTTTAAAAGCATCTCTCTCCTCTTCCTTTTCAACAACTAACCTTAATGCAACAGATTGAACTCTACCTGCAGAGAGTCCGTACCATATCTTCTTCCATATTAACTCAGAGAGCTTGTAGCCTACTAACCTATCTAGTACTCTTCTGGCTTTTTGAGCTTCAACAAGATTTATATTAATGTCTCCCGGATTATCTACGGCTTCTTTTACAGCATCTTGCGTAATCTCATGGAATGTTACCCTTTTAGTTTTAGATGGTTTTAACTCTAATGCGTTAGAAACATGAAATGCTATGGCCTCCCCCTCCCTATCTGGATCCATTGCTAAATATACTTGCCCATCTTTAGGCACTGCCTTCTTAAGTTCTTTTACAACTTTACCTTTACCGTAGATTGTTTCAAGCTGTGGCTCATATCCGTTTTCCACATCTACTCCTAATTTACTTTTAGGCAAATCAATTACATGCCCTACTGTTGCCATTACCTTAAAGTCTTCTCCCAAGTATTTATTTATGGTCTTGGCTTTAGATGGGGACTCGACTATTAACAAATTTTTGTAATCTTTTTTACTCATAGGTCTAAAATACCTTAATCAATTCAAACTTGTCAAATTTGTTCATTTTCCTTATACAAATATTTTAAATTCTCAGGAACACCTGATCACTCTCAATTCCTAGAGATTCTTTGAAATCATTTAGGCCTGTAATCACACCCGCTCCTTGTTTAGCTAATACATTGCACCCCTGCGAAACCTTACTATTTATATTCCCTGGGATAGTATAGATGTCACGATTGTACTCCAGCGCAATGTTAGCCGTTATCAAAGAGCCACTCTTAACTCCAGCCTCTACTACAACAACTGTTTGGGAGATTGCCGCAAGAAGCCTGTTTCTTAAAACAAACATCTCTTTCCTAAAGTTAGTTTCCTCTGGATACTCCGCTAAGATTAACCCCTTACTTTTTAAATTTTCAAATATCTTAATATTGCAACGCGGGATAGCTGAAGATATGGATCCTGGGACTATCGCTATCGTCTTAATCCCTCTTTCAAGACAAGTCTCATGCACAAATGCATCTACACCCTTGGCAAGCCCACTCACTACAGCTATCTCTGCTTTTTTAAGAAAATCTCCCAAGAGATGCTGTATTACCCATCGGCCGTAATTCGTAATATCTCTTGTGCCAACAAAAGTTACACATCTCATCTGAAATAAAGATACATCTCCTACATAGTATAATTTCTTAAGATTAGGAACTGCCTGTTTTAAGAGGAAAGGAAAATCCCTCTCATGGAGTATTGCCATGCATAATTATGGCATTCAATTGTTAAAATTAGATGAACTTATTCTTAGTCATCCACTCTATCATCTCCCTAATTAAGCTTACTGCATTGTAACTTTCTCCTCCATCCTCCAAGAACACAGTTAAAGTGTATTCTGGCTTTTCATATGGGAAAAAGCTTGTAGCCCATGCATGCGTATTCTCATATACCCCATCTTTACTTAGACGACCAAACTCTGCTGTTCCTGTTTTAGCAGCAACCTTAACTGACAAGCCAGCTAGGTTCCTAATTGTAGCTCTAGGACCATTTACAGCTGACCACATACCCTCCTTAACTGTTTTAATGGAATCCTTAGATACAATATTTGTATATATTGGTTCATTCTCCAAAGTTTCTCTGTTTCCCCGCTCATCTAGTAGATAGTCACCCACATGGGGTGTGTGTAAAGTTCCTTCGTTAGCCAGTGCTGAGGTCCAATTTGCCATTTGGATTGGTGTAGTTAAGGTAATGCCCTGTCCAATTACAGAGTTGCAAGAATCTCCCTCTGGATACCAAACAGGTTCTAACCATGGACTAGTACTATTGGCAAGGGCAACTTTATTTTCTGGAGAAGGAAGTCTACCAGGGGCTTCCCCAGGAATATCTATTCCTGTATATTTACCTATACCAAACTTCTCCAAATACGGTACAAGCTTATTCATATCCCAGTTCCTGATTAATTCACAGAAGTAAATATTCGAAGAAACGGCTATTGCGTCATTCAAATTCAGTACTCCATACGCCATATTTCTGTAATCTTGGAAAGGAGCCCCACTTGAGAAAGTATATCCTCTTCTACTTACATATTGAGTGTTTTTTGTTATTGCACCACCCTCTAAGGCACCAACAGCTACAATCGTTTTGAAGGTAGAACCAGGGGGCATTTGTGCTGCTATGGCTCTATTTAACAACGGATTTCCAGAATCCGCAAGCAACGAAGAATAATCAGCTGAAGATATCCCTCCAACAAATTTGTTGTTGTCATAGCTAGGATATGAGACTATTGCTATTATCTCACCAGTATTGGGGTTTTGTATAACAGCTGCCCCACCCTGAGCTTTGTACTTTTTAACACCCTGTTCTAGTACACCATACAGTTTCTTCTGAATATCCAAATCTATTGACAGGTAAAGATTCTTTCCAGGAATAGCCTCCTTTATCATATACCCTTCTTTTGAAATCATTCTACCTATCGCATCTACCTCCCAAACCATTTCCCCTCGCTCTCCGATTAAATACTTATCATACTCTCTTTCGAGTCCACTCCTTCCTATTACATCCGTAGGAAGAACATAATCCAGTTCATCCAAATCCTCATAGGAGACAGTGCTTGTATATCCCAATATATGTGAGAGCACCTCTTTTTCGGGGTAGTTTCTTTTACTCCCACTATCTATATATACACCTGGCAAGTTTTCACTTCTTGCTTTGATTTTAATAGTCGTATCGTTGTCTATATCTCTTGCTATGAGAATTTCTGAAAAATACAAATTCTCACTATACATGGAATAAACTTTCTCCGAAATGGATAAGTAGGTCTCCTGCCCATTCTCATTCTCTCTCTCCCACTCCTCTCCAAGTATACCCCCAAGGGTATCGCAAGTCTCCTGAATTAACTCCGTGTCAATATAACCTTCATCATCTAAATAGTGCTCCAAAGCTAGGTAAACATTCATAGCAGGCTCATTTACTGCCAATTGCTTCCCATTCCTATCTAAAATAACCCCCCTATACGCTGGAACCTTCCTAATTTTTACTTGATTGTTCTCAGACTTCTCCAACATCTCAAAACCCTTTACAATCTGCAAAGATGAGAGTTCATAAATTAAAACAGAAAAGAGCAACAGAAACATCAAAAAAACCAAAACATAGTTCCACCTGATATCAGTATCATCTCTTGTAGGCTCTAAGAGAGACCTTTTAATACTTTTTGCTAAATAGCCAATGTTAAAACCACCTCCTTGGAAAGAAATCTTATTCTTAAAGGTTTTCTCATCTTTTAATTTCTTAGAGACTTTTAAATTCATACCCTATTTTAACCGAATTTGGGAAGTATTTCCTCTTTTTCTAAATCTTGCATAAAGATATTCAAGAAGCAGTAATACCAAAACACTTAAAACACTCCTTAAAAGAGCTCTTAGGAAGCCGTCTAAATCTAAGAGACCAAAAGAACCTGATAGAAAGAGGTTTGGGAGAACCATAAGAAGAGCATAATAAAACCAAAATAGCAAAATCTTGATAATAAATGGTACTATCCCACTATCCAGAGAAATGAACATCGAGATTAAAAGGTACAAAGCAAAGGGCAAAGAAAGAACTAACATATTACTCCCCAGTGGAAATTTATATACAACATCAAAAATTAAAAAACCTGTCACCATAATAATAGAGAGTAATTTCCAATCTATCTTTCTAAACAGAAAAAAGAATATTACAACGGCAAATCTCAACCCCAAAATAGACAAAACGAAACTTTCCACATACACTATTGTAAATACTCCCAATATTATGAATAAAAGATTTAAAATCATAGCTAGAAATCTGTTTTTATAAATAAAGTCACTAATCTATCATAGTCTAAGATTGGAGAAACATATCCTGATCTAGATGTCGCAGCAGGATTCTCCGACAAGCCAACTAGCTGGCCTAAAACTAAGTACTCTCCTACTCTAGGATCATTCACTACTACAGTATTCCCATTTTCCAAAGATACATTCATGGACATATTTTCTATCTTGATTCCCTCAGAAGATCCTCTCGCAACACCTTTTGTCAAAACCACAACACTGTCTAACAATCGTATCTTCTCTACTTGCCCAGAAACAACTACCACCTCTAAGTTACTCGCACTGTTAAAAGGTAATCTCACTAACGAACCAGACCTGTCTACCCTAACAATTGTTCCTACATACATATTCCCCAAAACAACTGTATCCCCCATTGTTACACCATCTTTCTCTCCTTTATTTACTCTCAGAGTGTCACTTTCTACCCTCCCTATGACTTTAGTCATAACATAATTCTGCTCCAGATTACCCAAAGCAATCTGCTTCTTCAAAGACTCATTCTCTTCTTTTAAAATAGCGTAGAAGGCAGTATCCACCTCCTGTTCGTAGATCTTTATACTTAATTCGTTGTACTCCTCCCTAAAGTCGTCTAGTTTAACAAAAGTTTCAAAATATTCATGCAGTGAGTTCCCAGCCTGATCTCCCTGATATGCTATTGGATCCATAATAAAAGAGATACCTGTTCGTACAAAAGATATTGCTCCAATCGAATCTAGCAAGAGGAAACCTATTCCTAAAAATATTCCTACAAGCAACACTACATACTCTCTCGATACTTTTTTAACATTCTTTTTCATAGATTTAGATCATATTAAACCAACTCTTCCCATGATTTCTGTACTCTCTCCAAAAGCTCAATATGGTCCAACATTAAGGCTGTCCCCCTTGCTACAGTAGAAAGAGGATCTTCTACTATTTTAACTGGAATGTTTAATTCCTTGGACCAATAAGTGTCTAAACCCCTGATTAAAGCACCACCACCTGTTAAACTAATCCCTGAAGTAAGGAGATCCCTTAGTAATTCGGGCGGAGTTTCCTCTATTGCGTCTTTTAGGGCTTCTGTTATTAAGGAAAGTGAATTCATGATTCCCTCTCTTACCTCTACACTACTTAATTCTACCGCCTTAGGAAGACCTGTTAGCAAATCTCTACCCTGTACCTCTATTTTCTTTTCTTTCTTCATAGGCATAGCAGAACCCATAGATATTTTTATGTCTTCTGCAGTCCTTTCACCAATGAGAATATTATATTTTTCTCTTACATAATTAATCATATCTTCATCCATCTCGTCCCCAGCAATCTTCATCGTTTTATCAACAACTATATCTCCGAGTGAAAATACCGCTATATCAGTAGTTCCTCCCCCAACATCTATTATCATACTCCCAGATGCATCCTCTATGGGAAGCCCCGCCCCTATTGCTGCTGCCATAGCCTCTTCCACAATGAAAACTTCTCTGGCTCCTGCAATTTTAGAAGCGTCAATGACAGCCTGCCTTTCAACCTCAGTAACAGAGGAAGGAACCCCCACTATCACCCTAGGTCTTGGAATTTTAAAGCCTTTCCCAAAATAATTATGGGCTTTATGAATAAAATGGTGAATCATTGCTTGAGTAGTATCAAAGTCTGAGATTACCCCATCCTTAAGTGGTCTGATAGCAACAATGTTGGCTGGAGTCCTTCCAATCATCTGTCTAGCGTCTTTTCCTACTGCAAGAATAGTTTTTGTTCGCTTCTCAATGGCAACAACTGAGGGCTCGGAAACCACAATTCCATGGTTACGCATGTATACCATGGTATTGGCAGTTCCTAGATCTATACCTAAATCGTATGTTATCAATCCGAAAAAAGAGTCCAGTAATTTCATAATTGGTTTAATCTAAAGTGTTATCTGGATTTTATCATTAAAGAAAGGAGATGACGAGGGCTTGAAGAAGATTTTTTGGAAACAACTATTTGACTGTTTCTTCTTGCTCTTTCCTTAGCCTTTTATAGCACTTCATACACACAGAGATCCTAGTAGGTTGAGGAGAATTCTCAATCTCCACCTCTATTTTCCTGAGGTTAGGCTTAAACTGCCTCTTTGATTTTGGTGCTTTATACCTCCACCCTATAGAGTGCTTGTGCTGGATTCTATTGCCAGCGACTGTAGATTTTCCACAAATTTCACAAACTTTTGACATAACGGAGAGATTATATCAGAGATAGCCCAGGCTTACTAGCCCTATAGTGGCAGTTTTAAATAAGTTATCTCTAAGTAGAGAGTTTCCTCAGATAAAGACTTCAACCCGAAAGTCTAAACAGTAAAATTCCCGCTTTTGAAGGCATTTTCCTTCTCTTTTCGTTTCTACAGGGCTAGTAAGCCTGGGGTGATAAATTAGTAAAAATTAAGATTATTTTAATTTTCACAAAATAAAATATGCTATGTGTCAAAATAAAGAAACGCATTTAAAACGGATAATCCATCCGAATTCATATTATCATCTATTCAACCGTGGGAACCATAAAAAAGCCATTTTCCATAGTCAAAATGATTATGATGTATTCCTAGGTTTATTGCTAAAATATTTAAATATCTATGATCCTATACAACTAATTTCTTACTGCCTAATGCCCAATCATTACCATTTACTCCTACAAACATCTTCCCAAGCAGATGACTTACCCAAACTTATGCATCGTTTTATGACTTCTTATGTAATATATTTTAACAGAAGATATCAACAAAGAGGACGCCTCTTTGAAAGTCCATATAAAAGGAAATATCTCCCTCGAGAACATGATATCAAGAGAACAGTGAATTATATTAAGAACAACCCAACGAAGGCCGCATTGTGCAGAAGAAGTGAAGATTACAAGTGGTTATGGTGTTCAGACCTCTATTTTTTAACTTTCGAGAATAAGGTTGCAAAACAGGAAATGGAACTCTCAAAATTTTAGGGATAGATTCCAAGAATTCCAAGGTCTATTAGTATGTTTTCTCTCTCATTATAGTCTTTTATATGTTAAACACATATTATAGGCTTAATAAGCAAGGCTTCTTTCTTCTCTATGTTATAATTTCAAATTATGTTTTTAACAGATACAATGTATTGGATACTTTTTGCAATTCCCTCTATATTAATAGCATCCACTATACATGAATATGCGCATGGTCTTGCGGCATACAAGATGGGAGACCCTACAGCAAAAACCGCTGGGAGATTGACTCTAAACCCTATCCCACACATAGATCCAGTAGGTGCAATATGTATGATTCTCTTCAGATTCGGTTGGAGTAAACCTGTTCCTATAAATGAATACAACTTCGAGAGGAGAGAGTTAGGGACTGCAATTACTGCACTTGCAGGTCCCTTGTCAAATCTTCTTGTGGTGGGAATTTTGGCTATTGCAAATTTCTTATTCAAACCTGATTTGTCATCAATATTTGGATTCTTCTTACTAACTTTCACGAGTATCAATCTTGTTCTAGCATTCTTTAATTTACTTCCCATTCCCCCATTAGATGGACATAAGATAGTAAGAGCTATATTGCCAAAAAAGATCCGTTACTACTGGGAGAGATTAGAGAAATTTTCCATAATCTGGTTAATAATTTTCATAGTACCTATAACAGCTTCCGGCTCTATAGCAAATGTTTTCTTGTCAACCGTAATGACAAAAAGCCTGTCCTTGCTAGGATTCCTCTAGAATAGTCTTTATAGGCCTAAATATATTTGTAAATCAATGTTTCTTTGGGGTAAAATGTAAATGCTCTAGTAGGAATACTGTGGTTTCATAGCTCCATACAAAAGAGCTTAGGGATTCCAAATAGTAAATATTACCTAATCCCGTGGGATTGGGTTGCGGAAACCCACTTAATGTTCAGAGCTCTATGATTCCATACCTCCTAGAGCACCTCTCTTCCGTTATGTTGACTATATTCTCCACATATATTAAACTTGCAACTGCAAGCGCCGAAGTAGCTCAGTTGGTCAGAGCAACTGTTTTGTAAACAGTAGGTCAAGAGT